>NZ_JAJCYB010000001.1 GCF_029263155.1 Pseudonocardia sp.
GCGCACCTGGCCCGCGACATCGCCACCGACTCGGTATGGCGGCGGCTGCTCGTCGACCCCGCCTCCGGAACCCTGCTCGACTACGGGCGCACGGTGTACCGGCCCCCGGCCGGGCTGGCCGACTTCGTCCGCGGCCGCGACGTCACCTGCCGCACCCCGGGCTGCCGCCGCAACGCCGCCACCTGCGAACTCGACCACGTCACCCCATGGAACACCGGCGGGCCCACCGACGAGGCCAACCTGTGCACCCTGTGCACCGCCCACCATCACATGAAAGAACACCCCGGCTGGCAGGTCGTCCTCCACCCCGACCGCCGCGTCGAATGGATCACCCCCACCGGACACCGGTACTGGACCCAACCCCACGACTACCGGGAGTAGTTCACAGGCGGCAGCACCCGCGAGGGTCAGGGGTCCCGTGGTCGCCCGTGGCAGCGCCGGGCCAGCTCGGGGGTCCCCGCAGGGCACACGGCCACAACGTGCTCGGCAGCGCGGTACCGCCACTGCGGGCGTACACGTGCCCGGCGCGTCGTGTCGAGCTCGCTCCGATGCCCGACGACGACGTCGCCGTGCGCAACTCCCGCCATCCCACCGCTGGTCTACACTCGGGCCGAGATCGCCGCGTTCATCCGGGGTGTACGCGCTGGGGGGCCTCGACGACCTGGCTGGCTGGGCCGGGGCAGGGGTGGCACGGCAGTTCGATCCGCTCTGTTCACGATCAGAGCAGCCACGACCCGCCGGGAGTGCCGTGCCAGACCTGAGCCCCGTCCTCGGCAAGATCCGCGCGGAGCTGTGACCAGACGCCGGCCTCCCTCCCCCCTCCCGCAGCGGCTGGGGCTGGATCCCGTCCGGCTCCGCACCCCGGCCGGGGGGTCGTGGCCGACGATGCGCGACCACCTGGTCGAGCGCCTGCCCCGTGTCGAACCCGCCCGGATCGACGCCATGCTCGCGCAGCGCCGCTTCGTCGACCATCGCGGCCCGCTCGCCCCCGACGCCCCGTACGTCCCCGATACCTACCTGTGGTTCCACCGCGACCTGCCCGAGGAGGTCACGGTGCCCTTCGAGATCGGCATCGTGCACCGCGACGAGGACCTGCTCGTGGTGGACAAGCCGCACTTCCTGGCGACGATCCCCCGCGGCAGGCACGTCCGGGAGACCGCGCTGGTGCGGCTGCGCCACGACCTCGGGCTCCCCGAGCTCAGCCCGGCGCACCGCCTGGACCGCGGCACGGCGGGGCTGGTGATGTTCGTGATCCACCGGGAGCGGCGTGGGGCGTACCAGACGATGTTCCGCGACCACCGCGTCCACAAGGTGTACGAGGCGGTCGCGCCCTACGACCCGGCACTGGAGCTGCCACGCACGGTGCGCAGCCGGATCGTCAAGGAGCGCGGACAGCTGCAGGCCAGGGAGGTCGAGGGGCCGCCCAACGCCGAGTCGCACGTCGAGCTCGTCGAACGCAGTGGCGGGCTGGCCCGCTACCGGCTGACCCCGCGCACCGGGCGAACGCACCAGCTCCGCCTGCACATGGCCGCGCTGGGCGTCCCCATCGTCGACGACGACCTCTACCCCGCGGTCACCGAGCGGCCGCTCGACGACTTCACCCGGCCGCTGCAGCTGCTCGCGGCCGAACTGGCGTTCACCGACCCCCTCACCGGCGAACCGCGCCGGCTCCGGACCGGGCTGCGGCTGACCGGCGGTCAGGCGGGCCAGCCCAGCGTCGACAGGTAGCAGGTGCCGCACATGGACTCGTAGCCGACCGGGCCGTCGTCCTCGATCGCGACCTGGTCGCCGTCCTGGGTGAGGCGGCCCCCGACCGTGCGGGCGTTGAGGATCGCCTTGCGCCCGCACCGGCAGATCGTCTTGAGCTCCTCGAGGGAGTGCGCGAGCTCCATGAGCCGGATGCTGCCCGGGAACCCGCGGGTGCGGAAGTCGCTGCGCAGCCCGTAGGCGATCACCGGCACCCCGTCGGTGACGGCCAGGGCGAACAGCTGCTCGACCTGGCGGCCGGTGAGGAACTGCGCCTCGTCGACGAGCACGCAGTCGACCCCCGGGTGCGCCAGCACGGCGGCCCGCAGGTCGGTGTGCTCGTCGACGGCGAGGTCCACCTCGCGGGCCACGCTGATCCGCGACAGCACGGCCGGGCTCTTCGTGTCGACGCCCGGCTTGACCACGAGGACCCGCTGACCGCGCTCCTCGTAGTTGTGCGCGACCTGGATCAACGAGGTCGACTTGCCGGAGTTCATCGCTCCGTAGCGGAAGTAGAGCTTGGCCACCGCCCGACGGTAGCCAAGGGCGCTCTCAGCGCTGCGCGAAGGCCGCGTCGAACGCCGCGGACGGCGGGTCGAACGCCATCCGCCGCACGAACTCCAGCGCCTCCGGCGCCCCGACCAGCCGGTCCATGCCCGCGTCCTCCCACTCCACCGAGATCGGGCCCGCGTAGCCGATGGAGTTGAGCATGCGGAAGCACGCCTCCCACGGCACGTCGCCGTGCCCGGTGGAGACGAAGTCCCAACCGCGGCGCGGGTCGGCCCAGGGCAGGTGCGAGCCCATGCGGCCGTTGCGCCCGTTGCCGACCTGGCGCTTCGCGTCCTTGCAGTCCACGTGGTAGATGCGGTCCCGGAAGTCCCACAGGAACCCGACCGGGTCGAGGTCCTGCCACACGAAGTGGCTGGGGTCCCAGTTCAGCCCGAACGCCGCGCGGTGCCCGACCGCCTCCAGCGCGGCGACGGTGGTCCAGTAGTCGTAGGCGATCTCGGACGGGTGCACCTCGTGGGCGAACCGCACCCCGACCTCGTCGAAGACGTCCAGGATCGGGTTCCAGCGGTCAGCGAAGTCGCGGTAGCCGTCATCGACCATCGACTGCGGCACCGGCGGGAACATCGCCACGGTCTTCCAGATGCTCGACCCGGTGAACCCGACGACGGTGTCCACGCCGAGCTTCGCCGCCGCCCGCGCGGTCACCTGCATGGCCTCCGCCGCCCGCTGCCGGACCCCCTCCGGTGAGCCGTCGCCCCACACCCGCGGGGGCAGGATCGCCTCGTGCCGGGCGTCGATCGGGTCGTCGCAGACGGCCTGGCCGGTGAGGTGGTTGGAGATGGCGTACACCGACAGCCCGTGCTTCTCCAGGATCTCGCGCCGCCCGGCGACGTAGGAGTCGTCCTCGACGGCGGCCCAGACGTCGAAGTGATCGCCCCAGCAGGCGATCTCCAGGCCGTCGTAGCCCCACTCCCCCGCCAGCCGCGCCACCTCCTCGAACGGCAGGTCGGCCCACTGGCCGGTGAACAGCGTGACCGGTCTCATTCCTCGATCTCCTTCCACTGGCTCCCCGCCGCCGCCGAACGGCTCACGGCGTCGAGCACGAGCTGCACCGCCAGCCCGTCGGCGAAGGACGGGACGGGGTCGGTGCCCGCCGCGATGTCGCGTACCAGGTCGACGATCTCGTGGGTGAACGTGTGCTCGTAGCCCAGCCCGTGCCCCGGCGGCCACCAGGCCGCGGCGTACGGGTGCGCGGGCTCGGTGACGACGATCCGGCGGAACCCCGCGACCTCGGGGTCCTCGGCGCCGTCGAAGAACTGCAGCTCGTTCATCTGCTCGAAGTCGAACGCGAGCGAACCCGCGCTGCCGTTGACCTCCAGCCGGATCTGGTTCTTGCGCCCGGTGGCGAACCGGGTGGCCTCGAAGCTCGCCACCGCCCCGCCGGCGAACCGACCCAGGAACAGTGCCGCGTCGTCGACGGTCACGGCACCCCGACCGTCGCCGTCGGGCAACGGCCGCTCCCGCACGAACGTCTCGGTGAGCCCGCAGACTCCGCTGAGCCGGTCCCCGGTGACGTACTGCGCGAGATCGACGACGTGCGCGCCGATGTCGCCGAGTGCCCCCGACCCGGCGCGTTCGGCCCGCAGCCGCCACACCAGCGGCACCTCCGGATCGACGATCCAGTCCTGCAGGTAGGTGGCGCGCACGTGGCGCACCTGCCCGATCCGGCCCTGCTCGACCAGGCGCCGGGCCAGCGCCACCGCGGGCACGCGGCGGTAGTTGAAACCCACCATCGAGCGCACGCCCGACGCCCGCGCCCGCTCGGCGGCCGCGACCATCGCGCGCGCCTCCTCGACGGTGTTGGCCAGCGGCTTCTCGCACAGCACGTGCTTGCCCGCGTCCAGCGCGGCGACCGCGATCTCGGCGTGCACGTCACCGGGCGCGCACACGTCGACGAGCGCCACGTCGTCGCGGGTCAGCAGCTCCTTCCAGTCGGTCTCGACGTCGCGCCAGCCCAGCCGGTCGGCCGCGGCCCGTGCGGTCGCGGCGTCGCGTCCGCACAGCACGGCCATGTCCGGGGTGAGCGGGAGGTCGAAGAACCGGCCCGCGGTGCGCCATGCCTGGGAGTGGGCGGCCCCCATGAAGGCGTGGCCGATCATCCCGACGCCCAGGCCGGTGGGACGCAGGCTCACGATTCGAAGCCCAGTGGCAGGTAGTCGGCGACGTTCTCGGCGGTGATCGTGGCCGACGCCAGCGTGATCGAGGTCGGCACCTCCTTCTCCACGAGGTCGCCCATCCCCCGGTTCTGGGCGACGAGGCGGGCCAGCGACATCGCCGAGGACGCCATCGTCGGGCTGTAGGTGACCGTCGCCTCCAGCACCGACGTCCCGGCCTGGATCTCGCGCATGGCGTTGGCCGATCCGGCGCCGCCGACCATGAAGAACTCGCTGCGCCCGGCCTGGGTGATCGCGGCGAGCACCCCGATGCCCTGGTCGTCGTCGTGGTTCCACAGCGCGTCGAGCTGCGGGGCGGCCTGGAGCAGGTTGGCGGCGACGCGCTGGCCGCCCTGCGCGGTGAAGTCCGCGGCCTGGCGCGGGCCGACGGCGAACCCGAACGACGCCAGCGCGTCGGAGAAGCCCTGGCTGCGGGCCTGGGTGAGCGGGAGGTTGTCGATGCCGGCGATCTCGCCGATCACCGGGTCGGCCACCCCGGCGTCCCGCAGGCGAGTGCCGATGTAGGTCCCCGCCGACACGCCCATGCCGTAGTTGTCGCCGCCGATCCAGGTCCGGTAGGCCAGCGGGGAGTCGAAGATCCGGTCCAGGTTGATCACCGGGATGCCGGCCTCCATCGCCCGGACCCCCAGCGAGGTGAGCTGGCTGCCGTCGTTGGGCAGGATCACCAGCGCGTCGACGCCCTGGTTGATCAGCGTCTCGACGGCCGCGATCTGCTGGGTGATGTCGTTGGTGGGGTTCACCGCCTCCAGCGTGACGTCGGAGTACTGCCCGGCCTGGGCCTGCGCGTTGGCCGCGATCGCGGCGATCCAGCCGTGGTCGGCGGCCGGGGCCGAGAAGCCGATGGTGACGGGCGTGCCGGGTTCGGCGTTGTCGCCCGCCGCGGCGGCCACGTTGGGGCCGCCGCCCGCGGCCGTGGGTGCGGCGTTGCTGGTGCAGGCCGCGGTGAGGGCGGCGCCGACACCGAGGGCGCCGACGAGGAAACCGCGGCGCGCGAGTGATTCGGACATGGTGGGGCACTCCTTCGTGCGGGGGTGTTCCGGGACAGGTCAGTGCGAGGGACGTTGCGCGCGGGTCTGGATCAGCACGGCGACGACGATGATCACGCCCTTGGCGATGTTCTGGACCTCGGTCGCCAGGTTGTTGAGGACGAACAGGTTGGTGATCGTCGTGAACACCAGAACACCGAGGATCGAGCCGATCAGCGTGCCGCGACCGCCCGAGAGCAGGGTGCCGCCGATGATCACCGCGGCGATGGCGTCGAGCTCGTAGAGCGTGCCGTGGGTGCTCGACCCGGTGGTGGTCAGCGACGCGATCATGATCGCGGCGATGCCGCAGCAGAGCCCGGACAGGACGTAGAGCGCGATCGTGTGGCGCTTGACGTCCAGGCCGGCGAGGCGGGCCGCCTCGGGGTTGCCGCCGATGGCGAACGTGCGGCGACCGAAGGTGGTGCGGTTGAGCAGCACCCAGCCCAGCGCGACCACCGCGGCGAAGACGAAGACGAGCAGCGGGATGCCCAGGGGGCGGGTGGTGGCGATGCCCGCGATCACCGGGTCGGTCACGATCTGGCTGCGCCGCCCGGAGATCCGCTCGGCCAGGCCCTGCGCGGTGATGAGCATCGCCAGCGTGACGATGAACGGCACGATCCGGCCGTAGGCGATGAGCACGCCGTTGACCAGCCCGGCCCCGGCGCCGACGGCCAGCGCACAGAAGATCATGACCCACGGGCCGAAGGACTGGGTCGCCACCGTGGTGGCCCAGACCGACGCCAACGCCATCACCTTGCCGACCGACAGGTCGATGCCGCCGCCGATGATCACGAACGTGACCCCGACGGTGATCACCCCGATGATCGAGGCCGAGGTGAGGATCGTCAGCAGGTTCGACGTGGTCGCGAAGGTGTCCGCCGTGGACACGCCCACCACGCACAGCAGGACGAGCACGGCGACGAGCCCGAGGTTGCGCCCGGCCCCGCTGTCGAGCAGGCGCGCGGCCCGCGACGGCTCCCGGCCGCCCACCGGATCGCCGCCCCGCCCCCCGTCGGGCCGCGGCGCGGCGCGCTCGCGCGCCGGGACGTCCTTCTGCGTCGACACTCCGGGTTCAGACACGGGCACTTCCCTCCATCACCAGGTCGAGGACCCGGCTCTCGTCGAGCTCCGTGCTCGGCGCCTCGTGCACCACGCGGCCCTCGCGCACGACCAGGACCCGATCGGCGAGGCCCAGCACCTCGGGCACCTCGCTCGACACCAGCACCACCGCGACGCCGCTCGCGGCCAACCGCCGGATCAGCGCGTAGATCTCGGTGCGGGCGCCGACGTCGACGCCGCGGGTGGGCTCGTCGAGCAGCAGCACCGTGCAGCCGCGCAGCAACCAGCGGGCCAGCACGACCTTCTGCTGGTTCCCGCCCGACAGCGTCCGCGTCGCCCGGGTCGGGTCGGCCGGCCGCACGTCGAGCTGGGCGGTGACGTCGCGCGCCGCGGCCAGCTCCGCGCCGCGGCGCACGAACCCGCCGCGGGCGAACCGGGCCAGCGTCGACAGCGACACGTTGCGGTACACCGGTTCGCCCAGCAGCAGGCCCTGGCTCTTGCGCTCCTCGGGGCACAGCCCCATCCCGGCGCGGACCGCGGCGGGCACCGACCCCGCGCGCAGCGCCCGGCCGCGCACCCGGACCGTGCCCGCGGTGGCGCGGCGCGCCCCGTACACCGTCTCGAGGATCTCCGAGCGCCCGGATCCGACCAGGCCCGCGAGGCCGACGACCTCACCCGCGTGCACGGTGAGGCCGACGCCGGAGAACTCGCCGGTGCGCGCGAGCCCGTCGACCTCCAGCGCCACCTCGCCGGTGGGCTGCGCCGGATCGATTCGGGCGGTGCGCGGCGGGAAGGCGTACTCGATGGTCCGGCCGGTCATCAGCCGGATCACCTCGGCCGTGGGGGTCGTGCGGGCGGGCAGATCGCGGCCGACCGTGGCGCCGTCCTTGAGCACGGTGACCCGGTCGCCGATCTCCCGGATCTCCTCGAGCCGGTGCGAGATGTAGACGACGGCGGTGCCCTCCGCGGTGAGCTCGCGGATCACCCGGAACAGGTTGCGCACCTCGTCGGGGTCCAGCACCGCCGACGGCTCGTCCATCACGATCAGCCGCGCGTCGCGGGCCAGCGCCCGCGCCATGCTCACCACCTGCTGGCCCGCCGCGGAGAGCCGGCCCAGCTCACGGCGCGGCCCGATCTCCGGGTGGCCCAGGCGCACGAGCAGGTCGCGGGCGATCCGCTCGGCGTCACGGGGACGGGTGAAGCCGAGCCGGGCCGGCTCGTGGCCGAGCACGACGTTCTCCGCCACGCTCAGCCCGGGCACCAGGTCGAGCTCCTGGTGGATCGTCGCGATCCCGGCGGCGTCGGCGGCCTGCGGCGAGGCGAACGCGACCGTCTCCCCGGCCCAGCGGATCTCGCCCGCGTCCGGGCGGTGCGCCCCGGCCAGCACCTTGATCAGCGTGGACTTGCCCGCGCCGTTCTGCCCGAGCAGGCAGTGCACCTCACCCGCGGCGACGTCGAGATCGACGCCGTCCAACGCCCGGGCGCCCGGGAACTCCTTGACGATGCCCCGCATCTCCAGCAACACGCGAGCAACGTAGGAGCGTTGACCAGTGACCTACAACGACGGAATAATGCCTCTTTCCGCTATTTTTCCGTCGATATCTGGTCGTGATGTCCGTGCCGTCCGCCCTCGGCCTGCCGTCCCTGCGCCTCGAGGCACCACCGCTGTCCGGCCGGGTCGACGCCGCGGTCACCCGCAGCACCGTCGCGCGCCTGGTCGCCTCCGGCACCGCGGTGAGCAAGGCCGACCTCGTGACGGCGGCCGGGCTCGCCCGCACCACGGTGAGCGCGGCCGTCGACGAGCTGCTCGCCCGTGGCGTGCTCGTCCCGGACGGCATCCGCGCCACCCCGGGGCGGGGACGCCCCGCCGACCGGCTCGCCCTGTCCCCGCACGGCGGGCTGGTGCTGCTCGCCGACGTCGGTGCCCGCGGCGCGCACCTGGCGGTGGTCGACCTGCGCCAGCGGCTGCTCGGCCACGTCCACGTCGACATCGACGTGCAGGAGGGCCCGGACGCGGTGCTTGGCGTGGTCGAGTCCCACCTCGACCGGCTGCGCTCCGCCGCGTCCTCCCGCGCGCCGGTGCGGGCCGTCGTCATCGGGCTGCCCGGCCCGGTCGACGGTCAGCTCGGGGTGCCGGTCCGCCCGCCGATCATGCCCGGCTGGCACGCCTACCCGGTGGCCGCGCGCCTGCGCGAGACCTACGGCTGCCCGGCCGTGCTGGAGAACGACGTCAACCTGCGCGCGCTCGGCGAGGCCCGGGCGCTGCCCGCCGACCAGGCCCCGCTGCTGTTCGTCAAGGTCGGCACCGGCATCGGAGGCGGCCTGGTCACCACCGAGGGGGTGCTGCACCACGGCGCGGACGGGGCGGCGGGCGACATCGGGCACGTCCGCGTCCGTGGCGCCCCGGACGTCACCTGCGTGTGCGGCAACGTCGGCTGCATCGAGGCCGTCGCCTCCGCCCGGGCCATCGCCGACCGGCTGGGACGGGTGGACGGGCAGCAGGCCACGATCGCCGACGTGCGGCGGCTGCTGGCCCGGGCCGACCCCGCGGCCGTCGCGCTGGTGCGCGAGGCGGGCGGCCTGATCGGCGAGGTCGTCGCGATGCTGGTGCACTTCTACAACCCGGCCCGGGTGACCCTCGGCGGCTCGGTCACCGCGGCGAGCGACGACCTGCTCGCCGGCGTGCGCAGCGTCGTGTACCAGCGGGCCCTGCCCCTGGCCACGCGCAACCTGGTGCTCGCCAGCAGCGTCATCGGGGAGTTCGCGGGCCTGGCGGGGGCCTCGGTGCTGGGCATCGAACGTGTCCTGTCGATCGAGGGGATGGCGGCGCTGGGGTGAGTGCTGCTGCCAGACTCGCCGCATGACCCACCCACCGATGCAGGTGCCGCGGTTCTTCGTCCGCCAGAAGATCACCCTGATGGTCAACCGCTACCTGGTGTTCGCGGCGAACCCGGACGGCACCGAGGGGCCCCTGCTCGCCTTCGCCGAGCAGAAGCGGATGAAGCTGAAGGAGGAGATCACCTTCTTCACCGACGAGGCACGCACCCGCACGGTGTTCTCCTTCAAGGCACGCCAGCGCCTCGACGTCCACGCCGAGCACGACGTGTTCGACGAGTCCGGCCACCCGATCGGCTACTTCCGGAAGGAGTTCGGCGCGAGCCTGCTGCGCTCGACCTGGACCCTGGGGGCGCCCGGGCTGGAGGCCCGCGGCCAGGAGCGGCGACCGGTCATCGCGGTCCTGCGCCGGATCTGGACGCTGATCCCCTACCTCGGCGACGTCTGGGTGCCGTTCGTCTTCCACTTCGACTTCGTCGACGTGCACGGCGGCGCCCCCGTCCTGACCAGCGAGCGGCAGAAGGCGATCCGCGACCGCTACACCGTCACCGTCCAGGACCCGCGCCTGGACTTCCGGGTGGCGGCCTCGATGGCGGTGGCGCTCGACGCCCTGCAGTCGCGCTGAGCGGCGCCGCCGCCGACCGCAGGAACTACACCGCGTGACGCACCGCTCACGACACGTCGTCAACCCCGACGTGCCGCGACCGATGTCCGGCACATGACCGCACCGCCGCATCCCGCGGCGACCCCGAGACCGGCCCCGGCCCCCGCGACCGTGCCTCTCGCCGGCGTCGCCGCGGGTGCCGCGCTGATCGTCCTGATCGCGCTGACCACCGTGCTCACCGGCGAGGCCCGCCTGTGGACGGCCGACCTCGGCGTGCTCGCGCTCGCCGCCGGCGCGGTGCTGGGGTGCGCCCGCGCCGCGGCCCGGTCACGCGGGAGATCCCGGCGCGGGTGGGTGGCGATGGCCGTCGCGGCCGGGTCCTGGGCGACGGGCCAGGTCGTCCGGACCGTCCACGAGACGCTGCTCGACACCACCACCCCGTTCCCCTCACCCGCCGATGTGGGCTACCTGGGGTTCCCCGTCGTGGCCCTGATCGGGCTGGGCCTGCTCGCCCCGCGGGCGCGGGGTCTCGCCACGCCGCGCCGGCTGCTCGACGCGCTCATGGTCGGCTGCGCGTTCGGGCTGCTGGCGTGGTTCGGCGTCGTCGCCCCGATCGCAGGCGAGCCACCGACGACCACGGCCGCCGCGGCGCTCGCCTACCCGATCGCCGACGTCGTGCTGCTGACCGTCACCGTGCTGACGATCGCGCAGACCGGCGAGAAGCCCCTGTTGTGGGGCCTGCTGGGGGGCGCGATGCTGGCGATGGCCGCCTCGGACGTCGCGTTCTCCTACGCCACCGCCGCCGGCACCTACGCGACCGGGTCGGTGGTCGACTGGGGGTGGTGGGCCGCGTTCTGCCTGCTCGGCACGGCGGGCTCGCTCGTGACCGGGGCCCGGCGCGGCACCCGGCCTCCCGCCCCGGAGGCCGTCGCACCGGCCGGGCTGCTGCCGTACCTGCCGCTGGCCGCGGCCGTGGTCGTCGCCGCGGTCCGCACGGCCGGCGGGACCGCGCTGGACCCGGTCGCCGTCGGCCTGCTCGCGGCGCTGGTCGGGCTCGTGCTCGTGCGCCAGTACGTCACGGTGCGCGACAACCAGATGCTCGCCCGCACCGTGCAGCAGCGGGAGCGGGAGCTGCAGCAGCTGGCCTTCCACGACAGCCTGACCGGCCTCGCCAACCGCGCGCTGTTCCTCGACCGGCTCGGTCATGCCCTCGACGTGGCCGCCCGCGACCGGCGGCCGGTGTCGGTGGTGTTCCTCGACCTGGACGGCTTCAAGACCGTCAACGACTCGCTCGGCCACGCCATCGGCGACGCCCTGCTGATCGGGGTCGCCGAGCGCCTGCGGGCCACCCTGCGGAGCACCGACACGCTCGCCCGGCTCGGCGGCGACGAGTTCGCGGTGCTGGTCGAGCAGGGCGGCCCGGACGGGGCCACCACCGTCGCGCACGCCCTCCTGGACGCGCTGCGCGCCCCGTTCGCCCTCGACGGGCGGTCGGTCGTGGTCACCGCCAGTGTCGGGGTGGCCGGCGTCGGGCCCGGCACCGCCCGCGGCGCGGCCACGGCCCTGCTGCACCGCGCCGACGTCGCGATGTACGCGGTCAAGGCGGCGGGCAAGGGCTCGGTGCTGGTGCACTCCCCCGCGCTGGAGGTCGCCGCCGGACCGGGGCCGGTCCTGCCCCGCGCGTTCGCCGCCGCGCTGGCCGAGGGCGCGATCCGCGCGGTCTACCAGCCGGTCGTCGACCCGTGTCCGGCCGGATCGGCGCGCTGGAGACGCTGGCCCGCTGGACCCACGACGGCCACGAGGTGCCACCGACCGAGTTCGTGCCGATCTGCGAGCAGGCGGGCCTCTCCGGGCACCTGACCGCCCTCATGCTGGAGCAGGCGTGCGCGCAGCTGGGCTGCTGGAACGCCGCGCTCGGGCATCGCAGGCTGCGCATCGCCGTCAACGTCAACCCGAGCGAGTTCACCGACACCGGGCTGCCCGACCGGATCTGCGACCTGCTGCGGCGCCATCTCCTGCTGCCCGGCCAGCTCGCGCTGGAGATGACCGAGGTGGCCGTGACCAACCGCCACGACGCCGCCGTCGACGTCATGGGCAGGCTGCGGATGATGGGCGTGCGGTTGGCGCTCGACGACTTCGGCACCGGCTACAGCACGCTGGCCCGGCTCGCGTCCACCCCGGTGGACACCGTCAAGATCGACCGGTTCTTCGTGGCCGACATCGACCACGACGCCCGGCAGAAGCGGTTCCTGGCAGGCCTGTTCGACCTCACCCGCCACCTCGGGCTGCGCACCGTCGCCGAGGGGGTGGAGCGCCCGGGCCAGCTGCGCGAGCTGCGCAGGCTGGGATGCGACCTCGTCCAGGGCCATCTCATCGCGCGCCCGACCGCGGCGGAGCAGCTCACCCCGCTGGTGCTCGCCGAGCGGCCGCTGCTCTCGCCGGAGCTGTTGGGCCGGGTGGGCTGACACCGATGAGTTCGGCGCATCGCGGCCGTCTGTACCTGCGGGCCGCGACCGCGCGGCCGGGACGGAGACGAGATGAGCGGCGTACGGGTACTGGTCGGCACCCGAAAGGGCGCGTTCGTGCTGACCGCGGACGGCAGGCGACGCACGTGGGAGGTCCGCGGGCCGCACTTCCCCGGCTGGGAGGTCTACCACGTGGCGGGTTCGGCCGCGGATCCCGACCGGCTGTTCGCGGCGCCGTCCGGTGGCTGGTTCGGGCAGGTCGTGCAGCGCTCCGACGACGGCGGCTCGACGTGGGCACCGGTCGGCAACGAGTTCACCTACGACGGCGTGCCGGGCACCCACCAGTGGTACGACGGCACGCCGCACCCCTGGGAGTTCGCGCGGGTCTGGCACCTCGAACCGTCGGCGACCGACCCCGACACGGTGTTCGCCGGCGTCGAGGACGCGGCGCTGTTCCGCTCCACCGACGGCGGCGGCACCTGGCACGAGCTGTCCGGCCTGCGCGGGCACGGGTCCGGCCCGCACTGGCAGCCCGGCGCGGGCGGCATGTGCCTGCACACGATCGTGCCCGACCCGCGCGACCCCGCCCGGATGACGGTCGCGATCTCGGCCGCGGGCGCGTTCCGCACCGACGACGCGGGCACGACGTGGCGGCCGGTCAACCGCGGGCTGCACTCCGAGGGCATCCCGGACTCCGACGCGGAGGTCGGGCACTGCGTGCACAACCTGGCGCTGCACCCGGCCCGGCCGGACACGCTGTTCATGCAGAAGCACTGGGACGTCATGCGCAGCGACGACGGCGGCGAGAACTGGCACGACATCGGCGGCGACCTGCCCACCGACTTCGGGTTCCCCATCGACGTGCACGCCCACGAGCCGGACACGGTCTACGTCGTGCCGATCACCAGCGACTCCGAGCACTTCCCGCCCGAGGGCAGGCTCCGGGTGTACCGCAGCCGCACCGGAGGCCACGAGTGGGAGCCGCTGACCCGCGGCCTGCCCCAGGAGCACTGCTACGTCAACGTCCTGCGCGACGCCATGGCGGTGGACCGGCTGGACTCCTGCGGCGTGTACTTCGGCACCACCGGCGGCCAGGTCTACGCCTCGGCCGACGCGGGCGACCGCTGGGAGCCGATCGTGCGCGACCTGCCCGCGGTGCTGTCGGTGGAGGTGCAGACGCTGCCATGAGCGCCGTGGAGGTCAGGGTCAAGCTGCCCACCCACCTGCGCCGCCTCGCCGGTGTCGACGGGGAGGTCACGCTCCCCGTCGACGGCGAGGTCACCCAGCGCTCGGTGCTCGACGCGCTCGAGCGGCGGTTCCCGGTGCTGCGCGGCACCGTGCGCGACCACGGCACCGGGCGGCGGCGGCCGTTCGTGCGGTTCTTCGCGTGCGAGCAGGACCTCTCGCACACCCCGGCCGACGACCCGCTGCCCGCGGCCGTCGTCGCGGGCACCGAACCGTTCCTGGTGGTGGGCGCGATGGCCGGCGGGTAGGGACGGTCACTCGAACCGCGACGGGTCCCCCGCGCCCACCCGTACGACCTCCGGTTCGTCGCCGGACAGGTCGACCACGGTGGTGGGCTCGGTGCCGCACTCGCCGGAGTCGATCACGGCGTCGACGAGGTGGTCGAGGCGCTCCTTGATGTCCCAGCCCTGCGTCAGCGGCTCGGCGAAGTCGGGCAGCAGCAGCGTGGAGGACAGCAGCGGTTCGCCCAGCTCGGCGAGCAAGGCCTGGGTGACGGTGTGGTCGGGGATCCGCACGCCGACCGTCTTCTTCTTCGGGTGCAGCAGCTTGCGCGGCACCTCCTTCGTCGCCGGGAGGATGAACGTGTACTGCCCCGGCGTCGACGCCTTGACCAGCCGGAACACCGCGTTGCTGACCTGGGTGAACTGGCCGAGCTGGGCGAAGTCGGCGCACATCAGCGTGAAGTGGTGCTTGTCGTCGAGCTCCCGGATCTCCCGGATCCGGTCGAGTCCCTTCCCGTTGCCGAGCTGGCAGCCCAGCGCGAAGCAGGAGTCGGTGGGGTAGGCGATCAGGCCGCCCTCCCGCACGACGTCGACGACCTGGGAGATCGACCGCCGCTGCGGGTCGACGGGGTGCACATCGAAGTAGCGCGCCATGCGAGGCAGGCTAGCGCCAACGCGGGCCCGGGGACACGGGTCGCGACGCAGGGCGCCCGGGCAGGCGGCTCGCGCGCTGCGAAGCGGCTCGCGCGCCGCCGGCAGCGCGCGAAGGCCCATCGGGCGCGCGAACACCCGGAACGCCACCCCCGACCGTCAGCCGGCCAGGAACGCCCGCAGCTCCGGCAGCACCTCCGCGTCGATGCCGTGCCCGCCGTCGTGCGGGAACTCGGCCACCTCGGCCCCGCACCCGCGCAGCTGCGCCACCAGCGTGTCCGTGTGCGCGGCCGTCGCCATCGGGTCGCGGCGCCCGTTGGACACCGCCACCCGCTTCCCGGTGAGGTCGGCCTCCCCCGGCCCGTCCCGGAAGGGGACCATCGCGGCCAGCAGCACGGCGCCGGCCAGCACCTCGGGCCGGCGGAACAGCGTGGCCGAGGCGATGTTCGCGCCGTTGGAGAACCCGGCCGCGACCCACGTGCCCGCCGGCACCCCGGTGGGCGCCTCCGCCACGAACCCGGCCAGCTCGTCCACCCGGGCACGCAGGTCGTCCTCGTCGAACACGCCCTCGGCGAGGCGCCGGAAGAACCGCGGCATGCCGTTCTCCAGCACCGTGCCGCGCGGGGAGAGCACCGGGGCGTCCGGCGCGAGGTGCTCGCGCAGCGGGAGCAGGTCGTGCTCGTCGCCGCCGGTGCCGTGCAGCAGCAGCAGCGGTGGGGTGCCGGTGCCGGGCAGCCAGACGTGCGGGCGGGTCATCGGCTGGCTCGCACGCTCACTCACTGCTCGACCTGCAGCACCGGCAGCGCGGCCCGGATCTGCTCGCGGCTGGGCTCCAGCCACGGCGGCAGCTTCAGCTCGCGGCCCAGCTCCAGCAGCGGCTCGTCGATCGCGAAGCCGGGCTGGTCGGTGGCGATCTCCAGCAGCACGCCCCCGGGTTCGTGGAAGTAGATGGAGGTGAAGTACTGCCGGTCGATGATCTCGGTGACGTGCAGCCCCGCGGCGACCAGCTCGGCGCGCCAGCGCGACTGGGTCTCCCGGTCGGGTGCGCGGAACGCGATGTGGTGCACGGTGCCGCCCGCCTGCAGCCCGCGCGGCCTGCCGTCGGCCACGACGTCGACGACCGCGCCCGCGCCCCCGCCCGCCATGGCGAACCGGGCCCGGTCGCCGTCCTCGCCTGCCGGCTGCATGCCCAGCAGGCCCGACAGCATCGCGACGGTGTCCTCCGGGACCGACTCGGACAGCGTCACCGAGTGCAGCCCGCGCACCGCGTGCTCGGCCGGCACGCTCGCGACGCCGTCCCAGCCCGACCGCGTGTCGCCCGGCGCGGCCACGATGTCGATCACGAGCCCGTCCGGGTCGCGGAAGGTCAGCACCTCCTCGCCGTCCTGGGTGGGGCCGGAGCGGGTGCGCGGGCCCTCGTGCTCGATGCCCAGCCCGGCGATCCGGTTCTGCCACCAGCCCAGCGACTCGGGCGGCACGCTGAACGCGGTGGCCGTGGTCAGGCCGCTGCCCTGGCGGCCGGCGGGCACGCCGCGCCAGGGGAAGAAGGTGAGGATCGTCGACGGGCGGCCGGCCCCGTCGCCGTAGTAGAGGTGGAAGGTGTCGGGGGCGTCGAAGTTCACCGTCTGCTTGACCAGGCGCAGGCCCAGCACGCGGGTGTAGAAGTCGACGTTGGCCTGCGGGTCGGACGCGATCGCGGTGACGTGGTGCAGCCCGTGGGGGGCGATGTCCGTCATGCGCCCCACACTAGTTGCCGATGCAACCACCGGTGCCGGCACCCGTCGGGCGCCGGCACCGGGGCCGCTCGCCCGGTCAGCCGAGCTGGATGCGCACGATGTCGAAGGCCGGGGTCTGGTTGGCCCGCTGCATCATCGGCACCCGGTGCGACCCGTCGCCTGCCCACACGGCGCACTGCAGCGTGCCGCTGCCCTCGATGCCCGTGACGGGCACGACGACCTCGTCCACACCCGCGCCACCCTTGTTGTCCTGCGTGGCGAGGAAGAACTCGGGGACCGGCTCGGCGTCCGGCGCCTCGGTCACGTCCGGCAGCACCCGGCAGGCGGTGTGGAAGTGCCCGCGCTGGATGCCCTCGGGGGTGAGGAACGAGCTCTCGCGGTAGTAGCCACCCGCGGCAGCGCCCAGGAACCGGTCCCGGAGCAGGTTGCGGGTGCTCACCGTCAGCGTGAACGCCTCGCCCGAGCCCACCGAGTCCGGCGCCTCGGTGATCAGCAGCGACGGGCTCAGCGCCGCCGCCGCGACCTCACCGAACGCGACCGCGACACAGCGCGGGGCGTCCTGGAACCCGGTGTGGGCGTCCAGGCCGGAGTTGGTGCAGTCGTTGCCGAGGATCTCGGGCGCGGCGGGGGGCGGCGGGTCCGTCTCCTCGGTGCTCGTCTCCTCGGTGCTCGTCTCGGGCGGATCGGTCTCGCTCGTGCCGGTCCCGGTCGGGTCCGTCCCTGTCGTGCTGGTCTCCGTGGCCGAGGAGCCGGGGTCCAGGGTCTGCGTCTCACCGGCCGGCACCGTCTCGACCTCGGAGGAGGTCGGGCCGCCGTGGGTGCCGTGGCCGCCGTGACCCGAGGGCAGGCCGTACCCGCCGCCGGACCCGCCGGTGTCGGCCACCGCGTAGTCGCAGGCGGTGGGCAGGAGCACGACGACGGCCGCGGCCGCCAGCGTCAGCATCGTGCGCCGACCCCGGGACGGGTCGCGGGCGGGTCGCGGTCGGGCATCGGGCGGGGTGTGGGGGTCAGGCATGGGGAGCGCCTCTCTGGGACGGGGTTGCGGACCGGCCGCGGCACGGGTGCGGGGAGCGTCAGCGCCGGACGGCATGTCGGGGGCCGGTGTCGGAGACCCGGCTGTCGGGGACCCGGCTGTCGGGGGTGTCGGATGTGCGGATCCGGTGCGGACCGGACGGATGGGGGTCGCGGGGAGGGGGAACGGCGATGGCGGCGATCGCGCGCGCCGTGCCGTCGACGGGCCGGGCGAGATGGGAACGGTCGGGGGCCGGGCCGCCGCGGCGCCGCAGCGCCGCGAACAGCGCCCAGGCCGCGACGAGCGCGGCGGCCACGACGAGGGCAGGCACGACGAGGTCGAGCGAGCCGCGACCCGAGGCGAGCAGCCCGGGCGAGGGCGGTTCGGGCAGGTCGCCGTAGTCGACGAGGCCGGTGGACTCCAGGTAGCCGATGTGCCGGGTCACGTACTCGTCGGCGGTGGTGGCGAACTCGCGCATCAGCTCGTTGCGCGTGCCCACGCGGACCTCGGTGATGACCGGGAGCACCGAACCGTGCGCCTCGCGCAGGCGTTGCACGAACACCCGGTCGTACTCGGTGCCGGTGAGCGAGCTCATCTCGTTCATCCAGCCCAGCTGCTCGGCCGAGGGGCGGCTGGGGACCAGCACGCCGAGCTGGTCGGCGGTCTCCCGCACGAGCACGTCGAGATCGGCGTGCTCGTTCTGCAGGTTGGAGCCGACCTGCTGCACCTCGGCACGGCTGGCCTGCTGCTCGGCCTGCTGGCCGGTGGGGCCCTCCCACAGCCCGGCGAGGCGGACCTTGACGAGCAGGTCGCGGTCGGCGGGTCCGAGCGGGCCCCACTCGGTCTGGACGTAGCCGGCGGTGCCGGGGGTGGCGGACAGCCAGGACTGGGCGATCGAGGCGCCGACGGCGAGGAGTACCGCCACGATCACGGCATGACGCAGTGCGCGGGGAACACGGCGAAGCATGGAAGGGAGCCTTTCTGACTACACGAGATCGAACTGCTCGGTGCGGACGTGGTCCGGGGGAACACCGAGCGCGTCCAGGGCGTGGAACGCGGTACCGACGAGGGACGGGGAGCCGCAGACGAAGTAGTCGAACGCCGCCGGATCGGCTGCGTCGTCGTTCGGACGGGTCAGTGCGGCGATCAGGGGGTTCGGGTCGCCGCGCCGGGCCGACCCGCGCAGCACCTCGGTGACCTCGAGGTCGAGGTACTGCTCGAGGAGGCCGAGCTCGTCGCGGAACAGCACGTCGTCGCGGCGGGCGACGACGAGCACCAGGTGGAAGCGGCGGTCGTCACCGCGGTCGGCGGCGGTGCGCAACATGCTCATCATCGGGGTGACGCCGACGCCGCCCGCGATCATCACCACGCCCGTGGCCGAGTGGGCGTCGTCGACGGTGAACGCGCCGTGGGGACCGTCGACCCACACCGACCGGCCGGGCTCCAGGTGCGCCACGGCCGCGGAGAAGCCGCCGGCGTGGTGCCGGATGGTGAACTCCACGGAGTCGCCGAGATCGGCGGACGACGCGATCGTGAACGGGTGCTCCTCGGCACTGGTGGAGCGCTGCAGCCGCAGCCACGCGAACTGGCCCGGCGCGAACGTCCACCCGGGATCACCCCCCGCGGTGTGCCGGGACCGGCGCCGGTCGAGCACGAGCGTGCTGACGGTGTCGTTCTCGCGCCACACCCCGCGCACCACGAACTCGGCGGCCGGGTCGAACATCGAGCGCAGCACCCACCGGTGGGTCAGCACGGCCAGCAGCAGGACGGAGAGGATCCCGAGCACCGCGCTCATGACGGCGTCGGAGACCAGGTTCTGCAGGTACCACACGTGCAGCGCCGAACCGGCGAGCGCGATCGCCGCGAGACCGACGTGCCCCCAGCGCCAGAGCTCGTAGGGCAGCGGGCGGGTACGGCTGCGGGTCAGGGCGAGCACGACGACCAGCGCCAGCGCCAGCGTGGCGACGGTGGCGGCCCGGGACGCCGGCGTGGCGCGGGAGGGGTCGAGCAGCGCGACGTTGGCCGGATCGGCCACCACGACGCACGCCAGGTGCAGCAGCACCAGCGCCGCGGCGAGCACGCCCAGGCTGCGGTGCACCTCGAGGATGCCCTCGATCCCGAACGCGCGGGTCAGCGACCGGACCCGTGACGGCAGCACCGCCGCGCACACCATGGAGGAGAGCGCGAGCAGCCCCGTCGTCGTCGACAGCTGCGTCCACAGTGGATCAGCGGACGCCGTGAGCAGCCGGATCAGGACAGGACCCACGAGCACGGCGCCGAGTGCCGTGATCCACGCGCCCCGGAGGGTTGCCCCGGGGAACGAGCCCGATGTCATGGGGCGGACGTTAGGAGCCGGGCCCGGGGTGGGGTTGCGAGCCTGAGAGGCCCTCGGGCCGGACGTCCACTCTCATGCGACGAACGGCCATGGGTACGGCCTAACGGCTCACCGGTTGCTCCGAGTGCCGCGTAACGCCCTCAGGCTCTCGAGCGATCGGTCCGAGCCGGCCGCGTGCTCGACCACTCGCCGCGCCCGCGGCGCCCCACGCCCGCCCGGCGTGCCCCGCCGTCGCCTCGGCGTGCGCCCACCGGTACCCGTCCGGCACGCCCGGCGACGGGACGGGGCCCACCGCCGAACCTGCCCGTGTGTCGCCCGGCACGCCGGGCCACGGAGCCGCGGCAGGCGGACCCGCGATCAAGGGCATGTGGTCGCGCCCGGTGATCCACGAGCCGCCATCTGCCCTTGATCACCGAAGGGGCCGCCACAGCACTCGCCGAGCCGCACCCCGAGGTGGGCCGGGCAGCTGCTCAGCCGGTGACCAGCAGGACCTCGCCCTCCAGGCCGTCGGGGTCGCGGAAGAACATGCTCAGCGCCCCGCCGAAGTCGTTGACGGTGCCGTCGCTCGCCCCCGCCGCGACGAGCCGCTCCCGGATGGTCTCGAACGCCTCCGGCGTGGCCGCGGCGAGGCCGACGTGGTCGATGCGCCCGCGTCCCCACATCGGGGTCTGCCGGTCGGGCTCGGTGTTGCCCTCGATGGTGACGATGTTCAGCTCGGTGCGCGGACCGATGCGGATCGTCGTCATCGTCTCGCCCGGCTCGTCGCCGTGCTCCCGGGTGGGCCCGACCTCCGCGTCGAACACCTCGGCGTAGAACGCGCCCAGGCGGGCGACGTCCTTCGAGATCCAGGCGATGTGGTTGACCCCGTCGAGCAGCATGGCCGTCCCTCCCGTGGTGAGAGGGTGAGCCTATGACGCAGACCTGGACCGCGCGGGAGTGTGCGCAGGCGTGGGGGGTGCGGGAGTCGACGTGGGCCGGCTACGTCTCGCGCGGGCAGGCGCCCGCCCCGCTCCCCGGCGACGGCCCGCGCCGCTGGGACGCCGACACCGTCCGCACCTACCCCCGACCCGGCGCCGGCCGCTCGCGGGCCGCGGCGAACCCGCAGGCCCGGGCCCTGCTCGAGGAGATGGCCGAGGTCGCCGCGGCGCTCGCCCGGCTCCGGTCCCGCCAGCGCGAGCTGGCGCGGGCCGGTCGGGACGCGGGGGCCGAGACCCGGGCCATCGCCCGCGCGAGCGAGGTATCCCCCCAGACGGTCTACGGCTGGCTGCAGGGCTGACGGGCGCATCGCCTCCGCCGGATGCTCGGCCGGGGCGGCCGAGCGACCTCGACCGCGCGGGCCGGCCGCCGTGGTCGACGCGTGGCCCGCCACCAGCGGCCGGATCGGTACGGCGGAGCGCCGCGCCGGAGCTCGGGAGCCATGATCGACGGTTCGGAACCGGGAGCCGTGCCCCGGCCCGTTCCCGGTTCCATGCCGACGATCACCCCGCCCGCGGGCGAGGTGCGCCGCGATGATCGCCGGATCGGAACCCGGAGGCGTGCCCCACGCGGCTGCGGGTTCCGAAGCGCCGATCACCGTTCCTCGCGGTGCCGCACACCGTCGGCGGAGCCGCGCACCCTCCACCGCTCGCCGCCGTCAGCAGTCCGCCGCCGCCGCGGCGAACTGCGCGTCGTAGAGGCGGCGGTACGCCCCGCGCGCCGCCAGGAGCTGCTCGTGGGTGCCCTGCTCCACGATGCTGCCCGCCTCCATCACAAGGATCAGGTCGGCGTCACGGATGGTGGACAGCCGGTGGGCGATGACGAAGCTGGTGCGTTCGCTGCGCAGCGCCGCCATCGCCCGCTGCACCAGGACCTCGGTGCGGGTGTCGACGGAGCTGGTCGCCTCGTCGAGGATCAGCAGCGACGGATCGGCCAGGAACGCCCGCGCGATCGTGATCAGCTGCTTCTCCCCCGCGCTGACGTTGGACCCCTCCTCGTCGATGACGGTGTCGTAGCCCTCGGGCAGCGACCGCACGAACCGGTCGACGTAGGTCGCCCGCGCCGCCGCCATCAGCTGCTCCTCGGAGGCGCCGGGGTTCCCGTAGGCGATGTTGTCGCGGATCGTGCCGCCGAACAGCCACGTGTCCTGCAGCACCATCCCGATGCCCGAGCGCAGGTCGGCGCGGTCCATCGCGGCGATGTCGACGCCGTCGAGGGTGATCCGGCCGCCGTCGAGCTCGTAGAAGCGCAGGACGAGGTTGACCAGCGTCGTCTTGCCCGCCCCGGTCGGCCCCACGATCGCGACCGTCTGCCCGGGCTCGGCGACCAGCGAGAGGTCGTCGATCAGCGGGGTGTCGGGCAGGTACCGGAACGCGACGTGCTCGAAGGCCACCCGGCCCCGGCGCTCGCTGCGCACCTGCGGGGACTCCGGGTCCGGCGTCTGCTCGCCCGCGTCGAGCAGCTCGAACACCCGCTCCGCCGACGCCACGCCCGACTGCAGCACGTTCGCCATCGACGCCACCTGCGTCAGCGGCTGGGTGAACTGCCGCGAGTACTGGATGAACGCCTGCACGTCGCCGAGGCTCAACGTCCCCGACGCCACCCGCAGCCCGCCGATGACGGCGACCGCGACGTAGTTGAGGTTCCCGACGAACATCATCGTCGGCATGATGATCCCGCTGATGAACTGGGCGCGGAAGCTCGCGCCGAGCAGGTCGGCGTTGCGCTCGGCGAACTCGGACTCGGTCTGGGCGCGGCGGCCGAACACCCGCACCAGCTCGTGGCCGGTGAACGACTCCTCGATCAGCCCGTTCAGCCGCCCGGTTTGGCGCCACTGCGCCACGAACTGCGGCTGCGAGCGCGACGCGATCACCTTCGTCAGCCAGAGCGTCACCGGGATCGTGACCAGCGCGATCAGCGTCAGCAGCGGCGAGACGACGACCATCATCACGACCACGCCGACGATCGTCAGCAGCGAGGTCAGCAGCTGGCTCATCGTCTGCTGCAGGCTCGTCTGGACGTTGTCGATGTCGTTGGTGACGCGGCTGAGCACCTCGCCGCGCTGCCGGGTGTCGAAGTACCGCAGCGGCAGCCGGTTGATCTTGTCCTCGACGTCGCGGCGGAGTGCGTACACGGTGCGCGCCACGATGCCGTTGAGCAGGTAGCCCTGCGCGTAGCCGAACACCGACGCGGCCAGGTACAGCGCGATCACGCCGAGCAGCACGGCGCCGAGCGCGGAGAAGTCGATGCCCGCGCCGGGGACCACGTCCTGTGCCGCGATGAGGTTGGCGACGGTGTCGTCGCCCGATGCGCGGGCCGCCTGCGCCGCCTGCTCGGCGGTGAGTCCGGCAGGCAGCTGCCCGCCCACCACCCCGGCGAAGATCACGTCGGTGGCCACGCCGAGCAGGTACGGACCGATGACGTTGAGCGTCACGCTGACCACGCCCAGCACCAGCACGGCCACGACGCCGAGGCGCTCCGGCGACAGCCGGACGGCGAGCCGGCGCAGCGACGGCCAGAAGTTCGACGCCTTCTCCGCGGGCTGGCCCATCCCGCCCCACGGCGGGCCGGCGCGGCGCTCGGCGGCCATGCCACGGGCGGCCGAGACGGTGTCGGCGTCCTGCTTCGGCTTCACCGGCGCGCTCACGCGCCCACCTCCGCGCCGAGCTGGGACTCGACGATCTCGACGTAGGTGGGACACGTCACCAGCAGCTGCTCGTGGCGGCCGATCCCCACCACCGCGCCGTCCTCCAGCACGACGATCTGGTCGGCGCCGGCGATCGTCGACACCCGCTGGGCGACGATCACCACCGTCGCCGTCGCGGTGACCGGGGCCAGCGCGGCCCGCAGCCGGGCGTCGGTGGCGAGGTCGAGCGCGGAGAACGAGTCGTCGAACAGGTAGATCTCGGGCTTGCGCACCAGGGCACGGGCGATGGCCCGGCGCTGACGCTGCCCGCCGGCGTCGTTGGTGCCGCCCTGGCTGAGCGGGGCGTCGAGACCGCCCTCCATGGCCCGCACGAAGTCGGCGGCCTGGGCGATCGTCAGCGCGGCCCACAGCGCGTCGTCGGAGGCGTGGGGGTCGCCGTAGCGCAGGTTGGTCGCGACCGTGCCGGAGAACAGGAACGGCCGCTGCGGCACCAGCCCGATCCGCCTCCACAGCACCTCGGGATCGAGCTCGCGGACGTCGACGCCGTCGACGGAGACCGAGCCCGCCGTCGCGTCGAACAGCCGCGGCACCATCGACAGCAGCGTCGTCTTCCCGGCCCCGGTGCTGCCGATGATCGCGGTGGTCTGCCCCGGCCGCGCGGTGAGCGAGACGTCCCGGAGCACCGGGGCGGCGGCGCCGGGGTAGGTGAAACCGGCGCGGTCGAACACCAGCAGGCCGTCGGCGCGGGTCGGGACGGTCGCCCGCTGCGGGGGTGCCACCGAGGACTGCGTGTCGAGGACCTCGACGATCCGGTCGGCGCAGACCGCGGCCCGCGGGATCATGATCGCCATGAACGTGGCCATCATGACGGCCATCAGGATCTGCAGCAGGTACTGCAGGAACGCCGTGAGCGACCCGATCTGCATCTGGCCGGCGTCGATCCGCTCGGCGCCGAACCACAGCACCGCCACGCTGGACGCGTTGAGCAGCAGCATCACGACCGGGAAGATCAGCGCCTGCAGCCGGCCCGCCCGGATCGCCACCTCGGTGACTCCGGCGTTCGCGGCGCCGAAGCGCTCGGTCTCCAGCGGCTCGCGGACGAAGGCCCGCACCACGCGGATGCCGGTGATCTGCTCGCGCAGCACGCGGTTCACCGCGTCGATCCGCACCTGCATGAGCCGGAACTGCGGGACCATCCGCACGATGATCAGCCCGATCGCCACGACCAGCGCCGGGACGCTGACGGCCACGAGCCAGGACAGCCCGATGTCCTCCTGGAGCGCGAAGAAGACACCGCCGACGCACATGATCGGCGCGGAGACGAGCATCGTGCAGGACAGCAGCACGAGCATCTGCACCTGCTGCACGTCGTTGGTGCTGCGGGTGATCAGCGACGGCGCGCCGAAGCGGTTGACCTCGCGTGCGGAGAACTCGCCGACCCGGTGGAACACCGCGGCGCGGACGTCGGCGCCGAAGCCCATCGCGGTGCGCGCCCCGAACCAGACCGCACCGATCGAGCACGCGACCTGCGCGAGTGTCACCAGCAGCATCCAGCCGCCGGTGCGCAGGATGTAGGCCGTGTCGCCGCGGGCGATGCCGGAGTCGATGATGTCGGCGTTGAGGCTGGGCAGGTACAGCGCCGCGACCGTGCCGACCAGCTGCAGCGCCACCACCATCAGCAACGGTCCGGAGTAGGCGCGCAGGTGGGTGCGCAGGAGTCGGATCAGCACGGCTCGCCCTCGATGTGGTGGGTGTCGGTGTGGTGGTGGGCGAGCCCGTCGAGGACGGTCGTCACGATCCGCTCCGCGGACAGCGGCGGCCCGTCGCACAGGCGCGGGTGGGTGCCGGAGAACACCAGCAGCCGCAGCACGCGGGCCAGCTCGGTGGCGGGCACGCGCAGCGCGGCGGAGTCGGGGCCGATGACGTCCACGACGGCCTCCTGGAAGGCCTCGTTCATCATCCGGGGCGAGGGGCACTCGTCGTCGGGTGGGCGGGGCGCGGGTGGCCGGGCGAGCTGCAGCGCGTCGATGAGCCCGAACACCCCGGTCAGCCGGCTCTGCAGGATCTGAACGGCCGCGACCAGGCGCGCGCGCAGCGGCAGCGAACGGTCGATCCCGGCGAGTTCGCGCAGCGTGGACGCGGGGTCGAGCGCGGCCGCGGTGACCGCCCGCATCAGGGCCTCCTTGTGGGGGAAGACGCTGAAGATCGTGCCCTCGGCGACGCAGGCGGCCTCGGCGATCTGGCGGGTGCTGACCGCGGCGCCGTGCCGCAGCACGAGCGGCAGCGTCGCCTCGACCAGCGCGCGACGGCGCGCCTCGGGCGCCAGGCGACGCGCGCGGGCGGGGCGGGCGGGGACCATGGCGCGACCGTATCTGAGCGCATACTCAGTAAACAAACGGTCATGTCCTCGCCGCTGGGTCCGACCGATCCCGCACCACGACGAGCGGCGCTCACCGTGCGGTGGGTGGCCCTGGGCTGTTCGGGTGACGACCGGTGAGCGGGCGAACAGCATCTAGCCCCGACCGGTGGCTCGCCGGTAGGAATCATGTCACCCGCCGTACATCCGCCGTTGCCGAAAGGCCCCTCGACCGTGGAACCGCTCCCCCGCTCCCGCCGCCACTCGCCGGCCCGTGTCAGCGTCGCCGAACTCGTGTCGCTGCATTCCGTGCGCTCGTCGGCGGCGGTGGCGCCCGCCCCGGCGCCTCCGGTGTCGGTGGCGGCGCTGCTGCGCCGCGAGGGTCGCGGCCCGCACGCGGTGGACCGGCCGCTGCGGCCGCGCACGCGCCCCCGGCCCGGACCCGCGGAGGAGCCCCCTCCGCGCCGGGGCGTCGGCAGGGCGACGGTGGCCGCGGGTGCGCTCTTCGCGGCCACCGCGGTGTTCGGGGCCACCGCGCTCGACGAGTCCCGCTCCACCCGGGACCGGGACCGCGACGGCGGCGGGGCCCTCGCGGTGCCCGAGCCGGGCCGCGGCGCGCCCACCGACGGCGTCGACCCCTCCGACGACGGTGTGGGCCTGGCCACCGCGCTGGCGCAGCTGCCCGGCGACGGCGGTGCCGCTGCGGACCCCCTCCCGATCGCCTCCGGCGCCGACATCGGGCGCGAGGTGTTCGCGGGCCTGTTCGACACCGGCGCGACCGGGTCCGTGCCCCCGTCCACCGGTGGCAGCCTCCCGGCGGGCGGCCCCCCCGGCGAGACGTCCCCCGCGCCCGCTTCCCCCGCGCCCGCTTCCCCGGGCGCGGCCCCCTCGGTCGGGGCCCCGGGCGCCGGGCAGCCGGGCCCGGGCACCCCCGGCGGGGACGACCCGGCCGGGGACGATGCGGGGCCGGCGATCACGGTGTCGGCGCCCACGCTCGGCACGCCGGCGGTGACCCCGCCCCGCTCGGGCCTCCCGGCGGTCACCGCCACCGAGGCCGAACTCGACCCGCCCGACCTCACCCTCGCGGCACGCGACGACGGTCTCGCGCTGTCGGCCTCCCGGGCCGCGGTGACCACCCCGGACGTGACGGCCGAGGGTGTCGACGCCGGGCTGGCCGCCCTGAGCGGCACGGCCGCGACGCTTCCCGACGTCGAGGTGGCGCCGGGGACGGCGCCGCTGCTGCAGGTGGGCGCCGAGCCCGAGGCCACCGTGCCGGCACTGACCGTGTCGGAGGCGGAGCTGGTCACCCCCGACCTGAGGCTCGGCGACGCGGACGTCGAGGTTCCCGACCTGCGGACCCCGGAGCTGGCCGTGCCCGAGGTGCCGGTCGTGCGGACCCTGACCGGCGTGCTGGGCGGCTGAGCCGTCCCGGTCCCGGCCGCCCGGCCCACCGTTCAGTCCAGCTCGGACAGGACCAGCCGCTCGTAGTCGTCGAGCACCGCCCGGAGTTCGGCGACGTCGACCGGGCCGTGGACCTGCTGCATGCCCGCGAGCAGCGCGATCCCCATCGTCGCGAGCCGGCGGGCGACCGCGTCGTCGATGCCCAGCCCCGCGATCACCTGCCGCGTCGCCTCGGTCCGCTGGGCGTCCACCCGCTGCTGGGTCCGGCGCACGACCGGGTCGCAGTGGGCCCAGGCCCGGATCGCGGCCTCCGCCTCGTGCGGCAGCGTGGTCGCGAGGTGCTTCAGCGACTCGACCCGCTGCCGGGCGTCGGGGACGGCGAGCGCGAGCTCGGCCGGCGCCCAGGTCTGCTCGGCCTCCCAGTACTCGAGCAGCGCCTCGACGAAGCCCGCCCAGCTGCCGAACTCCTCGTCGATGCGACCGATCGGGATGCCCAGCGCCGTGCACAGGGTCGCCGCGCGCAGCCCACCGGGCCCCCGCTGCGCGAGGATGCCCAGCGCGGCCACGTGGTAGCGGGCCGGCGGGAGCCGACCGTGTTCCGCCGCCACGACCACCACCCCTCGTCCTCGGCCAACCTAGTTGCCGGGTGCACGCTCGCAACCCGCGTGCGCCGAACGCACGACGGCGTCGGTGTGTCCCGCCGCGCAGCCCGCCCGGACGAGCGGGGCACTCGATTCCGTCGGTGCCGGATGCGAACATCTGTTCGTGTCCGCCACGATCCTGCACGCCGACCTCGACGCGTTCTACGCCTCGGTCGAGCAGCGCGACGACCCCGGCCTGCGCGGGCGCCCGGTGATCGTCGGGGGCGGGGTGGTGCTGGCCTGCAGCTACGAGGCCAAGGCCCGGGGGGTGCGCACGGCGATGAACGGAGGGCAGGCCAGGGCGCTGTGCCCGGAGGCGATCGTCGTCCCGCCCCGGATGCCCGCCTACTCCGCGGCCAGCAAGGCGGTCTTCGCGGTGTTCCGCGACACCACGCCGCTGGTCGAACCGATCTCGATCGACGAGGCGTTCCTGGAGGTCGGGGGCCTGCGCCGGATCGCGGGCGCGCCGCTGGGGATCGCGGCCGGCCTGCGGCGCGCGGTGGCCGAGCGGGTCGGGCTGCCGATCACGGTCGGGATCGCCCGCACCAAGTTCCTGGCCAAGGTCGCCAGCGGTGTCGCCAAGCCCGACGGCCTGCTGCTCGTGCCCCCCGACGGCGAGCTGGCGTTCCTGCACCCGCTGCCCGTGGAACGGCTGTGGGGGGTCGGCGGCGTCACCGCCGGGAAGCTGCACGCGCTCGGCGTCCGCACCGTCGGCGAGGTGGCCGACCTGGGCGAGCCCGCCCTGGTGTCGATCCTGGGTCGCGCGGGCGGGCGACACCTGCACGCGCTGGCCCACAACCGGGATCCGCGCCCGGTGCTGCCGGGCCCGAGGCGGCGCTCGATCGGCTCGCAGCAGGCCCTGGGACGGCGCGCGCGCACCGCGGAGGAGCTCGACGCGATCCTGGCGGGCACGGTCGACCGGCTGGGCAGGCGGCTGCGCGGCGGGCACCGCGTGTGCCGCACGGTGGTGCTGCGGCTGCGGTTCGCCGACTTCTCCCGCGCCACCCGCTCCCACACCCTGCCCGAGGCCACGGCGCACACCGCGACCCTGCTCGCCGCCGCTCGCGACCTGCTCGCCGTCGCCCGCCCGCTGATCACCGAGCGGGGCCTCACGCTGCTCGGCGTCTCACTCGCGTCCCTGCTCGACGACGGCGCGGTGCAGCTCGCCCTGCCCTTCGACCGGGCCGGTGGCCCGGCCCTCGACGTCGCCCTCGACTCGGTGCGCGCCCGCTTCGGCGCCCGCTCGGTCACCCGCGCCACGCTGCTGCACACCCGTGCGCCGATCGAGATGCCGCTGCTCCCCGACGATCCGGAATGACCGGCTGGATCCGGGGTGGGCCGGCCCACCCGGACCCGACGGGTCGGCTACCGTCGGCCGACACGAGCGCCGCGATCTTGCACGGAGAGTCGATGTCTGACGAGCAGCCCCACGAGCCCAGCGAGATCACCTACGCGGAGCACTTCCACCCGGCCCGGCCGCGGAGCCTGCGCCACCGGGCACGGGTGAAGGCGCCGTTCACCCGCCGCTCGGTGGCCAAGGACGGCAAGGCCACGGGCACGAACCCGGCCTACGTGTCGTGGCTGCTGTCCCAGTCGATGCTGGCCGACGCCAACGAGATCAGCCGCCAGTTCTCCGGCCAGGGCTCGATGTGGCAGAACCCGTTCGCGAACCCCGGCCCCCGCCAGGCGGTGGAGACGGCGTCGGTGTGGTTCACCGCGTACCCGATCTCGTTCATCACCCGGCCCGGCGAGTCGTTCCTCGGCGCGCTGGCCGACGAAGCGCTGTGGGACGCGTTCGCGACCATCGGGATCGAGGCGGTGCACACCGGCCCGGTCAAGCGCGCGGGCGGGCTGTCGGGCTGGCAGGCCACCCCGAGCGTCGACGGCCACTTCGACCGGACGAGCACCGAGATCGACCCCGCGTTCGGCACCGAGGCCGAGTTCCGCGCCATGTGCGGCATGGCCACCTGGTCGGGCGGCACGATCATCGACGACATCGTGCCCGGCCACACCGGCAAGGGCGCGGACTTCCGCCTCGCCGAGATGAAGCACGGCGACTACCCCGGCATCTACCACATGATCGAGATCGACCCGGAGGACTGGGGCATCCTCCCCGAGGTACCGGCCGGTCGGGACTCGGTGAACATCGACGCCGTCACCGAGGAGAAGCTGGAGAAGGCCGGCTACATCATCGGCCGCCTGCAGCGCGTCATCTTCTACGCCGAGGGCGTCAAGGAGACCAACTGGAGCGCCACGAAGGCCGTGGAGGGCGTCGACGGTGTGGAGCGGCGCTGGGTCTACCTGCACTACTTCAAGGAGGGCCAGCCCTCGATCAACTGGCTGGACCCGAGCTTCGCCGGGATGCGCCTGGTCATCGGCGACGCGCTGCACTCGCTGGCCGACCTCGGCTCGGGCGCGCTGCGGCTCGACGCCAACGGGTTCCTCGGCGTCGAGAAGTCCACCGAGGGCCTCCCGGCCTGGTCGGAGGGCCATCCCCTCTCCGCGGCGGCCAACCACCTCATCGGGTCGATGGTGCGCAAGCTCGGCGGGTTCACCTTCCAGGAGCTCAACCTCACCATCGACGACATCCGCATCACCGCCGAGGCCGGCGCCGACCTGTCCTACGACTTCGTCAACCGCCCCGCCTACCACCACGCACTGGCCACCGGCGACACCGAGTTCCTGCGC
>NZ_JAJCYB010000002.1 GCF_029263155.1 Pseudonocardia sp.
GGTACGGCCCCATCCCCGCGCACCTGGCCCGCGACATCGCCACCGACGCCGTCTGGCGGCGCCTGCTCGTCGACCCCGCCTCCGGAACCCTGCTCGACTACGGGCGCACCGTGTACCGACCCCCCGCCGGGCTCGCCGACGTCGTCCGCGGCCGCGACGTCACCTGCCGCACCCCGGGGTGCCGCCGCAACGCCGCCACCTGCGAACTCGACCACGTCACCCCATGGAACACCGGCGGGCCCACCGACGAGGCCAACCTGTGCACCGCATGCACCACCCACCATCACATGAAGGAACACCCCGGCTGGCAGGTCGTCCTCCACCACGACCGCCGCGTCGAGTGGATCACCCCCACCGGACACCGGTACTGGACCCAACCCCACGACTACCGGGAGTAGACCTCCCGGCTACCCGTTCACGCCATCGTCAGGCCACCGCTGACCGACAGGGTCTGGCCGGTGATGTAGCCGGTGGCGTCGGAGGCGAAGAACGCCACGGCCGCGGCGACGTCGGCGGGCTCGGCGAGGCGACGCATCGGGATACCGCGGGTCATCCCGGCGAGCACCTTCGCGCCGTCCCCGGACTTGTCGGCGAACGCCTGCAGCATCGGGGTGTCGGTCGGGCCCGGGCACACCGTGTTGGCCGTGATGCCGTGCCGCGCCACCTCCCGCGCCAGCGTCTTGGTGAACGCGATCGTGCCGCCCTTCGCCCCGGAGTAGACGGCCTCCAGCGACGAGCCCACACGCCCCGCGTCCGACCCGATGTTGACGACCCGGCCCCAGCCGCGCTCGATCATCCCGGGCACCACGGTGTGCGTGACCCGCAGCATGCCCTTGAAATTGATGTCCAGGACCCGTTCCCAGAAGTCCTCGGTGGTGTCGAGGAAGTTCATGAAGTCGTCCCAGCCCGCGTTGTTGACCGCGATCTCCACCGGGCCCAGCTCGGTGGCGACGGCCCGGACCGCGGCCTGCACCGAGCCGGTGTCGGTGACGTCGGCGTGCACGGCCACCGCGGCACCCCCGGCCGCTGTGATCGACTCGGCGGTGACGCGCGCGGCGTCCAGGTTGCGGTCGACCACGCCGACCCGGACGCCCTGCGCGCCCAGCGCCGTCGCGATCCCCCGGCCGATGCCCTGCGCCCCTCCGGTGACGAAAGCCGTTCTCGAACTCATCACGATCCTCCCGGGCGACCGTGGCCTGCCCACATGATCGCCGGGCTCATCGTGGCAGGACCCGGCGCTGCCGTCCCGCCCGCGCCGAGCGGGTCACGACACCCAGGAGGCCGGCACCTCGACCGGCATCGCCAGCAGCATCGCGCCGTAGGACTTGCCCTGCGGGTCGAAGCGCAGCGTGGACGTGCCGCCGGTGCCGCCGAGCACGTCGTCGAGCACGATGTTGATCGCGTGCAGGCCGGGCAGCGCCCACCGTCGCACCCCGGACGGGTGGACGTGCGCGAAGTGCTCCGCCACCCGCGCGGCGCTGACCTGCTCGACCAGCGCGGTGACGTACTCGGGGCGCCGGGCGAGCACGCCGATGTTGGCCAGGTTGCCCTTGTCCCCGCTGCGCGCGGTGGCGATCCGGTGCAGGGGGACGCTGACGGTGGGCCCGCCGGATGCGGGCACCGGCGCCTCGGGCAGCAGCGGTGTGGACCTCACGGCGGCGGGATCGCCGGGTGCGACGGGGACGTCGAGTGCCCGGTCCCCGTCCAGCAGCACCCGCACCGGGGTACCGGCCTTGTCGACGAGCAGGTGGTGCACCTCGATCACCGGCGCCACCCGCGGGCGCCCGCCGGACACGCCGGTCATGCCCTGCGCGACGAGCGCGAAGGAGGCGAACTCCGCGGAGAAGTACTCCAGCGCCGCCTTCTCGGGATGCCGCACCCCGATCTTGACGACGGCCTCCGTCGCGGCGGGTTCGGCCTTGTGGCCCACGATGTCCCCCGCCCCCACCACCTCCACCGACGACTCGGACAGCGGCCCGAACCCGGCCTCGGCGATCAGCCTCTCGACCCGGGTGACCAGCGCCTCGCCCGTCCGCCGCGCCTTGCCCGCCGCGCCGACCCCGGCGAACATCGCGGTGGTCAGCGCGCGGAACCCGGCCGTGCTGGTGGCCGTGGCCTTGAAGGTCGTCGTGGGTGGCCCGCCGCGCGCGCCCGACACCCGCACGCGGTCCGGGCCGTCCTGGGTCAGGGCGATGTCGCGCCAGTCGCAGGAGACGTCGGGCATGAGGTACGCGCCGGGGTCGGCGATCTCGTAGAGCACCTGCTCGCCCACCCCCGCGGGCGTGACCAGCCCGCCGGTCCCGGCGGGCTTGGTGATCACCGCGGTGCCGTCGGGGAAGCACTCGGCGACCGGGTAGCCCATGCGCTCCCAGCCCGGCACGTCCTCCCAGTCGGTGACGTTGCCACCGGTGCACTGCGTGCCGCACTCCACGATGTGGCCGACGAGCGAGCCGGCCGACAGCAGGTCGTGGTCGTCGTCGGCCCAGCCGAACTCGTGCAGCAGCGGTCCGAGCACCACCGCGGCGTCCACGCAGCGGCCGGTGATGACGATGTCGGCCCCCGCGCCGAGCGCGACGGCGATCGGCCGGGCCCCCAGGTAGGCGTTCAGCGACACCGGCGCAGTGGGCACCGGCGCGCCGGTGACCATGTCCGTGGCGCCCGCGCACAGCTCGCCACGGCGGGCCAGCAGGTCGTCGCCCTCGACGGCGGCCACGGTGAGCGAGAGCCCGGCCTCGGCGACGGCGGCCCGCGTCGCCCTGGCCGCCGCGGCGGGGTTGAGCCCGCCCGCGTTGACCACGACCCGGATGCCGCGCGCGGCGATCTCGGGCAGCGCGGGCGTGACGGTCGTGAGGAAGTCGGCGATGAAACCGCCGTCGGGATCCGTGGCGCGCGCCCGCGCGAGCAGGGCCATGGTGATCTCGGAGAGGTAGTCGGCGACGAGGTAGTCCACCTGCGCGCCGTCGAGGATGTCCCGCAGCGCGGTGCGGGTGTCGCCCCAGAAGGCCGCGAAGCAACCGATCCTGACCGTGTCCGTCACCGAGGTGAATCAACACCGGTCCACCGGCCACGTCAAGCGGGGCGCGGGCACGCTCAGATCGGCTCCACCGCTGCCTTGATCCGCTGCAGGGTCTCGCGCATGTCGCGCACGTTGGTCCGGTTGCGCAACCTCCCGAGCAGCGCGCCGTAGATCCTGGTCAGCGGGCGGTCGGCCAGTGCGTAGGACTCGGTGACGTCGGTGCCGGATCCGGACGGGGTGAACCGGTAGTGCCAGGTGTTGACCGGCGAGCCGTTCAGCAGGACGTCGAAGCCGAACTCACGGCCGGGGTCGCACGCGGTGACCCGGCAGAGCGTCCAGTAGGTGGGCCCACGGCCGTTGCGCCGGACGTGGCCGCGGAAGCGCGCACCGACCGCGGGGCCGACGGCCCCGTCGAGCCACTGCGCCTCGAACGTCTCGGGGGAGAACCTACCGACGCTGGTGACGTCACTGACCAGTGCCCAGATCCGCTCGGGCGGTGCGGCCATGTGCACCGTCACCGAGCCACGCACCGAGGTCACCTCCCGTGGCCGCCTCCGGCATCCTGTAGCCACCACGCGCCCGGCGCAAGGGGCGACCCGCACGGCACGCTGCCGGTGACGTGGCGCTACCGCCCCGCGCGGCGGGCGAGCAAGGTGCGCGCCCGCTCGCGACGCACCGAACGCGGGCAGGCGTGGCGCGGCGGGCAGGCGCCGTAGGTGTGGTGCACGGGGACGCTCGTCCCGAGCCAGGACCGCACGACCGCGAACCACGTCCGGAACATGTCGACCTCCCGCGACCGGCGTGCCAAGTAGACTAGGCTATCGGTCGTTCATGTCATACCTACAATCGGAGGAGGGTCGGAGCCACTCAGGTATGCCTATCCTGATGGACTTGACGACCGCTGCACCGCCCGTCACCCCGCCACCACGGCCAGCACCTGACCGGTGTCCACCTGGTCCCGCTCGGCGACGCGGAGCTCGGTGAGCACGCCGTCGGCGGGGGCGGACACGGTGTGCTCCATCTTCATCGCCTCCAGCACGATCAGCGCCTGGCCCGCGGTGACGGCGTCACCCTGCGCCGCGAGCACCCGCACGACCCCGCCGGGCATGGGGGCGAGCAGCGAACCGGGTCGCTGCGCGGCCGCCGGGTCGGTGAAGCGGGGCACCTCGGCCAGGACCGTGGACCCGAGCGCGCTGTCGACGTAGGCCACCCCGGCGGCGCGGTGCACGTCGACGCCGCGGCGCACGCCGTCGACCTCCAGGTCCACGTGCTCCGGTGTGGCGCACAGCAGCCGGACGGGCAGCGGCGTGCCGTCGACCTCGACCAGCGGGTCGCGGCCCAGCCGGTAGGCCACGTCCACCGTGCGCTCGCCGACGGTGTAGGCCACCCGGTGCGGCGCGGTCGCGACGTTGCGCCATCCCGAGGGCATCGCGCCCAGCACCGGGGCGGCCGCGCGGTTGCCGGCCTGCGCGGCCAGCGCGGCGGCGACGGCGTGCACCCCCGTCACCCCGATTGCAGCAAGGCCACCTTCACGCAACGAGATTGCGTGAAGGTGGCCTTGCTGCAACTCGGTGGGGTCGTGGCGCGTCAGGTAGCCGGTGTCCGTGACCCCGGCCAGGAACTCCGGCTCGCGCAGGATGCCGACCAGCAGGTCCCGGTTGGTGGTGACGCCGTGCAGCCGCGCCCCGGCCAGCGCGCGGGCCAGCCGGCGTGCCGCCGCGGCGCGGTTCGGACCGTGGGCGATCACCTTGGCCAGCATCGGGTCGTAGTGCGGACCCACCACCGAGCCGTCGGCGACACCCGAGTCGACGCGGACCTCGCCGGGCACCGCGAAGCGGTGCAGCGTGCCGGTGGCGGGCAGGAAGCCCGCGGGCACGTCCTCCGCGTAGAGCCGCGCCTCGATGGCGTGCCCGGTGATCCGGGCGTCGATGACGTCGGGGCCCAGCGGCTCGCCCTCGGCGATCCGCAGCTGCTGCTCCACCAGGTCCAGCCCGGTGACCAGCTCGGTGACCGGGTGCTCCACCTGCAGCCGCGTGTTGACCTCCAGGAACGCGAACCCGCCGTCGAACAGCACGAACTCGACGGTGCCCGCCCCCACGTACCCGATCGCCTTGCCTGCAGCCACGGCAGCCGCGCCCAGCGAGCCGCGCAGCGCGTCGTCGACGGCGGGCGAGGGGCACTCCTCCACGATCTTCTGGTGCCGCCGCTGGATCGAGCACTCGCGTTCGAACAGGTGCACGACCGCGCCGTGGGTGTCGCCGAGGATCTGCACCTCGACGTGGCGCGGGTCGACGACGTAGCGCTCCAGGAACACGGTGCCGTCGCCGAACGCGGACGCCGCCTCGCGCCGGGCCCCGTCGACCGCCTCGGCCAGCGCCGCCGGATCGTGGACGGCGCGCATCCCACGGCCACCGCCGCCGAACGCGGCCTTGACCAGCAGCGGGAAACCGACCCGCTCCCCCAGCGCGGCGAGGTCGACACCATCGGACACCGTGGCCCCGGGCAGCACCGGCACCCCGGCCGCGTCCATCAGCGCCTTGGCCTCGATCTTCGACCCCATCGCGGCGATCGCCCCGGGCGGCGGCCCGACGAAGACCAGCCCGGCCGCGGCGCAGTCCCGCGCGAACCCGGCGTTCTCCGACAGGAACCCGTAGCCGGGGTGCACGGCGTCGGCGCCGGTGGCCCGGGCGGCGGCGATCACCAGGTCGCCGCGCAGGTAGGTGTCGGTGGGCGCGACGCCGGGCAGCCGCACGGCCTCGTCGGCCAGCGCCACGAACGGCGCGTCGGCGTCGGCGTCCGAGAACACGGCGACGGTCGAGATCCCGAGCGCGTGCGCGGTGCGCATGACGCGTTCGGCGATCTCCCCGCGGTTGGCGACCAGCAACTTCCCGATCATGGGGTGCTCACATCCGGAAGACGCCGAAGCCGCGACGGCCCTCGACGGTGGTGGAGTGGACGGCCGAGAGCGACATGCCGAGCACGTCGCGGGTGTCGCGCGGGTCGACGATGCCGTCGTCGTAGAGCCGGGCGGTGACGTAGAACGAGTCGGACTCGGCCTCGATCTGGGCCTCGACCGCGGCGGTGCGCGCCGCGTCGGCCTCCTCGTCGAACGCTCTGCCCTGCGACGCGGCGGACGCGCGGCCGACGATCGACAGCACCCCCGCCAGCTGCGCCGCCCCCATCACCGCCAGCTTGGCCCCCGGCCAGGCGAACATCAGACGCGGGTCGAACGCGCGTCCGGACATGCCGTAGTTGCCGGCGCCGAACGAGCTGGCCATGTTGATCGTCAGGTGCGGCACGGTGCTGTTCGCCACGGCATTGATCATCTTGGCGCCGTCCTTGACGATGCCGGCCTGCTCGTAGCTGGTGCCGACCATGTAGCCGGTGGTGTTCTGCAGGAAGACCAGCGGGGTGTCGGTCTGGTTGGCCAGCAGGATGAACTCGGTGGCCTTGCGCGACTCCTCACCGAACAGCACGCCGCGGTGGTTGGCCAGCACGCCCACCGGATAGCCGTGGACCTGCGCCCAGCCGGTGACCAGCGAGGTGCCGTAGAGCGGCTTGTACTCGTCGAAGTCCGAGCCGTCGACGGTGCGCGCGAGGATCTCCCGCGGATCGAAGGGCACCTTCGTGTCGGCCGAGACGATGCCGAGGATCTCGTCCGGGTCGTACCGCGGCTCCTCCGGCAGCCCCCGCGGCGGCGGGCCGAGCTTGCGCCAGTTGATCCGCGTGAGGATCTCGCGGCCGAGGCGGAGGGCGTCGCGTTCGTCGACGGCGAAGTGGTCGGACAGGCCGGAGACGCGCGAGTGCATGTCGGCGCCGCCGAGTCCCTCGTCGTCGGCGTCCTCGCCGGTGGCCATCTTCACCAGCGGCGGGCCGCCCAGGAACACCTTGGCCTGCCGGTCGACCAGCACGGCGTGGTCGCACATGCCCGGGACGTACGCGCCGCCCGCGGTCGAGTTGCCGAACACCAGCGCCACGGTCGGCACGCCCGCCGCGGACAGCGCGGTGAGCTCGTGGAAGATCCGCCCGCCGGGGACGAACAGGTCGGCCTGGGTGGGCAGGTCCGCCCCGCCGGACTCCACGAGGTTGACCACCGGCAGCCGGTTGACGCGCGCGATCTCCAGCGCCCGCAGCGTCTTGCGCAGCGAGTAGGGGTTCATCGCGCCGCCGCGGACGGTGGGATCGTGCGCGATCACGACCACCTCGACGCCCGACACCACCCCGATCCCGGTGACGACGGTGGCACCGACCGTGAACGGGGTGCCCCACGCCGCCAGCGCGGACAGCTCCAGGAACGGCGAGTCCGGGTCGAGCAGCAGCTCGATGCGCTCGCGCACCGGCAGCCGCCCGCGCTCCCGGTGCCGCTGCTGGTACTTCGCGCCCCCACCGGCGGCGGCGATCGCGTGCTGCTCGGCGAGCCGATCCAGCAACGCGAGCTGCGCGGCGCGGTTGCGCACGTACACCTCACCACCGACATCGACCGCCGACCGCAACCGCCCCACTACGCCACCCCGCACGTCACGCGAGGCCTCCGTGCTTCTGGATCCCGCCAGCGTTCGTCGCCCACCACGATCACCGCCTCCGCGACGTTCCCGCCGCCCGTCTCGATCACGCGTCGCCCGCATTCGCGCACAGCCCGCAGTCTCGCGCACAGCCCGCGGTCTCGCGCACAGCCCACAGCCCGTGCGACGGTACGAACGGCGTGCGCGGGCCGGCGGGGATCGCGAGCCGTCGTGGACGACACCGGCCGCAGGCGGGGCGACTTGGTCACCCCGCCGTCTCCTCGGACGGCGCGCGGAGTCGGGCCCGGCCGTCGTCGGTGAGGAAGCGGTACGCGCCCGCGGTGGCCAGCAGCGGTGGGTCCTGGGTGTAGAGGCGGGCGACGTCGGCGGCGTGCAGGCCCAGCTCCCGCGCGGCCTGGTGCGCCTCCAGCTTGTGCATCCGACCGTCGGGTGCGGCGGCGAAGCGCTCCAGCAGGGCGACGTCGGCCGCGCCCGGCGCCGGATCGGACTGCGCCTGGGCGAGCTCGGCCAGCACGGCCTCCATCTGGGACCCGAACGTGCGGAGCATCTGGCGCAGCTGCTCCACCCGGTCGACCTGCTGCGCGGCCTCCCCGCCCGCACCCTGCCAGGTGCGCTTGGGGTGGCGGCGCAGGTACTCCTGCTCCAGCTCCAGCATCCGCTCGGTGTGGTGGCGGAACTGGTCGGCGGTGCCGTGCAGGAACACCCAGTTGCGGGTGGCGTGCGCCCGGGTGCCCTGCCGCTCCAGCTCGGCGTCGGAGAGCTCGCGGGCCGCCGTTCCGTGGGTCTCGCGGGTCATGGCGAGCACCGTATCCCCGACGGGGCAGCTACAGCGCGATGTGCACGCGGACCACCGTGCCGTGGGCGCCGTGGTGGATCCGCACCAGATCGGCCAGGGCGTGCACCAGGAACAGCCCGTGGCCCACCTCCGGTGGTGCCGGGGGCCGGCGCCCGGCGAGCTGGTCGGTGAACCGCCCGCCGTCCTGCAGCTGCACCACGACGTGCTCGGCGTCGTGCCACACGGTCAGCAGCCCCGCCCCGCCGGAGTGCACGATCGTGTTGACGGCGAGCTCCTGGACGACGTGGCGCAGGTCGGCGATCCGGTCGGGCGCCAGGCCGGCGCGCGCGGCGTGGGAGTGGACGAACCGGCGCGCCGCCCGCGGCCCGGTCGCCCGGTCGACGATCAGCACGTCGGCGTCGCGGGGGGCCGGTGGCAGGTCGCGGTCGAACGACGCGGCGACCGCCCGGGGGTCGGTGTATCCGGCGCTGGGCCAGCGGGCCGTGCCGTGGGCGAGGACGGGATGGGTGCGGGTGGCGTCGGTGAGCACGTCGGGCGTGAGCCGGGACACGTCGTAGGGGCACAGGACGTACGCCGGCAGCTCGGCCAGGGCGACGTTGATCAGCGCCTCGTGCTCGGCGCACGCCGGGTACTCCTCCACCGACCGTCCGGCCCAGATCGGCTCGCCGACGATCCGCACCCGCCGCCCCCGGTGCTCGTGGGCGAACGCGGTCAGGACGTTGCCGATGATCCGGCCGGGGTTGCGGCCGGCCACGGCCATGTCGGCGGTGCGGACGCCCGCGACACCGTCGAGCGCGTCCCGGATGCGGGTCAGGTTCGGGTCCGGTACCGCGACGAGCACGGGCTCCTCGGCGCTCCGCCCGGCGTGGACGAACGCGAGCACAGCGGCGTCGTACTGCTCGGGCGTCTCGTAGAACAGTGCATCGTGCTCCAGCCCGGCGGGCCGGGGGGTGTTCGTCACGGGTGCTCCTACCGGCTGCGGCTCCCACGGCCGAAACGGTGCGAGTCTAGTCCGGCACGCGCGGTCACGATGCCGTCGGACGGACCAACCGTGCAACCCGGTCGCGGGCCTGTTCCGCCCCCGTCTCAGCGCCCACCGAACGGAGCCCCCATGAAGCGCGCCCTCGCTCTCGCCGTCGCGGTCGCCGCACTCGCCCTGAGCGGCTGCACGGCCGCCGCGTCACCGGGCGGCACGGCGGCACCCCCGACCGTCACCACCCGCGCCACCGGCACCGTCACGGGCACCCCGGACCTGCTCACCGTCACCCTCGGCGTGGTGACCCGTGCCGGCAGCGCCACCGACGCGCTCGCCGCGAACGCGACCGCCGCGGACGACCTGCTCCAGGTGCTGCGCGACGGCGGGGTCGCCGACGCCGATCTGCGCACCAGCGGGCTCTCGATCGGTCCCACCTATGGCGACACCGGGCGGATCACCGGCTACGAGGTGAGCAACGAGGTGACGGCCACCCTGCGCGACCTCGCCGCCGCGGGCGGGTTGATCGACGCCGCCGGACGGGCCGTCGGCGACGCGGTGCGGGTGCAGCGCCTGGAGTTCTCCGTCGACGACGACAGCGCCGCCCGCGCCGATGCCCGCGCGGATGCGGTGGGGCGCGCGCGGGCCCAGGCCGAGCAGCTGGCGGAGGCGGGCGGGGTCGCGCTCGGTCCGATCCTGTCGATCACCGAGATCGTCGCGGACCGTTCGCCACCCGTCCCGTTCGCCCGCGACGCCGCCGAGCAGGCGGCCACCACGCCGCTGCTGCCCGGGTCGCAGGAGATCGGGGTGACCGTCGAGGTCGTGCACGCCCTCGGCTGATCCGGCCCGGCCCAGCCCGGCACCGCGGCGCGGAGTGTCCGATCTGCCGGTACCGTGACCGGTGGACTCGCCCGAGACCACGGCGCCCTGCGACGCGAGAGGTCCGGCGATGACTCCGGTCGGCTCAGCCACTTCCCGGGGCAGCGACTTCGCTGCCCTGTCCCGCACCGTCCAGGAGGCCGGCCTGCTCCGCCGCCGCCACGACCACTACGCGTGGCGCATCGGGCTCACAGTCGCTGCGTTCGCGGCCGGATGGGCGGTGTTCGCGCTGGTCGGGGACTCGTGGTGGCAGCTGCTCACCGCCGCGTTCCTCGCCGCCGCCAGCACCCAGCTCGCCTACACCGGCCACGACGCCGGGCACAAGCAGATCTTCCGCACCCGGCGTGGGAACGACGTGGTCGGCTACGTCCACGCCGCGCTGACCGGGCTGAGCTACGGCTGGTGGGTCGGCAAGCACAACCGCCACCACGCCAACCCCAACCACGAGTCCGACGATCCCGACCTCGACATCCCGATCCTCGCCTTCTTCTCCGGCCAGGCCGCAGGCAGGCGCGGCGTCACCCGCTGGACCACCAAGTACCAGGCGTTCCTGTTCTTCCCGGTGCTGCTGCTGGAGGGGTTGAGCCTGCACTGGTCGGCGCTCGATGCGGTCGTCCGTGGCGGGGTGCGCAACCGTGGGGTGGAGGCCGTCGTGCTGGTCGGGCACACCGTGGCCTACGTCGGCGCGGTGCTGCTGGTGCTCTCGCCCGGAAAGGCACTGGTGTTCGTCGCGGTCCACCAGGGTCTGTGGGGCCTGTGGATGGGGTGCGCGTTCGCGCCCAACCACAAGGGCATGCCCACCTGGGCCGACGGCGCCGATCTCGACTTCCTGCGCAAGCAGGTCCTCACCTCCCGCGACGTCCGCGGCGGCGCGCTCGTCGACCTGGCGCTCGGCGGGCTCAACTACCAGGTCGTGCACCACCTGTTCCCGAACATGCCCCGACCGCACCTGCGGCTGGCCCAGCCGATCGTCGAGCGGTTCTGCGCCGATCGCGGCATTCCGTACGTGCGGTGCGGGCTGCTCGACTCCTACGGTCAGGTGCTGCGGCACCTGCACGCCGTCGGTGCTCCGCTGCGCGCCGCACGCGCCTGAGCCGGGTACTACGCTATTCGGCCTCGTGGCCGAATCGCACGGCGAGTTCCTCGATCCTCCGGAACTGCAGCATCGGGAAGGGCCATCCCCAGTGCGGCATGTGGCCCGAGTCATCTGCGTACTCGCGCCTTATCCGATCCAGTTCGCCGGCCAGACCCGGCCACAGCCGGCCGAACGGGACCGCCAGCGCGAACTCATCCCGACCCCGGACAGGCATCCATCCGGCATCCGCGGTGACGTAGTCGGGGTACTTCATGCCATGGACGACCACGGCGACCGTCTCGTGTGTGGCCACCGCGAGATCGATGAAGGTTCCCGAGGCCTCGCCCGCCCAGATCGCGCTCGCACAGTTCGCACCCTCTGCGATGTCGATGAGGGCGTCCAACAGGAACTCGAACGAGTTGACGAGGGTTGTTGCCCGCGTCGTATACCGACGACCGTCCGCGTCCAACCGCAGACTGCACCAACCGTGTCGAAACTCGAAGGAGAGCACGCCGGTCACCGATCCGCACCAGGGAATGCGCTCACAGAGGGGAGACCTTGGCGCAGGCACGCCAGTTGTTCGACTGCACACCAGTCGTGTACATCGATTCAACATTGCCATTCTGCTCGTAGACGAGGTAGGCCTTGATGTTTCCGAGGTCGACGTTGAGCACGCGGACGAGATACGGACGGAACGGATCCTCGGATGCCGGTCCGGCCTCCACGACCATTCTGCGGAAACATGCGATGAAGTTGCCGTGGTCGTTGACACCATGGCCGTCGTCGATGTGCAGGACCCCGTACGAGATCGGCGACCCGCAACTGAGCGTGTAGGTGGTGCGTTCGAACCGCGACCGGTCGACGACGTCCCTGGGTGCCATTCCGCCGTCGAGACACCTCGCCACGCGCTCCGCCGGGGTCTCCGCCAGCGCGGCCGGACCGTTCCCGGCAAGCAGGCTTCCCGCAACGATGACCAGAGTCAGGCCGATTCGCAGAACTCGATACACAGTATCCCCCCATACCGATGAATTGCTCGAAGAGTAGCGATCTGGTACCGGAACCGGCAACCATGATCACCCGATCATGGTTGCCGGACCCTCGCGATCCGGCGCGCCCGGCCACACGGGATGATGGGGAAATGACAGTCGGCGAACCCCGATCCGGTCCGCGGCACAGTCGGGCGGCGCGCCGTGAAGCCGAAATCGAAACGGAGTTCCATGGCCACGGGCACGGCCCCACCGCCCCCGCGGACCGCCGGGTGCGCATCGCCATCGCCGCGCTGCTCGTGCCCGCTGCGATCGCGACGCTCGTCGGGCTGGTCCTGCTGTTCCCCTACGAGCGGGCGCAGCCGGCCGACGAGGTGGCGGCCGTGCGGGTGCCGGGCACCGTCACCGCCACCGCGGTCAGCGACTGCGCCCCGGGCGAGGGGGACCGCGGATGTGTGGCGTTGACGGTGCTGCTGACCGGCGGGGAGCGGGCGGGGACCAGCATCGTGACGCTCGTCTCGGTGGTCCGCGGGGTCGCCCCGTTCACCACCGGCGACGACGTGCGACTGGTGGTCACCGGTGATCCTGCGGATCCCGAGTCCTACCAGATCGACGACTTCCAGCGCGACGTGCCGCTGGGGTTGCTGGCGCTGCTGTTCGCCGCCGCGGTGGTGGCGCTGGGCCGCTGGCGCGGGGTGGCCTCGCTCGGCGCCCTCGTGCTGAGCGGCATCGTGCTGGTCGGGTTCGTGCTGCCGGCGATCCTGGCCGGCAAGGACCCGCTGGCGGTGGCCGTGGTCGGCTGCTCGGTGATCATGTTCGGGGCGCTGTACCTGACCCACGGCCCGTCCGCGCGTACCTCGGTGGCGGTGCTCGGCACGCTCGGGAGCCTCGTCCTGATCGGGCTGCTCGGTGCCGGGTTCGCCGCGGCCAGTGCCCTGACCGGTGCCGACGAGGACACCGCCGCACTGGCCAACGTGCTGGGCAGCGGCCTGGACGGGCGCGGGATCGTGCTGGCCGGGCTGATGATCGGGGCGCTCGGCGCGCTCGACGACGTCACCGTCACCCAGGCCAGCGCCGTGTGGGAGCTGCGCCGCGCCGACCCGGGCCTGCGGCCGACCGCGCTGTTCACCTCGGCGATGCGGATCGGGCGCGACCACGTGGGCGCAGCCGTCAACACGCTCGTGCTGGCCTACGCCGGTGCGGCGCTGCCGCTGCTGCTGCTGTTCAGCGTGGCCGAGCGCGGGCTCGTCGACACCCTCACCTCGCAGGTGATCGCCACCGAGGTGGTGCGCACGCTGGTGGGCAGCATCGGGCTGGTCGCCGCGGTGCCGCTGACCACGCTGCTGGCGGTGGCGGTCGTCACCCGTGGCGGGGTCGGCCGTGGGTGACGCCCGCGCCGCGGTCGTGGCGCTGTGCCGGGGGCTGGTCGAGCGGGGCCTGGTGGTGGGCACGGCGGGCAATGTGTCGGTGCGCGACGGCGAGCTGATCGCCGTGTCCCCCAGCGGCGTCGACTACGGCTCGCTGACCGCGGCGATGGTCGGCCTGCACGCGCTCGACGGATCACCGGTCGACGCCCCGCTGGCCCCGACCTCCGAGCTGGCGCTGCACTGTCTCGTCCACACCCGCCCCGGGGCCGCCGACGGCGAGGTGGTGCTGCACACCCACGCCGCGGCCTCGACGGCGCTGTCCACGGTGGTCGACGAGGTGCCGCTGACCCACTACTACGCGGCGTTCTTCGGCGGCGCGATCCGCGTGGCGCCCTACGCGACGTTCGGCACCGCCGCGCTGGCCGAGCACGTGCGCGCGGCGCTGGTCGGGCGCACCGCGGCGCTGATGGCCAACCACGGGGCCGTGCTCGTGGCGCCCGGCGTCGCGGGCGCGCTGGACCGGGCGGGCTACCTGGAGTACGTGTGCGACGTGGCGCTGCGGGGGCTGGCCACCGGACTCCCGCTGCGCACGCTCGACGGCGCGGAGATCGACCGCGTCCGCGACGCCCTGGCGGGCTACGGCCAGGGCGATCGGTGACCCCGCGTCCCCGACCCGCGCACGCTCCGGCCATCCGCGCACGTCGGGACGTGCGCGGGTGACCGGGATGTGCGCGGGTCGGAGCATCACCGATCCGTAAGGCGTCGCCGCCGTCACGGGCCCCGCGGAGGGGGACACTGGCGGACGTGAGCACGACCGAGGTCCGTCCCCCCGTCACCCCGATCCCGCCGCGCCCGGCCGCACTGATGGGGGTCGTGGCGGTCGCCGCCGCGCTGGGGGCGGGCCACCTGGTCGCGGGCGTCGTGTCGCCCGCGTCGTCGCCGTTCCTGGCGGTGGGCAACTCCGCGATCGCGCTCGCCCCGCAGTGGCTGGTCGACTTCGCGAAGAACGCGTTCGGCACGGCCGACAAGCCCGTCCTGCTCGCCGGGATGGGGGTCGTGCTGCTCCTCGCGGCGGCGGCGGCCGGTCTGGCGTCGCGGGAGCGGCCCCGTCCCGGGGTCCTCGCCGTCACGGCGCTGGGCCTGCTGGGCTTCGCCGCCGTCCTGTTCTCCCCGGCGTTCACGCCGGTCGACCTGCTCGCCCCGGCGGCGTCGGCGGGCGCGGGGGTGCTGGTGCTGCGCCGCCTGCACGCGCTCGCGTTGCCCGCCCCGCGCACGGGCGGCGGCGGCGTCGCGCGCCGGAAGGTGCTGCTGGGCACCTCGGCGGCGATCGGGTTCGGCGCACTGGCCGCCGCCGGGCTGGGCCAGGTGCTGGGGTCGCGGCGCAGCGGCTCGCGCGACGAGGTCACCGCGATGCTGCGCCGGACCGGGCTGTCCCGGCGGGCCCCGGCGATCCCGGCGGGCGCGGCCTTCCCGGAGACCGGCACGCCATTCGTCACCTCCAACGCCGACTTCTACCGGATCGACACCGCGCTGCGGATCCCCACCCAGACCGCGGCCGACTGGTCGCTGCGGGTGCACGGGATGGTCGACCGCGAGCTGAGGCTCACCTTCGACGACCTGCTCGCCCGCCCGCTGGTGGAGCGCACGATCACGATGCTGTGCGTGTCCAACGAGGTCGGCGGGGACCTGATCTCCACGGCGAACTTCGTCGGGGTCGACCTGCGCGAGATCCTGCTGGAGGCCGGTGTCGCTCCGGGCGCCGACCAGGTGCTGTCCACCTCCAGCGACCGGCTGTGGACCGCGGGCACGCCGGTCGACGTGCTGCTGGAGCCCGATCGCGGCGCGCTGCTCGCGATCGGTATGAACGGCGAGGCGCTGCCGCCCGAACACGGCTTCCCGGTGCGGATGGTGGTGCCGGGGCTGTACGGGTACGTGTCGGCGACGAAGTGGGTCACCGACCTGGAGGTCACCACGTTCGACGCGAAGCAGGCCTACTGGTTGCAGCGCGGTTGGGGCGAGCGCGGCCCGATCAAGACGCAGTCGCGCATCGACTTCCCCCGGCCCTTCGCCGCCACCCCGGCCGGGCAGGTCACGGTCGCGGGCCTCGCCTGGTCGCAGCCGGTCGGCATCAGCCGCGTGGAGATCCGCCTCGACCAGGGGCCGTGGACGGAGGCCGAGCTCGCAGGAGAGGTCAGCGGCGACACCTGGCGGATGTGGCGCACGACCGTCGACGTCGCCGCCGGCTCGCACGTCGTGCAGGTGCGGGCCACCGACGCGAACGGCGTCACGCAGACCGACGAGATCGCGCCGGTCGTGCCGGACGGCGCGACCGGGCAGCACTCGGTCGTGTTCACGGCGGGCTGAGCGCCGTCCGCGGCCGGAACACCAGCTGCGCGCAGTCCCCGTCGTCGAAGCGGCGGACCGACACCTGGTAGACCGGTTCGAGCACCTCGGGCGTCAGCACCTCGTCGGCCGGTCCGGCCGCGGCGACGGTGCCGCGGTGCAGGAGCACGAGCCGGTCGCAGTAGCGCGCGGCGAGGTTGAGATCGTGCAGCACGACGACGGTGGTGATGCCCAGCGTCGCGACCAGGCCGAGCACCTCGTGCTGGTAGCGGATGTCGAGGTGGTTGGTCGGCTCGTCGAGCAGCAGGTGCCGGGCCTGCTGGGCCAGCGCGCGGGCGATGAGCACCCGCTGCTTCTCCCCGCCCGAGAGCATGACGAAGGGCCGCTCGGCGTACTCCCGCATCCCGACCCGGCGCAGCGCGGTGGCCGCGATCGCGTGGTCCGGGCCGGTGAAGGGCTGCAACGCCGAGCGGTGCGGCGAGCGCCCGAGCAGCACCATCTCGGCCACCGAGATCGGCAGCTCCGGCGGGTTCTCCTGGGCCACGACGGCGACCCGCCGGGCCATCTCCCGCCCGGGCAGCGACGCCACCGGCTCCCCGTCGAGCAGCACCGCGCCGGTGCGCGGGGCGAGCGCGGTGTAGAGGATCCGCAGCAGCGTCGTCTTGCCGCTGCCGTTGGGGCCGATCAGCCCGAGCACGCCGCCCTGGGCCGCGGTCAGCTCCACCCCGGCCAGGACCGGGGTGCCGTCGTAGGCGAACCCCACGTCGGACGCGGTGATCATCGCGCCGGCACCTGCCTCGGGTCGGCGAGCCCGCGGGCCCCGGGCACCAGCAGCGCGAGCGCCCCCGCGGCCAGGGTCGCCACCCCGCAGGCGACGAGCACCGGCGTCGTCCCGAACCCGGTGAGCAACACCGGCAGCACGACCAGCCCGAGCGGGGTGACGCCGTAGGAGACCATGAAGTCGAAGGCGAACACGCGCCCGAGCCGCTCCGGCGCGACCTCCCGCTGGATCGCGGAGAACCACAGGATGTTGAACGTCTCGATGCCCGCCCCGCCGAGCACGTAGGCGGCCACGACGAGCACCGGCGCGTCCGGCACGGCCAGCGACAGCGGCACCAGCCCGAACACGCCCAGGCCGGCGAACGCGACGACCCCGGCCGGGCGCGGGGTGAACCGGCCCAGGACCAGCGCGGCGACGACCGCACCCGCCGAGTAGGCGCCCAGCGCGATCGCCAGGAAGGCGTCGGTCCCGAACAGTTCCCGGCTGACCAGGGGCAGCGTCAGCTGCTGCACGGCGAACCCGATCGACAGCCACACCATCAGGGCCCCGAGCCCCGCCACGAACCAGCGGTGCCGGCCCACCTCGCGCAGCACCTCGCCGTAGTCGGCGAACGGGCGCCGCCGGGCCGCGTCCGACGGGCGGGGGGCGCCGCGCGGCAGGAGCAGCGCCACCGCAGCCGACGCCAGCCACAGCGCACCGGTCGCCGCGAGGGTCGCCGCCCCGCCGACCACGGCGTACGACACCGCCGCCAGCCCGGGACCGCCGACGAGCAGCAGCCGGCTGCTCAGCGTCGACACCGCGTTGGCGGGCTGGCGCTGGGCCTCGGGGACGACCTCCCCGATCAGTGCCTGGTAGGCGCCGCGGAAGATCCCCTCCCCCACCCCGGTGAGCAGCACGCACGCGCAGAGCAGGGGCACCGACACCGCGAACGCCCCGACCGAGGCGAGGATCGCCGCCCCGCGCACGGCGCTGGCGACCGTCAGCACGGTGCGGCGCGGGTAGCCGTCGGTGACGATCCCCCCGAGCACCGCGCCGAGGACGATCCCGAGCGTGCGGGCCCCGAGCACCAGGCCGAGCACCGCGAGCCCGCCCCGGGAGTCGAGGACGTGGAGGGTCAGGGCCACCGGCATGACGGACGTGGCCGCGCTGGTGAGCGTCCAGCTCACCCAGGCCAGCCGGAACCGCCGGTTCCGCAGGACGCTCAGCATGGATTCCTCTCAGGCCGCGCGCAGGCGACGGACGAGCACGAGCAGGAAGGGAGCGCCGACGACCGCGGTGACGATCCCCAGCGGCAGCTCCCGCGGCGCGAACGCGGTGCGGGCGACGACGTCGGCCCACACGAGGAAGCAGGCGCCGATCAGCGCGGCGACGGGCAGCACCCGACGGTGGACGCCGCCGACGCACAGCCGGGCCACGTGCGGCACGACGAGACCCACGAAACCGATCCCGCCCGACACCGCGACCGCGGCGCCCACGGCCAGCGCCACGACGACCAGCGCCCACGCCCGCAGCCGGGCCGGGTGCGTGCCCAGGGCGCGCGCGGTGTCGTCGCCGACGGCCAGCGCGTCGAGGCGGCGCGACCAGCCCAGCAGCACCGCGGCCGTGACCGCCGTGGTGGCCGCGACCACCGCCACCGCGGTGCCGTCGGCCTGGGCCAGCGAGCCGAGCAGCCAGAACAGCACCGCCCGGGCGCCCTCCGGGCTGTCCGATGCGAAGATCATGAAGCTGGTGACGGCCTGCAGCACGTAGCCCACCGCCACCCCGGCCAGCAGCAGCCGCACCGAGGTGATCGCGCCGCCGATCCCGGCGACCGCGAACACCAGCACGATCGCGCCGACCGCGCCGGCGAAGGCGCTGCCGGCGAGCGCGCCCCCGCCGAGCGCCGCGCCGACCCCGAACAGGATGGTGGCCGCCGCACCGGTGGAGGCGCCCGCCGACACCCCGAGCAGGTAGGGCTCGGCGAGCACGTTGCGGACCAGGGTCTGCAGGGCGACCCCGGCCAGCGCCAGCGCCGCCCCGACGACCGCACCGAGCAGCACCCGCGGCGTCCGCACCACCCAGACGATGCTGTCCTCCGCGCCGCTCCAGCCGGCCGCGGCGGGGACCCCGACGAGGCGGTGGCCCAGGATCTCCGCGACCGTGCCGGGCGGGACGGGCACCGGCCCCAGCCCGACCGCGAGCGGGATCGTCAGCACCAGCAGCGCGCCGAGCCCGCCGGTCCACAGGGCGGTGTGCCGCCGCCGTGCCCCGCGGCCGAGGTCGTCCTGTTCCCCGACGGCGTCGAGCCGGTCGGGCGGCGCCGACACGGGGTGGGCCGTCACGACAGGGTGGCCAGCTGCGCGGTGAGCTGCTCCAGACCGTCGACGGCCAGGGTGCCGTGCCCGGAGTAGAAGAAGTCGAGCACCAGCACGTCCTGCGCGGCGACCGCGGGCAGCCCGGCGATCTCCGGGCGGGACAACACCTGCTCGCGCACCTGCTCCGGTGTGATGTCCTTGGCCTGGTAGAGCGCCAGGACGACGTCGGGCGCCGTGCCGATCAGCGACTCGACGCTGGGCTCGAAGTAGCGCTCGGGCTCCGCCCCGAACACGTTGCTCAGCCCGATGATCTCCAGCTGCTCGTGGACCATGCCGAGGTTGCCGTAGGCGCCCAGGGCGCTGTCCGGGCCGGCGAGGTACAGCGCCGCCGCGCTGCGCCCGTCGGGCGTGGCCTGCGTCCGAACGGCCTCCACCCGGGCCCGCAGGTCGTCGGCGGCGGCTGCTGCCACCTCGGACGTACCGAGCACGGTGCCGATCATCTCGACGTCGGTGGCGACGTCCTCCAGGGCCGATCCGCTGCGCTGCGACTGCCCCGCTCCGAACCCGCCGCAGTACCCGGCGACGATCAACGTCGGGATGCCGAGGGACTCCAGCTCCTCGGGCGTGGTGCCCTCCAGTCCGAACGTCACCACCAGGTCGGGGGTCTGCCCGACGATGAACTCGCGGGAGATGCCGTCGCTGCCGGCCAGCGGCAGCCGGGGCCGGGTCGACAGCTCGGCCTCGGCGTCGCCGAGCGGCTCGTCGTCCAGCGGCGCGAACGCGGTGATCCGCTCGGTGCCGCCCGCGGCCGCGACCAGCGTGCCCGCCTCGCCGCCGATCACCATGACCCGCTGGGGCGGGGCGGCGACGGTGACCTGCCGCCCGCAGTTCTCGACGGTGACCGCATCGCCCGCGGCCGGGGTCGCGGACTCGGGTCCGGGGCCGCCACAGGCGACGAGACCGGCCAGTGCGGTGGCCGCCAGCACGGACGTTGCGGGACGCAGGCGCATCAGGATTCCTTGTCGGTGTAGAGGTACAGCGCCGTGGGATCGGCGCTGAACTGGGAGAAGGGGAACGGCTCTGCGGACAGGGCGGTGACCTCGGCGCCGAGGAACGCCCGGGCGACGGCGGCGCCGCTCTGGGCGTAGACGACGAGCGGGACACCGCGCTCGCGGCAGCGGCGCAGGATGGTGTCGAAGCTGCCGTTGCCCAGCGTCATGCCGGTGGCCACGACGGCGTCGGCGACGTCGAGGACCCGGCCATGTCGGGGGTGACCGGGTCGCCCCACTGCGTGGTGCGCAGGTTCAGGTCGCACGGCAGGGGCTCGGCCCCCCGCTCGCGGATGGCCGCGACCAGCGGGTTCACCACCCCGATCAGCCCGACCCGGCTGCCGGGGGCGACGTCGAGCAGCCCGGCCACGGCCGCGTCGCGGGCCCGGGCCCGCACCTCGGGGGTCCCGGCCGGCAGGACCACCGTCGTCGAGGCGGCGTCGCGGTGCGGCCGCGCGGCGCCCAGGTGCGCGTCCAGCGCGGCGGTGCGCAGCGCGGGCGTCCCGCTGCGCAGCAGGGTGTCGAGCGGGCGGCCGGAGGCGTCGGCGCACACCTGCGGGTCGACCTCGCCCGCCTCGAACGCGCAGGCGCCGAACGCCGCGCCGACCCGGACCAGCAGGTACTGGTTGCGGTAGGTCGTGGTGCCGCCCGCCAGCCGGGTGCCGTGGTGGACCCAGAACACGCTCGTGGCGACGACGTGGGCCGGGTCGGGTCCGTGCCGCCCGGCGAGCACCTCCTCGACGAGATCGGCCACGGCGCTCACGACGCCGCCCGGGCGGGCTCGGCGGCCCGCGGGCGCGGGACCCGGTCCGTGGTCGACCAGGGCAGCTCCAGCTCGTCGGCGCTGCGCACCGTCCGGGGCGCGAACGCCTCGACCGGGGGCACCTCCTCGTGGCCCGCGAACGCCGCGTCGACGTAGCGGTGCCCGGTGTCCGGGGCCAGGAACACCACGGTGCGCCCGGCCGCGCGCGCCCGCTCGTGGCGCGCGACCAGGTAGGCCGCCCCGGACGACAGCCCGGCGAAGACGCCGCTGCGCCGCAGCAGCCCCACCGTGCCGGCCCGGGCGCACGGGAAGGCGATCCAGTGCACGCGGTCGTAGAGGTGGTGGCGGACGTTGCGGAACTCGATGGAGCTGCCGATCCCCGCGATGATCATGTCGGGGTCGGCGGTGTGCTCGGCCCCGAACGTGACGCTGCCGAAGGGCTGCACCCCGACCAGCTCGACGTCGCGCCCGGCCCGGCGCAGGTAGGTGGCCAGCGCGCCGGTGGACGCGCCGGTGCCCACGCCGCCGACGATCGTCAGCGGGCCCGCCGGCAGCGCCCGCCCCAGCGCCGCCGCGACCTCGCGGTAGCCGAGGTAGTGCACGCCGTCGTGGTACTGGCGCATCCAGTGGTAGCGCGGGTTGCGCAGCAGCAGCTCCCCCACCCGCTGGACCCGCAGGTTCTGGTCGAGCGCGAGGTCCGTCGAGGAGCGGACCTGCTCGAGGGTGGCCCCGAGTATCTCCAGCTGCACCCGCAGCGTCCGGTCCACGGTCGTGGACCCCACGATGTGGCAGCGCATGCCGTGGCGGTGGCAGGCCAGCGCGAGGGCGTGGGCGTAGATGCCGCTGGAGCTGTCGACGAGGGTGTCGCCGCGCCGCACGAGACCCGCGTCGAGCAGATGGCCGACCGCGCCCAGCGCCGAACGCACCTTCATCACCTCGAAGCGCAGGCAGACGACGCCGTCCTCCACCCGGATCGCGTCCGGGTCGGCGATCGCGTCCGCGTAGTGGGCGTGGATCACCGGTCCACGTCCGGGCGGCGCAGCGCGAACAGGTAGGTCTGCACGTCGTCGCCCGGCCAGTCCTCGACGTGCACGACCTCGGCGTCGAACCCGGCGTCCAGCCCGATCGCGACGATGTCGCGCAGCGGCGCGGTGTTGGAGACGATCAGGTACACCACACCGCCGGGCGCGAGCAGCTCGCGGGAGACGAGCTGGCCGAAGAACCGCGAGGCGATGTCACGCCCCACGCACAGGTTGCGCACGATGTCCGGGTCGTCGGAGAGCGGCAGCTCGATCGCCGGCGGGTTGAACGTGACGACGTCGACCTGGTGGCCGTCGGGGAAGCCCTCCCACACGTCGGCGACCAGCGGGTACAGCGGCGGCCCGCCGGAGCCCACGATGCGGGCGTAGTGCCGGGCTGTGGTGCGCACGCTCTCCGGGTGGACGTCCAGCGCGTACACGGCGGCGGCGCCGTGCACCCCCGCGACGACGGCCTCGACCCCGAGCCCGGCGCCCATCGCGGCGTAGCGCAGGCCGGCCACCGGCAGCGTGCCGTCGAGCAGGCGGGAGTGCACCAGGCGGCTGGTCTCCCCGGGGTGGAACACGCCCGGCGGCAGGTCGAAGTCCCACCCGTTCCAGGTGTAGCTGCGGTGGTCGTGGATCGCGCGGCTCGGGTTGTTGATCGCCCGGATCTCGTCGGGCGTCAGGGTTCGGGGCAGCCGGTCGTGCAGGGCCCAGCCGCGGGCGTCACCGGGCAGCACGGGGCCCCCGGAGCGGATCGAGGTCATGGGATCACACTGTAGTGATAATCGTTTTCAATACAAGCACGATCGGGCGCGGCCGTCGTCACCCTGCGTGCGACCGCCCGGGACCCCACGCCACGACGCGTGGCCGACGCCCGTGCTGGCCTGCGTGAGGGTGGCCGCTAGGACCGGACGGCGTGCCCGAGCACTCGACGTCCGGCCGGTGGCCGGGTGGCGGCACCGACCTCGCGGCGGGACCCGGCGGCAGCGCGGTGCCCCGGCCGGCGTGCGATCCCACGGATCCGGAGGGGCGCGGGTCCCTGCGGCCCGGCCGCGGGTACGAGCTCGCGCCCGGGCCCACGCCGATCCGTGCCGCTCCCGTCCGCGCCGCGCCGCTCTGCTGCGGGCGCCGGTGGGCGGCGGACCCTCCGGACGGCCTCGATCACGACCGTGACGGCGATGGCCAGCCCGAAGCTCACCAGCAACGCGGTGACGGTGTCGTGGGTGAACGCGGCGCCGCCGAGGAAGCCGATGAGCGCCTGGTAGGTGGCGGACAGCAGCGACCCGGCGGCGGTGAAGGCGAGGAAGCGCGACACCGGGTAGCCGGTGGCGCCGGCCGCGAGCGTCGCGACGGTCCGCCCGGCCGGGACGAAGCGGGCCGTCAGCAGCACGGTGCCCCCGCGCCGGTCGAGCAGCCGGGCGATCCGGTCGAAGGTCGAGGCCCGGGCCCCGCCCGGGGTGAACCGCGTACGCACCGCCGGGCCGATCCCCCGCCCGATCAGGTACCCCGCGACCTCGCCCAGGAAGGCGCCCGTCCCGGCCACGGCGATCACCGCCAGCAGGTTCTGCTCCCCCGCCACCGACGCCACCCCGGCCGCGATGATCAGGGCCTCGCTCGGCACCACCGGCAGCAACGCGTCGACGACCGCGAGCACGAGGATCACGGCCAGCAACCACGGGGACGCGAGCGCGGCCTCGGTGACGAGCCGCAGGGTGTCGATCACGATCCGTACGATGCCGTGATCCGCGCGCTGATACATCGGTAGAAGGTCGGAGTTCGGTCAGGGATGACCCCGACTTCCGTCCGTGTTCACCCCAGGGACAGCAGGCCCTCCACCGAGTCGCGGCAGGGTGGTGGTGGCGGTCATGGCCGCAGCCGTCCGTTCGTCGCCGCGATGTGGTGCATCGTGGTTCTCTCCAGCGCGCTCGTCTGCTCGGCGTCCAGCCGGTCGCAGAGCCACTCCCAGTGCAGCGCGACCGTGTCCCCCACCGCGACGACGACCAGCGCGTGATCCGCCTCGATCCGCTCCGGCGCGGGCTCCCCGAGGCGCAGTTCCGTGCCGTCCCAGGTCAGGTGGCGGGTCTCGACGTCGACGCCCTCGGTCGAGCACCCCGTGACGGTGCCCCAACGGATGCGACAGCGGTCGAGCACGTGCCGGGGGTGGTCGAGCCCGGAGCCGAGCAGTCGGCTCCACGGGTACACGCCGAACACGTGGAACCCGTGGTCGCCCGACGCCTGCGCCAGCAGGTCGGGCGTCAGGTGGCTCCAGTAGTGCCCGGCCCGCGGCCCGATGACCTCCAGCAGGGCCGCGCCGAACGCCGGCCCGTCGACGCCGATGTCGCGCCCCAGCCAGTAGGACTCCACGAGCCGCGCGTCCAGCGGGTCCGCGGTGCCGGTGAGCCGGGCCAGCACCTGCAGGTAGGGCCACGCGCCGGAGAACCGGGTGGCCGCGGCCCGGATCTCGGTCTCCGTGGCGCCCAGGCCCGTCGGCGGCCCGCAGAAGCCCAGCGCGTTGGGCGCGAGGGCGTAGCGGGAGAAGAGGTCGACGCCCCTAGTGAGCACCGCGGACAAGGTCGGCCGCCTCCCGGTGCATCCGCCCGAAGTTGTAGTAGGCCGCACACGCGCCCTCGGGCGACACCATGCACGTCCCGATCGGCGTCTCCGGGGTGCACGCGGTGCCGAACACCTTGCACTCCCACGGCTTGAGCACGCCCTTGAGCACCTCGCCGCACTGGCACGCCTTCGGGTCGGCGACACGCACGCCCGGCATGGCGTAGCGCAGCTCGGCGTCGAACCCGGCGTAGTCGTCGGACAGGCGCAGCGCGCTCTGCGAGATGAATCCGAGCCCGCGCCACTCGAAGTGCGGGCGCAGTGCGAAGACCTGCCCCAGCAGCGCGAGCGCCGCCGGGTTGCCCTCCTCGTGCACCACCCGCGAGTACTGGTTCTCCACCTCGCAGCGGCCCTCCCGGATCTGGGTGAGCAGCATCGCCACCGACGCGAGGATGTCCAGCGGCTCGAACCCGGCCACGACGATCGGCTTGCCGTACACCTGCGGGACGAACCGGTAGGGCGCGTTGCCGACGACGGTGGACACGTGTCCCGGGCCGAGGAACCCGTCCAGGCGCAGGTCGGGCGAGTCCAGGATCGCCTTGAGCGGCGGCACGATCGTGACGTGGTTGCAGAACACCGAGAAGTTCTCGACGCCCAGCTCGCGGGCGCGCACCAGCGTGACGGCCGTGGACGGCGCCGTGGTCTCGAACCCGAGCGCGAAGAACACGACCTGCTTGTCCGGGTTGTCGACGGCGAGCTTGAGCGCGTCGAGCGGCGAGTACACGAACCGGACGTCCGCGCCGCGCGCCTTCGCGTCCAGCAGCGAGCCGTTCGACCCGGGGACGCGCATCATGTCGCCGAAGCACGTGAAGATCACGTCGGGCTGCTCGGCGATCCACATGGCGTCGTCGACGCGGCCCATCGGGATGACGCACACCGGGCATCCCGGCCCGTGCACCAGCTCGACGTTCGCCGGGAGCAGGTGCTCGATGCCGTGGCGGTAGATGGTGTGGGTGTGCCCGCCGCACACCTCCATGAACTTGTAGTGGCGGTCGCCGCCCGATCCTGACGCGGCGAGCCGATCGATGGCGCCGACCAGCTTCCGGGCGGCGGCCGGGTCGCGGAACTCGTCGACGAACCTCATACCGCACTCTCCCTGAACGCCTCGAGCTCGTCGGTGTAGGCGTCGCCGAGCTTCTGCATGGCGGCGAGCGTGAGCAGCGCCTCCGTCTCGTCGATCCTCGACATGGCGAATCCGACGTGGACGAGCACCCACTCGTCGGGTTCGGGCAGCGCCGGCGCCAGCAGGCGGACCGAGATCGTGCGCTGCACCCCGCTGACGTCGACCTTGGCGAGGCAGTTGGCCGCGTCGGTGATCTCGACGATCCGGCCGGGAATCCCCAGGCACATGGCGGTCCTCCTAACAGATCCGCGGGAGGGGGTCGCCGACGAGCATGTCGACGATCCGGGTGCCCCCGAAGGCGGTGCGCAGCACGACCGTGGCGCCGGGCTGCTCGGTGATCTCCCCGACGACGACGGCCTCGCCGCCGAGCGGGTGGGCGTGCATCGCGGCGAGCCCGGCGTCGGCCTCGTCGGCGGCCACCACGGCGAGGAACCTGCCCTCGTTGGCGACGTAGAGCGGGTCGATGCCGAGCATCTCGCAGGCCCCGTTGACGACCGGGCGCACGGGCAGCGCCTGCTCGTCGAGCACGACGCCGAGCCCGGTCGCCCGCGCCAGCTCGTTGGCGACGGTGCCGACGCCGCCGCGGGTGGGGTCGCGCAGCCAGCGCGTGGCCGGGGCCGCGGCCAGCAGGTGCTCGACCAGGTCGGACACCGCCGCGGTGTCGGACCGGATGTCGGCCTCGATGGCGAGGTCGCCGCGGGCGAGCATGACGGCCATGCCGTGGTCGCCCATCGGCCCGGACAGGATCAGCCGGTCGCCCACGGCCACGTCGGCCGCGGCGAGGCGGCGCCCGGCCGGGACCACCCCGACCCCGGCCGTGGTCACGAACAGCCCGTCGGCGGCGCCGCGGGGCACGACCTTGGTGTCGCCCGTGACGATCTGCACGCCCGCCGCCGCGGCCGCCGCCGCCATGTCGGCGACGATCTCGCGCAGCGTCGCGATCGGGAAGCCCTCCTCCAGCACGAACGCCGCGGAGAGCCACCGCGGCACCGCGCCGGAGCACGCCAGGTCGTTGATCGTGCCGTGCACCGCGAGGTGCCCGATGGAGCCGCCGGGGAACCGGATCGGCTGCACCACGAACGAGTCGGTGGAGAACGCGAGGCGCTCCCCGCTCGGGAGCGTCAGCACGGCGCCGTCGCCGAGGTCCTCCAGCGCCTCGTTGCGGAACGCCTCGACGAACACCGCGTCCACCAGCGCCGCCGACGACTTGCCGCCCGCCCCGTGCGCGAGCGTCACGATCTCCTCGCGCAGCCGGGGTCGGCGCTTGCGGAAGGCCTCGATCCGCTCGATCACCTCGCCCTCGGCGAAGCTCGGTCCCGAACTCAGGTAGTCGGACTTCATATCATCCCAGCTCCTCGTGGACGGTGTGCCACAGCTGGTAGCCCAGCAGGGCCTGCGCCTCCTGGATGCGGTGCACGCTCTGCGAGGCCACCGTGAAACAGATGTCGACGTCCGGCGACGCGGCGAACTGGCCGCCGTCGTACCCGGCGAAGCCGACGGTGAACATCCCGCGTGTGCGGGCCTCGCGGAACGCGGCCATCAGGTCCTTCGAGCTGCCGCTGGTGGACAGCGCGACGGCGATGTCGCGGCCGTCGCCGCGGGCGATGAGCTGGCGGGCGAACACCAGCTCGAAGCCGACGTCGTTGCCCAGCGCGGTGAGGATCGCCTGGTCGGCGGTGAGCGACCACGCCGGGAGCGCCGTGCCGAGCGGCGGGCGCGCGAACAGGCCGGCCAGCGTCGTCGCGTCGGTGGAGCTGCCGCCGTTGCCGAAGCAGAACATCCGCCCGCCCGCGGCGAACCGGCGCGCCATCTCCGCGGCGGCGACGGCGATCCGGTCGGTGGACCCTGCGAGCGTCGAGGCCCGCAGCGCCGCGCTCTCCGCGGCCTTCGCGCGGGCCGAGGCGGCGAGGTCGCGCAGCAGCGAGTCCTGGTCGCGTTCCTCCGCGTCCAGGAAGGGGTAGAGGAAGTTGGTCACGACGCCTCCACCTTCGTGATCGCCGTGCCGGCGTGCACCAGCACGAGGTCGTCGACCGAGACCGGGTCCACGAGCACGGTCGAGACGTCCTCGATGCCCTGCGCCGTGCGGGCCCGCCCCGGGCCGACCATCTCGGCGAGTCGGCCCTCGTCGCTGCAGGTGATGCAGACCTCGTCGGTGCACTCCTCGTCCGGAGCGAGCAGCCCGGGGTGCTCGAAGCAGACGTGCGTGAGCTCCCAGAGCAGGTGGTAGAGCAGCACGAAACCGCCGGTGGCGGGCAGCCGCGGGTCGGGGTCGTCGAGCCACAGGACGTGGTCGGCCGCACCGGCCGCGGGCCGCCCGCCGCTGCCGATCCACAGCGTCGTGGCGCCCCAGGCCGGCGCGCGGCGCATCACCTCGCGCACGGCGGGCTCGTCCGCGGCGGCCACGGCCAGCACGACGTCGCCGGTCCGCACCGACACGCGGGTGGTCGCGACCAGGTCCGGCCCGGTCAGCGCGACGCCGGGCAGCGCCCTCTTCCCGACGATCACCGGGTGCACGAACTCCACCGCCACGTGCTGCGCGTGCGGCTCCCACGCCGGGGCCAGGCTCCACAGCGTCGCGCCCGCGGCGAACCGGCGCGCGAGCGCCAGCGACGCGGCGGCGAGGTCGGCCGGGAGGTCCTCGGCCAGCCCGCGGTCGATCGCGGTGGTCACGACGGCACCACTGGCTGACCGCCGAACACTCCGTGCCCGGTCGTCGTCGCGATGGTCACCCGGGTCGACGCCTCGCCGATCGCCCCGCTCGGCTCGTCCCAGATCTCCGCGGTCCGGCCCGGGATCCCCAGGCACATGGCTCAGCCCTCCCCGTCGAGTGCACGCTGCTGTTCGATCCCGCCCTGCTGTTCGATCCCGCGGAGCGCCGACACGGCCGCCTGGCCCAGCGCGAGCCCGCCGTCGTTCGGTGGGACGGCGCGGTGGCTGAGCACCGCGAAACCCCGCTCCTCCAGTCGGCGGCGGGTGAGCCGCAGCAGCAGCACGTTCTGGAAGACGCCACCGGTGAGCCCGACCAGTCTCACACCGTTCGAGACCTGGGTCACCATCTCGGCGACGGCGTCCGCGACGGCGACGTGGAACGCGAGCGCCAGCTCGGGCACCGGTTCCCCGCCCCGAACCCCCGCGACCAGCCGTCGCAGCACGGGCGCCGGGTCGAACCGGCCGCCGCCCACCCCCATCCGCGTCACAGCAGGGTGGCTGTGCTCCGACTGGACCGGAGCAGGGCCACCCTGCTGTGACCGGGTGGCGGCGACTGCGGCCGCCAACGCCTCCAGGTCCAGTGCCGCCTGGCCTTCGTAGGTCACCTCATGGCGTACGCCCAGCAGGCTGGCCACCGCGTCGAACAGGCGGCCCATGCTCGACGTCGGGACGCAGCCGGTGCCCGAGTCCAGCTGCGAGGCCAGCAGCGCCAGCTCCGCCTGCTCGCACGCGGCCACGGGCGGCAGGTCGGCGTCCCAGGCGATGCCGGCGGCACGCAGGTGTGACAGCGCCATCCGGCGCGGGTGGCGGACGGCCGCGTCGCCGCCGGGGAGCAGCACCGGCGCCAGGTGCGCGGCGCGGACGAAGCGGTGGCTGTCGGGGCCCAGGCGCAGGATCTCCCCACCCCAGACCGTCCCGTCGGTGCCGTAGCCGGTGCCGTCGAACGCGACGCCGACGACCGGCTCGCCGAGCCGGCCGTGCTCGGCGAGCAGCGCGACGACGTGGGCGTGGTGGTGCTGCACGAGATCGAGCGGGCGGTCGCCCGCGTGGTCCTCGGCCCAGGCCCGGGTGCGGTAGCCGGGGTGCAGGTCGGCCGCCATCCGCACCGGCTGCGCGCGCAGCCCGGTGAGCTGCCCGACCGCGCGCTCGTAGGCGCGCAGCGTCTCCAGCGTGCCCATGTCGCCGACGTGCGCCGAGCAGAACGCCAGCCGCCCGTCGGTCAGGCAGAACGTGTTCTTGAGTTCCCCGCCGACGGCGAGCACCGCCGGCACCTCCCGGCCCAGGTCGACCGGCAGCGGGGCGTACCCGCGGGAGCGCCGGACGGGCAGTTCCCGGCCGTCCACGACCCGCACCACGGAGTCGTCGCACGGCACGTGGATCGGGCGGTCGTGGTCGAGCACGGCGTCGGCGAGGGCGGGCAGGCGGGTCGCGGCGTCGTCGTCGGTGAAGCAGATGGGCTCGTCGGAGCGGTTCGCGCTGGTCAGGACGAGAGTTCCGCCCGTCTCCAGCAGCAGGTGGTGGACCGGGGTGTAGGGCAGCAGGATGCCCAGCCACGGGCTGCCGGGGGCGACCCCGTCGGCGACCTCGGCATCCGGGCGCCGGCGCAGCAGCACCACCGGGCGAGCGGGCGAGGTGAGCACGGCGGCCTCGTCGTCGTCGATGTCGACGAGGCCGCGGGCGGCGGCGAGGTCGCGCACCATCACCGCGAACGGCTTGCCGCCGCGGGCCTTGCGCGCCCGCAGCGACGCGACGGCCCGCCCGGAGGTGGCGTCGCAGGCGAGGTGGTAGCCGCCGACGCCCTTGACGGCCACGACCTGCCCGCCCGCCAGCGCCCGCAGCGCCTCGGCGATCGCCGGATCCCCGCAGCCACGCCCCGGCTCGTGCGCACCGAGACCCCGGCTCGTGCGCACCGAGACCCCGACTCGCGCGCGCTCAGGCCGCGACTCGCGCGCATCCGGGGCCCGACTCGCGCGCACGCAGACCCCGACTCGCGGGAGGGGGTGGAAGGTGAGCGTGGGGCCGCAGTCCGGGCAGGCGACGGGCTGGGCGTGGAAGCGGCGGTCGGTCGGGTCGTGGTACTCCGCCGCGCACCGCTCGCACATCCCGAAGGCGGCCATCGTGGTGCCCGGGCGGTCGTAGGGCAGCTCGCGGATGATCGTGAACCGGGGCCCGCAGTTGGTACAGGTGACGAACGGGTGCCGGAAGCGGCGGTCGGCGGGGTCGAACAGCTCGGCCACGCAGTCGTCGCACACCGCCACGTCGGGCGGGATCGCGGTGCGCGCGCCCACCGCCGGGGCACTCGCCACGATGGCGAACCCGGCCTGCGCGACCGCGGGCAGGTCCTGGACCTCGACCGAGGCGATCCTGGCGAGCGGCGGGGCGTCGGCCTGCATCCGCCTCACGAACTCCACCACCGCGACCGGCGGACCCTGGACCTCGACGAACACGGCCGACGCGTCGTTGCCCACGTGCCCCGCCAGGTCGAACTCGGTGGCGAGCCGGTGGACGAAGGGGCGGAAGCCGACGCCCTGCACCACGCCGGTGACGACGACACGCCGCCGAACGGGGGTGATCACCGAGGTCATGCACACCTCCATCCGGGGTAGTGACCTGGAGCACAGGCTAGAAGCCTTGACACCCGCGCGTATAGCCCGACTGTGTGTACCGTCACACCCGTGCACGAGCTGTCGATCTGCAACTCCGTCGTCGACATCGTCACGCGCCATGCCGCCGGCCGTACCGTCAACGCCGTCCACCTGCGGGTGGGCGCCCTGCGCCAGATCGTGCCGGACACGCTCGTCTACTGCTGGGGCCTGATGAACGCCGACACCCCGCTCGCCTCCTCGGAGCTGGTGGTGGAGAGCGTCCCCGGCGCCATCCGGTGCCGGCCGTGCGACCGCACGCAGGCCCTGACCGAGTTCGTCCTGGTCTGCGAGGCGTGCGGCGGGAGCGACGTCGAGGTCGTTGCGGGCGAGGAGTTCCTGATCACCACGCTCGACCTGGCGGAGACCTGACATGGGGCGGTTCCACAAGCACGAGGACGGGCAGGGCCATGAGCACGGGCACGACGAGCCGGGCGACCACACCGGGTACGCCACCGGCGGTGAGCGCGTCGAGGTGCTCGAGCGGATCTTCGACGAGAACGACCACTGTGCCGCCGCCAACCGTGCCGACCTCGACGCGGCGGGGGTCACCTGCGTCAACCTGATGTCCGCACCGGGCGCCGGGAAGACCGCGCTGCTGCGCGAGACCCTCGTCCGGTTGCCGGGTCGGCTGCGGGTCGGGATCGTCGAGGGCGACATCGAGACCAGCATCGACGCCGACCGCCTCGCCGGGCTCGGCGCCTCGATCAGCCTGCTCAACACGGCCAACGGGTTCGGCGGCGAGTGCCACCTCGACGCCCCGATGGTGCGCTCCGCGCTCGCCCGGCTCCCGCTGCCCGACCTGGACCTGCTGATCGTGGAGAACGTCGGCAACCTGGTGTGCCCGGCCGAGTTCGCCGTCGGCGAGCACCACCGCGCGATGGTCTACGCCATCACCGAGGGCGAGGAGAAGCCGCTCAAGTACCCGGTGATGTTCCGCTCCGCCGACCTCGTGCTCGTCAACAAGATCGACCTGCTGCCGCACCTGGACTTCGACCTCCCCCTGTTCCGCGCGAACCTGCGCGCGGTGCACCCCGGCGTCACGGTGATCGAGACCAGCGCGCGCACCGGCCAGGGGGTGGACGAGTGGTGCGCGTGGTTGGCGGCGCAACACCCGTCCGGCTGACCGCACCGCCGTCGTGGTGACCGCACACCCGCCGGGACGCCGGTGCGGTGCACGTGACGCCGGTGCGGCGGCGCGCGGTACGGGACGCCGCGGGCCACCCTGCCGCCGGCATTTTCCCCGCACCGGGCGCCTTCGGTGCGGGACGCCTTCGGTGCGGGACGCCTCCGGTACGGGGCGCCTCCGGTACGGAGGAGGCGCCGGGTGCGGAGGCGCCGGTGCCGCTGCCGGTGCCGCTGCCGGTTCCGCTGCCGGTTCCGCTGCCGCTGCCGCTGCCGGTTCCGGTGCCGCTGTCGGTTCCGGAGGATCCGGCGGCATCATGATCGGTGACCGGGAACAGGCGGCGTGTGGGGGCACGCCCGCGCGTTCCGAGTCGACGATCTTGGGTGAGGCGCGTCCGCGAACCGGTTGGTGATCGTCGGGAGGGAACCGGCAGGCGTGTCCCGCACGCCCGGCCGTTCCGAAGCGGTGATCACATCGAGGCCGCCACCCGACCGTGCCAGGCCACGCCACGCCCGGCTCGCCACGCCACGCTCAGCGCCCGGCTCGCCACGCCACGCCACGCTCAACCCCCGGCTCGCCACGCCACGCCGCGGCCGGCTCACTCCTGCCGACGCCCGACCGACGCCGACCGACGCCCGACCGACGCCCGACCGACGCCCGACCAACGCCCGACCAACGCCGACCGACGCGCGGCCACCGACGACCACCCACCCGCCCGCGACCCCTGGTGCCGGCCCGGCGCCACCCGCCGGCAACCAGGCGAGAGACCCGGCCGGCCCGGCCGGTAGATGTCGCGCGCATACAGCGGCCATGTGCCCCTAGGTGCGCCGAACGCTTACTCCGCACGGCGGCCGACCGCTACAACGGTGATCCCACCACAGCCCAGCCGAGGGGCGACACCGATGTCAGCACCCGAGCAGACCGAACCCGTCGTACACATCCTCTGGATCAACGCCGGGCTGAGCTGCGACGGGGACTCCGTCGCGCTCACCGCGGCCACCCAACCCAGCATCGAGGAGATCGCGCTCGGCGCGCTCCCCGGGCTGCCCAAGGTCGCGGTGCACTGGCCGTTGATCGACTTCGAGAACGGTCCGGTCGGCGGCGCCGACGACTTCATCGAGTGGTTCTTCAAGGCCGAGCGGGGCGAGCTCGATCCGTTCGTGCTCGTCGTCGAGGGGTCGATCCCGAACGAGCGGATCAAGCCGGAGGGGTACTGGTGCGGGTTCGGCAACAACCCCGCGACCGGCCAGCCGATGACCACCTCCGAGTGGCTCGACCGGCTCGCCCCGAAGGCGCTGGTCGTCCTCGCCGTCGGCACCTGCGCGACCTACGGCGGCATCCACGCCATGGCGGGCAACCCCACGGGCGCGATGGGCGTGCCCGACTACCTGGGCTGGGACTGGAAGAGCCACGCCGGCATCCCGATCGTGTGCGTGCCGGGCTGCCCGACCCACCCGGACAACCTGTCCGAGACGATCCTCTACCTGCTCTACCAGGCCACCGGGGCCGCCCCGATGATCCCGCTCGACGACGCGCTGCGGCCCACGTGGCTGTTCGGCAAGACCGTGCACGAGGGCTGCGACCGCGGCGGCTACTACGAGCAGGGCGAGTTCGCGACGACGTACGACTCGCCGACGTGCCTGGTCAAGCTCGGGTGCTGGGGCCCGGTCGTCAAGTGCAACGTGCCCAAGCGCGGCTGGATCAACGGTGTGGGCGGCTGCCCGAACGTCGGCGGCATATGCATCGGCTGCACGATGCCGGGCTTCCCGGACAAGTTCATGCCGTTCATGGACGCCCCGCCCGGCTCGATGGTCTCCGGGGCGACCAGCAAGGCCGTCGGCAGCGTCATCACCCGGCTTCGCAAGATCACCGAGCGCAAGCTCGACCAGGAACCGACGTGGCGCCGCAAGGGCCGCGAGCTCTCGACCGGCTACCAGAAGGTCTGGTGAACTGACATGACCACGACGCAGGCGAAGCCGTCGGGCCCGAGCTCGGACTCCACCGGTCTCACCGAGATGTCCTGGGACCCGATCACCCGCATCGTCGGGAGCCTCGGGATCTACACGAAGATCGATTTCTCGGCCGGGCGGGTGGCCGAGTGCCACTCCACCTCGTCGATCTTCCGCGGCTACTCGATCTTCATGAAGGGCAAGGACCCCCGCGACGCGCACTTCATCACCAGTCGCATCTGCGGCATCTGCGGCGACAACCACGCCACCTGCTCGGTGTACGCGCAGAACATGGCCTACGGGGTTCGCCCGCCGCACATGGGCGAGTGGATCATCAACCTCGGCGAGGCCGCCGAGTACATGTTCGACCACAACATCTTCCAGGAGAACCTGGTCGGGGTGGACTACTGCGAGAAGATGATCGCGGAGACGAACCCGGGCGTGCTGGAGCTGGCCAACCGGACCCCGGCCCCGGGCGAGGAGGCCCACGGGTACCGGACCATCGGCGACATCATGCGGTCGCTCAACCCGTTCACCGGCGAGTTCTACCGCGAGGCGCTGCAGGTCAGCCGCTACACCCGCGAGATGTTCTGTCTGATGGAGGGGCGCCACGTCCACCCGTCCACGCTCTATCCCGGCGGCACGGGCACGGTCGCGACGATCCAGCTGTTCACCGACTACTACACCCGGCTGATGCGCTACGTGGAGTTCATGAAGCGCGTCGTGCCGATGCACGACGACCTGTTCGACTTCATGTACGAGGCGCTGCCGGGCTACGAGGAGGTCGGCCGCCGCCGGGTGCTGCTGGGCTGCTGGGGCGCGTTCCAGGACCCCGACCACTGCGACTTCCAGTACCGCACCATGTCCAACTGGGGCCGGAAGATGTTCGTGACCCCCGGCGTGATCGTCGACGGCAAGCTCGTCACCAACGACCTCGTCGACATCAACCTGGGCATCCGGATCCTGCTCGGGCACTCGTTCTACCGCGACTGGGACGACCAGGAGATCTTCGCGACGCACGACCCGCTGGGCAACCCGGTCGACCGGCGCCACCCGTGGAACCAGCACACGATCCCACAGCCGCAGAAGCGCGACTTCGACGACAAGTACAGCTGGACGATGTCGCCGCGCTGGTTCGACGGCACCGACCACCTCGCACTCGACACCGGCGGCGGCCCGCTCGCGCGGCTGTGGGCCACGGCGCTGGCCGGGCTCGTCGACATCGAGTTCGTCAAGGCGACGGGGCACAGCGTGCAGATCAACCTGCCGCGCACGGTGCTGAAGCCCGAGGTCAGTTTCGAGTGGAAGATCCCGCACGACAAGGCGGGCAGGCCGCTGTCCAACGCGATCGAGCGCAACCGGGCCCGCACCTACTTCCAGGCCTATGCGGCGGGGTGCGCGCTGCACTTCATCGAGAAGGCGATCGCGGAGGTGCGCGCGGGCAACACGAAGTCGTGGGAGAAGTTCACCGTGCCCGACGAGGCGATCAGCGTCGGCTTCACCGAGGCGGTGCGCGGCGTCCTGTCCCATCACCTGGTCATCCGCGGCGGGAAGATCGCGAACTACCACCCGTACCCGCCCACCCCGTGGAACGGCAGCGTGCGCGACGTCCACGGCACGCCCGGCCCCTACGAGGACGCGGTGCAGAACACGCCGATCTTCGAGGAGAACCGCGGCGACAAGTTCAAGGGCATCGACATCATGCGGGCCGTGCGCAGCTTCGACCCGTGCCTGCCGTGCGGCGTGCACATGTACACCGGGAGCGGCAAGCCACTGGTGCGGACCACGTCGCCGTCGATGCTCAACACGATCTGAGATGGCCTCGACGGACCTCGACCCCACCGGGCTGGCCGGCCGGATCGAGGAGCTGCTGGACGGGATCACCGCCGAGGGCGGGCCCGGGGTGGGGCACGCGGCGGAGGAGCTGGTCCGGGTCCTGATGCGGTTCTACGGGGCCGGGCTGGAGCAGATCGTCGCCGTCGTGAAGGCGGGGGCCGGGGAGACGATCGTGCACCGGATGGCGGCCGACCCGCTCGTCGCCGGGCTGCTGGCCCTGCACGATCTGCACCCGGTGCCGCTGGAGCAGCGGCTCGGGCACGCGCTGGACACCGCGGTGCGCAGGCTCGGGTCGCACGGCACGGGCGTGCGGCTGGGCGAGGTCGACGCCGAGGGCGCGGTGCACGTGCTCCTCGACGGCGGCGGCTGCGGGACCGACACCGTCAAGGACGTCGTCGCCGCGTCGATCGGCGAGCTGGCGCCGGAGGTCGCGGGCGTCGTGTTCGACGCCGCCCCCGCCGGGCCGACTCTGCTGCAGATCGGCGTACGCCCCGCGGTCGCCTCGTGATGAGCACCGCCGACGCACTCCCTCCCGCGGAGGCGAGATGAGCACCGCCGACGCACTCCCTCCCGCGGAGGCACAGTGACCTCCGCTCTGCGCCGGTTCCTGGCCGAACCGCCGGGCCGGGAGCCGGCGCGGGAGACCTGCGAGCTGTGCGCGAAGCCGGTTCCGGCGGAGCACCCGCACCTCGTGCAGGTGCAGGAGCGGCGGATGCTCTGCGCCTGCGGGGCCTGCGGGTTCCTGTTCAGCAACCCCGGGGCGGGGGGTGGGGGCTTCCGGCGGGTGCCCGACCGGTACCTGGCGGACCCGGACTTCCGGCTCACCGACGCCCAGTGGGACGCCCTGCAGATCCCCGTCGGCATGGCGTTCTTCCTGCGAAACTCCGCGCAGGACCGGATCATCGCCTGCTACCCCAGCCCGGCCGGGGCGACGGAGAGCGAGCTGGGCCTCGACGCGTGGGCGGCGGGCGTGGGCGCGAGCCGGCTCGCCGCGGGGCTGGAACCGGACGTGGAGGCCCTGCTGGTGCGCCGCGAGTCCGACGTCGGCGTCGAGTGCCTGCTGGTCCCGATCGACGCCTGCTACCGCCTGGTCGGGCTGGTGCGGCTGCACTGGCGCGGGTTCGACGGCGGCGCCGAGGCGTGGCGCGAGATCGACCTGTTCTTCGACGCCCTGCGCGACGCGGCCCGCCCGCTGGCGGGCTGACGTGCTGCGCTTCGCCTGCACCGGGGCCCGGCCCGAGCCGTTCGCGGCCGGGCCGTCGCTGGAGTTCGACGTGCGCATCACCGACGACGGCGGGAGCGCGCGCCGGGTGCACTCGGTGGCGCTGCGCACCCAGATCCGCATCGAGCCCCGGGGCCGTGGCTACACCCCCGAGGAGTCAGCGAAGCTGGTCGACCTGTTCGGCGAGCCGTCGCGGTGGGGGGAGACGCTCAACCCGCTGCAGCTCGCGACGGTCGCCACCACGGTCGGCAGCTTCACCGGCGAGACGACGGTCCCGGTCACCGTGCCGCTGACCTACGACCTCGACATCGGTGCCACCAAGTTCTTCCACGGCCTCGCCGAGGGAGAGGTGCCGCTGCTGATGCTGTTCTCCGGCACCGTGTTCTACGCGGGCCCCGACGGCGTGCAGGTCGGGCTGGTGTCGTGGCACGAGGAGGCGACCTTCCGCCTGCCGGTGGCCACCTGGCGGGCGGCGATGGACGATCACTACCCGCAGTCGGCGTACGTGCGGGTGAGCACGGCGACGCTGGACGCCCTGTCGGCCTACCGCTCGCAGCACGTGATCCCCAGCTGGGACGAGACGTTCGAGCGGCTGTTGAAGGAGGCGGGGCGTGAGCATCCCTGACGTGCTCGACGAGGTCGCCGCGGTCGCCGACGCCGTGCTGTTCGAGGGCTACCTGCTCTACCCGTACCGCGCGTCGGCCCAGAAGAACCGGGTGCGCTGGCAGTTCGGCGTCCTCACCCCCGGGGGCGACACCTGCGAGCCGACCCGCAACCGCACCGAGTGCCTGCTCGAACCCGGTTCGGCCACCCGCCTGCACCTGCGGCTGCGCTGCCTGCAGCTGGAGTCCCGCTCCCCCCGGACCCCGGACGGTGCACCGGTCGGGGAGCTGGTCGTCGACGGTCGGCGCCACCTGCGGTTCGAGGAGGGGGCACCGCGGCAGGTGGACGTGACGCTGGCCGTCGACGACCTCCTGCGCGGCCCGTGCACGGTCCCGGTGCTGCTGCCCGCCGCGCGATGGGTGGAGGAGCTGGGCACCGGTTCCATCGTGCGCGAGTCCTGGGAGGTGCGTGGCCGGATGGTCGTGTCGCTGACCGACCTGGACGGCCCGTACCTCGTGCACCGGCTGCGCGTCGACGTCGTCAACGACGGGGACTGCGAGCCCGACGCCCCGCGCGAGCAGGTGCTGCGGACCTCGTTGATCGCCGCGCACACCGTTGTCGGCGCTCCGGGCGGGACGTTCCTCTCCCAGACCGATCCGCCGCGCTGGGCCGCGCCGATCGCGGCCGGGTGCGTCAACTCCCACACCTGGCCGGTGCTGGCCGGCCCGTCGGGCCGGTCGGACGTGGTGCTGTCGACCCCGATCATCCTCGCCGACCACCCGCAGCTCGCCCCGGAGAGCACGATCGACCTGTTCGACGGCTGCGAGAACGACGAGATCCTCACCCTGCGCACCCTGGTGCTGACCGACGCGGAGAAGGCCGAGGCCCGGGCCACCGACCCGCGCGCCGCCGCGATCATCGACGCCGTCGAGCAGCTACCCCCCGAGTTCATGGAGCGGCTGCACGGCACCATCCGTTCGCTGCGGCCCGCCCCCGCGGGAGGTGACCTGGGGCTGGGCGCGGACAGCCCGGCCGAGCACCCTCCCGAGCGGCTCCCCTGGTGGGACCCCGGCATGGACGCCTCGGTCGACCCGGACACCGACTCGGTGCCGGTCGGCGGGGTCCCGGTGTCGCGCGGCAGCGCGGTGGTGCTGCGTCCCGGACCGCACGGCGACGTCCAGGACCGCTTCCTCGACGGCCTGCGCGCCACCGTGCAGGCGGTCGTCCACGACGTCGACGGCGGCGTGCACGTCGCGGTGTCGGTGGACGGCGACCCGGCCGCGGAGCTGCAGCTCGCGCACGGCCGCTTCCGCTACTTCCGCCCCGACGAGCTGGAGGTGGCGAGGTGAAGGACGCTGCGACGACCGTGCTCGTGGCCGGGATCGGCAACGTGTTCCTGTCCGACGACGCGTTCGGCGTGGAGGTGGTCCGCCGGCTGGGGGAGCTGCCCGAGGGGGTGCGGGTGCTCGACAGCGGTATCCGCGGGATGCACCTGGCCTACGAGCTGCTCGACGGCTACGACACGGTCGTGCTCGTCGACGCCGTGCCCCGCGGCGGCGCGCCGGGCACGCTCCACACTCTCGAACACGACCTCGACGCGCCCGCGCCGGACGGGGCGGTGCTCGACGGGCACGGCATGGACCCGGCCTCGGTCCTCGGGCTGCTGCGCGACCTGGCGGCCTCGATGGAGGTCGTGCGCCCGGTCGGGCGGGTGCTGGTAGTGGGGTGCGAGCCCGCCTGCCTCGACGAGGGCATCGGGCTCAGCCCGGCGGTCGCGGCCGCCGTCGGGCCCGCGGTGCGGGCCGTCACCGAACTGATCGACCACGTCCGCACACCGGAGGGAGCCCGAACATGATCCGCAGGATCCTGGTGCTGATGCTGCTGGCGGCGGCGGTCACCGCCGCCGTCGCGGCCGTGCAGTCGCGCGAGGAGATCGCGCGCTACCGCGACATGCGCCGGATGTGACCCGTGTGTCTGGGGATCCCCGGCCGGGTGATCGGGCCGATGAACGGGCACCCGGACCTGGCGGTGGTGCGGGTCGAGGGCGTCGACCGGCCGGTGAACCTCGGGCTGCTCGACGGGGAACCCACCCCGGGCGAGTGGGTGCTCATCCACATGGGATTCGCCCTGGAACGGATCGACGAGGCGACCGCGAAGGCGTCGCTGGAGTTCGTGACCGGCCGCGACGGCGCGTTCGGCGACCGCCCCGGCTGAGCACCGCTCACCGACGCGCGGTGCTCACCTGGATGTAGCGCTCGAGGAACAGGTGCAGCATGTCGTGGACGTGCTCCAGGCCCCGGACCTGCTGTTCCAGGAACGCCAGGCCGTCGGCGGTGACGTGGTAGGTGCGCCGCGCCGGGCCGACCTCGGACAGCTCCCACTCCGACCGGACCAGCCCCTGGTGCTCCAGCGCCCGCAGCGCGCGGTACACCCCGCCCGCGTCGGCGTCGCCGTCGTGCAGGGGCCGCAGCCGGACGGCGAGGTCGTAGCCGTGGTCGGACTGTTCGCGCAGGAGCAGCAGCAGGCACGGCTGGAGGAAGTTGCGCGGTTCGAGTGCGGCCATGCCGGGGCCCCGTCGGTAGGCGGTGGTGGACGCCTGATGAGATATGAGGCTTCCAGCATGTGACGTGGATGACAAGGACGGTCCCGCAACGGTCGCGGTGAACCGCGGCGGCGACCGGGCCGTGTGTGAGGCGGTGGCCGGTCCGACGCCGGCCCGGTAGACCCGGAGGTTGTCCCCATGTCCCGCTCCCCCGCGCTCGCCGCCGTGGCCGCGGTCGGCGCGATCGTGCTGACCGCGTGTGCCGGCTCGGACGGCGGCACCGCCGACCCGTACGGCGTCGGCGGTGAATCCGCCGAGATCGCGGCGCCCGAGACGCTCACCGCCCCCGAGGGCACCGTGCTCACCGCGAACGGCACCGCCCAGCTCGGCACCGTCGTCGTCGACGGCCTGGGCTGGACGCTCTACCGCTTCGACGACGACACCGCGCAGCCGCCCGCCTCGAACTGCGCGGGCGACTGCGCCGCCGCGTGGCCACCCGTGCTCGCCGAACCCGGCACCCCCCTGGAGCTGGAGGGCGTCGCCCAGGAGGCGGTCGGCACGATCACCCGACCCGACGGCGGCGTGCAGCTGACCATCGGCGGGTGGCCGGTGTACCGCTACGCGGCCGACCCCGCGCCCGGTGCCACCGACGGGCACGGCGTCGGCGAGAAGTGGTTCGCGGTCGACCCCGAGGGCGGGCGGGCCGCGGCTCCGCAGTGACACCGCCCTGGCCGCAGGTGACGAGTTGACATCCGCGGTCGCAGCCTCTTGCGCGGACCCGGTACGGGGTCCGAGAGTGGGCCGCTCAGCCGAGAGGGGACGCCGAATGTCCGACGGGATCGTCCGCGCCGCCATCCTGCAGGCCAAGTGGACCGGCGACACCGCGTCCATGATCGAGGTCCACGAGAGCTACGCCCGCGCCGCGGCCGAGCAGGGTGCGCGGGTGATGGGCTTCCAGGAGGTCTTCAACGCGCCGTACTTCTGCCAGGTACAGGAGGCCGAGCACTACCGGTGGGCCGAGCGGGTGCCCGAAGGACCCACGGTCGTGCGGATGCAGGCCCTGGCCCGGGAGACCGGGATGGTGCTGGTGGTGCCGGTGTTCGAGGTGGAGGACTCCGGGCACTACTACAACACCGCGGCCGTCATCGACGCCGACGGCACGGTGCTGGGCAAGTACCGCAAGCACCACATCCCGCAGGTCAAGGGCTTCTGGGAGAAGTTCTACTTCCGGCCTGGCAACCTCGGCTGGCCGATCTTCGACACCGCGGTGGGCCGCGTCGGCGTCTACATCTGCTACGACCGTCATTTCCCGGAGGGCTGGCGCGCGCTGGGCCTCGCCGGCGCGCAGATCGTGTTCAACCCGTCGGCGACCAGCCGCGGTCTGTCGTCGTACCTGTGGAAGCTGGAGCAGCCGGCCGCCGCCGTCGCCAACGAGTACTTCGTGGCCGCGATCAACCGGGTGGGCGTGGAGGAGTACGGCGACAACGACTTCTACGGCACCAGCTACTTCGTCGACCCGCGCGGGCAGTTCGTCGGCGAGGTGGCGTCCGGGAACGACGAGGAGCTCGTCGTCCGTGACCTCGACCTGGGCATGATCGACGAGGTGCGCCGGCAGTGGGCGTTCTACCGCGACCGCCGCCCCGACGCCTACGGCCCGCTGGTGGCGCAGTGAGCGACTTCGTCACCGGAGGTGGGGCATGAGCGAACTGCTGAAGCGGACCCGGGCGGTGCTCCCGTCCTGGCTCGCCATCTACTACGCCGAGCCCATCGAGCTCGACCGCGGCGACGGCCGCCACGTCTGGGACACCGACGGCAACCGGTACCTGGACTTCTTCGGCGGCATCCTCACCACGATGACGGCACACGCCCTGCCCGAGGTGACCGCGGCCGTCGCCGACCAGGCCGGGAAGATCATCCACAGCTCCACGCTGTACCTCAACCGGCCGATGGTGGAGCTGGCCGAGCAGATCGCGACGGTGTCCGACATCCCGGACGCCAAGGTGTTCCTCACGCCGAGCGGCACCGAGGCGAACGACGCGGCGTTGCTGCTGGCGTCGTCGCTGCGCCGGAGCAACCAGATCCTCGCGCTGCGCAACAGCTACCACGGCCGCTCGTTCTCGACGATCGCGATCACCGGCAACCGGTCCTGGTCCGCCACGTCGCTCTCGCCGTTCCAGACCTACTACGTCCACGGCGGCCAGCAGTACCGCTCGCCGTTCGCGGGGCTGTCCGACGGGGAGTACATCGCCGCCTGCGTCGCCGACCTGCGCGACGTGCTCGACCAGGCGGGCGGGGACGTCGCGGCCTTCATCGCGGAGCCGATCCAGGGCGTCGGCGGGTTCACCTCCGGTCCCGACGGGCTGCTGGGCGCGTTCGCCGAGGTGCTCCGCGAGCAGGGCATCCTCTGGATCTCCGACGAGGTGCAGACCGGCTGGGGCCGCACCGGCGAGCACTTCTGGGGCTGGCAGGCCCACGTCGCTCCCACCCACCCCACCCCGGACCTGGTGACCTTCGCCAAGGGCATCGGCAACGGGCTGTCCATGGGCGGGGTGATCGCGCCGGCCGCGATCATGGACTCACTCGGCGCCAACCACATCTCGACGTTCGGCGGCTCCCCGCTGACGTCCGCCGGGGCGCTGGCGAACCTGCGCTACCTGCTCGACCACAAGCTCCAGGACAACGCCGCAGCGCAGGGCCCCGCACTGTTCGACGGCCTGCGCGCGCTGGGCAGCCCGATCGTCGGCGACGTCCGCGGCAAGGGCCTCATGATCGGGTTGGAGCTGGTGCGCCCCGGCACCGGCACCCCCGGCGATCCCGCACCGGAGATCGCCACCGCGGTGCTGGAGGGCTGCAAGCGGCGCGGGCTGCTGGTCGGCAAGGGCGGCCTGCACGGCAACGTCCTGCGCGTCGCCCCACCCCTGACGCTCACGTCGGACGAGGCGGCAGAGGGCCTGGCCGCCCTGCTGTCCGCGCTGGAGGAGGCCACCCCATGAGCACTTCGGAGCCTTATCGCTGTGTCGACCCCCCGCCCGCGAGCGTTGTGGCTCCGAGGTGCGGGAGGTCTGCGTGAGCAGGACGTTGATCACCGGGGGGACCGTCGTCACCGCGGCCGACGAGATGGCGGTCGACGTGCTCGTCGACGGGGAGAAGGTCGTCGCGCTCGGGGTTGATCAGGGGTGGACGGCCTCCACCGTCATCGACGCCACCGGCAGGTACGTCATCCCCGGCGGTGTCGACGCCCACACGCACATGGAGCTGCCCTTCGGCGGCACGTTCGCCTCCGACACGTTCGAGACCGGCACCCGCGCCGCGGCGTGGGGCGGCACCACCACGATCGTCGACTTCGCGGTGCAGTCGATGGGCGGGTCGTTGCGCGCGGGCCTCGACACGTGGATGGCGAAGGCGCAGGGCGAGTGCGCCATCGACTACGGCCTGCACATGATCATGGCTGACGTGAACGAGGGCTCGCTCAAGGAGATGGAGGGGCTCGTCGGGGAGGGCGTCAGCAGCTTCAAGCTGTTCATGGCATACCCCGGGGTGTTCTACAGCGACGACGGCAAGATCCTGCGCGCGCTGCAGAAGGGTGCCGAGACCGGCGGGCTGATCATGATGCACGCCGAGAACGGCATCGCGATCGACGTCCTCGTGGAGCAGGCGTTGGCCCGTGGGAACTCCGATCCACGCTTCCACGGTGTGGTTCGGCACGCGCTGCTGGAGGCCGAGGCGACCAGCCGGGCGATCAGGCTCGCGCAGGTGGCGGGCGCGCCGATCTACATCGTGCACCTGAGCGCCACCGAGGCCCTCGACGAGCTCGCCCGCGCCCGTGACCAGGGCGTCAACGCGTTCGCCGAGACCTGCCCGCAGTACCTGTACCTGTCCACCGACGACCTGGCCCGGCCCGGGTTCGAGGGCGCCAAGTACGTCTGCTCCACACCGCTGCGCCCGCAGGACCACCAGGCCGCGCTGTGGAAGGGGCTGCGCACCGACGACCTGTCGGTCGTGTCCACCGACCACTGCCCGTTCTGCTACACCGGCCAGAAGGACCTGGGCCTCGGCGACTTCTCCAAGATCCCCAACGGTCTGCCCGGCGTCGAGACGCGGATGGACCTGCTGCACCAGGCCGTGCTCGACGGACACATCGGGCGGCGCCGCTGGATCGAGCTGGCGTGCGCCACCCCGGCGCGCATGTTCGGGCTGTACCCGCGAAAGGGCACGATCGCGCCCGGCTCGGACGCCGACATCGTGGTCTACGACCCGACCGCCCGGCACGTGCTCAGCGCCGAGACACACCACATGAACGTCGACTACTCCTGCTACGAGGGAAAGACCGTGACCGGGCGCGCGGAGACGGTCCTGTCCCGCGGCCGCGTGATCGTCGACCGTGGGGAGTACCGGGGCAGGAAGGGCGACGGCCACTTCCTCCGCCGCGACACCTGCGGCTACCTCCGCTGACGCCCCGCCACCCCGCGTTGCAGTGGGGTGGCTCCACTCCAACCGCGTTGCAGTAAAGCCACTCCACTGCAATCCGACCGGCGACTCCCTGGAGGGTTCCATGGATGTTGGGCTTGTTCTGCAGACCGATCCACCTGCCTCCACCGTCGTCGAACTCATGGTGCGCGCCGAGTCGCTGGGGTTCAGCCACGGCTGGACGTTCGACTCGCACGTGCTCTGGCAGGAGCCCTACGTCATCTACTCCCGCATCCTGGAGCGCACCTCCCGGATGGTGGTCGGCCCGATGGTGACGAACCCCGGCACCCGCGACTGGACCGTCATCGCCTCCCTGCACGCCACGCTGAACGACATGTTCGGCAACCGGACGATCTGCGGCATCGGCCGCGGCGACTCCGCGATGCGCGTGCAGGGGCGCCCGCCGACGACGCTGGCGCGGCTCGAGGAGTCGATCCACGTGATCCGGGAGCTCGCCGAGGGCCGCTCGGTGGACCTGGGCGGCACCCAGGTGCAGATCCCCTGGGTGCCCGCGGGAGCGGCGCTGCCGGTGTGGATGGCCGGGTACGGGCCGAAGGCGCTCGACCTCGTCGGCCGGACCGCCGACGGCTTCATCCTGCAGCTCGCCGATCCCTACCTCGTCGAGTGGACGGTCAAGACCGTGCGCGCGGCCGCCGCGGCGGCGGGCCGCGACCCGGCGTCGATCACGATCTGCGTGGCCGCTCCCGCCTACGTCGGCGACGGCGGTGCCGATTCCCTCGACCATGCCCGCGACCAGTGCCGCTGGTTCGGCGGGATGGTCGGCAACCACGTGGCCGACCTGGTCACCCGCTACGGGGAGTCCGGCGTGGTGCCCGCCGAGCTCACCGGCTACATCAAGGGCCGCGACGGGTACGACTACAGCCACCACGGCCGTGCCGGCAACGCGTCCACCGACTTCGTGCCCGACGATGTGGTCGACCGGTTCTGCCTGCTCGGCCCGCCCGCCGCGCAGCTCGACCGCCTCGCCGAGCTGCGGGAGCTGGGCGTCGACCAGTTCGCGATCTACGCGATGCACGACGCCCGCGAGTCGACGATCGAGGCCTACGGCGCGTCGGTGATCCCGGCACTGTAGGAACCGTCAGCGCGGTACCGGCACCGTCTGCGTCCCGCCGCCCCAGCCGTTGGCCTGGTCCCGGCCCTCGACGACGACCTCCCCGACGCCCTCCGGGATCGCGACGTCGAACGAGCGGGTGAAGGGCTGCTCGGACGCGTGGTCGTGGGTCAGCTCGTTGACGCCGAACACCGTGCCGTCGGCGGCGCGGACCCGGAAGGCGTCCGCGTACCGTTCGGGGGTGTCGTAGGGCGAGCTCACCGTCACGGCGAAGGAGAATTCGTCGTCGGCGGGGGTCACCTCGACGCCGACGATGTCCGGGAACCGCCGCTCGGCGGCCGGGCCCGACGGCCCGGGGCCGGGGGCCGAGCATCCGACCAGCAGCAGGACCGTCACGGCCGCAGCCGCCAGGGACAGGACGAACGACTTCATCGCACCACCGTGGCACCGGCGCGCGGGCCCCGCCGGGCGGGCCCGCGATCCGTTCCCGGTCCGTCAGAACTCGGGTCGTGGGTCAGGGCGTCGGCAGCGCCGTGGCCCGGTGGCCGCGGGTGAAGTCCTCCGGGATGATCAGGTCGTCCGGGGTGAGATCGTGGATGCTCGACCTGCCCAGCCCGAGCAGCGCCTCGTCGATGCCGCTGCGCAGGATCGACAGCACGTTGACGACGCCGGCCTGGCCGTTCGCGGCCATGCCCCACAGGTAGGCCCGGCCGATCATCACCGCCTTCGCGCCGAGCGCCAGCGCCTTGACGACGTCGCCGCCGCGCCGGATGCCGCCGTCGAGCAGGATCTCGGTCTGCCCGCCAACCGCGTCGACGATGCCGGGCAGCGCCCGGATCGAGGCAGGCGTGCCGTCGAGGTTGTTGCCGCCGTGGTTGGACACCGAGATCGCGGTGGCACCCGCGTCGACGGCGCGCCTGGCGTCGTCCGGGTGCATGATCCCCTTCACCGCGAACGGGCCGTCCCACTGCTCACGCAGCCAGGCGATGTCCTCCCAGGTGGGCAGCGGGGTGAACATCCACTCGCCGTACGCGCCGAAGAACGTGGGCGCGTCCTCACCGGGGGCCGCCAGGTTGGGGGTCGTCAGGTCGGGCAGGCCGCCGCTGCGCATCCACTCCAGCACGTACTTTGGCCGCACGATGCCCTCAGGCGCGAACTGCAGGATCGCCTTGAGGTCCATCTTCTCCGGGATGGGCGGGCTGCCCCAGTCGCGGCGGGTGGCGAACGTCCAGTCCAGCGTCATGATCAGGCCCTGGGCGCCGGCCTTCTTCGCCCGCTCGGCGCGCGCCACGATCTTGTCCCGGCCGCCGACCCAGTACATCTGGAAGAACGTCTTCGGGTTGGCTTCGCACACCTCTTCGACGGGCTTGCTCGCGAACGAGCTCAGCCCCATCGCGGTGCCGACCTCGTTGGCCGCGCGAGCGACACCGACCTCGCCGTCCGGGGTGACGGCCTGCACGCCGGTCGGCGAGATCAGCACCGGCAGCGAGATGTCCTGGCCCATCACCGAGGTGGCCTGGTCGCGCTCCTGGGGGAGGTTCGCGATGTGCGGGCGGAACCCGAGCTCGGAGAACGCCTTGACGTTGTCGTCGAGCGTGATGCCCTGCTCCGAGCCCGCGACGAGTGCCAGGTACACCGAGCGCGGCAGCCGCTTCTTCGCGCGGCGCTGCGCCTCGGCCACCGTCTCGAACCACTCCTTGCTGCTGGCCATCACCGCTCCTTCGCGAGCCTGCCGGGTCTTCCGGCGCACCCTAACCCGGCAACCGGCCACCTGCCGTCGACTCCGGCGGTTGTGCCCGGTCGGCCTGTTCGGCTGGGCAGGGTCGGCCCCCTCCCCCGCGCCTAGCAGCGACAGTGATCGACGGGTGGGAACGCGCAGCGGCGTGCGGCACGCCCCGTGGTTCCCGGTCGCCGATCATGGCCGGCCATCCCGGTAGCCCGCCCGGGACCACCGGCACGACGGCCCGGTCCAGGTGCTGCTCGGCGGCCTCATGAGTGGCGGGTCAGCGGGAGTGGCGGGTCAGCGGGTGGCGTCGACCGGCTCGGGGGTCTGGACCGGCTGGGGGGTCTGGACCGGCTGGGGCGCGGTGTCGGCCGACGCCGTGGGCAGCACCGCGGTCGGGGCCGGATCCTGTGCGGGCTCGGGGGTGCCGTCGTCCTTGAGGCCCTTCATCTCGCCCTTGAAGACGCGGGCGGACTGGCCGATGGAGCGGGCCATGTCGGGGAGCTTCTTCGCGCCGAAGACGAGCACGAGCACTCCGAGCAGGATGATCAGTTCCCAGCCACCGAGGTTCGGCATGGTGCGGTCCTTCCGTTGTCGGGTCGTTCAGGGGGGATACGGCACAGCGGTGGGGGGGGGGCGCGGCGCGCGCGCGGCCCGAGCCCCCAGGCGCGCGGGGCCGAG
>NZ_JAJCYB010000003.1 GCF_029263155.1 Pseudonocardia sp.
GGTCACGGCGCTCGGCGCGGTTCCCGGTACCTCGGTCTTCGAGGGGATGGAGGTGCCCGAGGGGGCGGCGTACTTCGTCGCGCTGGCCAAGGATCTCCTCGGGGTCTACCGGGCCAAGGGCTACGAGCCGATGAACTTCTATGCGCCGTTGTCGCGGTTGAAGGAGCTCGACGCCCTCCCGAGCCCCGAGGCGATCGAGTTCATCATCGAGCAGGGCCGGACGATGCGGGAACGCGGAAGCTCGGGTCATCCCTCGATGTACGAGGACGTCCTGCGCCGTCGCAGGACCGAGGTCGACTTCATGCTGGCGCCCTACCTCGATGCCGCCGACGAGCTGGGGATCGAGGTACCGACGCTCCGGGTCGCCTACAACATCATCAAGACCATCGACCGATTCCTCGACTAGTACGGCAAAGGGCACGTGCCGCCGGGCAGCTCGCTCGCGGCGGTCTCCGCGATCGTGGCGGAAAGGCCGCCCGCTGCGCGTGCTGTAAACCTCCGATGTTAATAGAGCACCTATTGACAGACGTTAAGAGCCGGTGTCTTCTCTCGAGAACACACTCTCCGGTCAACTCTCCGTCGCACCGGCATGGTGACGATGTCGCCGAGCGCAGTCGCCGCGCTGAGCTGAGCACCGGTGACAACGACCGCGCGCCCTGGGCTAGAAGATCCACCGGCTGATGCCTCGATGTCAGCTGTCGGCCAGGAAGTCCAGCACCAGGAGGTTGAACTTCTCGCGTTGCTCCCACTGGGGCCAGTGGCCTGCCTCCGCGATGTAGGTGAACCGGCCGCCGGGGATCTTCTCGGCCATCTCCATCCCGGCGGCAGCCGGCCCGGACGGGTCGTCGGAGGTCCACACGACCATGGCGCCGTGGGGGACGGCCGCCAGCTCGTCGTCGCTGATGAGGTTGCGGCGCCGGACGTCCGGGTCCTGCAGACAGAGGATGTGCCGCATCGACTCGGCGAAGCCGGGCCGCGCGTAGATCGTGCGGCGGATGGCGACGAGCTCGTCGGTCACCGTCTCCGGCTCGGCCATCAGCCATTCCAGCCGGGCCCGGATCCGGACGTCCGACGGGTCGTCGGCCGCGGCCTGGGACAGGCTGCGGATCCGCTCCATCACCTCGGGCCGGGCCATCGTGCCGCCGGGGGTGTTGAGCACCAGCCGGCCGGTCCGTTCCGGGTGCGCGGCGGCGAACTTGACGGCCACCCAGCCGCCGAGGGACTCCCCGTTCAGGTGTGCCTTCTCGATGCCGAGCGCGTCGAGCAGGCCGAGCAGGTGGTCGACGTAGTCCGGGAGCTCGAGATCCGCGGTGGCGTGCGTGGTGTAGCCGTGGCCGGGGTAGTCGAAGGCGATCACCCGGTACCGCTGCGCGAGCGCCGCGACGTTGTGTGCGTAGGCCTCCAGGTGGCCACCGGTACCGGCCAGCAGAACCAGCGGCTCACCGGCGCCCGCCTGCAGGACCCGGGTGCGCCACGGGCCGACCTCGACGTAGTCGATCGAGTGCGGCACCGCTCCCACCGCCACCCAGACCGGTGTGTCCCTCGGCTTCTTCACGGCAGGGCTGGATTCGACGGGCACGGCACGTTCTCCGTTCGTGTCAGGTTCGGTTTCGGGCTTCTCTTCAGTCCCTGCTGGTGGTCGCGACCCGCGCGGCCGCGGCCTCGCGGATCGCTTCGACGATGTTCTGGTAGCCGGTGCAGCGGCACAGGTTGCCGCGGATGGCGTCGCGGACCTCCTCGTTCGATGGGCTGGAGATCTTCTCGAGCAGATCCTCGGCGGCGAAGAGCATCCCGGACAGGCAGAACCCGCACTGGAAGCCGTACCGGTCGCAGAACGCCTGCTGGACGGGGCTGAGCCGGTCGCCGTCGGCCATCCCCTCGATGGTCGTGATCTCGCTGCCGTCGGCGGCCTGCACCAGCTCCAGGCAGGACTTCACGACCTGGCCGTCGAGGCGGACCGTGCAGGCTCCGCAGTCCCCGGTCGCACAGCCGATCTTGGGGCCTGCGGCAGCCGAGCCTGCAGCCTGCGGAGCGTCCACACCCCCCACAGTGCTTCGGACGCTCGCGGCACTCGTCCTCGCATACCCGCCAGCCGCGAAGGCCACCGCGTCCACCGTCGCCATCGGGTCCAGCCGGCTCCCACCCGCAGCCACATCGGCGGCGAGCACCATCGCGTGGGCCTCCACCGAGCCCATGACCGTCGCGGCGAGGTGAAGCCAGTGGACCGGATCATCATGGCGCCGGGTGTGCTCCGCGAGACCTGCCATGCCGAGTGCGTCGGCCGCGGCCGCGAGACTGCTGTGGTGTGCACGGTTCACGTCGTCATGCCCGTCCGGTCGGATCCGTCGGCGACAGCCGCGCCAGCTCGTGACGCCACGCGGTGGCGCTGTTGAAGGAGGCACCCAGGTCGGGCAGCTCGGCCATGTCCTGCTCCGGCAGATCGACCAGCGTCCCGCCGGCCGCGACGATCCGCAGCGAGAGGCCGGCGAGGGTGTCGATGCTGATCGCCCGCAGCACGGCGTCGGGCACCGACGGGCCCGTGCTGGTGAGTCCGTGGGCTCGCAGGACCACGACCGGCCGGTCGCCGAGAGCCGCTGCCATCTCGCGCCCGAGGATGGCGTCGCGGATCAACACTCCGCGGGGATAGACAGGTATGCCGCCGGCGGCCAGCCGGGCGCCCGGGATGTCGAAGGCGCCGATGATCGGGCGCAGGGCGATACCGGCCAGATCGGCGGCGACGACGGCCGGGGGATGGGCGTGCACGACGACGTCGACGTCGCGGCGCGCCCGCAGGACCTCGACATGCAGCGGCAGCTCGTTGGGCGGCCGGTATCCGCCGTCGAGCTCGCCGGGCGCCGCAGCCGCCCCGTCCGTGTCGACGAGCCGGACGTCCCCGGCTTCGGTGAAGGCCAACCCGCGCTCCCGCGGGCCACGGCAGCGGATGAGGAGGGTGTTCGCGCTGATCCGACGACTGATGTGGCCGAGGAAGCCGTCGGCGAGGCCGCGAGCGGCCAGCACCCGGCAGGCCTCGGCGATCTCGTGCCGTTCCTGCATCCATCCGGTGGTCATGCCGGCGTCCTCTCGACGAGCCTGCGGTGCATCTCCGCCAGTTCCGTGGCCACGTGCGCGACCGGGGTCCCTGTGCGCAGCCCGCGGCGGCACGCGACCTGTGCCCGCGGCCAGTTGACCGTCACCGCAGCGGCGAGCGTCTCGTCGCGGCTCGCGTAGAGCGCGGCGAACGGGCGTGCCCGGCCGGGTTCTCCAATCACCACGGCGGGCTCGGCCCCGGCGGGGTGTCCACAGATCTGGATCTTCCAGTCGTACTGGTCGCTCCAGACGTACTCGACCGGTGCGTAGGGCCGGGGCGCGTCCCCGTGGGTGATGTTGTGCGCCACCACCGCGGCCTGCTCGACCGCATTGGTCCAGTGCTCCACGCGGCGGTGCTCGCCGTGGCGGGGGTGGTACCAGCGGGCGATGTCGCCGACGCCGTAGACGTCGTCGCGGTGCACCGCGCGACAGAACTCGTCGCACACGAGCCCGTCCCGGACCAGCAGGCCCGAGGAGCCCAGCCAGCCGTCGTTGGGCACGGCGCCGATCCCGACGACCACGCATCCTGCGTCGAGCACCGACCCGTCGGTGAGCCGTACCCGCAACCCGTTCCCGGCCGGTTCGACGGCCTCGACGCCGGTGCCGAAGCGGGTGGTGACACCGTGCTCGGCGTGCACGGCCGTGAGGTGCGTCCCGACCTCGTCGCCCACGATCCTCCCGATGGGCACCGGGAGCGGGTCCACGACGGTCACGTCTAGGCCGAGTCCGCGCGCCGTCGCCGCGACCTCCGCGCCGATGAAGCCCCCACCGACCACGACCAGGTGCGTGCCCGGCACGAGAGCGGCACGCAGCCGCAGACAGTCGTCCATGCTGCGGAGCACGTGCAGGCCGGGTGGGTCACCCCACGGGGACGGGCGGGCAGCCACGCCGGTGGCGACGACCAGCTGGTCGTAGCCGATGCGGGCGCCGTCGGCGAGCGTGACGACGCGGGCGGCGGGGTCGAGCGCCACAGCGGCCGACCCGAGCCGCAGCTCGATGCCTGCTGCCACCGCGTCCGGCGCGGTGAGCAGCCGGACGCGATCGACGTCGGTGCTGCCGGCCAGCAGCGCCTTCGACAGCGGCGGCTTGTCGTAGGGCAGCTCGGGCTCGGCGCCGACGAGCACCACTCCGTCGTCGTAGCCGGCCGCGCGCAGTGCCTGCGCGGTGCGGACCCCGGCGACCGACGCCCCGACGACGACGGCGGTCACGATGTCGCCTCCGCGGGACGACGTGCGTCGGCGGTCACGACGGGTCCTCGTCCACGACGACCAGCGCGTTCACCGGGCAGCTGCGCGCGGCCTCCTCGACGCGGCCGCGGTGTTCGTCCGGGACGGTCGACCTCAGCACGACGACGACGCCGTCGTCGTCGATGTCGAAGTAGTCCGCGGCGTCGGTCATGCAGTTCGCGTAGCCCTGGCAGGCGCCGAGATCGGCCCTGACGACGGCCATGTTCTCTCCTTCGGGATGTCGGGTCCTCACGCCTTCACACCCATGCCCCCGTCGGGATGCACGACCCCGCCGGTGATACCGCGGGCACGGTCGGACGCCAGGTAGACGTAGCTCCAGGCGTGGTCGGTGCCGTCCAGCGCGACCTGCAGCGGCACCCGGGCGGCGAGGGCGGCTGCGCGGTCGGGGGTGTCGTCGAGCCGCTGCGCGTCCATCCCGAGGCTGGACAGGCCGCGCAGGTCGGTGTGCAGCGTGCCGCCGGGGGCGACCCCGTTGACGCGGATGTGCGGCGCCAGCTCGTGCGCCAGCGCGGTGACGAGCCCGCGCACCGCGAACTTGGAGCCGACGTAGAGCACCCCGCCGCGGCCCGGGTAGTAGGCCGACGTCGACTCGGTGAGCACGACGTTGCCCCCGGACTCCCGCAGCGCGGGCAGCGCCGCCTTCACCGCGTGCAGGTGCGACTTGACGTTGACCGCGAACATCTCGTCGAACGCGTCGTCGATGCGGTCGGCGTCGAGGTCGGCGATGCCCCGGTAGAAGTCGAAGACGCCCACGCAGTTGACCAGTACGTCCAGCCCGCCGAACGCGTCGACGGCGGCGGCCACGGCCTCGTCGTTGGCGCCGCGGGTGGTGGCGTCGCCGGTCACCACGGGCACCTCGGGCCGCGCCGCGGCCAGCGCGGCGCACTTGGCGGCGTCGCGCTCCAGGACGGCCACCTGCGCGCCCTCGGACCGGAACGCGTCCACCACCGCCCGCCCGATGCCCGAGCCCGCCCCGACGACCAGCGCCCGCTTCCCCTCGAGCCAGCCCGTCACGGTTCCTCGTCCGTCACCAGCGGGCCGAACGGGTTGCCGATCATCGCCGAGAACGTGGCCGTGTTCTGCCAGGTCAGGGCCTCCAGCTCCAGCGGGCACAGCGAGACCCACTGCCCGGACCTGGGCGACTCGATGAGCAGCCGCGAGCCGTTGCGCGTCTCCACCCGCGACACCCGGATCTCGGCGAACTCGTTGCCGAGCTGGATCGCCTCGCCGGTGCGGTGCTCCACCAGCGCGCGGTACTGCTCGGCGGCGTCCCCGCTCACAGGAAGATCGCCAGGTTCTGGCTGCGGACCACCGAGTCGTCGAGCAGGATCGTGCGCCGCGCGAGCCGCCAACCGTCGCCGGTGCGCCGCAGCAGGTCCTCCCGGCCCGCCGAGAGCACCGCGGCCTCGCGGACGTCGCCGCGGCTGCGGTAGAGCATCACCCCGGAGTCGACGACGACGTGGTCCGGGTCGTCGGTGGCGAAGGTGCGGACGTTGGCCACGTAGTGCCGCAGCCGCGAGGGCGGGTCCTCGGTCCACGCGTGCTCGGTGAGGAAGCGCGCCACCCGCCGGCCCAGTGAGTAGCGGTTCTCGTCGAAGTGGGCCATGCCGGGCGAGGTGTCGTAGCCCGCGCCGAGCGCCGTGGTCACCCGCACCGGCATGAGGTAGTGGATGTCGTCGGTGAGCAGGTCGAGCCACTCGTCGTAGGCCTGGGAGTCCAGGATGTAGGCCTCGTCCACCAGCCACTGGTGGGCCTGCAGGTGGCGCTCGTCGGAGAAGGGCAGCGTGCGCCCGGTCCGCTGGGTCGTCGGCGCGTGCGCGCCCAGCACCGAGCGAGACGAGTGCGTGCTCACCCGGTCACCTGCCCGCCGACCTCGACCTGCGCGACGTCGGCCGGTGGTTTCTCCAGGTGGTCGGCCCAGCGGCTGAGCAGGTGGCGCTGGTTGTACTCGCCGTAGCCGACGTAGGCCTCGCCCGGCCCGGCGAACTGAGTGCCGTCCAGCCGGGGCACGACGTGCGAGCCGTCCTCGAGCAGCCCCATGCGGCTGTTGAGCAGCAGCCGCCGCGCCATCGACCCGGCCGCGGTGTTGGTGAGCGACACCCAGTTCTCGACGTCGTCCTGCTCGAACATGCCGGTGCTGCCGAAGCACATCAGGTAGGCCTTGTAGGACAGCGCCTTGAACTCCTCGGGCGCCTGCGCGTCCACGGCGAACCAGCTCAGCACCTCGGTCTCGTCCGCGCTGACGGGCTGCCAGGTGCGGATGGAGATGAACGGCAGCACGGCGTCCCCGTGCTCCTCCACCTTGGGCCAGTTGTGCACGAAGCTCATGTTCGGGAACACCGACGCCGCGGAGATCATGAAGGCGTTGTCCTCGACCACCGCCTGCTGCTCGGGCGACCAGTTCGCGCGCATGTTCGCGATCATGGAGTCCGGGTAGCCGACGTAGCGCAGCTTCTCCTCGAAGGTGCCCACCGGCAGCTTGTAGGTGGTGCCGCCGCCGTTGCCGGCCCAGTAGGTGCAGCCGTCCTTGCGCTTCTCGGCCTTGGGCTCGCGGAACAGCCCGATCTCCACGACGGAGGTGTGGGTCTGCGGCGTGTGGTACATGTCGCCCGCGAAGTTCTCCGCGCCGATCTTCCAGTTCGCCTTGATCCGCCACCGCTGCGGTCCGCGCAGCTCGATGCCGGCCGCCGACTGCTTGGTGTAGAAGTCCAGGTAGAACGCGAAGTCGCCGAGGTACTCCCGCAGCGGGGGAGCGGCGGGATCCAGGCTGATGAAGATCAGCCCGTTGTAGGTGTCCAGCGACGGGGCGGGCAGGAGCGTCTGGCCCTTGCGCCGGAAACCGGTCTCGCCGCCGTACGCCTCCTGGTGGAAGGGCAGGCCGACGATGCGGCCGTCGTTGCGGTAGGACCAGCCGTGGTACGGGCACCGGAAGTGCGAGGCGTTGCCGGCCTCGGCACGGCACACCTGCATCCCGCGGTGCAGACACATGTTGAACAGCGCGCGAACCGCGCCGTCCTCGCCGCGGGAGACGATGAACGAGTCCTCGAGCACCCGGCGTACCACGTAGTCGCCGGGCTGCGGCACCTCCGACTCGTGGCCGACGAAGATCCAGGCCCGGCTGAACAGCCGCTCCCTCTCCAGCCGGAAGATCTCCTCGTCGTTGTAGATGTGTGCCGGGATCATCCCGCGCCGCACCTCGTCGAGGACGGACGATCGATCGGTCATTGCGGCTCCCGGCAGGTCTGGACGTGGTCATGTGGTCTCTGCTCAACAGAGAAGCAATCCGTTCTGAAGAGGCTCTCAAAACGGGCCGCGTCTAGTCAAGCGAACCGGTCGGCACGGCTGGTCGATCCGACGCCGGGGCCGGGATCGTTTGACAGACCGAGCTGCCGGCTTTACACATGCGCCAGAGAACACCTCTGTCATGCTGAGAGTGATGAGCGGTCGACAGGGCACACGCCACCGGTACCGTGATGCGGAGCCGTTGTCCGCCCACGCCATCGTGCACAGCTCGGCGCTCGACGAGGTGCGCGAGGTCGTACCGCGGGTCTACGCGCCGCACCAGACGATCGTCCTCGAGCGCGGCGGACCGCTGCGGGCCGTGCTGAACGCGGCTGCGGTCGGTGACACGACCGTGGGTTACCTGCGCTACGGCACGGAGATCCGGATGATCCCGGCGCCGCTCGTGTCCTGCTACCACATCAACCTGCCGCGGCAGGGCTTCACCGAGTCGACCAGCGGCGACGACTCGATCATCAGTTCTCCCGCCCGTGCCGCGGTGTTCAGCCCCGGACGGCCGATGACCATCCGCTGGTCGGCCGACTGCGCCCAACTGGCGGTCAAGCTCGATCGGGCCGCGATGCAGACCGAGCTCGAAGCCATCCTGGGGCGGCCGGCGGCGCCGGTCCAGTTCGACCTGGGAATGGACGTGGCCGGCGGAGCGGGCGGTAGCTGGCTGGCCACCCTGCACCTCGTGCTCGCCGAGATGGAGCGGCCCGAGAGCGTGATCCACCAGCCGCTGGCCGGTGCGCACTTCTCCCGGCTGCTCGTGACCACGCTGCTGTTCGCCCACTCCCACACCCACTCCGAGGCTCTCCACCGGCCCGCGGAGGTCGTCCGCTCGCGCGCGGTACGGCAGGTCGTGGACCTCGTGCAGGCGAGCCCGGAGGAGCCGTACTCGGCGGGCGACCTGGCGGCCCACGCGGGTGTGAGCCTCCGTGCCCTGCAAGCGGGCTTCGGCCGGGAGCTGGGCATGTCGCCGATGGCCTACCTGCAGGACGTGCGGATGGCGCGGGCGCACGGGGATCTCGTCGATGCGGATCCGGACCGGACGACGACCACCGCGATCGCCCACCGGTGGGGGTTCGGCCACCTGGGCCGGTTCGCCGCAGCCTACCGGCGCCGGTACGGCATCGCCCCGTCGGAAACCCTGCGCCGCACGCGCTGACCGGCGGTGTGGCGCATTCCGGTGCGCGCGCGACGCGAACCGCATAGCTGCCCCCGGCTCGCGCTTATAGCGTCGCGTCATCGGCCCGGTGGCCGGACTCACAAGAGGAGCGATCATGCGGATCGGCATGTTCATGCCCACCATGAACAAGAACTGGGTGTTCTCCAACACCTCGCCCGCCTCCGTGCCCGAGTGGTTCCTGGCCTCACAGGCCGCGACCAAGGCGGAGCACTACGGGTTCGACTTCCTCCTGTCGGCGGTGAAGTTCCGCGGGTTCGACGGCGACACCAGCCCGTGGAACCACGCCCTCGACTCGCTCTCGGTGATGGCGGGCCTCGCCGTCACGACCCGGCGCATCAAGCTCTTCGGATCGATCGCCACGCTGCTCACGCCGCCGGTTCTCGCGGCCAAGCAGGCAGCCACCATCTCCGACATGTCGGGTGGGCGCTTCGGGCTCAACATCGTCACCGGATGGGAGAAGCCCGAGTACACGCAGATGGGTCTGTGGCCCGGCGACCAGCACTTCCGGACCCGCTACGACCACGCGGACGAGTACGTCCGGGTCATGCGCGAGCTCTGGTCGAAGGGACAGAGTGATTTCGAGGGCCAGTACTTCCGGATGGACGACTGCCGCCTCGGCCCCCTTCCGGAGGCTCCGATCGAGCTGGTGTGCGCCGGGCAGTCCGACCGCGGCATGCAGTTCTGCGCCGAGGTGGGCGACTACCAGTTCGTGGTGGGCAAGCCCGACGTCGAGAGCCTGGCGGCGCAGAACGCCCGGCTCCAGGCCCAGGCCGACCGGGCCGGCCGCGAGGTGGGCACCTTCCCGCTGTTCCAGGTCGTGCTGCGCGACAGCGTCGCCGAGGCCGAGGACGTCGTGGCGAACTGGCGAGCGAACATGGACTTCCCCGCGGTCACGAACCTCATGGGGATCGCACAGGAGGACCTCACGGAGAACGAGGAGTCCACCAAGAACCTGATGCTGGGGTCCGACGCGTTCATGATCTCGTTCCCGCTCGTGCTCGGCGACGCGGCGACGGTCGCCGAGAAGCTGCGTTCCTTCGGTGCGGTGGCGGGAACGGCGGGTGTCATGCTGTCGTTCCAAGACTACCTGACCGACGTCGACCGCTTCGGCCGCGAGGTCATGCCGCTCCTGGTCGGCAGCTGACCGGGATGGAGCCGTTCCGTGTGCTGACCGTCGTCGGCAACCCCAGAGCCGGGTCCCGGACCAGCGCGGTGGCCGACGAGGTCGCGCGCCAGGTCGTCGCGCTTCTCGGCGGGCCGGAGGGCGCAGAACCGGACTCGGTCGAGCTGGGGACGCTCGGCGGCGAGCTGTTCGACCGTTCCTCGGCCCGGGTGGCCGAGCTGGTGGGCCGGGTCTCGAGCGCGTCGGTCGTGGTGGTCGCCTCCCCGGTCTTCAAGGCCACCTACACAGCGCTGCTCAAGGCGTTCCTCGAGTGGTTCGACCGCACGAGCCTGCGGGGTGTGGTGGTCGCGCCGGTGATGGTGGGCGCGGCCGCGCACCACGCGCTCGCGGTCGAGACGTACCTGAGGCCATTGCTCGTCGAGCTCGGTGGTGTCCTTCCGACCCGGGGCCTGTACGTCCTGGAAGACCAGCTCGACGACCTCGGCCCGACCGTCGCCCGGTGGGTGGCCGAGTCGGGCGATGCCATCCGCCGCACCGTATTGAGAGGCAGCTCGTCGTGAGCGAACCGCTGAACCCCGACCACGTCCGACACATCACGGTCTCCGGGGTGAGGACCCGCTATCTGGACACCGGTGTACCGGATGCCGGGCCCGGGCATCCCATCGTGCTCGTGCACGGCGGCCATTTCGGGATCTTCGTGCCGATGGGCATCGAGGTCTGGAGCGAGACCGTCGACGCCCTGTCCGCGCACGGGCGGGTGGTGGCCTTCGACAAGCTCGGGCAGGGCTTCACCGACATCCCGGCCTCGGACGAGCAGTGGACGTTCGAGAGCGTCCTGGACCACGCCGTCGGGTTCCTCGAGCAGCTGGACCTGACCGACATGACCCTGGTCGGTCACTCCCGCGGCGGCCTGCTCGCCACCCGGCTGGCGATGGAGCTGCCGGGCCGGGTCAGCCGGCTCGTCGTCGTGTCGAGTGCCTCGACCGCTCCCGCTCCGCCGGGTCGGTCCGACATGGGCTTCTACGACGAGGTCGAGCGCACGGCGCCGAAGAACGCCGGAGCGGAGGGTGTGATCAGCCATTACCACGCCGCCCAGGCGGTGACCGAGGGGCCGCTGAGCCCCGAGTACCTCCGCATCGCCGCGGAGATGATGAACGGTGCGCACCACAAGGAGTCGGTCGAGGTCTACGCCCGTAGCAGCGCCCGGCACTGGATCCCCAGCCTGGGACGCGCCCGGAAACGGGTTCTCGACCACCTGCAGGGTCCGGGTCTCGACGTCCCGGTGCTCGTCGTGTGGGGCAAGGACGACCGCTCCGCGCCCGTCGAGCTCGGCCACCAGTTCTTCGACGTCCTGGCGGGTCGGACGGCGAACTGCACGATGTGTGTGATCAATCGCGCGGGCCACCAGGTCTTCCGCGATCGTCCGGAGGTGTTCAACAACCTGGTGATCGGGTTCCTGGGCGCCTGAGCCCCGCCTGGCGGTGGCCTCGCCGGACCCGGGAGCGTCGTCGGCGCCCGGGTCCGGCGTCACCTCCTGGCTGGTCGTGAGGTGACTGCGTCGTCAGGGATCGCGGCGTCGGGACCGCATTCGCCGCACGCCGGGGCGGCCCGGGTCCGCACAGGGCCCGGGCCGCCTGCGGCTCACACCCGCGGCACGACCTCGGTGCGGAAGGCCGTGTAGCAGCCGGGGCAGTAGTACTGGCGGAAGACGATCTCGACGTCGATGAACTCGGCAGTGTCCGCGCAGACCTGCGGTCCGGCGTCGGTGACGGGCCCCTCGTAGTGGGGCAGGAGCGTCAGGTAGTCCTCCGCGGTGCCCTCGAGCTCCTGGCGGCAGTGCGCGCAGGACAGGACCCCGGCCGCGCTGCGGGCGACGTTCGCGTTGACCCGTCTCGTGTCCAGTGTCATCGTCCTGCTCCCTTCACGGCCAGCTCGCGTCGGCGGTCCCGCAGCGTCGCGCGCAGCTCCTCGGTCGCGAGGGTGTCCACCTCGGACCCGTCGAGCACCACTCCGTAGATCGAGCGGGCACTCTGATCGGTGACCCGGAACTCGGCGACGTCGTAGGCGACCCGACCCGGCTCGCGCAGCAGCGGATCGCCGTAGCCTCCGCCCGACTGCCAGCACATGTAGTGCACGTCGCCCGGGGAGAGCAGCACCTCGTCCTCGCAGGCCAGCACCACGTGCTCGCCATCGATCTCGGCCAGCGTGGAGGGGATGGCCCCGCGGGCGAAGAGGTCCGCGATGTTCGAGCCGCGGACGGCCAGGTCGGCCTGGCTGTTGCCCGGGTAGCCGCCGGCCAGGCCCACGTTCTGCGGCACGGCCTTGCCCGCGCCGGACACGATCTGCGCCAGCGGTGTCGAGGTGTCGTGGGGCACGAAGCACAGCGACCCGGTGACGCCCCCGCGGAACTGGCCCGGGCCACCGCTGTCGGTCTCCTCGCGGCGCCAGAGGTAGAGCATCGGCAGCATGAACTCGTTCATCTCGACGTCGGGCATCTTGCCCATCGGGATGAGCAGCAGCCCCCCGGTGTCGACACCGTCGTGGTCGTTGCCCGCGCCGAACCCGCCGCCCATGGAGTCGGTGATCATGGTGGCGAACGGCTGACCGCGCTGGTCCAGCCCGGCCATGACGCACAGGTCCCAGGTTCCGCAGCACACGGACTGGACCTGGCCGTGCAGCTCGACGGAGGTGTCGAGCATCGTGGACAGGCACTCGGTGGCGGCGTTCATCGTGGCCCACGACGAGGCCACCGAGCCCTTGCCCACGCCGGCCGGGAAGGTGGCGTTGTTGAGCGTGCCCTCCTCGGTGACGAAGCTGATGCACCGGCGCAGGCCGCCCGCGGCCCACGGGATGTCGCCGCAGAGCACCGGCAGCACCGCCGACATCACGCCGCCGTACATGCCGGAGAACGGACAGTTGATCATGCCGGACTGCGGCGAGGTGCCGGTGAAGTCGAAGACCAGCTCGCTGCCGGTCTTGCGCAGCGTGCAGACGACCTTATGCAGGCCGCGGTCGTCCTTCATGGACTGTTCCTGGTAGCTCGTCGCGGTCCAGGTGCCGTCGCCGATCTGCTCCAGCTTGGCGCGCAGGCGCTGCTCGGCGTCGTCGAGCTGGCGGGCCATCGCGGCCTTCACCGTCTCGGCGCTGTACTTGTCGATGAGCTGGGTGATGCGCTCGTGACCCACCCGGTTGGCGCCGATCTTGGCGCGCAGGTCCAGGCCGACCATCTTCGGCACGCGTGAGCGCCGCAGGTAGACGTCCTCCACGTCACGTTGGATCTCGAAGTTCCGCACGATCTTGACCGGCGGGGTGGGCAGGGACTCCCAGAACACGTCCTCCGCGCGCGGAGTCCAGCTGCCCGGCGAGACGCCCCCGAGGTCGGCCTGGTGGGCGATCGCGGCGGTCCAGGCGAACAGCCTGCCCTCGTGGAACAGCGGGGCGAACACCGCGACGTCGTTCTGGTGCAGCCCGCCACCGACCCAGGGGTCGTTGCAGAGGAACATGTCGCCCTCGCAGATCCCGGGGTTCACCGAGCGGTTCGCGAGGATCCACTTGATCGCCAGGTCGACGGCGGCGGCCAGCTCGGTGTTGTACGGGCCGATCTGGACGATGTCGCCGATCTCGTCGGTGACCGCGACGTCGAAGTCGTTGCAGTCGGTCACCACCAGCGAGCCCGACATCTGCTTGAGGGCCTGTCCCATGAGGTCGGTGATCGCCCACAGGCGGTGGCGGATCACCTCGTAGGTCAGCGCGTCGATCTTCTCGACGGTGTCGGGGGTGGCGCGGTGCATGGGCAGCTCCGCGGGGATCGAGGCCAGCACCTCCTCCGACGAGCGGACCCTGCTGGAGAAGAACTCGGAGCCGGGAACGGGCATGAACGGCATGGTCAGCTCCTACTGGTAGCGGATGCGGAGGTTGCCCAGCCCGTCGACGACGGCCGAGGTACCGGGGGGGACGACGACGGTGGTGGTCGGGGCCTCCACGATCGCCGGGCCGGTCAGCGCGCTGCCGAGGCCGAGGCGGGAGTAGTCGTAGACGTCCACCTCCTGCCAGCCGGCGCGGATGTCGAGCAGCGCCCGGCGCCGCTCCTTGACCGGGGGAGTGCTGCCGCCCTCGGCCGCCACCGCCTTCGGGAGCTCGGGCTTGAACGGCATGCGTCCGGTGCCGAAGACGCGGTAGGTGATGAACTGGATGCCGGCCTCGCGGAAGCCGGTGCCCTTGCCGTAGAGCGAGGCGTAGCGCTCCTCGAAGTCGTCGGCGATCTGCTTGACGGCCGTGTCGTCGACCGTGCCCTGCGCCACCGCTGTGGGCACCTCGAAGATCTGCATCGTGTAGCGGGCGTCGACCTCGCGGGTGACCGTGATGTCGGCGTACTCCACGCCCTGGGCGGCGAGCCGGCGGCGGACCTCCTCCTCCAGCTCGGTGAAGTTGCGGTCCACCACGGCGGGGTCCACGGGGAAGTTCGACGGGTCCGAGAGCTCCACCGACAGCACGACGTCGGACGACGCCAGGCCGTAGGCGGAGAACGTGGCTGCGGTCTGGCCCAGCGGCACGAGGATCTCCTGTACGCCCAGCTCCGCGCCGTAGGCCGCGCAGTGCACCGGGCCGGCGCCGCCGAAGGCGTACATGACGAAGTCGCGGGGGTCGTGCCCGGCGCCGACGACGACCGTGCGCACGAGGTCGGCGGTCTGGGAGTTCTGGATCTCGTAGACCGCGGCGGCGGCCTCCTCGGCGGTGAGGCCGAGCGGGTCGCCGATGTTCTTGCGCAGCGCCTCGCGGGCCAGCTCGACGTCGAGCTTCTTGGTGCCGCCCAGGAAGAAGCCCGGGTTGAGGATGCCCAACACGAGGTTGGCGTCGGTGACGGTCGGCTCGGTGCCGCCCTGCCCGTAGCAGGCCGGGCCGGGGGAGGCCCCGGCGCTGCGCGGGCCGACGCGCAGGTTCTTGCCGTCGTCGAGCCAGGCGATCGCGCCGCCGCCGCTGCCGATCGTGGCGACCTTCATCATCGCCACGTTGAGCTGGTACTGGTTGAGCGTGGTCATCGAGCTGAACACCGGCTCGCCGCCGACGATCATGCCGACGAGGAACGTGGTGCCGCCGACGTCGGTGGAGATGATGTTCTCGTGGCCGAGCTGCCGGCCGAGGTTGCGGGCGCCGATCACGCCGCCGGTGAGCACCGAGCCGATCGTGGTGATCGCGTTGGCCGGGGCCTCCTGCGCGGAGACGGTGCCGCCGGAGCCCTGCATGACCAGCAGCGGCCCGCGCAGGCCGCGTTCGGTGAGGTCGCGCGAGAGCGGCTCGAGGTAGTCGCGCAGCGCCGGGCCGATCTGGGTGCTCATCAGCGTGGTGACGTTGCGGGGGTACTCCCGGATCCGCGGGCTGACCTCGCACGACAGCGCCACGTAGGTGTCCGGGGCGATCTCGTGCACGAGCTCGCGGATCCGCTTCTCGTGCACCGGGTTGCGGAAGGACCACAACAGCGAGACGGCGATGGCCGTGGCACCGTCGTCGAGGAGCTCGCGGATCGACCGCCGGGTGGCGTCCTCGTCGAGCGCGACGATCACCGAGCCCTTGTGGTCGATCCGCTCGACGGCCTCCTTGACCCGCCGCTTGGGCAGCAGCGGCGGCGGCTTGCGCGTGGCCGTGATGTCCTGGATCTCCTCGGGACCCAGGCCGGCGTAGCGGCCCTCCAGGTTCATGATGTAGATCGAGTCGCGGTGGCCCTGCGTGGTGATGAAGCCGACCTCGGCCACGTTGCCCGTGACCAGCGCGTTGAGCGCCGACGTCGTGCCGTGCGAGATGTAGGCGGTGTCGGCGAGCAGCTCCCCGACGTCGCAGCCGATGTTCTCGGCGAGCGCGTCGACGGAGCTGAGCACGCCGCGGGAGAAGTCGGGCGGGGTGGACGGAACCTTCGCGGAGTGGACGCGGCCGCTGTCGTCGGCAGCGAACGCATCGGTGAAGGTCCCTCCGACATCGATACCGATGACGTAGGGCACGGGGGTTCCTCCAGGTGAGGTGGTGGGGGTGGCGTCAGGCGTTCGGGAGGATCACGGGCTTGATCTCGCGCATCTGCTCCATGCCGAGCAGCGCGTCCCCGACCTGGTCGAGGGAGAACCGGTTGCCGAGCAGGTCGCCGAAGGAGAAGCGGTCCTGGTGGTCGTCGAGGAAGCGCAGGGCCCGGTAGTAGTGCGAGATGTCGCCGCTCATGGTTCCGGCGACGGTGAGCTGCCGGAGGTTCAGGTAGGTGGCGCGCATCTCCACCGGCTTCGGCTCGGACGCGCCCAGCACCAGGTATCGCCCGCCGCGGCGGACCAGGTCCATGCCCTCGACGAACGCGGCGTTGCGCCCGCTGCACTCGACGACGAGGTCGGCGCCCCGGCCGTCGGTGAGGTCCCGGACGCGCTCGCGGCGCTCCTCGACCGAGGTGCTCGTGACGTCGAGCTGAACGTCGGCGCCCCAGCGCTTGGCGATGTCCAGGCGCGCGGTGGGCGCGCCGATCATCACCGTGCGGCTCGCCCCGGACTGGACGGCGTAGGCCAGCGCGTAGAGGCCCACCGGGCCGCTGCCCTGGATCACCACGGTGTCGGTGGTCTCGATCCGGCCGATCTTCTCGTAGCCGTGGATGATCGTGCGGAACGCGCAGGTGGCCGACGCGGCGACCGCCGGGTCGAGCCCCTCGGGCACCTTGACCATGCTGCACGCCGGCATCACGTAGGCGTACTCGGAGAAGCCGCCGGTGATGTAGGGCGACCGGTCGGCCGGGCCCCAGCCGTACATCCGGGCGCTCTCGCACTGGGTGGGCTGCTTGGCGACGGTGCACCAGTAGCAGTGCCCGCACCAGGCGTAGGACCAGGCGACCAGGTCGCCCTCGGCGAGCGGCCGGTTGAGCGCGTCGACCCGGCGCTCGCTGCCCAGCGCCACGACGCGGCCGACGATCTCGTGGCCGGGCACCAGCGGCAGCTTGGACAGGCCGGCGGCCTCGTACTCGCCGCGCCAGATGTGCACGTCGGTGCCGCACATGGTGCTGGCCTCGACCTTGACCAGCGCCGCGCCGGGTTCGAGATCGGGCACCGGCAGCGTCCGGACCTCGGGCGGGGCGTTGTAGTCCACCAGGACGGCGGCCTGGGTGTGGGTGGGTAGTGACATCGACTGGGTCATCGACGGGCCTCCGGGGTTCTGCTCGATCACCGGACGGTGATGTTGACCGTCTTCGTCTGCGTGTAGCTGATGAGCTCCTCGATGCCCTCCTCGGAGTCCGTGCCGCTGTCCTTGTGGCCGGAGAAGGGGGCGCCGAGGAAGTGGCTGCCGGATCCGTTGATCCAGACGTAGCCGGTGTCGAGGCGGTCGGCGACCGACAGCCCGGTCTGGATGTCGCGCGTCCACACCGCGCCGGTGAGGCCGTAGGGCAGCGAGTTGGCCTGCGCGACGACGTCGTCGAGGTCGTTCCAGCGCAGCACGGACAGCACCGGGCCGAAGATCTCCTCCTTCGCGATGCGCATGCCCATGTCGACGTCGGCGAACACGGTGGGCGCCACGAAGAACCCGTCGGCGAACTCGGCCCCCTCGGGCCGGCCGCCGCCGGTGACCAGCCGCGCGCCGTCCTCGTGCCCGGCCGCGATGTAGGAGGCGACCTTGTCGAACTGCGCCTCCGACACCAGGCAGCCCATCTCGGTGGCCGGGTCGAGCGGGTCGCCGATCCGGATGGTGCGCAGCCGCTCGACGAGGCGCTCCAGCACCTCGTCGTGGATGTCGTCGTGCAGGAACAGCCGGGTGGTGGACCCGCAGGACTGGCCCTGGCACCAGTGGCAGTTCATCCCGAACGCCGCGCCCTCGACGACGGCGTCCAGATCGGCGTCCGGGCAGACGATCATGGCGTTCTTGCCGCCGAGCTCCAGGCTGACGTGCTTGACGGCCACCTCGGCCGCGGCGGCCTGCACGCGTTGCCCGGTCGGGACGCTGCCGATGAGCGCGATCCGCTTGACCTCGGGGTGGCGCACCAGGGCGTCGCCGGTGACGGCGCCGGTCCCGGTGATCACGTTGAGCACGCCGGGCGGGAAGACCTCGGCCGCGAGCTCGGCCAGCAGCAGGCCCGAGAGCGGGGCCTGGTCGGGCAGCTTCAGCACGAGTGTGTTGCCCATGACCACCGGTGCGCCGATCTTGCCGGCGGCGAAGAGGATCGGGTGGTTGTAGGGGATGATCCGGCCGACGACGCCGTAGGGCTCGCGGCGCGTCAGCAGCCAGCTGCGCGACAGCGACGGCAGCGTCGAGCCCTTGACCTCGAACGCCACGCCGGTCTGGTACTCCATCCAGCGGGTGGCCATGGCGACGTCGCCGATCATCGCGGTGACCGGGTTGCCGCAGTCGGCGGCGTCGAGCAGCCCGAGCTCGCGGGCGTGCTCCTGCAGTACGCCGGCGAACCGGCGCAGCAGCGCCACGCGCTCGGTCATCGGGGTGTCGCGCCAGGCCGGGAACGCCCCCTGCGCCGCCCGCACCGCACGCTCCACATCGGACGGACCGGCGAGCGGGACCGTGCCCAGGACGCTGCCGTCCGACGGCGACGACGTCGTCATCGTCTCGCCGGAAGCGGCGGGCACCAGCTCCCCTCCGATGAGCATGCGCCAGTCCCGCTTGAGCAGGACCTGGAGCTCGGTGCGCAACTCGGCGCTCGTGGGTTGCATGACGTCTCCCATGACGGTGCGGGGTGGGGACCGGTCGGCGTCCGGTGGAGCGGGACGCTACATCTACGAAACTCGGAAAGTCCATGCTCAATATAGTTTGGATTCGTTAGCACCTTCGGGGTGCGGACGGAGCCTTGACGACGGGCGGGGCCGTGGCTACGTTTGTCAGAGGCTATTTCTGGTGAGCAGAGAAAGCTCCAGCGGTACCGAATGGAGGACTGCGGAGATGACCATGATCGACCCGCGGCCGACGACGACGTCGCCGCGAGATCCGGCCGACCTCGTGCGCCCCGACGACGGTGTGATCAGCCGGGAGATCTTCCGGGATCCCGCCGTCTACGACCGGGAGCTGCAGAGGATCTTCACCAGGACCTGGCTCTACATCGGCCACGAGTCCCAGCTGCGCAACCCGGGCGACTACATCACCAACCTCATGGGCGAGGACCCCGTGATCGCCACCCGGGACGCGGCCGGCGAGCTGCACGTCCTGCTCAACTCCTGCCGGCACCGCGGCATGACCGTGTGCGCGTCCGATCAGGGGAACGCGAAGTTCTTCCGGTGCCCCTACCACGGCTGGACCTACAGCTCCACCGGCGATCTGGTGGGCGTTCCGCGCACCGAGGCCGCCTACCGCGGCGAGCTCGACAAGTCCCGGCTCGGTCTCGTCGAGGTGCCCCGGGTCGAGTCCTACAAGGGCTTCATCTTCGCCAACTGGGACGCCGGCGCGGTGTCCCTCGTGGACTACCTCGGCCGCGACCAGCTCTGGTACCTCGACATGCCCATCGAGGGGGCGTTGGGCGGGCTGGAGGTGCTCGGCCCGGTGATGAAGTACCGGATCTCGGCCAACTGGAAGCTCGCGTCGGAGAACTTCGCCGGCGACGACTACCACGTGCTCTACACGCACGGCTCGGCGTTCCAGATCGGGTTCCTGCCCGACTACGACACGCTCGCGGACTACATCGCCTACTTCCCCCACGGGCACGGCATGGGCGACATCCCCAAGCCGGGCCGCGGCCTGCAGAACGACCTGATGATGGCCGAGCACTTCGGACCCGAGGCGGTCGAGTACGTGCAGGCCTACAACGCCCGCCTCGCCGAGCGGCTCAGCCCGGAGCAGGCCGCGGTGCACGGCCTCGGCGAGGGCAACATCTTCCCGAACCTCTCGTGGATCAAGTTCGGCTGCTTCCACGTGCTCGGGCTCTACCAGTGGCATCCCAAGGGGCCCGGCGAGCTCGAGGTCTGGCAGACCACCTTCTACGACACCGGCGCGCCCCAGCACGTGAAGGACTTCGCGCGCTCGCAGATGTCGCAGGAGAACGCCGCCGCCGGGATCTTCGGGCAGGACGACGGCGAGAACTTCGAGAAGATCACCGAGTCGGCCCGCGGCGCGGTCTCCCGCACCCTGGACTTCAACTACACCATGGGCATGGGCCACGAGGGCGAGATCGACGAGCCCACCCTGCCCGGGCAGCTGGGACCGCACTACTCCGAGCAGAACCACCGGAACTTCTACCGCTACTGGGCGGAACTGATGACGGAGGCAGGATCATGACCTCCACGGTCCGCGACACCCAGCGCGAGGTCGAGCAGTTCCTCTACCGCGAGGCGAAGCTGCTCGACGAGTTCCGGTACGAGGAATGGCTCGACCTGTTCACCGACGACGCCAAGTACTGGATGCCGATCACGGAGTCCCGGGAGGTCGGCCAGGAGCGGAGCCCGGTGGCGGGGGAGTGGGCGTTGTTCGAGGAGGACAAGCGCTTCCTGATCAAGCGGCACGAACGCCTGAGCGGCGGGCTGGCCCACGCCGAGCAGCCGCGCTCGCGGACGCGTCGGATGATCAGCAACGTGATCGTCACGGAGTTCGACGACGGCGCGGTCGGGGTCGAGTCGAACCTGCTGGTCTTCCAGTCCCGCCGGGGTGCTTCGGAACAGTTCTTCGTCGGTTGCCGGCAGGACCGGCTCGTCCGCGTCGGCGACGGGTTCCGGATCACCGAGCGGGCGATCCGTCTCGACCACAGGGTGCTGCCGCGTGCCATCTCGATCTACTTCTGACGGCGACGGGCACCGCAGCGGCGAGGTGCTCGTCCTCGGCAACGAGTTCGCGCGGGTCGTGGTCACGCACGACACGTCCGCCAACGGCAGCCGTCTCATGATCCGGAGCGCACGCACCGGTCGCACCGTGTACCTCGACCCGCTGCAGGTGGAGAGCCTGACCTGGCTGGCGGACGAGGACTACGCCCGGCTGCTCAGTGATCCGTTCGGCCCGGCGGAGGACAGCGGGTGAGCCGCGGCCGCTCGTCGCGAAGGAGATGGTCATGAAGGTCCTGGTCGACGTCGACAGGTGTGAGGGGTTCGCGTCCTGCGTTCTCAGTGCTCCCGACGTGTTCGATCTCGACGAACGATCGGGCGTCGCAGTGCTGCTCGTCGAGGAGCCCCCGGATGCCGTGCTCGCCGATGTGCAGGACGCCGTGCGGTCCTGCCCCGTCCGCGCCATCTCGCTGGCGTAGCGCCGGCCGTCGGCCCTCAGCCGTGGAGCAGGTGGGCCGCGTCGGTCACGGTCCGGCGCAGGGACGCACCGATCTCTCGCTGGTCAGCGGCCGACATCCGGCTCGTGGGCACGGCCACGTTGAACGCGATCCGTGCGGGAGTGCTCCGGAACGGAAATGCCACCGCCACCGATGACACCCCGCTCTCGCTCTCCTCGTTGCTGGTGGCGTACCCGCGCCTGCGGATGGTCGCGAGCTGCTTCTCCAGCTCGCTGCGGACCCGGATGCTCCGCGCGGTGAGCCCCTCGAGGTCCTCGTCGGGGTAGAGCGCGTGCAGCTCGGTCGTGGAGAGGTTGGCCAACATCGCCTTGCCCGTCGAGGTCGAGCTCGCGGGCATCGACCGCCCCAGCCGGGAGGCGACCCGGACGGCACGGGGGCTCTCGATGGCATCGATGAAGCGAACTGTGGTGCCATCCAGCAGGCCGAGGTGGACGGTCTCGCCCAGCGTGGCGTTGAGGTGCTCCAGATAGGGGCGCAGGACGGCCCTGAAGTCGAAGCGCTGCAGAATGGCGAAGGCCACACCGGTGAGGGCGGTGCCCGCTCCGTACGATTTCGTACTCTCGTTCTGGCGGACGAAACCGCGGTACTGCAGCATCGCCAGCAGGCGGTGCGCGGTGGAGGACGCGACTCCGAGGTATTCGCTGACCTCGGTGAGGCGCAGCTCAGTGCGCTCGCCCAGAAGCAGCAACACCTTGAGGCAATGCCACGTAGCGTAAGTGGATCAAGGACTTTGACCTGGTAGTTCTTGATCGGTGCGGCGTGGCGTGATCGTCCCGGGTCGTTCGGCTGGCACGGTCGCCGATCATGGGCGAGGGTGTGGTGGTGCGGCCGGATCAGGT
>NZ_JAJCYB010000004.1 GCF_029263155.1 Pseudonocardia sp.
GGTCACGGCGCTCGGCGCGGTTCCCGGTACCTCGGTCTTCGAGGGGATGGAGGTGCCCGAGGGGGCGGCGTACTTCGTCGCGCTGGCCAAGGATCTCCTCGGGGTCTACCGGGCCAAGGGCTACGAGCCGATGAACTTCTACGCCCCGCTGTCGCGGTTGAAGGAGCTCGACGCCCTCCCGAGCCCCGAGGCGATCGAGTTCATCATCGAGCAAGGCAGGACGATGCGGGAACGGGGGAGCTCGGGTCATCCCTCGATGTACGAGGACGTCCTGCGCCGCCGCAGGACCGAGGTCGACTTCATGCTGGCGCCCTACCTCGAGGCCGCCGACGAGCTGGGGATCGAGGTACCGACGCTCCGGGTCGCGTACAACATCATCAAGACCATCGACCAATTCCTCGACTAGGACAGACCCAGTAGGGCCACGGCGGTGCCGCCGCGCAGCTCACTCGCGGCGGCCCGCCCCCCGATCACGGCGCAATGGTCGCTCGTCGATCTCCAATAGCGACCTTCCCGCCGTGATCGGCGGGCTCCCACCCTCTGGGCTCGGTTCAAAGGTCCGATGTACACAAAGGCCTGTTGACGGGCGTTGAACCCAGGTGTTTACTCTCAGGAACACTCTTCTGAAGCGAGGAAAACGACTCATGGGTGAGTACGTGAACATCCCGTCGGAGGACGGCCGGAGCTTCCGCGCCTACGTCGCCACTCCCGAACGCGGGCCGGGGCCGGGGCTGTTGCTGTTGCAGGAGGCGTTCGGGGTCACCGAGTTCATGCGCGCGATGGCTGACCGCTACGCCGACGAGGGTTACGTCGTCGCGGTACCGGACCTGTACTGGCGGTCCGAGCCGGGGGTGGAGCTCACTGACGCCGACTTCGACCGGGCAATGGAGCTCTACGGGGAGCTCGACATCGACAAGGCGATCGAGGACATTGCCGCCACCGTCGCCGCGGTGCGCGAGCTGCCGGCCCACACCGGCGCGGTGGGCGCGGTCGGGTACTGCCTGGGCGGTCGGCTCGCGGTGCTGACCGCGGCCAGGATCGACGTCGCCTGCGCCGTGGGTTACTACGGGGTGGGCGTGGCCGAGCACCTCGACGAGCTGGCGAAGGTGACAATTCCGTTGGCCTTGCACTACGGCACGGAGGACGCGCACTGCGGCCCGGAGGTCGCGCACGTCCAGGCCGTGGTGGAGGCCCACGAGAACATGTCCGCCTGGATGTATCAGGGGGCAGACCATGCCTTCGCCAACCGCTTCCGGTCCTTCTACGACCACGCCGCGGCCGAGCTGGCCTACACCCGGACGCTCGCGGTCCTGCGCAACGCGATCGGCCCACGATTCGACCTTGAAGGCCTCTGGGACCGGCACCTGTACCTGGAGTTCGTCGCCAAGGACGCGCCGGCGGTGCTGGAGACGATGGTTCCCGACCCGTACGTCAACATCACCTCGACGGTGACCGGCGGGGTCGGCCACGACATGCTGCTGCGCTTCTACAAATACCACTTCGTTGACGCGAACCCGGCGGACACGAAGATCACCCCGGTGTCGCGGACGGTCGGCGCGAATCGGGTTGTGGATGAGATGATCATGTGCTTCACACACGACCAGGAGATCCCGTGGCTGCTGCCCGGTATCGAGCCGACCGGGCGCTACATCGAGGTCGCACTGGTGGCCATCGTGTCCTTCCGCGGCGACCTGATCTACAACGAGCACATCTACTTCGACCAGGCCTCGGTGCTGGTGCAGGCCGGCCTCATCGACCCCGCCACCCTGCCGGTTGCCGGCGCCGAGGTGGCCCGCAAGGTCGTCGACAAGAGCCTGGAACCCAACAAGCTGATGCCGAACTGGGCATCGAGCGAAGCCCTTCCGCTGTCCTGAGAGTCCGGAGCGGCGCTGGAGAGGACCCATCATGAATATCCGTTGCCTCGGCTACGTCGGTGTCGAGTCCCCGGTGACCAAGCAATGGGAGGAGTTCGGGCCCGACGTGCTCGGCCTCGGCATCGCGGACCCCGGCTCGTCCGACACCGTCTACCTCCGGATGGACGACAGACACCATCGGCTCGCCATCCGGCCGGGAGAACGTGACCGCCTCCTGCACCTGGGCTGGGACGTGGGCGACGCCGAGGCCTTCGCCCGGGCGGTCGACGGGCTCGACCGCGCCGGCATCGCCCACACCGAGGGCACCGACGAGGAGTGCGCGGACCGCAAGGTCCTGCGCATGACCAGCTTCTCCGACCCCGTCGGCTTCCGGCACGAGCTGTTCTACGGGCAGCTGCTGCTGCCCCCCGCGTCGCCGGGGGAGGCCCGGACGGCGTTCGTCACCGGGGACCAGGGTATGGGGCACGCGGTCGTCGTCGTGCCGGACCTCAAGCAGAGCGAGCAGTTCTTCGTCGATCGCATGGGCTTCAAGAAGAGCGACGAGATCTACGACTGGCTCACCTTGATGTTCTTCCACTGCAACTCCCGGCACCACAGCCTCGCCATGACGGAGATGTCGGGCCTGCGCGGCCTGCACCACATCATGCTCGAGGCGCAGGATCTCGACGCCGTCGGAATCGCGTACGACCTCTGCTTGGAGAGGGAGATCCCCCTTTCCATGACGCTCGGCCGCCACTCCAACGACCGAATGCTGTCGTTCTACGTCCGCACGCCATCGGGGTTCGACGTCGAGTACGGCTGGGGCGGGCTCCAGGTCGACGAACAGACGTGGAAGGTCGGGCACTACCAGAAGGGCGACATCTGGGGCCACAAGTTCGTGGCGCAGAGCCCGCCCGGGGCTCTCGAACGCGCGGCCCCGGCCTGACCCGTGCACACACCCTCATGACAGGAATGGAATCCATGAGCGTCAAGGTCCTCACCGAGGAGTGGACGACCCGCCTGACCGAGGCCGCGTCCGGCGACCCTGTTCTGCAAGAGGTCACGAAGGGAAAGAAGATCCTCTTCGAGATGCACGTCTCCGGTAGTCCCGGACTCGACATCTATCACATCCACTTCAATGACGGGGCGACGACCTTCACCCCCGGCCCGGCAGAGAATCCCGATCTGAACGGCTCGGTCTCGTTCGAGACGATGGTCGCGCTCTCCCGCGGAGAACTGACCGGACAGGCGGCCGCGATGACCGGGAAGATGAAGGTCACCGGCAATATGGGACAAATGATGCAGGTCGGCCCGGCGCTCGACCAGCTCGCCCGTATCGAGGCGGAGATCGGTACGAGCTACGAATAGCGTGGCTGTCGGTTCAGTGTCGACATCGGTGCGCGGTCCACCATTCCAGAGAGTGAGAGGGGCAGTGACTTCATGACGATCGAGGCATTACGTGAGCTGCAGGCGACCGACGAGGGTCCGAGCCTGCCCGACGGAACCTCCGTGGCATCGCTGGTCGGCCCGAACGGATCGTCGGTGTCGGCGCGGGCGCTGACGGACCCTGACATCTACCGTATGGAGCTCGAGCGCATCTTCGCGCGGAGCTGGCTCGCGGTGGCGCACGAGTCCGAGATCCCGAACTCGGGCGACTACGTGCTCAGGTCCATGGGAGAGGACCGGGTCATCGTGTCCCGGGACGCCGCCGGTGGGATACACATCCTGCTGAACTCGTGCCGGCACCGGGGGATGCCCGTGTGCCGTGCGGACGCCGGCAACGCGAGTCAGTTCAAGTGCCCGTACCACGGGTTCACCTACCAGAGCTCGGGCGAGTTCGTCGGCGCGCCGGTGCTGAAGAAGGCTTACGGCGACACGCTCGACCGATCCACCATGGGACTGGTGTCCGCTCGCAGCGAGACCTACGGGGGCATGATCTTCGGGTCCTTCGACCCGGCCGCGCCCGCGCTGCGGGACTACCTCGGCGACATGGCGTGGTACCTCGACCTCCTCCTCGCCCGCACGCCGGGCGGGCTGGAGGTCATCGGGAGCCCGCACCGGTTCCGCATCCGCGCCAACTGGAAACTCGGCTCGGACAACTTCATCGGCGACGCCTACCACACCTACACGACGCACGGCTTCGCCGTGAACACGAGCCAGCTCCCCCCGGATCCGTCGTTCGCCTGGTACGGCGTTCAGGTGGCGGCCGGTGAGGGTCACGGCCTGGGCCTCACCGGCGCTCCCCCCGGTGTCCCCCTGCCGCCGTACCTCAACATGCCGCACGAGCTCATCCCGCTCATGAAGGCGACTCTGTCCGCGGAGCAGGACGAGGCGCTGCGCCGCACGAACTTCATCCACGGCACCGTCTTCCCCAACCTGTCGTTCCTCAACGCGATGATCAACTCGGAGGAGGGGCAGGCGCCGCTGCCGTTCGTCACCCTGCGTACGTGGATCCCGCGCGGACCGACCGAGATGGAAGTCTGCTCGTGGTTCCTCGTCGACAAGGAGGCGCCGCAGTGGTTCAAGGAGGTCTCGCGGCTGTCCTACGTGCGGCTGTTCGGGCCTTCCGGGACGTTCGAGCAGGACGACACGGAGATCTGGACCGGGATCACGAAGGCCGTGAGCTCTCAGGTCGGCAGTCGCCAGACTCTGCACGTGGGGATGAGCGTGGACCGGGAGCCGGACCGCGGTGACTGGCCCGGGCCGGGCGACGTCCACCAGGGCGGCTACGCCGAGATCGGACAGCGGTCGTTCTGGCGCAAGTGGGCGAAGGAGCTGACCCGATGACCGCGCAGCCCGCCGAGCTGGTCGCCGCGACCGACCCCCTGTTCCTGGAGTCCCTGCAGGTGCTGACGGCGGAGGCGCTGCTCCTCGACGACCTCGACTTCCCGGCCTGGACGGCGATGCTGGACGACGACCTCGACTACCGGGCCAGGGTCCGGAGCACGCTCGAACGTGGCAACGGTCCGGGCTTCTCGCCCGACATGTTCCACTTCGAGGACAACCGCGCCTCGATCGAGATGCGCATCCGCCGGTTGGCCACCGACTCCGCATGGGCCGAGGACCCCCCGTCCCGGACGCGGCGGCTCGTCACCAACGTGCGGACCGACCGCCGATCCGAGGACGACGAGGTCGGGGTCCAAAGCTACCTGTTGCTGCTGCGCAACCGCTACGACTCCCCGACCTACCAGATGCTGTCGTGCGATCGCCATGACGTGTGGCTCCGCAAGCCTGATGGCTGGAAGCTGCGCCGTCGATCAATCTACCTCGACCAGACGGTGGTCGGTTTCGACAACCTCGCGGTGTTCCTCTGACGTCTCGGTGCCCCCTGGCGCCCCTGCCGTCGCCCACCCGTTGACGCCTCCGCTCGGCCGGCGTCGTCCAGACCGGAGAATCATGCCCGAGAAGCGTTCGGATTCATCCATGTTCAATTCCAACAAGCTGAAGCTCGGCGTCTTCGCGTCGAACTGCTCGTCCGGCATGGCCATCACGAAGGTGCCGGAACGATGGGACGCGTCGTGGGAGGGCAACCTCGCGCTGGCCCGGCTCGCCGACGAGGCGGGGATCGAGTTCATGCTCCCGATCGCGCGTTTCAAGGGCTTCGGTGGCGAGACCGACTTCCAGAGCTCGACGCTCGAGACCCTCACATGGGCGACCGGCCTGTTGGCACACACCGAGAAACTCACCGTATTCGGAACGATGATCGCACCGCTCGTGCACCCGATCTTCGCTTCCAAGCAGATGGTCACCGCTGACCACATCAGTGGCGGGCGGCTCGGCCTCAACGTGGTCTGCGGCTGGCAACAGGACGAGTTCGACATGTTCGGCATCGAACAGTACGAGCACGACATGCGATACGACCACGGCCAGGAGTGGCTCGACGTCATCCGCAACCTCTGGCGCAACGACGAGCCGGTCGACTTCGAGGGGAAATTCTTCTCCCTGAAGGGCCTGGCCGGCGACCCGAAGCCGGTCGGCGGCACCGAACCCGTCATCATGAACGCCGGCTCGTCGGGTCGTGGGCGCGAGTACGCGGCGCGGAACTGTGACTTCCTGTTCACGATCCTGATCGACCCGGAGACCGGCGCGAAGGACGTGCAGGACATCAAGGCGCTGGGCAGGACGTTCGGTCGCGATCTCGATGTGTTCACCACCACGCACATCGTGTGCCGGCCCACCGATGAGGAGGCGAAGGACTTCCACCGTTACTACGTCGACGAGAACGCCGACTGGGAAGCGGTCGAGAAGCTGATGCACCTACAGGGCATGTACGGGCAGTCCTTCCCGCCGGATGCCTTCAAGATGTACCGCGACCGCTTCGCCGGCGGGCACGGCACCTACCCGATCGTCGGCAGCCCGGACACCGTGGCCGCCGAGCTCGAACGCATCAGCGCCGCAGGCTTCGTCGGCGCCACCATCTCCTTCGTCGACTATGTCAACGACCTCACGTACTTCAACGCCGAGGTGCTGCCGCGCCTGGAGGCCAAGGGCCTGCGCAAGCCGACGCCGTAGCGGCTCCCAGAACCGTCCGCCCCCGGACGGCATCGACCGCCGGGTGCGCAACTGTGCATCCGGCGGTCGTCGTTCTGCACCGGAACATCGAACCCACCGAAGGAAACGTCATGTCCGTCGCAGTCATCGTGCTGTCCGTGCTGCTCGCGCTCGTCTTCCTCGTCGCGGGCTCCGCCAAGCTGGCGGGCCACGGACTGATGCTCGCGTCCGCCGATCACCTCGGTTTTCCGCGTACCGCCTACCGGCTGATCGGGGTGGCGGACGTCGCCGGAGCGGCCGGCCTGGCCCTCGGCGTGTGGATACCGGCCCTGGGCATCGCGGCTGCGGCCGGCCTGGTCCTCCTGACGATCTGTGCGGTGGTGGTACACCTTCGTGCCGGGGATCGGGCCAAGGACTACTCGCCGCCCGCGGTCCTGGGCGTACTGGCCGGTGTGACCCTCGCACTCCACCTCGCGGGCACGTGACCAATGCCATGAGGCCGGTTATCCACTGAGCGCGGCCGTGATCCGGTTCTACGTATTCGGCTTCCGCAGGACGAGCGGGCCGTAGAAGGATCGAAAGGAACCTCCTGTCCGCACATCCGATCGCCCTGGAGGAGAAATGACCGACTCCCGCCGGAGCCGACTGGATAACTATGCCCTCATCCGCACCTCCGATCTGGACGAGGCACGGGAGGCGGTCGCGCGGGTTTTCTGTCCACACCGGCTCGACCTGGACGACGGCGAGAAAGAGTTGACGGTGGTGCACAACTCCACCAGCCTCGACAAGCTCTGCGTGAACTACCTCGACTACGGCGCCGCGGTACACGTAGAGCCGGGAGAACTCGACTCGATCTTCGTCGTGCAGATCTCCGTCGCCGGCCGCAGCCAGGTCCGTTGCGGCACACAGGAAATTGTGTCGACGCCGTCCATGGCTTCGGTGCCCACGCCGACAGAGTACTTCGACATGCACTGGGAGTCCGGCGCCCCGAAGCTCATCGTGAAGGTCGACCGTCCGGTGCTCGAGGAGGCGCTGGAGCTGCTGACCGGGCAGGCCTTGGTCAAGCCGATCCGATTCCGCCTCGGGATGGACCTGACGACAGCCGCCGGCCGCAGCTGGATCGGTCTGCTGTCGCTGCTGGTTGCGGAGCTGGAGCGTGGCGACGGCCTGATCCGGCAGCGGTTGGCGGTCGCCCACCTCGAGGACGCGCTGCTGACATCGTTGTTGCTGACCCAGCCCCACAACTACTCGGACCAGCTGCAGGCTCAGGATCCACCCGCACCGCCGAAGGTGGTGCGGAGCGCCATCGACCTCATGGAAGCACACCCGAAGCAGGCGTTGACGACGGACGAGCTCGCACGCTCGCTGTCGGTCGGTGTCCGGACACTGCAGGAGGGGTTTCGACGCTACATCGGATGCTCGCCGATGGCCTATCTGCGTGACGTGCGGCTCCAGCGGATACACGACGTCCTGTCGACCGGTTCGCCCGGCGCGGACAGCGTCACCGAGGTTGCCCTCGACTGGGGCTTCTTCCATCTCGGGCGATTCGCCGCCGCGTATCGCGCGAAGTTCGGCGAATCGCCGTCACAGACCCTCCGCGGCGGCTCATCCGGATATTGCGCGCCGCCGGGACAGTGAGCCTTTCCCAGTAGCGGGGCCGGGCGGCTCGGGCGACACGCCGAGGGTGCGGAGATGATCAGATTGGGTGCGGGACCTCGGTAGAAGAGACGGTCCGCCAAAGATCGACTCTCACCGAGGTCCCGCGTGTCCGAT
>NZ_JAJCYB010000005.1 GCF_029263155.1 Pseudonocardia sp.
CGAACGGGCCAACGCCGAGCTGAAGAACTGGAAGATCCTCCGCAAGATCCGCGCCAGCCCGACCCGCGCCGGCACCCTCGTTGCCGCAGTTCAGACCCTCATGATCGCCAACTCATGATCAGGTTGGCAAAGGCTCACTGCGGAAGAACGCGTACAGGGCCCGCGCGGCGGGCCTCGCCCCATCGGTGGAGGTGGGTCCACTGCGTGAGCTCGCCGGCGGTCACGAAGGTGATCGCGATACGGCGCCCCGCGATCAGACGGTCGAAATGGTCGGGCAGCCGTGCTGTGAGGATCGCGGAGGCGACATCGGTGTCGATGACGACAGTGGTCACGCCAGTCCGGCGCGGCGGGAGGCGTAGAGGTCGGCGAGGAAGGCCTCGTACTCCTCGTCGGACTCGAACAACACGGGCTGCGCGAGCTCCGTGACCGAGGCGATGCGGGTGACGCCCTGGCGACGGGCGAGCTCCTCGATCGACAGCGATCCCTCGTCCTGCCACCGCACGTGCTCATCCGAGGTTGTCATGCCCGATCACCTCCTCACCCGTCGTGGTGCCACTCCGGCCGCTCGCGCGGTCGCAACGTGGGCGTGTCTGTCCGGGTGCGCCCTCTTGCGGTGGCGACGGCGTCGAACTCCAGGAACGCGTCCTGGAGGTCCTCTACGATCTCGCGCACGATGACCTCGGGCGGCACGCGGCGTCGCGTGCTCGGGTCCGTGAACGAGGTGATACCGCGGTTCGCCTCGTCTGGGGCGACGAGGTCGTCGTAGCGGTACGCCTTCCCCCTTCGCCGTAGGTGCGCCCGCCGCGGCTCCGGCCGGGAGCGATCCTGTGGACAACACACCGGAAGTTCGTGCAGACGGTGGTGCCCCCGGCAGGATTCGAACCTGCGGCACCCGCTTTAGGAGTGTTGTCCATGCGTCCAACCAGGCCCTCTACCAGCTCCTGGCGTCGAGCAAAGCAATCACTGATGGCTCCACGCCACATGGGTAGTCACCGCTTCGCTCCACGGTTGGCTCCACGTTGGGCAGCATGCCGCCGGCTACGCCACACCCGCGCTGGCCCGGTTCCGGACCTCGTGAAGGATGTCGACGATGACCTCGACATCGGCATCGGGGAACAGAGCGTCCGGCCCAGTGGGGGCATAGTCGGTGTAAGGGGACTCGAAGAGCCGTCGAGGCTCGACGACTCCGTTGGACGTCAGTTCATCGATGATCAAATTCACGAAGCGGATCTGGTGGACAGTGAACCGGCTTCCGTCGAGATAGTGACCGAAGGCCTCGGTGGCGGCCTGGTGATCGAGCCCGACGAGGGAGCGGATGAATACCCCGAGGCCTTGGTCGGCCACCCAGCTGACGTCGACCGGTCCTGCGCCACTGGCCAGCAGCATCTCCTCCAGCGCGGTCAGGTCGTCCGGGGTCAGCTGCTTGTTGCGGCGCAGCCGTTGCAGGGAGACGTGGTCCTCGTGCTCCTGGAAGTACGCGGCGGCCTTGGCGCGGTAGCGCTCGGGGTTCGTGCCCGGGACAACTCCGGGGAGGTCGATCTCGACGGCCTCCCCCAGTTCGTCGGCGAAGTCGGTGTAGACGGGGTTGCGCCGGCCCTTCTCGACGAACCGCATGAGGCCGCGGATCCGAAGCCGGGCGACCTCCAGCATTGGCAGGGTGACGTCAATCCACCACTCGTCGCTGGCTACGGCGTCGAGCAGGACGATCTGCTCGGCCACCGACGGGATCGCTCGCTTCCCGAGCAACACCGCGGCAATCTCCTGCACCTGTTCGCGCAGTCGCTCGGCGGTCACCGCGTCACCGTCGAGCTGCGCGAGCTGCCGGCGGAGCATGATCAGATCGAACCGCTTGGCCTGCTCGTCGTCGTCGGTGTCGGTAGACGGGAGCCCGGCGAGATGGGTGACGAGCTGCTGCGCATCGTCGTCCGAGATCGACGTCCACGCGGCGCCGTCGGCATAGCGCTCCACCCATTTGCGGTGCGGCCGGACGAGGACGTTGTCCAGCGTCATCCCCGCAACGAAGCGGTGCAGTGTCTCCGTCGTGCTCGCCCGGAGTGGCTTCTCGGTACCGGCTGCGTCGAGGCCCCGAATCAGGCCGAGACGGGTCTCGAACAGCCGCTGCGTCAGTGACTTCTGCAGGGATCCCTCGGAGCCGGGTAGATTCTGGCTAAAGAACTCGAGGTTGCCGCAGAAGTCGAAGACGTAGAAGTCCGACTTGTGGACGCCGGGGCCGAACAGGTCGCGGCGCAGCCGAGTCCCGCGGCCGATCATCTGCCAGAATTTGCTCTTCGACCTGACCGCCTTGAAGAAGACGAGGTTGACGACGTCGGGCACGTCGATCCCGGTGTCGAGCATGTCGACGGAGATTGCGATGTGTGGGGCCTTCTCGGTGGTGGAGAAGTCGTCGATGAGCTTCTGGGCGTAGGCGGTGCCATGCGTGATCACTCGTGCGTATTCGCCGGCGAGGTGCGGCCACTGGACGTCGAAACGGCGCTGGATGAACTCGGCGTGGGCCTGGTTCTTGGCAAACACGATCGTCTTGCCCAGTCGGTCGCCCCCGGCGACCTTGTGGCCCTTGTCCATCAAGTTGGCCAGAACCTTGTCGACCGTGTCCTCGTTGAAGAGAAACCGGTTGAGCTCTTCGGCACCCACCTCGTCCGGTACGTCACCCTCGCCCCAGTCGAGCGCGTCCCAGTCCTCCTGTTCCTCCGTAGAGAGGTCGGCGTAGCGGATGCCGTGGCGGAGGAACTTGGTGCCCACCGCGACCCCACGGGGCGGTACCAGGAACTTGTCGCGGACCGCCTCGTACAGATCGTAGGAGGCAGTGGGGACACCGTCCTCCAGGTTGAACAGCCGGTAGGTGTTGTGGTCGACCTCGTCCTTCGGCGTGGCGGTCAGTCCGATCAGCAGCCCGTCAAACCACTCGAAGATCGCGCCGTACTTCTGGTACACCGACCGGTGCGCCTCATCGATCACGACTAGGTCGAAGTGGCCGGGACCGAACCTCCGCAGCCCGCCCTCCGTAGCGTTGATCAGGTTGAGCATCGTCGGATACGTCGAGGTGTAAACCCGCCCGTCGACGGCCTTTTCTGTGACCAGGTTGACGATCGTGGCCCCCGGCAGGTGCGCCTTGAACGCGTTGGTGGCCTGGTTGACGAGGGCGGTGCGGTCGGCGAGGAAGAGCACCCGCTTGACCCAGCCGGCCTTCATTAGCTGGTCGACGAGGGCGATGACGGTGCGCGTCTTGCCCGAGCCGGTGGCCATGACGAGCAGCGCCTCGCGCTGCTTCTCGTCGAAGGCGGCGGCGACGGCCTGAATGGCCTCGTGCTGGTAGGGCCGCTCGACGATTGTGGCGTCGACGGTGGCGCCGGACAGCGGCAGCCGAGTGTCGCGTCGCTGGATCATCAGTTCCAGCTCGTCGCGGGTGAGGAAGCCTTGGACTTCGCGCGGCGGGTAGCCGGCGGCGTCGTCCCAGAGCCAGTGCTCGTAGCCGTTGGTGTAGAAAACGACCGGCCGACGGTCGAACTGCTGCTCCAGGCAGTCGGCGTAGAGCTTCGCCTGCTGCTGGCCGTTTCCTGCGCTCTTCGTCGTCCGCTTCGCCTCGACCACGGCGAGAGGCCGCCCGTCGGCGCCCCACAGCACATAGTCGACCTTGCCGGTGCCTCCGTTGTTGGGCATGCCGGTGACCGGGTACTCGCGGTCCCTGGCGTCGGTCAGCGGCCACCCAGCCTCCTTGAGTAGAAGGTCGATGAAGAGATCGCGGGTCTGCGCTTCGGTGTAGTCGTGGTCGTCGACCTTCGTATTGGCCGCCTGAGCCGCCGCGATTTGCTCGCGGAGCAGCGCGATCTCGACATCCTTCGCGGCAGCCAGCTCGTCCTTCTCCGCCAGCAGCTTGGTATGGGCCTCGTCCTGGGCCGCGAACTTTGTCGCGAGCTGCTGCACCTCCTCGCGGGTCAGCGGAGCGGCCTTGGAGGCGAGGGCCGGGTCGAACCGGGCCTGGGTCGGCACGGCCTGCGGATCGGTCGAGTACCGGAACGCCGTCCAGACGACGACGTGGTGCAGCTCGCGGAGCACGTCCAGCGCCACCCGCGGAGGGATCGACTTCTGCTCGTGCACGGCGGCGTTTCCGAGCTTGCGGATCAGGGTGAGCTTCTGGGCGATGCCCACCCCAACCTTTGCCTTGAACGCGGCGTTGTCGATGTGTGCGGCGAGGTCGTTCTTGTACGGGGACTTCAGCGCCAGTACCTCGTACAGGTGCTGGACCACCCCCTCCACGGCGCGGCGGCTGTAGAAGCAGGCTGAGCGGGGGTCAGTGGGAAGGTACGACTCCGCCCGCGCGCAGTCGGGATGCACACTCGGCAGCGTGGCCCGGGCGAAGTCGAAGTTGCCCATCAGAGTTCCCCTCGAAACGCGCGGGACTGCAGTGAAGAGAACAGGTCCTCGTCTGCCTCGAGAGCGCGCTGAACTGCGGTGCGCTGCAAAGCGACGACCTTGACCTTGCTTGCGAACTCGCGCTGTAGGGCTATTGGCGGTAGCTCGATCGGAAGCTGCGTCAATCGAGCCTTTGAGATGTTCGGCATACTTGCTGCTGATCCGCTAGATAAGTCGCGAACGTTCGATCGCTTCACGGGATGCATCATCAGAGAGTGGAAGTAGCGCCTATCGATCTGGTCAACTTTCAGATGCAATCGAAAGATGAGGTCGGGAAGCAGTAGGTGTGGCCGAATCTCGTCAACCAACGCGACCGCTCCCACTAGGTCGCGGGTATTCTTCCGAGTCATCAGGACATCGCCAGCACAAACTTCGTTGGAGATCATCGTGCCGATGTCGCCCCTGTAAGCCTTATTCTCGACTTCCTGAAACTCTCCGTAGGTGACGGCTCCAAGCTTCAGAACCCCCCATTCCTTTTCAGTTGCTGGGCGTGATTCGCAGACCGGGCTCGTGCCACTTTCAATTCTGGTCACAACATCGCCGAGCGCGACTTGCTCCCAGCGACCGCTACTCACCCTGCCGAACATGTGGTGGAAAGTCGAGCGGACCACGTCTTCTAGGTGTGCGACAACTTGACAGCGCTTGGACTTAATATTGTGAACTTTGTCGAGGATGGCAACAATCTGACCTTGCTTTTCAATTGTGGGTAGCGGGATAGGCCAGGCGGCCAGGGCTTCTCGCCCTAGGTGGTGGATCCCAACTCCGCGGGAGCCGCGAGCGAAAGCTCCGGTACTTGCCTGCCATGAGAAGTAGTGGTTTAGGTAGCGGCTATCGACGCCCTCCTGAGGCCTGACTCGAAGTAGGGTGTTCTGAAATGCGCAATCCTCCAGTTCGCCGTTCCACAGGGCAGGTTTACCGACTTCCTTTGGCGAACCTGAACCTTCGCTAAGTAGTAGGTCGCCAGGACGAAGTCGGAAGGTCATCATCTCTGCGTCAGTGAAGTTCATGCTCTTCACGTCATCGAGAAGTAGTCCTGTCCAGCCAACGTTGGCGGCGCGCAGATATCGACGCATCGAGTCGCCTGTATGGTTCTTGGGCGACCGCTGGCGCCCGAGTTTCACCTCTGCGATTTCGGACAGCTTCACCGTCCTCATGGCAGCATCGCTTTCAATTCGGCCAGCCCCTTGGCGATTTCCTCGTTCAGCGCCTCGATGTCGGCGATGATCTGCAGCGGCGGGCGGTGCTCCACCTCGTCATGGACGATCTCCCGGTATCGGGTCAGTGACAAATCGTAGCCCTGGGCCTCGATGTCGGCCTTAGGTACGCAGAAAGACTGTTCCGTACGGGCCCGGTCGCGTTCAGTGGTTGTTCGGGCGTTCCAGCGGTCGAGCACGTCAGGCAGGTCGTCAGTCTCGACCGGGTTGCGTTTGTCGTCCAGCGAGAAGCCGTCGGCTCGGACGTCGTAGAACCACACGTCGTCGGTGCCGCCGGAGTCCGTCTTGGTAAAGAACAGGATCGCCGTCGAGACGCCCGCGTACGGGCGGAATACACCGGAGGGGAGCTTTACGACGGCGTCGAGCTTCTGCTTCTCGACAAGTTCCGTGCGTAGGTCTTTGTGCGCCTTTGACGCCCCGAACAGTACCCCGTCAGGAACGATTACTGCCGCGCGCCCGCCGGGCTTAAGTAGCTTGAGGAACAGCGCGACGAACAATAGCTCAGACTTTTTAGACTTAACCGTCTGCTGCAAGTCTTTGGCGATTGCTGCGGCGTTGATCGAGCCAGCGAACGGAGGGTTTGCTAAGATGAGCGTGTATTTCGCTGTCTCGGCGCTCGCGCCTTGGGACAGGGAGTCGCGGTAGCGGATGTCGGGCGACTCAATGCCGTGTAGCAGCATGTTCATGCTTCCGATACGCAGCATGGTGGAGTCGAAGTCGTAGCCGTGAAACATGCTGTGGTGGAAGTGCTTGCGGTGCGTGTCGTTCGTCAGGGCGCCGGGGTGAGCCTTCCGGACGTACTCCGAAGCCGACACAAGGAAGCCAGCCGTGCCACAGGCGGGATCGCAGATCTCGTCGTCAGGTTGGGGAGCGGTCATCGCGACCATCAGATTGATGATGTGCCGCGGAGTGCGGAACTGCCCGTTGACTCCAGCGCTGGCGATCTTAGACAGTAGGTATTCGTACAGATCGCCGTTGGTGTCGCGGTGCTCCATCGGGATGCTATCCAGCATGTCGACGACATCGGACAGCAGCGCGGGGGTCGGGATCGTGAATCGCGCGTCACGCATATGGTCGGAGTAGGTCGACCCGTCTCCGCCGAGCGTGCGCAGCAGCGGAAATACCTCGCCGGCGACGATCTCGTGCATCACGGCGGCGTCATTGTTCTTGAACCGGCTCCAGCGCAACCGGCTTTGGTTCGGCTCAAAGATCGGATCCTCGATGACGCCGGTGACCTTAGCCTTCTTCTCCTTAAGCGTCTGCAGATCGTCCAGGCGTCGGATGAAAAGCAGATAGGTGATCTGCTCGATCACTTCGAGGGGGTTAGATATACCGCCGGACCAAAAAGCGTTCCATACCCGGTCGATCTTGCTCTTCAGTTCGCCCGTGATCACCTGGCGAGGGTAGTGCTTACGCTGTGGATCGTGGTACCCGTCCGGGTGCGAGCGGTCGTCCGATGGTGCCCGGCGTCTCGTCGCGCTGTACTGCCTACGGCTTGCTGGCCGGTCGCTCCCCGCGAGATGGGCCCAAGGCTGTCTGCCCACTACGCTCGGCTCGGTCTGGCATGGGAAGGAGCGGACGAGTGACGCCCCGCGGCAGCTATCTTCAGATCGCTGACGAGCTACGCCGTCGGCTGGCGGGTGGCGAGTTGCAGCCAGGGTCGATGCTTCCATCTGAGCAAGCGTTGGCGCACGAGTTCTCCGTGTCACGCGGTACTGCTCGGTCGGCGTTCGCCGTCCTCGCAGAGGAGGGCCTCATCGAGGTGGTGCCTGGGCAGGGCCGGCGGATCGCGGGTCCCGTCGATTCAGCCTCACAGACGCCCATGACTGCGTGGGAGAAGGTTGCGGCTGACCTTCGTGAGCGTCTGAATGCTGATCCAGGTGGCCGAACGTTCCTGCCAAGCGAGGCCGAGTTGGCTGCAGAGCATGGAGTCTCACGGAACACGGTGCGGCGCGCCTACCGGCAGCTCGTGGAAGAGGGCTCAGTAGTCGTCCGCCACGGTTTGGGTGCCTTTCCTGCTCAGCGCCGCGGCGCGCGCACAGCGCATGATCGGTAGCTACGGTTCGGGCATGACCGACCACGGGACCGGCGATGGCCGATGGGTCGTCGCTGGTGAGCGGCTGGTGTTCGACAACGAGTGGGTGACAGTGGGCCTCGCTGACGTCGAGTTGCCGACGGGGGAGCGGTTCGAGCACCACATCGTGACGATGAAGCCTGCCGCGATAACCGTTGTTCTAGATGACTCCGGCGAGCGAGTGCTGATGGCGTGGCGACACCGGTTCGCGCCCGACCTGTGGAACTGGGAGCTGCCGGGCGGGCTGCTCGACCCGGGCGAGGTGCCAGCCGAGACGGCGGCGCGCGAGGTCGAGGAAGAGACGGGCTACCGCCCGCGGTCCGTCGAGCACCTCGTGACGTTCGAGCCGAACGTCGGCATGGTCCGCAACGCGCACCACGTGTTCCTCGCGCGCGGCGCCGAGAAGGTGGCCGAGGCGACTGAGCTGAACGAGGGCACCTTCGAGTGGGTGCTGCTCGCCGACGTCCCCGAGCTGATCCGAACGCAGAAGATCGTCAACTCGGGGTCGCTAGTCGGGCTGCTGCACGTCCTCGCGCTCAGCGGGCCGGGCGCGCCGGCGTCACGCCGCGAGTAGCTGCGCGATCCGCCGCCGCTGCCGCACCGAGCCGGTACGACCGGCCAGTTCCGCGGCCCTGCGTGCGTGAGCCCGCGAGTCGCCGGCGTCGCCGCGCGCAGCGAAGGCGAGTGCCAGGTCGACGCGCAGGCCGACTTCCGCGCGCCCGTACTGGCCCTCGCCCATCGCATCGAGAGCACTCGTTAGGTCGTCGATCGCGTCGCCGTCGCCGAGCCGGGCGAGGCAGTGGCCGCGCCAGCGGGCGAGGTGACCGGCGCCGAGCATGACGTAGGGCAGCGAATCGTCCTGTGCGTCGCTCGGAAGGAAATCAGTGGCCGCATCGAGCGCGCGCAGAGCGCCGTCGCGCCGGCCGAGAGCCGCGAGTGACTCACCCTCGGCGGCATGCAGCCACGCGAGCAGCACCGACGGAACAGAAGAGCCGGCCTGCGCCCGGGCGCGTGCGATGAGAGCGTGCGCGTCGTCCGCCTGGCCCGCGTCGAGAAGGACGTAGCCCTGCTGTGCTGTGGCATACGCGAGGCCGGCCGCCTGCCCACTCTCCCGCGCGGCCGCCGTCGCGATCTCGTGGAGTCGCCACGCCTCGCGCACGTCGCCGCTGTCGAGCGCTTGCCAGCCGGCGAGCGCTGCGGCTTGGCCGAGCTCGTCGGCGGCCGCCTCGCGATGCGCACCCGGCAGGGCGTGTCGCAAGAGACCGTCGATCTGCTCGACGTGCGCCACGGTCTGCTTGAAGGTCAGCGCGCCGCCGAGCCGGCGGTCCAGCAGGCGGATGCTCTGCGTGTGGTCGCGGAGCAAGGCCACGACGCCGGGATCGAGACGGGTGAAGGCAAGCGGTAGCGCATCGTCGAGAGCCGGCGGCGGTGGCGGAGGCGTCGGCTCGTCCGCGATACCCAGCTCGATGGCGCTCCGGCGGTACGCCTTGCACAGCAGGTCCCGGTAGAAGGGGCTGACAGCCCCGCCCTTGTTCTCCCACATCGCGATGCGGCGCTTGACGCTCTGGTCCGGCGGCAACGGGTTCTCGGTACCGGCGGCACGGCGCAGCTCGTGGATCAGCTGCGCCTGCGTCCACTTCGCTTCCGCACGTGCCTGAGCAAGCCGGTTCGGCATCGCTCCTCCTGGTCGACCTCCTCCTCACCATGACGCGCTGACCTGCGGAGATCAACCCTGATGCGGAACTCGCGTCACCCCACGTCATCCCGCGTCATCTGCCGCCACGCCCACCCTCGGCCGCACTCTCGGTATCGCACGAGGTCACAGCGTTGACAAAGCGCCACTCGTGCCTACGCTGTCTAGTACACGTACCGTACGTGTACATAACGAGGGAGTGGTCATGCGAGGTTTGCAGTTGCGAACGGAACCGCCGGCCGGAGCGCCGCAGTTCTACAGCGTCGCCGAGGTGGCGCGGCTGCTCGGGATGTCGGCGATGACCGTCTACCGGGCCATCGCGGCGGGGGAGTTCCCGGCCGTGAAGATCCGCGGCCGGCTCATCGTCCCGGCCCGCGCGCTCGAGGAGATGGTCGACGCCGCCGTGGCGGACCGCAGCGTCGTCGACGCCGCGGAGTGGGTCCCCTTCCAGCCCGGCCGGGGGGTGTGAGCGATGGCCAGCGTCGGAGTCCTGATCTTCTTCGCCATCGTCGGCGCGATCATCTGCGCCAAGGCTCGGGTGCCCGGCGGGGCCGTGGTGTTCGCGCTCGTCGCCATCGTGCTCTTCGTCTCGACGCCGGTCGGTGCGGGTCTGCCGGGTGCGGTCGCGACGTTCCTCTCGACCCTCGACAACGCCGCGACGCCGGCCCTGTCCGGGTCCGGAGCGGTCGGGTGAACGGCGAGTGGCGGGGCCGGGCTGAGTGCCGCTCGGTCGAGCCCGAGACGTTCTTTCCCGCTGCCGAGGACGGTCCGGTCTACGAGGCGCAGGTCGCCGTCGCCAAGGCCGTGTGCGCGCGGTGCCCGGTCCGTGCCGAGTGCCTGGCCGAGGCGCTGGTGCGCATCCCGTTCGGCATCGCCGGCGGGCTCACGCCGGAGGAGCGGCGGGGGCGCGGTTCGGCAGAAGGGGGGCGGGCGACCGCCGTGCTCGACGCCGGGCTGCGGCCGGGCGCGACGCGGGTGGAGGTCGAGGCCGCCGGGCGGGTCCTGCTGACGGCGGGACGACCGGTCGTCGAGGTCGCCCACCGGTGCGGCGTCACCGCCCGCACCGTCACCCGCTGGATCAGCAAGGCGGAGGGGAGCCGCGGCTGCAACCGGGCCCCCCTCCTGGTCTCCCACACGCACAGCACCCAGGCAGGGACACAGACGCAGGAAGGGCCCGATCGTAAATGAGCGCCACCGCAACGACACCTACCGACGACGGCCGCGCACCCGCGGTCGCCCGCGCCGAGCAGGCCACCGACGGGTGGGAGGACGTCGCCCGCCTCCAGCGATGGGCCGGCCCGAACCACGCCGACTTCTACGCCCTCGCCGGCGAGCTGGTCCGCACCCTGCACGCGGTCGAGGACCTGACGCAGGTGCTCGCCGCCCAGGTCGCCCGCTTCGCCACCGGCCGCACCCTCTACGACGACACCCGCGCCGTCGACCCGGCCACCCGGCTCGCCGACGCCGTCGAGCAGCTCCGCGCCGCCCGCGCCGGCGTCGCAGCGGCTGAGAGCCGGTTCAACGAGTTCTGGTCGACCATCGGTCACATCGGCGTCGAGGTGACGACATGAGGGCGCGCGCCGTGCTCTACGGGCTGCTGCTGGTCGTCGCCACGGCCGCCGCCGTCCTGTCCTTCGCCGCCCTGCGCGATCTCGCACTCCTGTGCGGGTTCTCGCCGGAGCTGGCCTGGCTGCTCCCGGTCGTCGTCGACGCCGGCGCCGCGGCCGGGTCGCTCGTCTGGCTCGGCGGGACCGTGTCGACGAGCGCCCGCCGGTTCGCCCGCGCGCTCGCGCTGGCCCTGCTCGGGCTGTCGGTCGCGGCCAACGCGCTCGGCCACGGGCTCGCCGCCTTCCGCCAGGGACCGGCCTGGTGGGTCGTCGTCATCGTCTCCGCCGTCGCGCCGGCCGTGCTCGGGGCGGTCGTGCACCTGGCCGTGCTCGTCGGGCGGCCCGTACCGGACGGGAGGCCGGCCGAACCGGACGTCGACGACGACCGCGCCGCCGAGCTGATCGCCGAGGGCGCCGGCCGCCGCAGGATCGCCCGCGAGCTGGGTGTCTCGGAGTACGAGGCCCGCCGGCTGATCGACCGCGCCCGCACCACCACCCCACCGCCCGAACTCGCCCACGCCGCCAACAACGGCGCCCCGATCCGATCGGAGATCCAGCCGTGAACGGCTCCGCCCTGCTCGTCCTCACCGTGTCCGCCGGGGTGGCCTGGGCCGCCTGGACCCGCAGCGCCCGCCTGGTCGCTGTCGCCTTCGGCGCGTTCGCCCTGCTGCCGGCCGTGACGCTCTACCGGCAGACCCCCGGGTGGGTCCTCGCCCTGCTGCTCGCGCCGGCTGCCCTGCTGCTCTGGCACCGCTACGCCCGCACCTCCGCGGTCGTCGTCCGCTGGGGTGCCCGCACCCGGCGCAAGGTCGGCGTCGCCTCCACGGCCGACATCGTGAAGGTGGCCGGCTCCCTGGCGATGCGCCGACGGGCCGGGACCGTCCGGCCGTCCTTCGCCGCCGTCACGCGCTGGCAGCGGATCGCCCGCTACTGGACCGTCCGCACCTCCGACGTCGCCGTGCTGCTCTGCCGCGCCGGGCTGATGCGCGTCTGGGCGTCCAGTGAGGACGTCGTGTGCATCTTCGGCGGCCCGCGGACCGGCAAGTCGCAGTACCTCGCCGGCCGCATCCTGGACGCGCCCGGCGCCGTCCTGGTGACGTCGACCCGCACCGACCTCTACGACCTGACCGCGCCCCTGCGTCGCGCCGGCGGCCCGGTCTACGTGTTCAACCCGGTCGGGCTCGCGTCGCTCGGCTCGACGATCACCTTCGACCCGCTCACCGGCTGCACCAACCCCGTGACGGCTGCCGAGCGTGCGGCCGACCTGCTCTCGGCCGGCATGTGGGGCGGCGGGTCGGGTGACCGTGAGTTCTGGGAGTCGCAGGCCCGGCGCGTCCTGGCCGCGCTGCTGCACGCCGCCGCCCTCGACCACGACCTGACGATGCACGACGTGCAGCGGTGGGTCACCGACCCGGACGACGCCAAGGCCGAGGTGGCGTCGCTGCTCCGCCGCTCGCCCCAGCCGGCCCTTCAGCAAGACGCCGCGCAGTTCCTCGCGACGAACGAGAAGACCCGCTCCTCGATCACGTCGACGATCATGCCCGCGCTCGGCTGGCTTACCCACGAGGCGGCGACCGCCGCGGCGACCGGGCCGCGGACCGGGGGAGCCGGGTTCGACGTCGCCGAGCTGCTCGACGCCCGCGCGACGGTCTATCTGCTCGGCGCCGAGGAGACGCAGACCGCCCCGCTCGTCTCTGCCCTCACCGGGCACATCGCCCGCGAGGCCCGCCGGATCGCCGCGCTGCGCAAGGGCGGCCGGCTCGACCCGCCGCTCACGCTCGCGCTCGACGAGGCCGCGCTGATCTGCCCGGTGCCGCTGCACCAGTGGACCGCCGACATGGGCGGGCGCGGCGTCACGATCATCGGCGCCTTCCAGTCCCGGGCGCAGCTCCTCGACCGCTGGGGGGACGCCAAGGCCGAGGTCATCCTCAACAACACCGCCGCCGTCATGGTGTTCGGTGGCACCCGCTCCCGCGACGACCTCAACTACTGGTCGACGTTGGGTGGCGACCGCGACGAGCCGATCACCACGACCGACCTGCACGGGCGCGTCGCGTCCCGGACGGTCCGTCGGGTCCCGGTGCTCGCACCGGCGCAGATCGCCAACCTGCCCGCCGAGACCGTCGTCGCCTTCCGCCGCGGGATGCCGCCGGTCATCGGCCGCGTGGAGATGGCCTACCGGCGCCCCGACGTCCGGGCGTGGCAGTACCCGGACGCGCCTGACGTCCGACTCCGCGCCACCGCCCGCACGACTCGCCGGTGGCTGGCGGTGCACGCCGCCCGGCCGATCGCGTGGGTGGCGAGCGTTCTCCGCCGGGCCGCCGAGCCGTGGCGCGCCGTCGAGGTCGTGCCCATCGAGGAGCGCCCGCTGCTCCGCGTGGTGCCCGGTGAAGGTGACCGGTGGCCGCGATGAGCGCGCCCGAGGACGAGCAGCTCGCCGCCGTGGCGAAGGCCGTGGAGCGCAACAGCCGCCGCGTCACCGCACTCGACGCGCTGGTCCGCCAGCTCGCCGGTGAACTGGCCGAGGTGGCCGCCGCCCTCACCCCGTCCGGGGAGGCGCCGACCGCGGTCCGGTCCTGGATGCTCGCTCAGGACCCCGAGCAGGCCGTCACCGACCTCGCCGACCTCATCGCGTGGACCCGCCGCGTCTACCTCCGCTACCCGGACGCCGTGCTCTCCGCGTGCTGGCTCTGGCACCCGGACGTGATCGAGGAGCTGTGGTGGCTGCGCCGCGCGCACGCCGAGGCCTTCGACCCCCAGGCGGGCACCTGGCCCCGGGTCGGCGACTGGCACGAGCGCCAGCGCCCCGGCGTCGCCAAGCGCGTCCGCGCCGCGATCGGGACGTGCGAGCTGTCCCTGCACCGCACCGGCACCGCGCACGCCCGGCCCGCCGCACCCGCGCCGCTCGCCGACCACGCCGAGCTGATCGCCATCGCCTGGACGAAGGACGCACTCGCCCCACGACCCGAACCGACCGACGAGCAGCTCCACGAAGCCGACATCCACACCCGCCAGCAACACCGACGCACCTGACCGAAGCGCACCACCGCCAGGACGAGCAGAAGAACCCAGGACGAAGCATACCGAGGCATCACGATCCCGTGGTGATCTTCGCTCGCCCTGGCGGGCTCGCTCGGTGGCAAGATCAACAAGGAGGCTGCCGTGCTCAGCATCGCCACCGGACACTCCGTCCGCTACCTCACCGACGCCGTCGCCAAGGGCCGCGAGAACTACTACACCGGCGCCGTCGCCGCGGGCGAACCGCCGGGGCGCTGGTACGGCGCCGGCGCCGAGGCCCTCGGGCTCGACGGCCACGTCGACCCGCACCTGATGGAGGCGCTCTACTCGCACCTGCGGGACCCGCGCGACCCGCGCTCGCGCTCGCCGGAGACCTGGGACGAGGCCGACGCGCTCGCGCCGGGCCACCGCAAGTACCGCAGCGCGGACGAGATCTACACCGGGCTGCTGGAGTCGCACCCGGACGCCGGACCCGAGGAGCGAGCCGATTTGCGCGCGCAGGCCGGACGTTCCTCGCGGCAGGCCGTCGCTTTCCTCGACCTGACGTTCTCCGCGCCCAAGAGCGTCACCGTCCTCGCCGTCGCCTTCGAGCGCGCGGCCAACGACGCGCGCGCCGCCGGCGACGAGGAGGCCGCGCAGGCGTGGGAGGCGCACGCGCAGGCCGTCGAGGAGGCCGTGATGGCCGGCGCCCGCGCCGCCATCGACTACCTGCAGGACGAGGCCGGCTACTCCCGCGTCGGCCACCACGGCGGTGGCGCCGGCCGCTGGGTCGACGCGCACAAGTGGGTCGTCGCGCAGTTCCTGCAGCACGACTCCCGCGACAAGGACCCGCAGCTGCACGTCCACCAGGCCGTGCTCAACCGGGTCCCGTGCGCGGACGGCACGTGGCGCACGCTCGACTCGCGCGCCATCCACGCCCTGCGCGGCGCGGCCGGTGCGATCGGCGAGCGGGTCATGGAGGCCCACATGACGCGCTCGCTCGGCGTCGAGTTCGCCACCCGTCCCGACGGGCGGGCGCGCGAGGTGGTCGGCGTGTCGGCCGAGGTGATGGACCTGTTCTCCTCGCGCCGGCGCGCGGTCACCGGCCGGACGGCGGAGATGCTCGGCGAGTTCCGCCGGACCTACGGGCGCGAGCCGTCGTCGGCGGAGCGGTTCTACATCGCCCGGCAGGCCACGCTCGCCACCCGCGCGGCGAAGTCGCACGTGGGGGAGACCCGCGCCGAGCAGCTCGCCCGGTGGACCGAGCAGTGCGCGAGCACGATCGGGACCGGCCTTGGCCAGGTCGCCCACGACGTGCGGGCCCGCGCCCAGCAGGCGAGCGAAGCGGCCGCGTGGTCGGTGCGCGACGTCGTCGACCGCGCGCTCGCCGGGGTGTCGGAGACGAAGCAGGCGTGGACCCGCTCGGGGCTCCTGAGAGCCGTCTCCGACGCGCTGCCGGGGAACCTCCGCATACGGCCCGAGGACGTCCGCCCGCTGCTCGACGGGCTCACCGACGCCGCGCTCGACGGCGCTGTCCCGGTAACCCGCCCCGGCGATACGACCAACCTGCCGGCGTCGGAGCTGCTCGCCAACGGTCAGTCGCCCTACACCGCGCCTGCCGTCGCCCTGTTCACCACCGAGGGCCAGGTCTCGGCGGAGCACGCGCTGCGCGCCGCGATGGTCCGCCGCGGCACGGCCCGGTTCACCACGGACGCCGCGGACGCCCTGGTCGCCCGGTTCGCCACGTCCGGGCGCCCGCTGGGGATCGACCAGGCGGCCGCGCTGCGCGGCGTGCTGACGTCCGGTGCGCAGGTCGAGGTCCTGTCGGCCGCGCCCGGCACCGGCAAGTCGTTCGTCGTCGGTGCGCTGTCCGAGGCGTGGGCAGGCGTCGACGACCGGCGCGTCTTTGGGCTCACCCCCTCGCAGGTGGCGGCCGGTGTGCTCGCCGAGGAGGGCGTCACCGCGGCGACGAACACCGCCGCGTGGCTCGGCGCGCAGAACCGGCTCCGCGCCGGCTCCGCGGCCGACGAGCGGTGGCGGCTGCGGCCCGACGATCTCGTGGTCGTCGACGAGGCGAACATGGCCGGGACCGACCAGCTCGCCGAGATCCAGGCCCGGTGCGCCGAGGCCGGCGCGAAGCTGCTGCTGGTGGGCGACCCGCGCCAGCTCGGCGCCGTCGGGCCGGGCGGGGCGCTGGCCGACGTCGCCGAGCACGGCATCCGCTACGAGCTCGCCGACGTCCGCCGCTTCCACGCACAGTGGGAGCGTGCCGCGTCGCTGCGGCTGCGCGAGGGGGACACCGGCGTGCTCGCCGAGTACGCCAAGCACGGCCGGCTACGTGAGGGCGGCACACCCGAGCAGGCCGAGACCGCCGCGTCCCGGGCGTGGCTCGCCGACATCCTCGCCGGCCGCGAGTCGCTGCTGATGGTCCGCGACAACGCCGCCGCCGCGCGTGTGTCGGCCGCGCTGCGCGCCGAGTTGGTCGCGCTCGGCCGCGTCGACGAGCAGGGCGTGCCGCTCGCCCGCGAGGGGTGGGAGGGCGTCGTGGCCGGCGTCGGGGACCTCGTGCAGGCCCGCCGCAACGGCTGGGAGCTGATCGGCGTCGACGGCAACACCCGCGCCCCGATCAACCGCGACACCTACCGCGTCACCGCGCTGCGCCCGGACGGCGGGCTCACCGTGGCGCCGGTGGTCGAGCGCGGCCCGGACGGGGAGGTGCTCGGCGACCCGCTCGCCTTGCCACCCACCTACGTCGCCGCCGACCTGACGCTCGGCTACGCCTCCACCGTCCACGCTGCCGAGGGCCGCACGGTCGACACCGCCCACTGCGTGCCCGGGGCCGGGACGGACCTTCCCGGGCTGCTGGTGCCGATGACCCGCGGGCGGGAGAGCAACACCGCGTGGGTGGTCACCATCGCCACCGCGGCGGACGCCGACACCGGGCAGACGTTCGAGATCGAGCCGCGCTCCGCCGCCGCGGTGCTCGCCGAAGTGCTCGACGGCTACGAGCGCGAGCGGTCGGCGCTCGCGGAACGCGAGCAGGACGAGATCGCCGCGCGCTCGACGATGACGCACATAGACCAGCTCGCCGATGTCATCGGCCGCACCGTCACCGCCGGCCGGACCGCCGCTGCGCTCGACCGGCTCACCGCCGAAGGCGCAATCACGGCCGACCAGCGGACGGCGCTCGCCGCCGACGAGGCGTTCGGCTCGCTGGAGCGGCTGCTGCGCACCGCCGAACTCGCCGGCCACGACCCCGACGCCGTGCTGTCCGGCGTGCTCGCCGACCGGGACCTGACCGGCGCCCGCTCGCCGGCCCAGGTGCTGCACAGCCGCATCACCACCGCCTACGCCGGCCGGCTCACCCCGCACCTGACGACGATGAGCGACCTCATCCCGTCCCGGGTGCCGGAGGAGTGGGCCGCGTGGATGCACGACAGGGCCGAGGCGGCCGACACCCGCCGCCACGAACTCGGCGCCGACGTTGCCGAGCAGCCGCCGCGGTGGGCGCTCGACGCGCTCGGCCCCGTCCCGGCCGACGACGACGTGCTCGCGCGTCAGGAGTGGGAGCACCGCGCCGGGTGGGCCGCGGCCTACCGCGAACTCGCCGGCTACACCGACGACCGCGACCCGCTCGGTTTCGCGCCGGCGCCCGGGCTGGCCGAGAAGGCGGCGGTCTACCGGGCCGCGCACGAGGCGCTCGGTCTGCTCGACGCGGGCGCCGAGGAGGCCGACCTGACCGACGGTCAGCTCCGCGCCCGGTACGTCGCGTACCAGCGGGAGGAGCAGTGGGCGCCGCGCGACGTCGCCGACGAACTCGACGCCGTCCACCAGGCCCTCGCCCAGGCGCGCACCGACGCCGAGGTGTGGGCCGCACACGCCGATGCCCCGGGCGTCGACGAGGCCGACGGCGCCCGGCTCCGCGCCGACGCCGCCGCGGCCGCCCGCGAGGCGGAGCAGCTCGCCGCCCGCGCCGCCGTGCTCGAGGGCGCCGACGAGGCCCGCGGGCGGTGGTATGTGCACACCGCCGTCACGCGGGACGAGGCCCACCGCTCCGGTGCCGAACTCCGCGCCCGCGGCATCGACCCCGATGAGCCCCATGACCGCGTGACGGGGGACGAGTGGCTCGCGGCCCACCTCGCCGAGCAGGCCGACGCCGACCGCGACCGCACGATCCACGACGAGCACGAACTGCACGACCCGGCGGCCGAGCGACTCGACGAGCCGGTCGACGCGGTCGAGACCGCGGTGCCCGACGTCCGTGAGGTCAGTGCCGCGCACCCGAGCGAGCGGACCGACCCGGCCGAGCGCCGGCGCATCCCGACGGTCGACGAGACCGCCGAGATCGTCGAGCGTGCGCAGGCCGCCCTCGCCGAGATCGCGGCACGACAGCAGGTCGAGGCTGCCCGCGCCGAGCGCGCTGCCGAGGAGGAGCAGCTGATCGAGCTGGGTCGACAGGCCGAACCAATCGTCGAGATGGACGACGGCGCGGAGCTGGTCCGCGATCGTTGACGCCGGCGGGCGGGTTGGCGGCTACGCCGTTGCGTCGACCCGCGCCCGCACGTGCTCCCAGTGGCGCCGCGCGTCGGCCCGAGCCTGGTCCCGGGCCGCCTGCTCGGCGGCCCGCCAGGCTGCATCCCGCTCGGCGGGCCGACGTCCGTACAGGTGCGGCCGGTCGCGCCGGATGCCCGCGGCCCGGTGCCAGCTCGTGTAGATAGGGAAGTCCTCCCGCACGCCGAGCAGCCACGCCAGCGTCCGCCAGACGCCGTAGGCGAACTCCGCGTCGTCGACGGCCGCCGGCGCTGGCTCGACGCCGAGCCGGCGCCAGTCCTCCGCCGTCGGGTCCGGGGCCCCGGCCGAGACGCACAGCGCAACCCACGACTCCGCCCGCGCCAGCTCCCACGAGACGCCCGCCGTCCACGAGCCCTCCCCGTGCTGCCCGCCGGTGGACCCGCGCCGGGTCACGGGAGACACCTCGCCGAGCGTCAGCCACGTCAGCGCAGCGGCCACGCCAGTTTCGCGGGCGGTCGCCGCGCGCGGCCCGAGCCCGAGCCGCCGCCGGGCCACCCGCTCGCACTCCATCACCGCGTCGAACTCCGGGACCACCCACGACGGCAGAACCAGCGTGGACACGACCCGAGTATGCGACCGACCCCCGACCATCCGGAACCACCAACTACCCGGGCTCCGCCCGGACCCGGCCCTTCCTCCGGCGGAGCGGTCCAACGACGAACGCTGCGGTAGGCGGTGGTTGGGGAGGCTCCGCCGTCACTCGGTCGCCCGGAGGGATGCCACACCGGCGGTGGGCGGGGGCAGCGGAAGACGTGGTTTGCCCCCCCCCCCCCCGGGCGGGCATTCAGCGCCCCCCCCCCCCCACGCGGGGCCCCCCCCGGGGGGA
>NZ_JAJCYB010000006.1 GCF_029263155.1 Pseudonocardia sp.
GCGCCCGGAGCCAGCAGGGCCTGCTCGTCCAGGCCCGCCCACGCCGCGAGCGCCCCGCGCAGGCCGGGCAGGGCCGTGCGGCCACCCCAGACCTGGGTGGCCCGCAGGATGCTCAGCACCAGGTCGACCTGGGCCTGCCCCTCGGGCACCCCGCCCAGGACGTGCAGCCCGTCGCGGATCTGGACGTCCTTGACCTCGCACAGGTAGCCGTCGATGTGCAGCACGAAATCGTCGAAGTCCTGCTCGCCGGGCAACGCGTCGACCTGCAGGTCGTGGTGCAGCTGGGCGGCCTGCACGACCTCCCAGATGCGCACGCGCAACGCGGGCAGCTTGGCCGGGTCCATGGCCTGGACGAGGGCGTACTCGTCGAGCAGCTGCTCCAGCCGTGCCATCTCGCCGTAGGTGTCGGCGCGGGCCATCGGCGGCACCAGGTGGTCCACGACCACGGCGTGCCCGCGGCGCTTGGCCTGCGTGCCCTCGCCGGGGTCGTTGACGATGAACGGGTACACCAGCGGCAGCTCGCCCAGCACCGCGTCCGGGGCGCACTCCGCGGACAGGCCGAGCCCCTTGCCGGGCAGCCACTCCAGCGTGCCGTGCTTGCCCAGGTGGATCACGGCGTCCGCGCGGTACTCCTGCTCCAGCCAGCGGTACGCGGCCAGGTAGTGGTGCGAGGGCGGCAGGTCCGGATCGTGGTAGATCGCGATCGGGTTCTCCCCGAACCCACGCGGCGGCTGGATCATCAGCAGCACGTTCCCGAACCGGAGCGCGGCGAGCACGATGTCGGAGCCGTCGACGTAGAGCGAGCCGGGCGGCTCCCCCCAGTGCTCACGGATGCCGTCGGTGAGCGCGGCCGGTAGCGCGTCGAACCAGCGCCGGTAGTCGTCCAGCGCGACGCGGGACGGCGCGTTCGAGAGCTGCTCCTCGGTCAGCCATTCGACGTCGTGTCCACCGGCGGCGATGAGGGTGTGGATCAACTCGTCGGAGTCCTGCGGGAACTCCCCGACCGCGTAGCCCGCGTCGCGCAGCGCGTTGAGCAGCACCACCGCCGAGGCCGGGGTGTCCAGCCCCACCGCGTTGCCCACGCGGGAGTGCTTGGTCGGGTAGCTCGACAGCACGACGGCCAGCCGCCGGTCGGCCACGGGCGTGCGGCGCAGCGAGGCGTGCCGGACGGCGAGCCCGGCCAGCCGCGCCGCCCGCTCGGGGTCGGCGCGGTAGACGGGGAGGTCGTCGCCCGGTGCGGTCTCCTTGAACGAGAACGGCACCGTGATCAGCCGGCCGTCGAACTCCGGGATGGCGACCTGCATCGCGGCGTCCATCGGCGACAGCCCGGCGTCCGAGCCCGCCCACGTCTCCCGCGACGTGGTCAGGCACAGGCCCTGCAGCACCGGCACGTCGAGCGCAGCGAGCGCGCCGGCGTCCCAGGCGTCCTCCTCCCCGCCCGCCGACGCGGACGAGGCCACGGTGCCCCCTGCCGCGAGGACGGTGGCCACGAGCACGTCGGCCCGCCCCAGCAGGCCCATCAGGTCCGGCCCGGCCGCGCGCAGCGATCCGCAGTACACGGGCAGCGCGTTCGCGCCCCGTGCCTCGATCGCGTCGCAGAGCGTCTCGACGAACGCGGTGTTGCCCGACAGCGCGTGCGCCCGGTAGAAGACGACGCCGACGGTCGGGCGCGCCGGGTCCTGGCCCCGCGTGCCGAGCACGCCGAACTCGGGTGTCGGCGCGGGCGGTGCGAAGCCCTCGCCGGTGAGCAGGACGGTGTCGCAGAGGAACCGGTGCAGCTCGCGCAGGTTGTCCAGCCCGCCGGCGGCGAGGTAGGCCAGCGCCTCCGACGCCACCCCGGCGGGCACGGTGGACGCGGCCATCAGCTCGGCGTCCGGGGAGGCCTCCCCGCCCAGCAGGACGACCGGCCGCCCCGAGGCGACCAGGGCGTCGACGCCCTCCGGCCACGCCCGCCGCCCGCCGAGCAGGCGCAGCACGACCACCGCCACGCCGTCGAGCAGGGCCGCCAGTCCCTCGGGCTCGACGCGCGCCGGGTTGGCGGTGCGGTAGAGCTCGCCCGAGCCGCGGGCGGCCAGCAACTCGGTGTCGGCGGTGGACAGCAGCAGCACGGCGGGCGCCATCGTGTGTTCCTCCTCGGGCGGTCCGCGCCGCCCTGCTCGGGGTTCCGACGACGGCAGCGAGTCTCCTGGCTCCCGGATCGGCACGAACGCCCGACCTTCCCGCCGCAGCAGTGGTCAAGGGTGGGCGCCCGCTTCCCGGTGACAGTGGCGGGACCGCGTCGGACTCGCACCGACTTCCTCCACTGCCGTCGCGAAGAACCTGACCACACGGCGGGCACCGGGTCAACGAGAGGTGACCAGCGGCGCCCGGCCGACACGCGAGCGCGGAACGCCGTCGGGTTCACCTCCGTCGCCACTTCGGGAACCACCGGTCAACGGTTCACCCGACAGAGTGTGTCGTCCCTCACACAGGGAGTTGTCCGGTGGAACCCACCGTCATCCAGCATTCGGACAGCCTCGTCGGGGAGTTGCTCGACGAGCTGGAGCGGCTGTTCCGCGACCAGCGCCACGGGCTGGAGCAGGGGCCTGGACACCGACGAGACGTCCACCGAGGACCTGCGGCCGGCGCTGCGCCGCTACCGCAGCTTCTTCGACCGCCTGCTCTCCCTGTAGCCCGTTGCAGCTTGGCCACCTACATGCCATCCCGTTGCGTGAAGGTGGCCTTGCTGCAACACGGCAGCTCGTCCACGAGGGCGCCCTCCCGGACGGCGTCCCTACACTGCGGCCGTGGAGCCTGACCGCCCCGACCTGGGCATCCCGGGCCTGACCGGCGCGCGCGTGCTGGGCGTCGGCGGGTTCGGCACCGTCCACGAGGCGTGGGAGCCCGAGTTCGACCGCCCGGTGGCGGTGAAGGTGCTCCGCGACCGCCTCGACGACGACGCCGTCCGCCGCGCGTTCCTGCGCGAGTGCCAGGCGATGGGGTCGCTGTCCGGGCACCCGCACATCGTCACCGTGCACCGCGCCGGCACCACCGACCGCGGGCAGCCCTACATCGTCATGGACCTCATGTCCGGGGGGTCGCTGGCCGAGCGGATCGGCCGGGCCCCGGTGCCGTGGCCGGAGGTGCTCGACATCGGTGTGCTGCTGGCCGGGGCACTGGAGACCGCGCACCGTCGCGGCATCCTGCACCTGGACCTCAAGCCGGCCAACCTCCTGCGCGTTCCGTCGCGCCAGGGCCGCGAGGAGCAACTCAAGGTCCTCGACTTCGGCATCGGCCAGTACATCGGCGACGGCGAGGTGCAGGACCAGTCGACGATCGTGGCCGGCGCGGGCACGATCGACACGCATTTCGGCGGCGGAACGCTCACGTTCCAGAAGCAGGCGAAGGAGAACGATACGGCCGCCGGCATCACGCGCTCGCGCGGCTGCACGCCTGAGTACGCATCACCGGAGCAGTGCGAGCACGTCCTCGACATGGACGACATCGTGCAGCTGGACGGCCGCTCGGACATCTACTCCCTCGGCGTCATCGCCTTCGAGATGCTGGCGGGTCAGCTGCCGTTCAAGGCGAAGAACCGCCTCGACGTGCTGCAGATGCATCGTCAGGACACCGCACCGAAGGTGGGCTCGATGGGCGTGCGCGTTCCGCGCAAGCTCGCGCACTTTGTCGACCGCTGCCTGGAGAAGGACCGCGACAAGCGTTTCCGCGACACGAACGAGGCCTACGAGGCGCTGCACGACATCGTGCACCCGCCGGTGTGGAAGACGGTTGCGCGCGTGACGGTTCCTATTGTTCTCTTGGCTCTCGCGATCGGCGCCTGGGCCTGGACCACGCGCGAGGTCGTCGTTCCCGAAGCCGGCCTCATCGCGGCGAACGGACTCGACCTGGAGACCGGCGCGGTGTTCCTCGGGCCGGCGACTTCACAAGTGACCGTGGCCCTGCAGGCGGGGGAGGGCGTCTTGCCCAACGACACGAGCGCTGCCTGGACCGTCGTGCGCGCGCTCGACGGTACGCCGGCGCCCCAATGGAAAGCGGAGTGGACGGACGTTGGAGGCGTGCTGCTGAGTGCGACCGACACCGTACCTGTTGGAAGCCGCGTCGAAGAACGCCTGGAGCTGGTGCTCGGCCAGGACCGCTTGAGGTCCCGGCCCTTCACGATCGTGTGGCTCGGCGAAGGCGCGTGGGAAGTCTCGGCGCTCGAGCTCGAAGGGCGCGACCTCGAAGAGCTCGAAGCGATCGGGATCGACCCGCTAGGGCTCTCCCTCGACCTCGAGCTGCGTGGGGACGCGCGCGACGACCTCGCGGAGGTGTCCGTACAGGTCGGCGGCGGTGAGCCGCTCTCGCTGACGCGCAGCACGAGCTCCGGTGACCGCTCGCGCTATCGCCTCGAGCTGGCCGACGCCGGCCTGACGAACGGTCCAAACGAGCTGCACGTTCGTTTGCGCGATCGGGCGGGCGCGGTGTGGTCGCGCGCGGCCGTGTTGACGGTCGTTACCGCTCCGCTTGCCGTCGCGAGCCGTGTGATGGTCGATCGCAGCGGCGGCCGCGATGCGGAGGGCCACTTCCCGGCGTCGAACAAGATACTCGACGCGTACCTGATCTCGCCGGCCACCGAACCGATGCTGCGCGTCGATCTCGTGCGCCCGGCCGATTTGCGCTGGAGCGTCTTCGTGGACGGCTCCAGCGAGCCGGCCGTGCGCGGCCAGTCGTCGGGGCGCAAGGCGTTCGAGCTGGACCTGACCGGTCTCGACGGATTGAACGGCGGCGAGGCGTACCTCGGACGCGTCGAGATCGCCGTGGACGAAGACGCCTACGTCCTGCACGCGGACGGGTCCGACCGCGGCGCCGTCACCGAGTCGGTGGTGTTCCGCTTCGAGAACACGTTGCCGACGTTCGCCGCGCAGTGGCGCGCGCGCGGCCTGACTCGCGACCTGGCCGCAAGCGATCTGGCCGCGGGCGACGAAGGGGAGCCGGTTTTCACCAACGCCGCGAGCGCCGAGTTCGTCGTCACGCGCGACCAGCCGGTGCCGATGCGCGTCGAGCTCAGCTGGTGGCCGGAGACGGATCCCACCGACGTAGAGAGCGCGGAGACCTCGGAGCTGCTCAGCCCGCAAGCCCAGCAGGCCGTGTTGCCGGTCGTCTTCACGGACGACGGCGAGTGGATCCTGCGCGCGCGCTCGTTCCGTTTCGATTCGGCCGCCAAGGCCGCCAGCGATCGCCACGACGTCGAGCAGACGTTTCGCATCGTGCTCGATCGCGTGGCGCCCGGCGTCGAGCTGGTCGGCCTCGACGCCGGAGCCGTCCTGACGTCGATCGACAGCGCACCCGATGAGCTGAGGGTTCGCTTCGCCGACCTCTCGTCCTCCGCGCGCGAACCTGACGTCGACCTCACCTGGCAGCTCGAGCGCACGGGGTCG
>NZ_JAJCYB010000007.1 GCF_029263155.1 Pseudonocardia sp.
CGGTCCCACTGGGAGGCGCAGAGCGTGTACTCGGCCTTGTCGCCGAACTTGCCGATGATGTCGGCCGAGTCGCAGTGGGTCATCGCCACCATCGGCACATCAATCTTGAGCTCGGCGAGCTGGCGGACAGCGGTCGCCGCCCCCCGCGCGTGTCCGGAAATCACCAGCACGTCCGGGCGCAAGGCCCGCACCTTGGTGAGTGTCGCCGTCATGTCGGAAAGGTCCTTGGGCAGCTTGTCGTCGATGACGATCTTCATGCCGTAACGCTTGGCGTCTTCCATCACCCCGGCCCGCACATCCTGGGAGAACGGATCGTTTTCAAAGGCCATCGCGACCTTGAGCGTCTTCGGATCCTTGCCCTTGGCCTTGGCGGCCTCTGCCGCCAGTTCGATGGCGCTGGCCAGATACTGCTCTGATGTCGACAGCACCGCGAAGAGATACGTGTAGCCCTGGGTGAACAGCGAACGCGACGCGCCGTTGCCCTCGACCATCGGGATACCGTGTTTCTCGGTCACCGGCGCGATCGCCTTGGTGAGACCCGAACTGTAAGGCCCGAGCAAAAACTTGACGCCGTCCTGGTTGATCAGGCGGTCGGCGAGCTGCGCGCCCCGGGCCGGCGTCGATTCGTCATCGTAATAAACGATGCGGAGCTTGTAGACCGTGTCGCCGACCTTCACCCCGCCCATCTCGTTGAGCTTCTTGACCGCGAGGTCGTAGCCGTTCTGGGTATGCTTGCCGTTGGTCGAGTATTTGCCGGTTGTCGAGATCGCCGAGCCGAGCACGATCTCGTCGTCGGCCACGGCCGGTACTGCCAGAACCGACCCTGCAACCACCGCTGCCGTTGCCAGCGCTGCAAATTTCCGCATCGTTTTCCTCCCGTGAAATCGCCGCTCCGGGCGCTTGAAAAAGGGATACGCGACTCCCCCGCGGCCCGCAAGAAATCCGCTCCTCCTTGCCCGCGCGGGCCGCCCGCCGTAGGTTCGCAATCAACCGAATGGAACCGACGGAGAGACTTGTTCATGGACATGTCAGGGGAAATCCGCATCCCGGCGCCACGCGAGGTCGTGTGGAAGGCGCTCAACGATCCGGATGTGCTGAAAGCCAGCATTCCGGGGTGTGAGACTCTGGAACGCACCGCCGACGACGCCTTCTCGGCGAAGGTCAAGGCCGCCGTCGGGCCGGTCAAGGCGACGTTTACCGGCGATGTGAAACTGACCGATATCAACCCGCCCGAAAGCTACACCATCAGTGGTGAGGGCAAGGGCGGAGCCGCGGGCTTCGCCAAGGGCGGCGCGGAGGTGAAGCTCACCGAGGATGGCGACGAAACGGTGCTGTCATACGAAGTGAAGGCGACCGTCGGCGGCAAGCTCGCCCAGATCGGCTCGCGCCTCATCGACAGCACGGCCCGCAAGATGGCCGACAAGTTCTTCGCGAACTTTACCGAGCAGGTCGCACCGAAGCTCGGCGAGGCGGCCGACAAGCCGCCCAGGACCGCGGCAGAAGCCGCAATCGACGAAAGCGCCGGTCCTGCCTCAACCGGTCTTCCGGCAATCGTCTGGATACCGGGCGTGCTCGCGGTCGTGGTGGTTCTGCTGCTAATATTCGGGCTCGGTTGATCCGGATATGCGGGGCAAACAGTTGCCGACTTGACCTCTGCGCGGCAGGTGGGGAAACTGTTGATACATAACACCAATCAAGAAAACGGACGGCGGGCGCTTTCGCAAGCCACGCCGCACTATCAGGGAGAGACACCATGAGCACCACCGTGTCCCTAACGGTGAACGGCAAGTCCGCCTCGGCTGACGTCGAGCCGCGCACGTTGCTGGTCCAGATGCTGCGCGAGCACCTCGGCCTGACCGGCACCCATGTGGGCTGCGACACCAGTCAGTGCGGCGCCTGTGTCGTGCATGTCGACGGCCAGTCCGTGAAGGCCTGCACCATGCTGGCTGTCCAGGCCGAGGGTACGGAGATCACCACCATCGAGGGTCTCGCCGACGGCGACACCCTGCACCCCATGCAAGAGGCGTTTCGCGAGAACCACGGCCTGCAGTGCGGGTTCTGCACCCCGGGCATGGTGATGGCCGCGGTCTCCCTCCTCCGGGAGACGCCGAGGCCCACCGAGCGCGAGGTGCGCGAGGGCCTGGAGGGCAACCTCTGCCGGTGCACCGGCTACCACAACATCGTCCGGGCGGTGCTGGTCGCGAGCGGCCAGGACCCCGACGCCGGCACCGACCGGGGGCACGCCGCGGAGGCGCCCTCGGGCGGGGTCGAGGTCGCGCCCGGCTTCTCCACCGGGAGTGGTGCATGATCCCCGTCGGTTTCGACTACGCGCGTCCGGACACGCTGGAGGAGGCGCTCGCGCTGCTCGCCGAGCACGGCGAGGACGCCACCGTGCTCGCCGGTGGGCACTCCATCCTGCCGGTCATGAAGCTGCGCCTCGCCGCCCCCGAGCTGGTGATCGACATCGGCCGGCTCGCGGAGCTGAACCACGTCCGGGTCGAGGGCGAGGAGGTGGCGATCGGTGCGGGCACCAGGCACCGCACCGTCGAGTCCTCGGACGTCGTGGCGGCCGAGGTGCCGCTGCTGGCCGCGGTCGCCCGCACCGTCGGCGACCCCCAGATCCGCCACCGCGGCACCCTCGGCGGCTCGCTGGCCCACGCCGACCCGGCCTCCGACCTGCCCGCAGCGGTCCTCGCGCTCGGGGGCACGATCGTGCTGCGCAGCCCGCGCGGCGAGCGCTCGGTCCCGATCACCGGCTTCTACACGGGCGTGTTCTCGTCGGTGAAGGAACCCGACGAGCTGATCACCGAGATCCGGGTGCCGCGCACCGGCACGGCGGGATGGGCGTACGAGAAGTTCACCCGCCGCGCCAACGACTGGGCGATCGTCGCGGTCGCCGCCGTCGACGGCCGCGTGGGGCTGGTCAACATGGGCCCCACCCCGCTACGGGCCTCGGCCACCGAGGCCGCGCTGGCCGAGGGGGCGTCGATCGCCGACGCCGCCGCGCTCGCCGACCAGGGCACCGACCCCACCGCCGATCTCACGGCCACCACGGAGTACCGCAGGCACCTCGCCCGCGTGCTGACGAAGCGGGCGCTGACCACCGCAGCCGGGTCCTGACCGCACGCGGATGCGCCTGCTCTCGGGCCGCTACGAGCTCGGTGCCGTCATCGGCACCGGCTCGTCCGCCGTCGTGCACAGGGCGTGGGACCGTGCCGGGTTCGCGAGCGTCGCGGTCAAGCTGTTCACCGCGGGCCCCGATGTGCACGACCCGCGCCGGCACGACCGGGAGATCGACGCGCTGACCCGGGTGCGCCATCCGGGGCTGGTGGCACTGCGCGACGGCGGGATCGACGACGGCGTCCCGTACCTGGTGCTCGACCTCGTGGACGGGCCCACGCTCGCCGAGCACCTGCTGCTCTACGGCCCGCTGACCCCGGAGGCCACGCGCCGCCTCGGCGCGCGGGTCGCCGACGCGCTCGCGGCGGTGCACGCCGCGGGGATCGTGCACCGCGACGTCAAGCCGGCCAACGTGCTCCTGGAGCTCGACGGTGCCCCGCGGCTGACCGACTTCGGGATCGCCCACGCCCTCGACGCCACCTCCCTCACCCGCTCCGGCGCGGTCGTCGGGACCGTCGGGTACCTGGCGCCGGAGCAGGTCCGCGGCCGCGCGGTCGGGGTGGCCGCCGACGTCTACGCCCTGGGTCTGGTGCTGCTGGAGGCCGTCACGGGCCGTCGCGAGTACCCCGGTACCGCGGTGGAGTCGGCCGCGGCCCGGCTGCACCGGGCACCGGCGATCCCCCGTCACCTGCCGGCCCCGCTGGCCCGCGCGATCCGGGCGATGACCGCCTCGGACCCCTCCCGCCGTCCCCGCGCGGCCGCGGTGGCCGAACTGCTCGGCACCGGGTCGGCGACGACCACGATGCCCGCGTGGCTGCTGGCCCCGGTACGCGCCCGGCCCTGGCTCGTCGCCGCAGGCGGCGGGGCGGTCGCCGCCGCGGCCGTCGTGGCGGTGCTCGTCGGCGGGACCGCCGTTCCTGCCGGGCCCGCCACCGGCGTCCCGGCCGCGGCCCTCGTCCCCGAACCGGTCGAGCCCGGACCGGTCGTGTCGCAGCCGGTCGCCGCGGAACCGGCGGCCGTGGCGCCGGCCGCCTCGGGCGGCGTCGTGGCCGGATCGGTCACGGCGGACCCACCGGTCGCGCCGGAGCGCCGCGGCGGGGGCGCCCGGGCGGGCCGCGACGACGACGAGGACGAGGACGACCGGCGGGGGAAGCGGCGTGACCGCGGCCCGCGCGCGGACCGGGACGACGACGGCGACAGGAACGGCGAGCGCCGAGGGCGCGGCCGCCGCTGATCGCCCGGTCCGGAACGCGCCGGTGTGCCCCCAGGGCATGATCGTCGTCTCGGCACCCGCAGCGACGGATACGGCGCCTGCCGGTTCCTCGTCGCTGATCACGGAAATCGTCCCGCCGCGCGATGCGGCTCCACGGTCACCGACCAGCTCGGGCACGGCGGTCACGAACCGGGCGCCCCGGCGGGCTCCGGCCGAGTACCGGTCGCAGGCGTCAGGTCGGCCGGGTTGAGCGGAACACGCTCAACTTTCCTGACGTTGGAGTTGTCGACGGGCACGATGGTGCCCTGGAACCACCGCAGGAGGGATCCGCAGGGATGGATTCGTTCAACCCCACCACCAAGGCCCAGCAGGCCGTGTCCGCCGCCGTGCAGGCCGCGGCGCTGGCCGGCAACCCCGACGTCGGCCCGACCCACCTGCTCGGTGCGCTGCTCGCGCAGGCCGACGGCATCGCCGCGCCGCTGCTCCAGGCGGTGGGTGCCGACCCGGTCGCCGTGCGCGCCGAGCTCACCCAGCTCGGCAACCGGCTGCCCTCGGCCGCCGGGGCCACCGTCAGCGCGCCGCAGCTCTCGCGCGACACGCTGGCCGCCATCACCGCGGCCCAGCAGCTGGCCACCGAGATGGGCGACGAGTACGTCTCCACCGAGCACCTGCTGGTCGGGCTCGCCTCCACCGGGAGCTCCGTCGGCGCGCTGCTCAAGCGCCACGGCGCCACCCCGGAAGCGGTGCGCGAGGCGTTCGCGAAGGTGCGCGGCTCGACCCGGGTCACCAGCCCGGATCCGGAGGGCACCTACCAGGCGCTGGCGAAGTACGGCGTCGACCTCACCGAGCGGGCCCGCTCCGGCGAGCTCGACCCCGTCATCGGGCGCGACACCGAGATCCGCCGTGTCGTGCAGGTGCTGTCGCGGCGCACCAAGAACAACCCGGTGCTGATCGGCGAGCCCGGCGTCGGCAAGACCGCGATCGTCGAGGGACTGGCCCAGCGGATCGTCGCCGGTGACGTGCCCGAGTCGCTGCGCGGCAAGCGCGTGGTCTCCCTGGACCTCGGGGCGATGGTGGCCGGTGCGAAGTACCGCGGCGAGTTCGAGGAGCGGCTCAAGGCGGTGCTCTCCGAGATCACCGAATCGGCGGGCGAGGTCGTCACGTTCATCGACGAGCTGCACACGATCGTCGGCGCGGGTGCCACGGGCGAGGGCGCGATGGACGCCGGCAACATGATCAAGCCGATGCTGGCCCGTGGCGAGCTGCGCCTCGTGGGCGCCACCACGCTCGACGAGTTCCGCCAGCGCATCGAGAAGGACCCCGCGCTGGAGCGCCGCTTCCAGCAGGTCTACGTGGGCGAGCCGTCGGTGGAGGACGCCGTCGGCATCCTGCGCGGGCTCAAGGAGCGCTACGAGGTGCACCACGGTGTGCGCATCACCGACGCCGCGCTGGTGGCGGCCGCGGCGCTGTCCGACCGCTACATCACCGCCCGGTTCCTGCCCGACAAGGCGATCGACCTCGTCGACGAGGCGGCGTCGCGGCTGCGCATGGAGATCGACTCGCGGCCCGTCGAGATCGACACCGTCGAGCGGTCCGTGCGGCGGCTGGAGATCGAGGAGATGGCGCTGGCGAAAGAGGAGTCCGCCACCGCGCCCGCCGGCGCCAGAGGCTTCGACACCGCCTCGGTGGAGCGGCTGGCCGCGCTGCGCGCCGAGCTGGCCGAGCAGCGCGAGCAGCTCGCGGCGCTGACCGCGCGCTGGCAGAACGAGCGCGGCGCGATCGAGGACGTGCGCGAGCTCAAGGAACAGCTGGAGACGCTGCGCGGGGAGTCCGAGCGGGCCGAGCGCGACGGCGACCTCGGCCGGGCCGCCGAGCTGCGCTACGGCACGATCCCGGCGCTGGAGAAGAAGCTGGAGTCGGCGGTCTCGATGCCGGCGACCGACCTGATGCTCAAGGAGGAGGTCGGTCCCGACGACGTCGCCGAGGTCGTCTCGGCATGGACCGGGATCCCCGCGGGCCGGATGCTCGAGGGCGAGACCGCGAAGCTGCTGCGCATGGAGGACGAGCTCGGCAGGCGCGTGGTCGGGCAGGTCGAGGCCGTGCGCGCAGTGTCCGACGCGGTACGCCGGGCGCGCGCGGGCATCGCCGACGAGAACCGGCCCACCGGCTCGTTCCTGTTCCTCGGGCCCACCGGCGTCGGCAAGACCGAGCTGGCCAAGGCGCTGGCCGGGTTCCTGTTCGACGACGAGCGGGCGATGGTGCGCATCGACATGAGCGAGTACTCCGAGAAGCACTCGGTGGCTCGGCTCGTCGGCGCCCCTCCCGGCTACGTCGGCTACGACCAGGGCGGGCAGCTCACCGAGGCCGTGCGCCGCCGCCCGTACACCGTCGTGCTGTTCGACGAGGTGGAGAAGGCGCACCAGGACGTGTTCGACACGCTGCTGCAGGTGCTCGACGACGGGCGGCTCACCGACGGCCAGGGCCGCACGGTCGACTTCCGCAACACGATCCTGGTGCTCACCTCGAACCTGGGGTCGCAGTCGATCACCGACCCGTCGCTCGACGACGCCGGCCGCCGCGACGCGGTGATGGCGGTGGTGCAGCGGCACTTCAAGCCGGAGTTCCTCAACCGGCTCGACGACGTCGTGGTCTTCCACGCGCTGTCGACCGAGGAGCTCACGCACATCGTCGACATCCAGCTCGACGTGCTGCGCACCCGGCTCGCGAAGCGGCGGCTGACGCTGGAGGTGTCCGACGCGGGCCGCGAGTGGCTGGCGATGAACGGCTTCGACCCGGTGTACGGGGCCCGGCCGCTGCGGCGGCTGGTGCAGTCGGCGATCGGCGACCAGCTGGCGAAGGCGCTGCTGGGTGGCGACGTCCGCGAGGGCGACACGGTGCGCGTGGACCTCGACCCGACGGCGGGCGGCGGCACCGGCGGCCTCCTGGTGGGCCGAGCGTTCGCGACGCCCTAAACCCACCCACCCACCCCCCCCCCCCCCCCCCCCCCCCCCCCCCCCGGTGCGGGGGGGGGGGGGGGTTAGAAAAACCCCACAACGAGAAAACCCCCCCACCCCCACC
>NZ_JAJCYB010000008.1 GCF_029263155.1 Pseudonocardia sp.
CATCGAACTCGCCGCCGCAAGCCGCTGACCAGCAGCGATCTCACCGTCTAGAGACACGCCCCTCCGGGGCGTCTCGACGCATCCCCCCAGGTCAAGACCCACATCGCGGCTCTAGGCCTTCCGAATTACGCGGAACGCGGGCCGGGGTCGCGGCCCCGGAGTGTCAGACGTGCTGCCGACCGGAGGTACATCCGATGGGGGTCGAGCCGGGAGCGTCGCGCGGCCTCGAGCAGCTACGCCGGACCGCGCGCCTACTCGTCGGTGACGGGCGCGGGATCCTCGTCGCCGACGAGAGCCCCGCGGCCATGACGGTGCGCCTCGAGAAGGCCGGTGTGCCCTCGACACCGCGGAACCGCCGAGCGTTCCGCGAGCTCCTCGTCACGACCCCGGACCTGAACGAGGGGATCAGCGGCGTGATCCTCTGCGACGAGACGTTCCGCCAGCGGGCCTCGGACGGCCGGACATTCCCGAGGCTGGTCGGGGACCTCGGGATGGTGCCAGGTGTCGCCATCGCCGCAGGCTTGCGGACGCTCGCCGGGACCGCAGGCGAGGCGATCACCGAGGGCATGGATTCCGTCGGGCCGCGCCTGGCGCAGTACACCGCGCTCGGGGCCCGGTTCGCGAAGTGGCGCACCGTCTTCCAGGTCGGCGCGGGGCGGCCGACCATGCTGGCGCTGCGTGCGAACGCGCACTCGACGGCGCGCTTCGCCGCAGCCAGCCAGGCCGCGGGCGTCGTGCCCGTCGTCGAGCCCAAGGTTCTCGTGGACGGCGCGAACTCCCACAGTGAGTGTGCGGAGGCCACGCTGAAGGTCCTGCGACACACATTCCGCGCGCTGGGCGACGCCGGCGTGGACGCGGGCGCCGTCGTGCTGCGGCCGACCATGGTGGTCTCGGGCGTGTACACGAGGCGGAGCTGCTCCCCCGCCGTGGTGGCTCGGCGCTGCATCAGGACTCTCGTGGCCGCGGTCCCGCACGATCTGGCGGGCGTGGCGTTCATGTCGGGCGGGTTGCCGCCGGCGGTCGCCGCCACGAACCTTGCCGCGATGCAGGGCGTGGACGCCCCGTGGCCGCGCACCTTCGCCTTCGGCGGCGCACTCGTCATCTCGCCGCTGCTGGCGTGGCTCGGCGAACCCGCTCGAGTGGCCCTCGGGCAGGCGGTGCTCTCGGTGGGTGTCGAGCGCACCGTGCGGGGCCTCGCGCCCGCCCGACCCGCCGGGCGCCCGTTCGCCTGAACGCCCCGACCCGCGCGTCACCCCGAGCGCACCGTCTTGCCCGCGGCTTCGTCGCCGAACACCCGGCTGGCCAGCAGGTCCTCCGGCTCGATCGTGGTCAGCGCCGCGAGGTCGACCATGGGGTCCGCCCGGGCGACGAGCCTGCGCGCCTGCCGCAGCCGGGCCCGCTCCATGGCGTTCCGGACGCTGCGCGCGTTGGCGAACCAGGGTTGCCCGACGCGCCGCTCCAGGTACTCGCGCAACACCACGCGCGCCTGATCGGACAGGCGGTAGGACAGCTCGCCGGTCATCCCGACGGCGATCTGTTCCAGCTCGGTGACGGTGAAGTCCGGGAACGTGACATGGTGCGCGATCCGGCTCTGCATGCCGGGGTTCGCCGCGAAGAACGTGTCCATCCGGTCCGCGTACCCGGCCAGGATGACCACGAGATCGTCGCGGTTGCTCTCCATCACCTGCAGCAGGATCTCGATCGACTCCGAGCCGTAGTCGCGGTCGTTCTCCACCTTGTAGAGGTAGTACGCCTCGTCGATGAACAGCACGCCGCCCATGGCGCGCTTGATGACGTCCTTCGTCTTCGGGGCGGTGTGGCCGACGTACTCGCCGACGAGATCATCGCGGGTGACGCTCACCAGGTGTCCGCGGCGCACATAGCCCAGCCGGTGCAGCAGATCGGCCATCCGCAGCGCGACCGTCGTCTTGCCGGTGCCCGGGTTGCCGGTGAAGCACATGTGCAGGGTCGGGCGGGTGGCCACGATCCCGTACCGCTCGCGCACGCGGTCGACCAGCAGCAGGGCCGCGACCTCCGCGATGCGCGTCTTCACCGGCGCCAGGCCGACCAGTTCGGCGTCCAGCCGCTCCAGCACGTCGTCGATACCGGACTCCCGGCGCGCCGCAGCCAGGTCGACCACGGCGCCCGGGGGCAGGAGCTCGACGGGTTCCTCGTCCTCGACGGCCGGTCCGAAGGCAGGTCGTGGGGTGCCGCTCTGCGCGGTCGACACGTCACTCCGGCCGGTACCGGTCCCCGGAGGGACGGTCGGTGGCGTAGGCGCGCGTGGTGTAGCGGATCCGGCGGTCCTCGACCTCCTGTCGCTCGAGCCGGAAGCCCGGCTCCTGCGCCGGCCGCTGCACGATGAACGACAGCGCGGTGGTCTGGCGCCCCAGCCGTGCGTCGTAGGCGTTGAGCCGGACGTAGTGGCCGGGCTTGGCCGCCCGGCAGGCGTTGACCTCCATCAGCACCCCGGCAGGGTCCTTGAGGTCGAACATCGGCAGGCCCCACATCTCCCAGTACACGTTGCGCGGGTGGGGGTCATCGGTGAACTCGACCGACAGCGGCCAGTTGTTGTCGATGCAGTACTCGATCTGTTTGGTGATCTCCTCGTCGGTGAAGTCGGGCAGGTACGCGAAGGTGCCCTGGGTGACACGCATGTTCTGGCTCCTCAGAGGGCGGTCGGCGTCGAGACGACGTCGGCGGTGTCGGTGGATTCGTAGTCGAAGGTGATGTCGCCCCAGGTGGCCAGGGCCATGTCGAGGGACCGGCACTTCGCGGCCGCCTTCTTGAGGATGTCCGGGCCCTCCGCGGCGTAGTCGCGGCCCTCGTTCCGGGCCTTGACCATCGCCTCCAGCGCCACCCGGTTCGCTTCGGCACCGGCCGCGATCCCCATGGGGTGACCGATCGTGCCGCCACCGAACTGCAGGATGACGTCGTCGCCGAAGAGGTCCAGCAGCTGGTGCATCTGCCCGGCGTGGATCCCGCCGGAGGCCACCGGCATGACCGGGGCAAGCGACTGCCAGTCCTGGTCGAAGTACAGGCCCTTGACCGGGTCGGCGGGGATGTGGTCCGCGCGCAGGATGTCGTAGAATCCGAGGGTCGTGTTCTTGTCGCCCTCGAGCTTCCCGACGACCGTGCCGGCGTGGATGTGGTCCACCCCGGCCAACCGCATCCACTTGGCGATCACCCGGAAGCTCACGCCGTGGGACTTCTGCCGCGTGTAGGTGCCGTGTCCTGCGCGGTGCAGGTGCAGGATCACCCCGTTCTTCCTGGCCCAGTTCGCCATCGACTGGATCGCGGTGTAGCCGACCGTCAGGTCGATCATGACGACGATCGAGCCGAGCTCCTTGGCGAAGTCCGCCCGCTCGTACATCTGTTCCATCGTGCCGGCGGTGACGTTGAGGTAGTGGCCCTTGATCTCACCGGTCTCGGCCTGGGCGCGGTTGATCGCCTCCATGCAGAACAGGAAGCGGTCCCGCCACCGCATGAACGGCTGCGAGTTGATGTTCTCGTCGTCCTTGGTGAAGTCCAGGCCGCCGCGCAGCGCCTCGTAGACGACGCGCCCGTAGTTGCGGGCCGACAGGCCCAGCTTCGGCGTGGTGGTGGCGCCGAGCAGCGGGCGCCCGTGCTTGTTCAGGTACTCGCGCTCCATGACGATGCCGTGCGCGGGACCCTGGAACGTCTTCACGTACGCGACGGGGATCCGCATGTCCTCCAGGCGCAGCGCCTTGAGCGGCTTGAACCCGAACACGTTGCCGATGATCGAGCTCGTCAGGTTGGCGATCGAGCCCTCCTCGAAGAGGTCGATCTCGTAGGCGATCCGCGCGATGTACTGCCCTGGCGTGCCCGGCACGGCCTCGACCGAGTAGCACTTGGCCTGGTAGTGGTCGTGGGCGGTGAGCCGGTCCGTCCAGACCACCGTCCACGTCGCGGTGCTCGACTCGCCCGCCACGGCGGCGCCCGCCTCCTCCGGCGGCACCCCCTCCTGCGGGGTGATCCGGAAGGCGCACAGGACGTCGGTGTCCTTCGGGACGTAGTCGGGTTGCCAGTAGCCCATCTCTGCATAGGGGATGACCCCGGCGTTCCATCTGTCTGTCATGGGCCCACCGTCGCGGATCGATACCTTGGTGTCTATCGAGACTTTGCCGAGACTAGTTCGCCTTTTACTTAAGTATCATGATTCACCGGGCGTCTCCCCGACCTGGGTGAGGTCCGGCCATGACGCCGGTCCGTACGTTCGCCGGTGACGTTGGCCGACGGAGAAGGAGCAGGCGACATGGGTTCGCTCAGGCAGATCGCCACGCAGATGGTGGCACCCGGCAAGGGCGTCCTCGCCGCGGACGAGAGCATCGCCACGATGTCGGACAGGCTGGCCAAGGCGGGGGTCGAGGCCACCGCCGAGAACCGGCGCCGTTACCGGGAACTGCTCGCGGCGATGCCGGGGCTGGCCGACGGCGCCTCCGGGATCATCTTCTGCGACGAGACGCTGCGCCAGACCTTCACCGACGGGACGCCGTTCGCCCGGGCGGTGCACGCGCTGGGCATCCTCCCGGGCATCAAGGTCGACACCGGTGCCAAGCCGTGTGCCGGTCTGCCCGGCGAGAAGGTCACCGAGGGCCTCGACGGCCTGCCGGCCCGGTTGGCCGAGTATGCGGAGTTCGGGGCGGCGTTCGCGAAGTGGCGCGCCGTCTACCGGATCACCGACGAGCTGCCCACCCACGGTGCGGTGCGCACCAACGCCGACGGGCTCGCACGCTACGCGGCGGCCTGCCAGGAGGCCGGGATCGTGCCGATCGTCGAGCCGGAGGTCCTGATGGAGGGTGCCCATTCGATCGAGCGGTGCGCCGAGGTCACCGCCGCCGTCCATGCCGCGGTCCGTGAGGCGCTCGAACTCCTCCGCGTCGATCTCGCAGGGATCGTGCTCAAGCCGAACATGGTGATCGAAGGTCGGGATGCCCCGGAGCCCTCGTCGCCGGAGCGGGTCGCCGAGGCCACCGTCGAGGTGCTGCGGGCCTGGCCCGACGACCTGGCCGGGGTTGCCTTCCTCTCCGGAGGGCAGCCGCCGGAGCGCGCGACCGCGAACCTCGCGGCGATGCAGCACCATCGCACGCCGTGGCCGTTGACGTTCTCGTTCGGCCGCGCGCTCGTCGACCCCGCACTGGCCGCATGGCACGGCGACCCGGCGCGGGTCGGGGCCGGGCAGGCAGCCCTGCGTGAGCGCGTGGCAGCCAACGCCGCCGCGGTGCGGCTAGCGGCGCAGCTGCGGCCGGCATAGTCGACGCGCGATGACCGATGTTCGCGTGCCGGGGAGCCGGGGCGACACGGGTGTCGTCTCGTCTCCCATCAGGTGATCATCGGCCGGGGACGGTGACGGTGACGGTCGTCCCGGCGCCGGGCGCCGAACGGACCTCCAGGTGTCCACAGACCAGCTCGGCGCGCTCCACCATCGACTGCATCCCGTAGCCGCGGATCTCGGCCGGGCCGGACTCGGCTGCTCGCGACATGTCGAAACCGATGCCGTCGTCGGACACCTCCAGCCGTGCGTCACCGCCCTGCACGGCGAAGCGCAGCGTGGCCCTACTCGCACGGGCGTGCTTGACGATGTTCTGCAGGCACTCCTGCGCGATCCGGTACAGCGCGATCTCGACGTGCTCGGGCAGCCGGTAGTCGGCCAGGTCCACGTCCGTGTCGATCTGGGGCGTGGAACGGGCGAGGCTGGCGAGCCCGCCGGCCAGCCCGAGGTCGTCCAGCACCGGCGGGCGCAGCCCCCCGATGGCCGCACGGGCCTCGTCGAGTGCGAGCCCGAGCAGGTCGCGGGCGCTGCTGAGCTGCGGAGCGATCTCGGCAGGGTCGCCGTCGCGGCCGGCCGCGTGCGTCGCGGCGTCGAGGTAGTAGGACAGGCTGATCAGCCGTTGCGAGATCCCGTCGTGGATGTCCCCGGCCATGCGACGGCGCTCGGCCTCCTGCGTCGCGATCACCCGCTCGACGAACTGCTCGTGCATCCGTTCCCGTGCCGCCAGGCGGCGGTGCAGGCGGGCCTGGTTCAGCGCGCCCGCGACCAGCCCGCCGATGACGAGCAGCAGCTCGACATCGCGCGGCGTGAACTCCCGCCGCGCCACGGTGTGCACGTTCAGCACGCCGACGAGCCCGCTGGAATCGATCTCCATCGGGATCGACGCCATCGAGGTGAACTCCGCGCCGCGCAGCCCGGGGATCGGGACGTACCGCGGATCACTGGCCTTGCCCTCGGGGAGCACGACCGGGGTGCGATGCTTCGCGACCCACCCGGACACCCCCTGCCCCAGCTGCATGTGGACCCGGCCGACCTGCCGGTCGAACGGAGGGGTGGCCCCGGCGAGCGTCAGCGCGTTCTCGGTGTCGTCGAGGACGTGCACGAAGCACACGTCCGTCGCCGTGGCGGTCGTGATCAGGTGCGCGACCTCGGCGGCGAGCGACTCGACGTCCGGTCCGGTGGCGGTGAGGTGGATGACGTCGAGGAGCAGCGCGACCTCGCCGTCGCTGTCGACCAGCCCGTGAACCGTGCTGGGCCTGCGCTCCGTCACTGGAAGATCCCTTCGCGCAGCGCGGTCGCCACCGCACCGGTCCGGTCCCGGACCTCCAGCTTGCGGTAGATCGACCGCAGGTGGCTCTTGACGGTCTCATCGCCGATCACGAGGCGGGTGGCGATCGCCCGGTTGGACAGCCCCGTGACCATGTACGAGAGGATCTCGCTCTCGCGCTGCGTCAGCCCCTGCCGGACGCCGGGCCAGTACTCGTCGCCCTGCATGCGCGCGGCGGTGTCGACCGCTCTCGCCGCCATCCCGGCGTCGATCACGATCTGCCCCGCGTGCGCGCGCTCGATCTGCGCCACGAGCTCCGCACCGGTGATCCGCTTCAGGAGGTAGCCCGACGCGCCTGCCCGCATCGCCTGGAACAGGTACTGCTCGTCCTCGTAGACCGACAGGAGCACGACCTTGCGTTGCGCGTCGCGCTCGCGCACCGCCCGGCACAGGTCCAGCCCGCTCGATCCCTGCATCCGCACGTCGCAGAGCACGACATCGGGCGACAGTCCCATGATCACCGACATCGCGCTCTCGGCGCCGACCGCCTGACCGATCACCCGGACCCGGCTGCGGAAGGACCCGAGCATCGCCTTGAGCCCCTCGATGACCATCTCGTGGTCGTCGACGAGCACGACCCGGACGGGCGTGCGATCCGGTGTCACCATCCTCCGGAGAGTAGGCCGAACCGGCCGCGCGGGTGCAATCCCCCCGCGGTTCCCCCGCATCGGGGGCAAGCGGACTCGCATCTTCCTCCTAGCGTCGGTATGTCGAAGGAGGTGCTGTGATGGTCGAGATCACCTCGCCCTTGCTGGTCGCGTCGGTACTGCCCGCGGACTTCGCAGAACTGGGCAGCCAGGTACGGATGATCGAGAAGGCGGGCGTCGACCGGATCCAGTGGGACGTGATGGACGGCTGTTTCGTCCCGAACATCACCATCGGTCCGGACGTCATCGCTGCGTGCCGGGACCAGGTCGACATGGGATTCGAGGCGCACCTCATGGTCGCCGATCCCGATCCCATGCTGTCGCGCTGGGTGGAGGCGGGCTGCGGGATCGTCATCGTCCACGCCGAGACGACCAGGCACCTGCACCGCACGCTGGGCCGGATCCGCGAGCTCGGTGCGCGTGCCGGGGTGGCCCTCAACCCCGCCACGCCGCTGGCCGCCGTCGAGCACGTGCTCGAGCTGGTGGACCTGTTGCTGGTGATGACCGTGAACCCCGGTTTCGGCGGCCAGTCCTACATCGCCGGGATGGAACCGAAGATCACCGCAGCGCGGGCCGAGATCGACCGGCGCGGGCTGGAGATCGAGCTGGAGGTCGACGGCGGGATCGGCGCGTCGACGATCGGTGCGGCCGCACGGGCCGGTGCCCGCGTGTTCTGCGCCGGGTCGGCGCTGTTCGACGGGCCGGGCCGGATGGCCGACCGCGTGCTCGCGATGCGCACCGCGGCGGAACGGGAGATCGCATGACCAGCCGGATCGAGCCGGTGGCCGTCGCCGACGATCCCGACCTGCTGGCCGTCGCCGGGCCGCGGTTCGACGATCTCGCGGTGGACACGCTGCGATTCCTCGCCGTCGACGCCGTGCAGGCCGCGGTCAGCGGCCATCCCGGGCTCCCGCTCGGTGCGGCCCCGGCGGCGTGGGTGCTCTGGTCGCGGCACCTGCGGCACGACCCGGCGAACCCCGAGTGGCCCGATCGGGACCGGTTCGTCCTGTCCGCAGGGCACGGTTCCGCGCTGCTGTACGCGCTGCTGCACGTCACCGGGTACGACCTGCCGATCGACGAGCTCCGCCGGTTCCGCAGGCTCGGCTCGCGGACCCCCGGGCATCCCGAGTACGGCATGACGCCGGGTGTCGAGACGACCACCGGTCCGCTGGGCCAGGGCCTGGCCAACGCGGTGGGAATGGCGCTGGCCGAGCGGATGCTCGCGGCCAGGTGCAACGTCGCGGGTCGTCGGGTCGTCGACCACCGCACGTGGGCGCTGGTCGGCGACGGCTGCCTCATGGAGGGGATCAGCCACGAGGCGGCGTCACTGGCGGGCCGGTTGGGTCTCGGGAAGCTGACCGTCGTGTTCGACGACAACGACATCACGATCGACGGATCGGCGACGCGCAGCTGCGCCGACGACGCCGCCGCCCGGTTCCGGGCCTACGGCTGGAACACCCTGCGGGTGGACGACGGCACCGACCTCGACGCCATCGACCGCGCCTACGCCGAGGCAGCCGTCGACGACGGACGGCCCACCTTCATCGCCGTCCGCACGACGATCGGACACGGCGCGCCGGGCGTCGAGGGGACGTCCAAGGCGCACGGCAGCCCGCTCGGCGAGGCCACGATCGCGGCGATGCGGGCCCGGTCCGGCTGGCCGGACACCCCGTTCCACGTGCCGTCCGCGGTGCGCCGCGGGGTCGCCGAGCTCCGGCAGCGCTGGGCCGCGGACCGCGCCGAGTGGGAGCGTGCGCACACCGGCTGGCGGGCCGCGCACCCGCAACCGGCCGCCGACTTCCCGCTCGACCGGGTTCCGGGGCCGCCGGAGCTCCCCGTTCTCGCCCCGCTCGCCGACCCCTCGGAGGCGGGCGGGGCGACCCCGACCCGGAAGGCCTCCGGGTTGGCGCTCCACGCGCTCGCGGCGGAGTACCCGGCGCTGGTCGGCGGCTCGGCCGACCTCGCGTCGTCGACCAACACCACGATCCCCGGGGGGGACGTGGCACCGGGGGATTTCGCCGGACGCACCATCCACTTCGGGATCCGCGAACACGGGATGGCCGCGGCGCTCAACGGCATCGCCCTGCACGGCGGCCTGCGGCCCTTCGGCAGCACGTTCCTCGTGTTCTCCGACTACCTGCGGCCCGCGCTGCGGCTCTCGGCCCTGATGCGGGTCCCGGTCGTCTACGTGTTCACCCACGACTCGATCCACATCGGCGAGGACGGGCCGACCCACCAGCCCGTCGAGCACGTCGAGTCGCTCCGTCTGATCCCGGGCCTCACCGTGCTGCGCCCGGCCGACGCCGCGGAGACGGCGCTGGCGTGGGAGCTCGCGGCGGCCGACCTCGGTGGACCCACCGCGCTCGTGCTGACCAGGCAGGACGTGCCGGTGCTCGGCGGTGCCGGGATCGACGACGTCCGGCGGTACGGAGCCCGGACCGTCGCGGAGGTGGCGACACCGGACGTCGTGCTCGCCGCCAGCGGTTCGGAGGTGGCGCTGGCGCTGGCGGCGGCGGACGTGCTGGCGGGACGTGGGGTCGGGACGCGCGTCGTGTCCGTGATGTGGCGCGAGCGGTTCGAGGAGGCGATCCGCGCCGGCACGGTCCGGCTGCCCGACACCCCGGTGGTGTGGATCGAGGCCGGGGTGTCGACGGGATGGCGCGCGGTTGCCGGGCCGCGTGACCGCGTCGTGGGGATCGACCGGTTCGGCGAGTGCGGGCCCGGGCCTGACGTCGCCGCGCATCTCGGGCTGACGCCCGAGGCGGTGGCCGACGTTGCCATCGGGACACTCGAGAGTCCGTAGGGATGCCGCCGTCGCTGCGTGCGGTGATCTTCGACGTCGACGGCACGCTGGCCGACACCGAACGCGACGGCCATCGGCCGGCCTTCAATGCCGCGTTCGCCCGGCACGGGGTGGACGTCGAGTGGGACGTCGCCGCGTACGGGCGCCTGCTCGGGATCACCGGCGGCCGCCGGCGGATCGCGGCGGACCTGCGGGCGCGCGGCATCGACGGGGCCGACGAGCTCGCCGACGGCGTGCACCGCACCAAGACCACCCTGTTCCGCACCATGGTCACGGCCGGCGAGATCACCGCCCGCCCGGGGCTGCCCGAGCTGGCCGCCGACCTCGCCGCAGCGGGCATCCGCCTGGCGGTGGCCACCACGGGCCGCCGGTCGTGGGTCGAGCCGCTCGTCGGGCGGCTGCTGGGCCGGGACTCGGTCGCGGTCGTCGTGACCGGCGACGACGTGGCGGAGCTCAAGCCCGATCCCGAGGTCTACGTCCGCGCCCTCGCGGGCCTCGGCGTGCCGGCGTGCGCAGCGTTGGCCGTCGAGGACTCCGAGGTGGGGCTGCGTGCCGCGACCGGGGCGGGCCTGGCGACGGTGGTGGTGACCAACGGCTACACCGCGGGGCAGGACTTCACCGGGGCCGCGGCCGTACTGACCGCCTACGACGGGCCGGTACCGCTGGACGCGGGGCAGTGCCGGGCAGCGCACCGGGTGTGGTGGGCCGCCCGAAGCAACGAGGAAGAGCTGACGAGCAAGGGAGAACTGACATGACGGTGCGCGTGGGCGTGAACGGGTTCGGGCGGATCGGGCGCAACTTCTGGCGGGCGGTCGACGCGGCGCGCCGCGCGGGCGACACCGAGATCGAGATCGTCGCGGTGAACGACATCACCGACAACGCCACACTGGCACACCTGCTCGAGTACGACTCGATCCTCGGTCGCCTGCCCTACTCCGTGAGTTCCACCGAGGGCGAGATCGTCGTGGACGGCACGGGATTCACGGGCCTGGCCGTGCGGGATCCCGCCGAGCTGCCGTGGAAGGAGCTCGGCGTCGACGTCGTCGTCGAATCCACCGGCCGGTTCACCGCAGGTGCGGACCTGGCGGCGCACCTCGATGCCGGTGCCCGCAAGGTCGTCGTCTCGGCGCCGGCAACCGGCGCGGATCTCACCGTGGTGGTGGGAGTGAACGACGACGCCTACGACGGATCGCAGTCGATCATCTCGAACGCCTCGTGCACCACCAACTGCCTGGCGCCGCTGGCCAAGGTGATCGACGACCTGCTGGGGATCGAGAAGGGTCTGATGACCACGATTCACGCCTACACCCAGGACCAGAACCTGCAGGACGGCCCGCACAAGGACCTCCGCCGCGCCCGCGCCGCCGCACTGAACATCGTCCCGACCTCCACCGGCGCCGCGAAGGCGATCGGGTTGGTACTGCCACATCTCGATGGCAAGCTCGACGGGTACGCGCTGCGGGTGCCGATCCCCACCGGATCGGCCACCGATCTCACCGTCGAGGTCCGCGCGCAGGCCTCCGTCGAGGAGATCAACGCGGCGTACCGGGACGCAGCCGAGGGTCCACTCAAGGGCACCCTGTCCTACACCGACGCACCGATCGTCTCCTCCGACATCGTCGGCGATCCGGCGGCGTGCACCCTCGATGCAGGACTGACCCGCGTGCTCGGCAACCAGGTCAAGGTCGTTGGCTGGTACGACAACGAATGGGGCTACTCGAACCGGCTCGTCGCGCTCACCGACCTCGTCGCCGGGAAGCTCTGAAGATGCGCCTCGACCACCCGGTCCGTCAGGCGCAGGTACGGCCGGTTGGTGCCCTTGCGCCACCCGCCCTCGACCGCAGGCGACCACCCCGAACGGCCCGTCCCCGCGCTGTCCCACCTGATGGCGTACACGTCGGTGCGGGCGGCGAACAGCGTGCGGAAGAACCGGACCTTGTCCGGCCCGGAAGACGATGCGGTCACCGGCCCGGGGCGGTCGAGGAACAGTCCCGTCTGCGCGGCAGCGGGCGGGCGCACCTGCTCGGGCGTCAGGTCCAACAGCCGCCGCAGTCGCGCGTTCTCCGCCCGCAGCGCCGCCAACTCGGCCTCGGGTGAGGAGAACCGCAATCCCGTCACAGCCCGGCGCACCCGAGCCGCTGGACGTACGCCCGCGCCGACGCCCGGCGCAGCCTGTCGATCCCGCGGTCGCCCAGCAGCCGATGCACGGCCGCGCCCTGGTATCAGCTCACCCTCTTGACGGTATCGAGAGCGACGCCGCCGAGGTCGCCTGGTGGCCGGCGTGTCGATCGGGGCACACTGTCGACGTGACCACGTCCGTGCTGCCGCTGCCGCGCCCGGTCTACGGCATGAGCCAGGCCGCGCGCCTGCTCGGCCTGCGCACCGACGCGCTGCGCCGCTGGATCGACGGCTACCAGCGCTCCGGCACCACCTACGCCCCGGTCATCCGTGAGGAGTCCACCGGCGACGACGCCGTGACCTGGGGCGAGTTCGTCGAGGCCGGTTACCTCCGCGAGTACCGCGCCAAGCAGGTCACCCTCCAGTACCTACGCCCGGTCATCGCGATCCTCCGCGAGGAACTCGGCGTCCGCTACCCGCTCGCGACCCTCAAGCCCTACACGTCGGGCCGAAGCCTCGCACTCAAGGTGCAAAAGCAGGTCGGCCTCGACCCTTCTCTCAACATCGTCGTCCTCGGCCGCGACGGCACGCTCCAGCTCACCGGTACCGCTGCGGCGTTCCTGGAGAAGGTCGACTTCGCCGACGACGGCACCCGCGACGCCCGCCGCCTCTACCCCCTCGGCCGCGCCGTCCCCGTCGTCCTCGACCCCGACCACGGCTTCGGCGAACCCACCCTGACCAGCGGTGCCCGCACCGAGACGGTCGCCGAGCTCGTCGCTGCCGGCGAATCCCGCGAACGGGTCGCAGAGGTATACGACATCGGCATAAACGATGTCGACGCCGCGGTTCGGTACGAGCACGACCGCGTCGCCTAACCACGTGCCCGCAGCCCCACAGTCCTCGCGCTGGTTCGTCGACGAGAACAGCCTCGGAGTGGCCAAGGCGCTCGCCTACGTCCGGGGCGACATCACCTGGCCCGGAGCACCCGATGGGCCTGTCCCTGCCGGCGCCGCCGACCGCTCGAACGCCAGGCCCTGCTCGACCACGGCGTCCGCGCCTGCTTCCTCACCAGTGGCGGCAGCCTCGACCTGTTCTCCCAGCTTCGGCTGTGGCTGCGGTACTGGGACGACATCGAGAGCCTCGTGATCGAGCAGCCTGCGCCCTGGCTCGCCAGCGTCACCCGCACCGGTGTTCGGGTCTTCGACACCCGTGGCACCGACCGACATCCGCCCTGACACCCGTCGTATCACGCCATGTCGACGTTGCGAAGCTGCAGGTCAGCGCGGTGCACGACGGTGGGGTTATGGTTCAACTCGGTCCTCCGTCGCCGGCGCCCGCGGCTCCCGCAGCGAACGCACCACCGCGAGCGTCAACTCGCGCCCTCGCTGTTCACTCGTGATGAAAGAACATCAGCACAGCGGTGATCTTGTCAGTCCAGCCCGGCAGTCTTCAACTCGGCCCCATCCGGCCTGCTCGACACACAGGCCCAGGTACAGGTGCGGAGCAGCGTCCGCTGCGGACGTCCGCCAGCGGAGAACCCATCGACTGTTGCGTATCGCATCGACCTGCACCTGGGCCAGGACGACCCCGCCGGCCTGGTCCAGCACGGACACCAGGTGCACCTGCTGCACGACCCGGGTCGGTCCCGTCCGCGCTGTGGGTTCGGGCGCCACGCAGGGCCTTGCCATCCAGCGCCCACACCGGCCGCTGCTCGCGCCCCGGCACGGCCGGGTCCGGCGCTCGGGTGGCGAGGCGGCTCAGCGTCCAGGACCACAACGCCGCCCCCAACGCCACGGCATCGATCTGCTGCAGGACCCGGCGGATCGTCGACTCGTGCGGCACCACCGCGCCGACCCCGAGCGCGCCCAGCACGACCTCACCCACGTCGTGGGCGTACTCGGCGATCGCGACCCAGGACCGTGCTCCGGCCGGCACCGCGCACGCCCCGATCGGCAACACACCGAGCACGCCATGGCGCACACCCCGGGCCGACCGTGGATCAGGGACCGCAGACAGGGCTTCGACCAGCGACAAGGTGATCAGCCCGGCGCCGGGCAGGGCTGTCACCTCATCGAGGTCGACCTCCACGTGGTCAAGGGCAGCAACGATCGGCGAAGATGACAGCGCGGGCACGGGCTTCCTGACGTGATCAAGGACTTAGACACCCTGATGATCACGTCGGGTCCGTGCCCGCACTCGCACCTCCGCCGGCGTGTCGCCGCAGGTCAACACCCGCTTATCGCGACCTTGCCGGAGCCCTGCCTTCCCGCTCAGGTCGGGAGTTCGCTGAGCCTTCTGCCATTCCAGCCAGCGCTCCTGCAAGCCGGCCGCCGTCACCGAGGAGGGCACAGCGCTGAGCGTGTCGCGGAGTCGCGCGACAGCCACACCCGCGTCCTGGACCTCCGCGACGGCACCCCCGAGTGGTCGATCCCGGAGAACGACACCTCCGACGGCTCCAACACCCGCACCGTCGAGGGCCGCACCAGGGCGACTGCCTCAGCGAGGCCCCGCGTCGCACGTTCGACTACCGGACCGACCGCTGGGACGCCACCACCTCGATGACGTTCGGCCGCTGGTACCCGGCCGCCACGACGCTGCCCGACGGGCGCGTCGTTGTGCACGGCGGCGTGGTCAAGCTGATCAAGATCACGCAGGGCTCCCAGGTCCGGCGCATCGAGGTCTACGACCCGGAGCTCGGTGGGGCGCAAGGCCGCCGGGGCCGACCGGCGGTGCGCGCGGGAGGCTGACATCGAGTGATCGCGACGAAGTGTGCGCCGACGTTGATCAAACAGCAGCGACGACGCACATCTCGTAACGATCTTCGGGCCGGTGTTCCTGCGGATGTCCGCGGGTGCGCGCTCCTCTTAGGGCAGAAACGGGCCCACCTTTTGTCCTTACCGGACATGGTCCGCCCACCCGTGCATCGGTGATCCTCCTACTATGCGAAACCCTCGGGATGGATCAGCGGCGAGGTTCCCATGCGTATTGCGATGAATCTCGGAGGAGACGTCCTCGGCAGTCCCAGCTCCCCGCCCGACGTCGTGGACGACGCCCGGCGCGCCGAGGCAGACGGATTCGCCTCGGCCTGGACGGTGCACTTCTCCCGCGCGTACGACGCGCTGACCACCCTCGCGCTTGCGGGCGCCGCGACGGAGCGCATCGAGCTCGGGGTCGGCATCGTCCCCACCTACCCGCGGCATCCGCTCGCGCTGGCCCAGCAGGCGGCCACCACGCAGGTGTTCTGCGGCGGGCGGCTCACGCTCGGCGTCGGCGTCTCCCACAAGCCGGTGATCGAGGGCCTGCACGGGCTTACCTTCACCAGCCCGGCCAAGCACATGCGCGAGTACCTCACGGTGCTCGGGCCGCTGCTGCGCGGCGAGGACGTGAGCTTCCGGGGCGAGTACTACCAGGTCGAGGGCGGTTTCGTCGTCGCAGGCACGTCGCCGGTGTCGATCGTCGTCGGTGCGCTGTCCCCCGGGATGGTGCAGGTCGCGGGCGAGCTGTCCGACGGCACCGTCACCTGGCTCGCCGGCCCGCGGACCCTGGAGGACTCGATCGTGCCCACGCTGGCCGACGCGGCGGCCGCTGCGGGCAGGCGACGGCCACGGATCATCGCCGGCATGCCGGTCGCGGTCACCGACGATCCCGACCAGGGGAGGGCGGTCGCGGAGATCACCTTTGCCCGCTACGGCGGGCTGGACAACTACCTGCGGGTGTTCGAGCGCGAGGGCGTCACGTCGGTCGGTGCGCTCGCGGTGGTCGGCACCGAGTCCGAGGTGGAGAAGCAGCTGCAGCGCTACGCCGACGTCGGGGTCACCGAGCTGTGGCCCGTGGTCTACCCGGTCGGCGACGACGCCGCGGCGAGCGTCCAGCGCACCCGCGCACTGCTCATCGCGTTGGGAGGACGCACGTGAGTCGGTACGCCGAGGAGCTGGTCGACGGCGGCTTCGCCATCGAGGTGGCCGACGCCCCCGTGCTGCACGAGGGCCTCAACGTCGCCGACATGGCCCACGTTCTCGTCCTGCGCGAACGCCGGGTCGTGCCCGACGGTTCCGCCCGCAGGCTGCTCGGCGCGCTGATGGACGCGGTGCGCACACCGGTGGCGGAGTTCGGCTACGACCCGGCCCACGGGGAGGTCTACAACTGCCGCGAGCGCCGCTTCGCCGCCCAGATCGGCCGCGACGCAGGCTGGCTGCACGCCGGACGGCCACGCCGCGAGGCCGTGCGCATCGCGATGCGGCTGCGGGTGCGCCGCGACACCGCCGACCTCATCGAGGCGGCCGCACAGTTCGCCCACGCGGCCTGCGAGCGGGCCATCGAGCACGCCGAGACCCTGATGGCCGAGCAGACCTACCTGCAGCACGCCCAGCCGTCCACCTTCGGTCACTACCTGCTCGCGATGGTCTACCCGGTGCTGCGCGACATCGAGCGGCTCACCGCGAATCTGGACTGGGTCAACCGCAGCCCGGCAGGCGCGGGCGGCGTCAACGGCAGCCCGCTGACCGGCGACCGGGAACGGATGGCCGAGCTGCTCGGCTTCGACGACGTCATCGAGCACACCCGCGACGCGATGTGGCAGGCCGACGGGTTCACCGAGGTGGTGGGCACCGCCACGGGGCTCGTCACCACGCTGGCGAAGCTCGCCGAGGACCTGGAGATCTGGTGCAGCGGCGAGTTCGGCTACGTGAGCCTCGCCGACGGGCACACCCGCACGAGCGTCCTGATGCCGCAGAAGCGCAACCCGTATGCGCTCACGATGATCCGCGGGGAGGCCGGCGTCCTGATCGGACGGCTGACCGGGATGCTCGCGGTGGCCAAGAGCCCGTCCGCCCGCAGCGACAACCTGATCTTCGCCTACGGGGAGGTGCCCCGTGCGCTGGACCTGGCCCTCAGGGCCACCCGCCTGATGACCGGCGTGGTCGGCGGGCTGACGGTCGACGCGGAGCGGATGTACGCCGCGCTCGAAGGCGGTTTCTCGCAGGCGGCCGACCTCGCCGAGCATCTCATGATCTCCTCAGGGATGGACTACCGCTCCGCGTACGAGCTGGTCGGGGCCTGTGTCCGGCGCGCGGCGATCGACGGGCTGCGCGGCGTCGACATCACCGGGGAGATGCTGGACGCGGCCGCTCGCGAGCTGGCCACCGCGGATCCGGAGTGGTGGCTCAGAACCCCCGTGTTCGCCGGCAGCGACCTGAGCGACGTGCTCGATCCGCGCGCGATCGTGCGGTCCCGGCTCTCCCGCGGCGGCGCCTCACCGGACGTGGTCCGCGGCATGGCGAAGGAATGCCTCGACGCTGCGGCTCTCGCGCTCTCCGCCGTCCGGGCGCGGCGCGCCGGGTTCGACGCCGCCGAGTCTGCGGTGCTGCGGCGCGCCGTCGCGCTCGTCGACGGGTCCCGCACCCCGTTCGGCGAGCTGGGCCGGACCCAGTCGCCCTGATGGTGCACGGTGACGAGTTCCTGATCGCGGAGCGGAGCTACAGCGACGACGAGTCGATGCTCTCGGTGGGCATGGCCAACATCCACGCCGAGGTGCCGGGCCTCGAGGCGAACAAGGACAAGATCCTGCGAGCCGCGAGCATCTTCGCCGAGCGCGGTGTGAACATCGCCGTGTTCCCCGAGTTCTGCCTGTCCGGGTACTTCTGGGACCAGCGGGACGACTGCCTGGCCTACATGAGCGGCGCGGCCGTCGAGAACCACACGGACTGGATCGAGAACGAGCTGCAGCCCCTGCTGGGAAACGGGTTCGAGGCGGTCCTGCTCAACGGCCTGACCGCGGCCACGACGAAGGACCGCTTCCTCAACCGCACGTTCGCCGTCGGGCGCGATCCCGACCATCTGGCCGACGAGAACACCTACGACAAGGTCTTCCTCCCGGGGATCGAGAAGGACTACACCGACAGCGGCCGCGACGACCGGCTGGTCATGGCGACCCGGCACGGTCGGCTCGGGTTCACCACGTGCTACGACTACCTCTTCAGCGAGCTGCTGCGTGAGTACTCGATGGTCGAGGAGGTCGACGCCATCGTGCAGATCGCGTCGTGGCGGGCCGCGGGGAACCGTGACTACCCGGCATGAACCTGCGCACCGATCGCTACTACGACGATCTGTGGGACTACGTGCTGCCGGCCGCCTCCGCCACGAACCAGGTCTGGACGATTGCGTGCAACGCCGTGGGCAGCCACGGGGTGACCGGTGCGCCCTTCTGGGGCGGCTCGGGAATCTGGGCGCCGTCGGGGTCTGCCTGATCCAGGCCTCGCACGTGCGCGAGGAGCTGCTGATCGTGCACAACGTGGACCTCAAGGGCGCACAGGAGTCCGAGAAGGATGATTTCGACTACGCCTTCGACTTCAAGCAGATCTACCGCCCACGGGGCGACGGGAGCACCTTCGTCCGTGTGCTCGCCTAGCCTAGAGGGACAGGGCCAAGTGCGGGCTGCGGTACCCGCCGAAGAAGCCGATCACCTGACACAGCCGGCCGTCGGTATCCGCGCTGACGACGTCGAGGCCCTCATGCAGCGTCTCGCCACCGGGACCGCGCACCCGCCATGTGAAGCAGGCCGATCCGGAATGCTCGTCGATGCCGCTGGTCAGCTCGATGACGGCACCCGGCCACCGCTGCCCGAAAGCCCGGGTGTGCGCGATGAGCGCCTCCCGGCCGACGACGGCTGCCGACGGGTCGAGGTAGCAGCCGTCCTCGGCGAAGGACTCGGCGAGCAACCGCCGCCGCGCACCGTCATCGGCGGTGTTCCAGGCCGCCACGTACGCCCGCACGGCCCGCACCAGATCGGTGTCCGTCACGTGTGCTCCTCGTCGTCGAGTGCGCGCAGGGTGGCCCAGGCGCGGGCGGCGAGCTGGAAGTTGAAACGCACGTCGGGATGGCTGGGTTCGAGCCCCGACAGCTCACGGATTCGTTGCATCCGGTACTTCAGCGTGTTGCGGTGCACCAACAGCCGCCGAGACGTCACCGCGTAGTTCCCACCCTGCTCGAGGTACTCGGCCAGCGTGCGGACCAGCTCCGTGCCGCGCCGGGCGTCGTAGTCGATCAACGTGCCGAGCCACTGCCGGACGAACCGCTGCACGTCACGCTGATCGGGCAGCGCGGCGAGGAGGCGGAAGACGCCGAGCGCGGCGTACTCGCTGACCTGGTCGGCGACCGCCGCCGACGCCTGCAGCCGCAGCGCGAGCTCCGCCTCGCGGTAGGAGCGGGACAGCCCCGACGGGCGGTCGCAGAGCTCGCCGACCCCGATCCGGCACGTCCCGCCCCCCAGCTCGCGCAGGGTGGCATGCCGCAGCGCGGCCCAGTCCGGATCGTCGCCGGTCACGATGACGACCGCGTTGGAGCGGGAGCCGATCAGTGCTGGTAGCTGCCGGTCGCGTGCCGCGCTGCGAACAGCGTGCAGGAAGTCCTCGCCGTCGGACGGGGTGCCGGCCGCCTCCCCCTCGACGAGCACCACGCGATGCGGGCGGCCAAGGTCGTGTCCGAGCACCTCGGCCCGGAGCGCGGCGCTCTCGTCGTCCATCCCGTTGAGCAGGTCGTTCACGAGCTCGCCGCGCTGCCGCAGCTCCGCGTCCACCAGGCCGCGCAGCCTGCCGAGCTCGACGGCGAGCACGGTGACGGCGTGTTCGAGCGCCATCACCTCCGACTCGGCGGCCGTGGCGTCCGGATCCATCAGCGCGATCACACCCACCACGTCCGGCCGGGCCGTCGCCAACGCCACCAGCCTGCCCCGGTCGTGGAGCGGGCGCACCTCCCGCTGCATGCGGCGCAGCAGTGCCTCGCGTCTCGCGGACGGTTGCTTCGGGTAAGGGTCCGGGCGGCCGGGACCGGCCCAGGCGCGCAGGTTGCCGTAGCGATCCTCGATCGCGACCGGCCTGCCCGTCAGCCCGTGCAGCACCTCGGCGATCCCGGACCGGCCCGCTCCGGTGGCCGCCGCCCTGGCGAGGCGGTCGTGGACCTCGGTGTGGTGGCGCAGCGTCGCCACGGTCGCCGAGAGCTTGGTGTTGGCCGCCAGCAGCTGCTCGGCGGCGAGCCGGTCCCGCTCGTGCAGCCGGGCGTTGGACAGCGCGACGCCGGTCTGCTGGGCGAGGACCTGGAGCAGGAACTCGTCGTCGGACGACGGGGGTCCGACCGCGGAGATCACCAGGTGGCCGAGCGTCCGGCCGGACCCGCTAGGCAGCGGCAGCGCCCACGCCCAGCCACGCTGGGGCAGGGTCAGCGGGCCGCCCGGCGCACCGAGCGCCGCGACCTGCTCGATCAGCCGTGCCGTCCAGCTGCCGTGTCCGTTGAAGCTGCCCTGTCCGTTGGAGCTGCCGTGTCCGTTGGAGCTGGTGTCGCCGTTGGACCCGCCTGGCCGGAACACCCCGTCGAGCACGAAGCCCTCGATCCGCCAGTCCCCCAACGACGGCGCCGACGCCGCGGCCAGGCGCAGGACCTGCTGCTCGTCCCCGTCGGTCATCAGGTTCGAGAGCAGGAGCAGCGCCCGCAGGTCGGACAGCCGCTCGCGCAGCCGCACCGTCTCGGGGTCACCGCGTTCGCTGATGGCTCTTCCTCTCCCGGGCGGCGAGGAACTCGTCCGGTTCCAGGTAGAACGGGTTCTCCAGCACCATCCCGCCCATCAGCACCTTCGGGTGGGTCTTGAGCACGTCGAGCGCGAGCTCGACGCTGCACCGGCCGAGGTCGTAGAGGCACAGGTTCACCTGCGGGTAGCAGCTCATCAGCCGGTTGAGCTCGGACTCGTAGGAGATGAGCTCGCCCACGCCCGGCTTCTCGGTGTGCGCCCAGGTCATGTCACCGACGTTGCGTACGAAGCTGAACCCGCCGTCGCGCAGGCACGCGTCGGTCTTCGTGTTCCAGAACGTCAGCATCTCCGCCGGGAGGAAGCCGCCGCCGGCCAGGTAGGTGCCACCCGAGTCGAGCACCTCGAGCTGGTCGTCGACCCTCGGCTCGGCGTCGAGCTGCCCCCGGACGTGCTCGGGGTCGCAGCTGTCGACCACGCAGACGCACTTGTGCCCGGCACGCAGGCCGTCCCGCAGGAACGGGAGCAGGATCTCGTCACGCTCCTCGGGCTGCCGGTAGAACGCGCAGATGTGGTCGCCGGGCGCCAGCCGCAGCGCTGACCCGCTCACCGCGGTATCGAACATGGCAGGCTCCCGCCGTCATTGGCGAACAAGGCAGCATGGCACCCGGGTGGAGCGACCGGCAACGATCGCCCCGCCCGGGTTCGTCCGCCTTACAGGGTGGCGCGGACCTGCTCGACGGCGGCGCCCATGTTCCGCAGCTTCCCGTAGGCCACGGTTCGGCTGAAGTAGCCCAGACCGCAGTCCGGGGCGATCAGCAGCCGGTCGGGGGGCAGGAACTCCAGGCCGCGGCGGATGCGGCCGGCGATGTCGTCGACCGTGTCGACCATAACGTTCTTGGCGTCCACCACGCCCATGCCAAGCACCTTGTTCGTGGGGAACTTCGCCATCGTGCTCAGCTCCAGGAGACCCTTGCTGGTGAACTCCATGTGGATGACGTCGCACGGGGACTGGCCGAACAGCGGCATCATCTCCGCGGCCTTGTCCTCGAACACGTCACGCTGGCCGTCCACGCTGCCGTAGCAGATGTGCCAGAACTTGATCGCGTCCACGCCGTCGAACATGATGTTCTGCGCCTCGATCTGCCAGCCGTCCTGGAAGTACGGCGGCAGCACGTCGATCAGCTGGACGGCCTCCAGCCCCTGCCCGACCAGGAACTTCAGCTCCTGGTTCAGCGCACGGGCGATGTCGAAGGCCATCTCGATCTGGTCGCCGTAGTGCTGGTCGTCGAGGATGACGCTCTGCTGCGCCGGGCCGAGCATGGCCACCTTGAACGGCTTGTCGGTGGCCCGCTTCATGGCATAGACCACGCCCTCGAAGATCGAGCGCTTCCACGTCACCTTGTCGTGGACGATGCCCTTGTAGAACGGCGCGTACTTGACGCCGTCACCGGGCGGTCCGTAGGGAGTGATGCCGCCGAGCATCTCGGGGATGAAGTGGAAGATCGGTTCGAGCTGGAAGCCGGGGGCCTCCCACTCGTAGTACTGGGCACCGTCGGTGAGAACGTCGAGCCCGGCCTTCTCCTGCTCCGCGGCACACAGGGCGACGGCGTCCTCGTAGGTGACCCGCAGGTTGTGGCTGCGGTAGTAGGGCTCCTCCCGGCTGCCGAACACCCGGCCCTGCAGCCAGTGCGGCCGCGGGAACGCCGACACCGCACTGATCGGGAGCAGAACTTCCTCGCCGCGAATCTCCATCGCTTGCCCACCTTCGGTTTCGAGGGATCAGACGGCCCTACGGTCGGGCCGGTCGAGCAGCTTCGTCACCGTGGTGACGACCTTGTCCGCCGAGACGCTGACCTCGGCCTCCAGCGGTGCGGCGACGGGCAGCGGGATGTTGCCGCCGCTGACGCGGGTGACCGGTGCGGCGAGGTCGTCGAAGGCCTCCTCGCCGAGGATCGACGCGACGGCGGCGCCCCAGCCGAGCTGGCCGGGGTTCTCCTCGACGATCACCGCGTGCCCGGTGCGGCGCACCGAGGCGAGCACGGCCGCGGCGTCGAGCGGGACGAGCGTGCGGAGGTCGATCACCTCGGCCGACACCCCCTGTGCCGTGAGCTCCTCCGCGGCCCGCACGCACATCCCGACCGTGATCGACAGGCCGATCAGGGTGACGTCGGAGCCCTCGCGGACGACGGCGGCCCGCCCGAGCGGCACGACGTGCTCGCCGTCGGGGCACTCCCCCTTGCTGCCGAACAGCGCCTTGTGCTCGAAGACCAGCACCGGGTCGTCGTCGCGGATCGCCGCGGCGAGCAGGCCGACCATGTCCGCCGGGTGCGACGGGGAGACGATCTTCAGGCCGGGCACGCACAGCGCCCAGTTCTCCACGGCCTGGCTGTGCTGGGCGCCGAAGCCTACCCGCCGCCGTTCGCGCCGCGGATGACGAGCGGGATGGTCACCTGCCCGCCCGTCATGTACCGCGTCTTGGCGATCTCGACGGCCACCTGGTCCCAGCAGACACCGTAGAAGTCCGAGAACATGATCTCCGCGACCGGTCGCAGCCCGGCCATGGCAGCACCCATGGCCGCGCCGGCGATCGCCGTCTCGGAGATCGGCGTGTCCCACACGCGGTCGGGCCCGAACCGGTCGAGCAGTCCCACGGTCGTCTTGAACACCCCGCCGGGGCGGACGTCCTCGCCGAGCAGGACGACCCGGTCGTCGCGCTCCATCTCCTGGGCAATGGCGGCCGCCACCGCCTGCCGGTAGGTCAGTTCCGCCACGGTACTAGTTCCTCCACTGGGAGCTCCCGTCCGACCACAGGTCCGTCCATGCCGTCGCCGGTTCCGGGGCGGGCGCGGCGAACGCGCGGACCGCCATCGCGTCGATCTCCGCCCGGATCTCGACCGAGATCGCCTCCAGCTCCTCGGCGGACACCCCGGACGCGGTGAGCACCTCGGCCTGGCGCAGCAGCGGGTCGCGCTCCGCCCAGCCCGCGACCTCCTCCTTGGTCCGGTAGGTCGCGGGGTCGGCGGCCGAGTGCCCGCACATCCGGTAGGTGTCGGCCTCCACCAGCGACGGGCCGGCTCCGTCCCGCGCGCGCCGCACGGCGGCGCCGACCACCTCGGCCATCGCGTTCACGTCGTTGCCGTCGACCACGATCGACGCCAGGCCGTAAGCGGACGCGCGGTCGGCCGCGGGCTGCTTGACCGCGATGACGTCGGCGATCGACGTGTACTCCATGTAGTGGTTGTTCTCGCAGACGAAGACGATCGGCAGGTCCCACACCGCGGCCAGGTTCAGCGCCTCGTGGAAGGCGCCGATGTTGGTGGTGCCGTCGCCGAAGAAGCACACCGTGACCCGGTCGTCGCGGCGGACCCGGCTGGCCCACGCCAGCCCGGTCGCGATCGGCAGGTGGGCGCCGATGATCGCGTAGGAGCCGTAGTAGCCGTGCTCGACGTCGGCGATGTGCATCGAGCCGCCCTTGCCGTGGCAGATCCCACCCGCCCGGCCCAGCAGTTCGAGCAGCACGGCCTCGGGCGGCGCCCCCCTCGCCAGCGCGTGCGCGTGCCCGCGGTAGGTGCCGATCGAGTAGTCGCCGTCGCGGAGAACCGAGGCCGCTCCGACCGCGACCGCCTCCTGGCCGATACCGAGGTGGGCAGGCCCGCGCACCCGGCCCTGCCGGTAGAGCACGTCGACCTTGGTCTCGAACTGCCGGATGGCGACCATCTGCCGGTAGCTGTGCAGCGCCGCGCTCGGCTCGGCCGTCACCTGGGTCACGGGCACTCGGGTCACGGCCCGACGCTAGCGGTGAGCCGGATCACACTCTTCGGCCAACGAGGCTGAAGGTTCTCACCGTCGGTAGTACATCCCGGACAAGGGCGGGCCCGCACTCCGGCGCGAACTGGACGATGCCCATCGGGTGTCCCGGCCGTCACCGACCGTCGTCTTCCCGCCAGGCCGAGCCGGGCGACCTGGACTGCCCCGCGGAACCGATGCCGGCGCCGTCGGCGATGCACGACACTCGTCGGCGACGGGCCCGGGCGGGCCTCGGACGGGACGGGCATGCACAGCAACGAGAAGGTGCTGGACGCCATCGCGGCCGGTGACCCGGACGCCCTCGCCGACGTGATCGCCGACGACGTCGTCGTGCACGTCCCCGGCCGGAGCAGGCTCGCCGGTGATCTCCGCGGACGGGGCGCCCTCGGCCGGGCGATCAAGGAGCTGACCGGAGGCCTCCCGACCGCCGACGTCCACGACGTGCTGGGATCCGACGCCCACGCGGTCGGCATCTGCACCAACCGCGTCGACTGCCCGGACCGCAGCTTCGAGTGGCGCCACGTGAACGTCTACCACGTCCAGGACGGCAAGATCGTCGAGGTGTGGTCGAACCCGTTCGAGCAGGACGCCTTCGACGAGCTCTGCGGCGGCCTCCCGCCGCGGTGATGATCGCCGCGAGACGGGGGGATTCGCGATTCGATCAACGTCGACGCCCACCTCGCGGCGATCTTCACCCCGAGCCCGTCCCTCGGTCGAGCCTCGAGATCGCGTCCTTCGTCGCGCGGAGCTGGGCGAGATCGGCGTAGCCGGCCAGCGTCAGCGTGATGTCCAGCTCCGCGAGAACGGTGCGGACGACGTGGCGCACGCCGTCCTGGCCACCCAACGCGAGGCCGTAGGCGAACGGTCGCCCGAGCAGCACCGCGTCGGCGCCCATGGCAAGCGCGACGGCCGCGTCGGCACCGGTCCGGATGCCGGAGTCGAACAGCACCGCCGCCCGCCCGCCCACGGCGCCGACGATCCCGGGCAACGCGTGCAGCGACCCGATCGCGCGGTCGACCTGCCGGCCGCCGTGGTTGGAGACGATCACACCGTCCATCCCCCGGTCGACGGCGCGCCGCGCGTCGTCGACGTGCTGGACGCCCTTGAGCACGATCGGGCCGTCCCAGTGCTCGCGGATCAGGTCGAGCCGGTCCCAGTGCTTGGCGTTGCCCTGGAACATCCGCTGGCGATGCCGGACCGCGGCCATCAGGTCGTCCTCGGGCGGCTGCGCGAGCCCGGCGCGGAAGGCGGGGTCGGAGAACGGGATCGCCGCACCCACCCCGCGCAGGAAGGGCAGGTAGGCGCTGTCGAGGTCGTGCGGACGCCAGCCGAGCAGCCAGGTGTCGAGGGTGATGACGAGGACCGTGAAGCCTGCCGTGCGGGCCCGGTCGAGCAGGCTGACCGTCACGGCGTCCTCGACGGGCCAGTACAGCTGGTACCAGCGCGGGCCGGGTGGGATGGAGTCCGCGGCGGCGGCGACCTGCTCGATGGTGTGCGACGCGGCCGTCGAGAGCACCATCGGTACGCCCAGCTCCGCGGCCGCGCGGGCGGTGGCGAGCTCGCCGTCGGGGTGCAGGATCGACTGCACGCCGATCGGGGCGAGCAGCAGCGGTGCCGGCATCGCGGTGCCCAGCACGGTGGTGGACCAGTCGCGCACGGACCAGTCGCGCAGCACCCGGGGCACCAGGCCGTAGCGGTCGAACGCCGCGCGATTGGCCCGCATCGTCGTGCCGGATCCGGCGCCGCCCGCCACGTACCAGAACGGCTTGTCGGCCAGCACCGCGCGGGCGGCCTCCTCCAGCCGGTCCGGGTCGGTGGGCAGGGCGGGCACGTCGTCGGCCAGCCCGCCCAGGTAGATCTCGGAGCCGTACGCGGAGAACGGCGAAGGCGGCGCTGCCATGGGGTCATACTGACGCCCTACCTGAGCCGGCGGAAGAAGGCGCGAACGTCGGCGACGAACAGCTCCGGCTGCTCGAGCGCGGCGAAGTGGCCACCACGGGGCATGTCCGTCCAGTGCACCAGGTTGTAGCGCTTCGCGACCCAGCGCGGCGCCGCGGGGATGATCTCCTTCGGGAACGCGGCCACCCCGGTGGGCACGGACACGTGGCCGGGGACGACCTTGCGGAAGCTCTCCCAGTACAGCCGCGCGGACGACGCCGCGGACCCGGTGACCCAGTAGAGCATCACGGCGTCGAGCAGCTCGTCGCGGCTCAGGACGTTCTCGGGGCGCCCGTCGCAGTCCATCCAGAGGATGTCCCGAGTTCCGTGGAACTTCGGTGGCGGCCCGGTGATCATCAGGCGGCTGTGACGGTGTCAGTATGGCCGGTCGTAGCGACCGGTCGGGTGATGCGCTCCAGCGTGTCGCGCAGCGATCGCAGGTGCATGTGCCCGTTGACGCGGCGGAACTGCTTGCCGGCCTCGACCATCCCGCGGCGCACCAGCGCAGCGCCATCGCGCCATCGCGCCAGTTCTTGACGTTGCTCGCGTGCGTACGGCAGATCGAGATCATGCTCTCCACGGCGTTGGTCGAGCGGAACGTACGCGCCAGGGTGGGCGGAATGCCCAGCCGCAGCACGGTGAGGGTCTCGGCCATGCCCTCGCGCAGGCTCGCCGCCGCACCCGGGTGGGTACGGTCAAGCTCGGCGGCCAGCGCGCACAGCTCGGCCTCGGCGGCGAGTGCGGAGTCGGCGTGATAGGCCCGGCGCATCCTGGAGGTGACGGTGGTCCGCAGCTTCTCCGGGAGGTGATCTTGAACGTTTCAGATCTTGTGGAGTTGGCAGCGACCGATCACCGGCCGGTCGAACACGTCGAGCACCGCGCGGCGCAGCGCCTTGGACCCGTCCAGGATCGCCAGGACCGGACGGGTGACGTCCAGGCCGCGTTCGCGTAGGCCCACGATCAGCTCGGTGACCAGCGTGGCGTTCTCGGTCGAGCCCTCCACCAGCGACAACGGGTGCTTCTTGCCGTCGATGTCGATCCCGAGAGCGACCACGCACAGGTGCTCACCGAAGTGCACACCGTCGACCATGAACGCCACCAGGTCCAGCCCGGACAGGTCCGCGGCGAGCAACTCGCCCAGGGCGGTCTCGGTCTGCGCGACGAACCGCCGCGACACCGCGGAGCGCGAGGTGGCGGTGGCGGTCTTCTCGGTGCGGGTTCCGACCGGCTCCAGCCCGACGCCGTAGCGCCGCGTCGACAGCCCGGCGAGCATCCGGTCCAGCGCCATTCGCCCGAGGACTTCGGTGTCGGAGAACAGCTCATAGGCCGGGACCGTCAGCTCACCGGAGCCGTCGACCGCGCGCATCCGCGGCCGCTGCACCGGGACCCGGCGCCCGCCCAGGCTCACCGACCCGGCGCCGTGGCCATGCCTCGTCGCGGTCCGCTCGCGGTCGTGGCGGCCCTTGGGCCCGCACGCCGCGGTCACGTCCGCTTCCATGATCGCGGCCATCACCTGCAGCCCGGTCCCGACCGCGAGAGCCAGCAGGCCCTCGCGCATCTCACCGGCCAGCTCGGCCAGCGCCACGCTCACCGTGTCGGGCACGGCGGGCTGGCTCGTGTCGATCTCCTGGTTCTGGTAGTGCTTGCGCACGGCGGTCCGTTAGGGCCTTCCTCGTGGTGTTCTTGGCGGTTCACCCGAGTACCTACCGCACGGCAGGACTCAGGTGGGGGACCGCCACCTCAAATTCCACGAGCTCCGGGACAACCTCGTCCATCCAGCGCGCGAACTTCTCCAGGATCCAGGCCGCCTGGCCCGCGGGAGAGTCGGTGAGCCCGTAGCCGAGGGTCTGCGGCCGGGTGCTCTGCTGCTTCGAGTACCCGGAGTCCTCGCGGTCGTAGTACTCCCGCGCCGCGAGGGCGGCCTGCTCGGCGCCGTCCGGGTCGGCGGCCTCGCCGGGCCCGGGCCGTACGATCGGGAGGTTGACGTGGATGCCGAGCAGCCGGTCGGGATGGTTGGCCCCGAGCAGCGTGGTGACGTGGCCGCCCCAGTCGCCGCCCTGCGCGCCGAACCGCGCGTAGCCCAGCCGGTCCATCAGCTCGCACCAGGCCATGGCGACGCGCTCGACACCCCAGCCGGGCCGGTCGGGCTTGCCGGAGAAGCCGAACCCGGGCAGCGCCGGGCACACGACGTCGAACGCGTCCGCCGCGTCGCCGCCGTGGGCCACCGGGTCGGTGAGCGGGCCGATCACGGCGGCGAACTCGGCGACGGACCCCGGCCAGCCGTGCGTGATGACCAGCGGCATGGCCCCGGGGACGGGCGAGTGCTGGTGGACGAGGTGGATGTCCAGCCCGTCGATCGTCGTGGTGAACTGGTCGAATCGGTTGAGCAGAGCCTCCCGGGCCCGCCAGTCGTACTCGGTCCCCCAGTACGCGCAGATGTCCTGGACATACTGCAGCGGCACGCCCTGCGACCAGTCGTCCACGGTCTCGCGGTCCGGCCAGCGGGTGGCGCGGAGCCTGCGGCGGAGATCGTCGAGCACGTCGTCCCCGATGTCGATGCGGAACGGTCTCATCGGCGTGGCGGCTCCCCCCGGAGCTCGCGCTTGAGGATCTTCCCGGCGGCGCTCTTGGGCAGCGCGTCGATGAACACGATCTCCTTCGGCTTCTTGAACGACGCCAGCTGCCCCCGGCTGTGCTCGACGAGCTCGGCCGCGTCGACATCGGCGCCCGGAACCGGGACGACGAACGCGCAGACCGACTCGCCCCACTCGGGATCAGGGCGCCCGATCACGGCGACCTCGCACACCGCAGGATGTGACAGCAGGACCTCCTCGACCTCCCGCGGGTACACGTTCGACCCGCCGGTGATGATCACGTCCTTCGCCCGGTCGGTCAGGTGGAGGTAGCCCTCGCCGTCGAGGTGGCCGATGTCGCCGGTGTGCAGCCACCCACGGCGCACCGCCGCCGCGGTGGCGCCCGGATCGTCCCAGTAACCGCGCATCACCACGTCACCGCGCACGCACACCTCCCCGTCCGCCCCCGCCGCCAGTTCGGTGCCGTCGGCGTCGACGATACGGACCTGCACGCCGACGAACGCGCGCCCGCACGAACCGGACCGCTCCCACTCACGTGGCGGCATCACGGTGATCGTCATCGGGGACTCGCCCTGCCCGTAGATCTGGGTGACGATCGGGCCGAACGCCGCCACGGCCGCATGGAGATCGGTGCGGTAGAGCGGGGCGCCGCCGACCACGATGCTGCGCAGACCCGACAGGTCGTGGTTCGCCTGATCGCCCGCGACGAGCAGCCGCTTGAGCATCGTCGGAGCCATGAACGCGGCGTGCGTCGCGCGGTGCTCCGCGAGCAGGGACAGGTAGTCCGCCGGGTCGAAGCTGCGGGCCGTCGAGATCACGTTGACCGCGCCGCGACCCAGCGCCGGCAGCAGGTAGAGGCCACTGCCGTGGGTCAGGGGCGCCGCATGCACGAAAACGCTGTCCGGCGCGATCCGGTCGACGTCGGCGTAGTAGTTCAGCGCCATGGCGAGCAGGTTGCGGTGGGTGAGCGTCGCGCCCTTCGGGCGTCCGGTCGTGCCGGAGGTGTAGAACAGCCACGCCGGGTCGTCCGCGCCGACGTCGGCGAGCGGGGCAGGGGCCTCGCCGAACAGGCCCTCGTAGGCGCCGCGCACGTGCAACACCGACACCTCGCCGTCGAAGGCCGACACCGCGCCCTCGGTCTCGTCCGCCACGACGACCGCGCGGGCGCCGCAGTGGCGCAGGACATAGGCCACCTCCTGGGGATGGAGGTGCCAGTTCAACGGAACCGCGACGAAACCGCCCCACATCGCCGCGAGCAGGGCCTCGACGAGCTCCGGGGCGTTCGGCAGCAGCAGTACCACCCGATCGCCAGGTGCCGGCCCGATCCGGGAGAAGCCCGCGGCGAGCCTGGCCACCCGGTCCGTGAGCTGCGCATACGTCGCCGATCGACCGCCGAACGTCCAGGCGGGGCGGGACGGCTCGCGGGCTGCGCCGGTGAGGAGCAGGTTGGCAACGTTCAACGCGCACTCCCTTGGTCAACTTTGCTCAGCCTATCGCCGGGCGTTGCGGCGGACCCTGGCCGAAGCGGCAAACGCGGGACGCCAGCTTTTCCCATCCGCACATGTGCGGGCGGAAAGAGCCTTGGTTGCATGGCGTCACCCGATCATTTCACCGCGCGAAGGAGTGCCGAATGAGTTCCGCGATCCTCGACATCGACGTCGACTACCCGACCTCCGGACTGATCCGTCCCGTGTCCGACGAGGAACGCGCCGCGTACGAGCGCGATGGCGCCGCGATCGTGAAAGGAGTCATCCCGCTGGACTGGGTCGACTTCATGCGGGACGCCGTGACCCGGATCCTCGAGCAGTCCGATCCGTCCTCCCAGAACTACGCCGACGACGGCGACCCGCGGTTCTTCTCCCTGACCTTTCCCTGGATGTTCGACGACGCGTTCAAGGCGTGGGCGATCCACGGACCGTTGAAGCACGTCGCGCGGCAGGTGCTGACCGACGCCAAGGAGATCATCTTCTTCTACGACCAGATCTTCGCGAAGGAACCGGGCGCGACCAAGGCCACCCCGTGGCACCAGGACCTGCCCTTCCTCCCCGTCAAGGGCGACCAGCAGATCCGGATCTGGGTGCCGTTCGACAAGGTCACCCCCGAGGGTGGGGCGATCCACTACCTGCGCGGATCGCACAAGTGGGGCGTGATCTACCACCCGGTCGGCTTCAAGAACATCCCGGCGATCACCGACACCTACGTCAACTCCCCGTATGAGGACATGCCCGACTTCGAGGCGGACTACGGCAAGTACGACTGGCTGGTGGCCGAGGCCGAGCCGGGCGACCTGCTGTTGCACCACCCGCGAACCGTGCACGGCTCGCTGGGCAACCGGACGAAGAACTTCCGGCGCGCCATCACCAGCTTCTATGTTGGCGACCAGGCGGTGTGGAATCCGCATGTCGCGAACATGTTCAACAACAAGAGCCTCACCGGGCACGTCACCGCACCGGATCTGAACGTCGGCGATCCGATCGCGTGCGACATGTTCCCGAAGGTCTGGCCGTAGAACGAGCCACGACCGCGCAAGTCGAGCGCGATCGTTTTGCCCACCCGGACATGTCGATCGGGGCCGGGCGGGTGGTTCAGTTCATTTCGCGGTTTCGAAGCGACCAGGAGGAGGAAGCATGCGCGTCGGCAATCAGGAGATGCTGCTACCCGCGACGATGGTGGGGAAATACCCGGAACCGCGGTGGTGGAGGGGGCAGGCGTTCGCCCGGTATCCGGGCCGGCCGGGCAAGGTGGTGTTCGACTCCATCTCCGAAGAGGCCTACGACGACGTCATCCAGTGCATCGCCCGCGACCAGGAGCGCGTCGGCCTCGACATCGTCGCCGACGGCAGGGTGTTCGACGGTGAGGACTCCTACGGCCAGTTGCTCTACCACTACATCGAACGCCTCACCGGCTACGAGCTCGACGGCCCGAACCTGCCCGTTCCGATCTACAGCATGCTCTACGCCCCCACCGTCGTCGGTGAGGTCCGCCGCCGCTACCCGTTCCACCTGGAAACCCTCAAGGCGCTGCGCAAGTCCACGAGCAAGCCGATCAAGATCTCCTACACCGGTGTCGGTGCCATGACCGCCGCGTCGAACAACCTGCATTACTCCGACATCAGAGAGCTCGGGATGGCGCTGGCCAAGGCCGTCAACGAGGACCTCAAGGAGCTCGCCGGGATCGGCGTGGACATCTTCCAGCTCGACGAGTTCGTCTGGCCCTACGGCATGGGCGATTGGGAGATCGACTGCCTCAACGCGGCGGTCAAGGACGTCGACGCGCAGATCTGGCTGCACGTTTGCTGGGGCAACCTCGGCTCGTCGCCTGCCTACCTGCCCTACGAGGGCGACGAGGCCCACAAGGACCTCGGCGTCTACGACGTCGCCCGGCGGCCGCGGCACGCCACCGAGACCACCGAGCGGGCGCGCAACATCTTCCCGAAGGTGCTCGGCGCCGACATCGACGTGCTCAACTACGAGGTGGGCAGGCTCGGGCCCGACGACCTCAAGCCGCTGGTCGACAACAACTGGGACAAGCCGTTCGTGGCCGGTGTGATCGACGTCAAGCAGGTCACGGTGGAGACCGCTGAGGAGGTGGCCGACCGGATCCGGGCCGTCGCGGAGTACGTCCCGATCGAGCGTCTCGGCGTCACCACCGACTGCGGCCTGCCGAACCTGAAGCGGTGGATCGCGAAGGCCAAGCTCGCCGCCCTGGTCGAGGGCACCGAGATCGTCCGCGCCGAGCACGGCGGCTGACCTCGCGGCGCGCGGGCCTCCCGCGCGCCGCTGCCCCGGCGCTACCCCGGGCGCCAGCGCGGGCCCCGACGCACAGCGTCGGGGCCCGTCGGCTGGGGTCCGGACCGCAATCATCAGACGGGTCAGCCTCGGGCCGTCACCTCGACACCCCGCTCGGCCTCGACGCCCTTTCCCCCGAGCGCGAGGATCTTGCACGCGAGCTGCACCCGGAACCGGTCCTCCTGGTCGTCGAGACAGAGCCCGGTGAGGTCACCCACGCGTTGCATCCGGTAGGCCACCGTCCGGTGGTGGATGCACATCAGCGCGGCGGTGCGCCGGGTGCTGCAGCCGGCCGTCAGGTAGACGTCGAGGGTGCGGGTGAGCTCGGTGCCGCGCTTGGCGTCGTAGTCGAGGAGCGGGCCGAGCTGGCGGCGGGCGAAGCCGTCGAGGTCCTCCCGGGAGGTGGGGGCGAGCAGGAACTGCAGCACGCCGAGGTCCTCGAAGATTCCCGGCTCGCCGGACTCCGCGGCGGCCGAGCGGGCCAGCCGGGCCTCGCGCCAGCCCTCGGGGAATCCCGCGACGTGCTTCACCGGCCCGCCGACGCCGACCGCGGCGCTCATCCCGCCGGGCCACTGGATCGCCGCGAGAGCCCGCGCCAGCCGCCGGGCGGTCACGATCGTCTCGCCGGGGCCGCAGGGAACGACCGCCGCGAACAGGTTCGCCCGCCGCGCCAGTACCGTGCCGGACGCACCGGCGCCGTCCAGGGCCTGGCCGATGAGCCGAGCGCAGGCGCTGCGTGCCCGTTCGAGGTGCTCGGGATTGCCGCCGGTCGCTGTGGCGTCGTAGGCCAGGCCGTGCACCATGATCGCCGCCACCCGCGCGGGCAGGGCGAACCCGGTACCGAGGTGCCGCGCCCGCACGCTCGCCTCGACCGAGTCCGGCAGCCGGCCGTCGAGCAGGTCCCAGACGAACTCCGACTGCAGCCTGCGGGCGGCCGCGACGACCGCCTCCTCCCGCGCCAGCAGCAACGCGCTGACCACCGCGGCCTGCTCGGCTGCGAGCCGGTCCCCGGCCGTCGGCGCGGCGTCGAGTACCAGCGCGAGGTGTCCGAAGGCCACCCCCGCTGCGTGCACCGGAGCCACCAGCAGCCACGATCCGTCGTCCCGCTGGCACACCGTGGGCTCCGGCCCGACGTCCGCGAACGGCAGTTCGAGCGGGACATCGGCGCGCCGGTCGTTCACCGAGGACGGGGGCCCCAGGGTGCGCCCGTCCTCGGTGACGACCACGGCCACACTGTTGGTCAACCGCCCCACGGTGCGGACGACGGCGTCCACGTCGCCGCCCTCCATCGCGATCCGGGCGAGCTCGGCGTACATGTGCAGGTCGCGCTCGGCCGCCCGGTGCCGCTCCGTGAGGACGGCATGGGCGGCCTCCGACCGCTCGGACCGCCTGCGCTCCGTCTCGTGCCGCCCGGCGTTGGCGATGGCGGTCCCGCAGAGCTCGGCGAACGCGGCGAAGAGGCTCTCGTCCTCGTCGGTGAACGGCTCGCGGCGGCGGCGCCATGCGCACAGCACACCGGTGACCTCGCCGTCCCAGTGCAGCGGAACGGCGATCGCCGAACAGGTCCCCTCGACGTCGGACAGCGCCATGAACTCCGGTGCCGATCGTGGATCGGTGGAGTAGTCGTCGATACGTTCCGGGCGCCCCGACCGCAGAACCCGCCCCGCGAGGCCCTGACCCGACCGGATCCGGAGCCGCGCGGTGTCGCGCTTGGTGTTGCCGATCGCGCACCGCATCTCCAGGTACTCACCAGTCGCGTCGCGCAGCAGCACGCCGGCGATCTCCGCGCGCAGCATCTGGACCACGGCGTCCGCCGTGCACACCAGCACCTCGTCGGGGTCGAGCGAGGCGACCACCCGGGTGGCGAACCCCCGCAGGAGCGCGTCCGGGCGCCGGCCACCACCCGCCCAGTTGATCAGCTCGCCGAGGGCCCGCAGCGACTCCAGGTCGGTGTTCTCGAACCCGATCGGCGCCGAGCGGGAGACGACGACGTCGGTGCGGGGATCGATCGACACCGCCGCGACCGGCCGACCGTCCACCCAGCCCGCGCCCTCCGGGGGCCGGCGTTCGAGCATCCCGCCGACGTCGCCTCCTGCCGCGAGTACCACCGGATGCCCGTCCTGCCAGCGCACCACCACGGCCACATCCGCGCCGAGCAGCGGGCGGGCCGCCCGGATCCCGGCCTCCGCGACCGCGTGCGATCCCTCCGCCGCCGCGGTGGCGATGTCGACGATCACCCGGGGCCATCGCACCCGTCGACGGTGCTCGCCGCGGAGTTGACGGACCGCCACGGTGACGTCGCGCTCTGCCGATGATCCGCTCGCAAGCTCGCTCATGTGCGCCCACACCCTCGTGCTCGACGGGTGCGCTGTGACGCCCGTCTCGATGCGCCGTTGGGCCAGTGAACCACCGGCGGCGTGGGCCGGGGCATGTCCGGACGGTCAAACTTCGGGCCGTTTCCTGTCCCGGTGGCGCAGTCAGGGCTCGGGCCGCCCAGCCGATGCCGATCACCGAGACGGTTCCGGCGGGCTGATCGCCACGTCGGCCGGGTCGCCGAGGTTGGCGTCCAGCAGTTGTCCAGGGACGATAACGAACAGTCCACATCTCATCCTGCTAGATGACGTTCCAGCGGACGTCCAGCCTTATCGTCGACGCACGAGCTGGAGCGATGAGGACGGTGGGCACGTGGATATCCGGGACATGCATCTCAACCTCGGTGAGTGGAACGAGCTGATCGAGCGATCCCTCGCCGATCCCGACTCCGAACCGATCCTGAACCTCGAACGCGACGAGGACCCCGTCTACGACGCGGTGTTCGTCGGCGGCGGGGCGGGCGGGCGGTTCGGCGCGGCGTACATGAAGGCGATGGGCGGCCGGCCGCTGATCATCGACGCGTGGCCGTTCCTCGGCGGGTCGTGCCCGCACCAGGCCTGCGTGCCGCACCACCTGTTCTCCGAGGCCGCCGAGGAGCTGGACCGGGCCCGGTGGTTCTCCGACGAGCTGTTCTACCCGAAGTTCGACGCGTCCCGCGCCAGCATCCTGGAGATGGTGAAGCTGTTCCTGGCCGGTCGCGGCAGCGCGCACGCGTTCATGAACTGGCAGACGAAGGAGCAGCTCGAGGTCGAGTACGTCCTCAACGCCCGCGCGACGATCATCGACAAGAACACCGTGCAGGCCGCCGGAAAGACGTTCAAGGCGAAGAACCTGGTGCTCGGCATGGGCGCCCGCCCGATCGACATCGACATCCCCGGCCTGGACCTCCACGGCGTCTTCGACTTCGTCAGCCTCGTCGAGGAGCTCGACTACGAGCCCACCCGTTGCGTGATCATCGGCGGCAGCAAGGTCGCCATGGAGTACGGCGCGTTCTTCCACGCCACCGGCTGCGACACGACGATCGTCTCGCGCTCGCAGCTGATGCGGACCAAGGCGCTGCACCACGTCGACGAGGACCTGCGCCAGTACGTGGTTGGCGGCATGCGCAAGCGAGGCATGGAGATCCTGGAGGGCGCCCACCCCGTCTCGGTGAACGGCGACGAGCGCGTGCGGAGCGTCACCGTCCGGCTGGAGTCGGGCGAGGAGATCGACATCGAAACCGACTTCGTGTTCATGGGCACCGGCGAGCGCCCGAACACCGCGCACGCGCAGGACGTGCTCGGCATCGAGGTCAACGACTACGGCCGGGTGATCGCCAACAAGCGGATGCAGACCAACGTCCCCGGCGTCTACGCGATCGGCGACATGATCGACGGCCCGATGGAGATGTTCAAGGCCCGCAAGTCCGGCGTCACCGCGTCGCGCAACATCATGGGCGAGGACCTGGAGTTCGACTTCTCCGAGTACCCGGACTTCCTGCACACCACCTACGAGGTCACCTGGGTCGGGCTCACCGAGGAGGAGGCCAAGGCCGCCCTCGACGAGGTGATCATCATCCAGATGCCGCCGTACGTGGAGGGCCTGGACACGCCGAACCTGCCGCTGCCCTGCGCCGAGGGCACCATGCTCTACGCGTTCAGCAAGCCGGAGCTGTCCGGCTTCCAGAAGCTCGTCATCGACGGCGCCACCCGCAAGGTGGTGGGCGCGCACCACGTCGGCTACGGGGCGAAGGACGCGTTCCAGTACCTCGACTACCTCATCCACCGCCCCGAGGGCCTGACCATCGACACTCTGGGCTGGATGAACGAGCTGTTCCTCAACCCGGAGCACTTCGTGCAGCTCTCGCGCCTGCGGGCGGGCAAGTCGAAGCTGATCCACCTCTGAGCCCCGCGTCGGGCGAGGCACACCGACCGGCCACCGTGCACGCGAGAGGACCCGTGCGCGGTGGCCGTCCCATGCACGGCCCTGAACTGTCGACCCCTGACCTGTCGCGGCGGCAGCCGGACGACCAGGATGGTCCGGTGGCCGCCGACGGATCCGCCGAGTGGGCCACCACCTGCCTGCAGATCCTCGAGTCAGGCGCCGAGGGTGCCGACCGCGTGTTCGCGCTGCTCGCAGGCGCCGCCCGCAGGCTGACCGGCGCCGACGGCGCGAGCGTCGTCCACTGGCAGCCGACGGGTCCGGCGCCGCTTGCCGTCAGCGGTGCCGCGCTGCCGCTGCCTGCCCGCCGGATCGCCGAGGGCGTCACCGCTGCGGCCGACAGGTCGGTGGCCTCGTTCGTGGTGCGCGGTGAGACCGATCTGGTCGTGTGGTGGGGCGGCGGCGACACGCCGAGCGCGGAGCGCCTGGAGGAGCTGCGGCTGCTCGCCGCGCTCGCCGCGGCGGCGTCCCGGCGGGCCCGCGCGGCCCTGTCATCGCTCTACGGCGTCGCCCGGCAGCTGCTCGCCTCGGTCGATCGCGAAGAGATGCTGCTCGGCCTCGCGACGGCCACCGCGGACGTACTGGGTGCCGAGATCGCCGGGGTCTTCCTCGCCACCCCCGACGGATCGGGGGTGGAGGCCAAGGCCGTGGTGGGCAACCGGTCGATCGGCACCGCGCGGCTGCGGCTGGCCAGGGGCGAGAGCATGGTCGGGCATATCTTCGAGAGCGGCGAGGTCTACCGCTCCGACGACTGGACGACCGATCCCGTCATCAGCCAGGCGCTGGTCCCGATCGCCACCGTCGAGGGCACGCAGGGCGCGATCGGGGCACCGATGCGGGTCGACGGCACGACGTCCGGCGTGCTCGCGGCCTGGCGGCGCAGGCGGTCGCACTTCACCGACGACGACGTCGAGCTGATCGGCACACTGGCCGACCTCGCCGCGCTCGGCGTGCAGCGCACGCTCGCCGAGGAACGCCTGCGGCAGCTCTCGGACCAGTTGCTGACGGCGAACGACGAGCTGTCGCAACGGTACGACGACGCCAGGCAGACCCTCGACATCCACCAGCGGCTCGTCCGGTTGGTGGCCGACGGCGCCGACCTGGAGTCGGTGGTGGAAGCGCTGCACGGCATCACCGACCAGGAGGTCCGGTTCGCGGGCGTCGAGGGCACCTCCGTCGGGTCCGGCGGCCGGCTCGAAGCGCTGCTGGCCATGCCCCGGACGAGGGAACCGCAGCAGCTCGGCGCCGAGGCGGTGCTGCTCGGCCCGGACGCCGCGGGCCGGCACGCGATCTCGGTGACGGTGCGGTCCGCGGCGCTGCGCTGGGGTGAGCTGGCCGTCGCCACCCGGTTGCCGGTCGCGACCCGGGACGTGGTCGCAACCGAGCAGGCCGCGGTGGCGTGTGCGCTGCTGCTGTCCCAGCGCGACGCCGTGGCCGGGGCCGGGCGGCGGTTGGAGTCGGAGTTCGTCTGGGACCTGCTCGACGGCCGCATCGTCGACGGGGCGGACGCGATGGTGCGCTCCCGCCAGCTGGCCCGCGAGCTGCCGGCCCCGGCGCGGGTGATCCTGATGTCCGCGACCGGTACCCGAGTCGGCTCGCCGGAGGGCGTCGAACGCCTTCGCACGGAGCTGACCCGGCGCACCGCACGCCTGCTGGCGGGCCACGGGGTGCACGCCCCGATGGGCTGGCGCGGCGAGACACTGGCCGTGCTCGTCCCGGACCGGGCACCCGACGTCGCCCGCCGGTGGGGCCACGAGCTCTGTGCGCTGGGCCCCGAGCTGGACCGGGAGCTCTCCCTCGGCGTCAGCGCGCCCGTCCAGACCATCTCGCAGTACCTGGTCGCCGGGCGCCAGGCAGGCTACGCGAAGGCGGCGACCCGTCCGCCGGACGCACCCGTCGCGGTGTTCGAGGATCTCGGCGCCGTGCAGTTCCTCCTGGAACCCGCACACGGCGAGGACCTGGACCGCTACGCGGAGCAGCAGCTCGGCGTGCTGCTCGCCTACGACCGCGACCACGACGCCGACCTGGTCAACACCCTGCGCGCCTACCTGCGGTGCGACGGCCACGTGCAGCGCGCCGCCGGGTCGCTCTCCATCCACCCGAAGACGATGAGCTACCGGCTCGGCCGGATCGAGGCACTGACCGGCATCACGGTGGCCAGGCAGGAGGACCGCTTCAACGCCCAGATGGCGCTGGAGATCCTGGACATGCGGGCAGGGCGCCCCGATCCCGGCTGACGCCGGCCGTCAGAGGGTGAACCCGATCGCCTGCAGCTGCTCGCGGCCGTCCTCGGTGATCCGGGCCGGCGTCCACGCCGGGCGCCAGACCCAGCGAACCTCGTAGGCGGTCAGGATCGGGCCGAGTGCTGTCCGGATCTGGTCCTCGATCACCCCGGTGAGCGGGCAGGCCGGCGAGGTCAGCGTCATGGTGAGGACGGCAGGGGCCCCCGCGAGGTCCAGCTCGTAGACGAACCCGAGGTCGACGACGTTGACCCCGAGGTCGGGGTCGATCACCTCCCGCAGCGCCTCCAGAACGATGGCCTCCGAGACCTCGACCGCCTGTACTGCTGTCATCCGACCGTACCTCCTCCGTCGTACGCCGCTACCCGTAGCTCCACCCGGATCCGGGTCGTCTCCGTCGTGATCCAGGTGGCCAGGCCGTGTGCCTTCCGGCGCACCCTGACGACCGGCTCGCCGTCCCCGATCTCGCCGCCGTGCAGCACCCAGTCCCCCGCCGGTGATCCGAACCGGTGCGCCGCAGCCGACACCGCACCCTGCACGACCCGCGCGACGGGCTCGCACGTGGCGGCGCCCTGGCGGGTCAGCACCGCCAGTGCCTCGGCTGCGGACATCCCGTGAACCCGGTCGAGCGCCCGCGCCGCCGCGGCCTTGGCGATCCGGGCCTGCGGCGCCTCGGCGACGACGAGCCCCGGTCCGATGTTGATCTCCACCGCGTCCTCCCCGTCACGCCGGTGCCGGTCGGGTGACCCGGCGCAGGTCGATCGACTCGTCGCGCAGCTGGTCGGCGGTAACCGGATGCCCGGCGCGCAGCAGCCTCCGCCCGGCCATCACCTCTTGTGGCCTGCCGAGACCGAGCACCGAGACCACCCGCGCGTCGCGCAGCCCGAACCGCACGAAGGACGCCTCGTCGATCCGGCCGCGGACGACCTCCTCGTCGGCTCCGGCGCCGCCGGGGTGCCCGCAGCTCTGCAAGGTGTGCTCGTACTGGTCCGACCAGAACCAGTGCGGCTCGTCGTGGGCCACGTCCTCGCCGAGCATGGCGCGGGCCGCGACCGCACCCTGCCGCTTGGCGCTGTCGTGATGCTCGACCCGCAGCCGCCCGTAGCGGGGATGGGCGTGCGCGGCGACATCGCCTGCCGCAAACACGCCCGGCACCGCGGTACGGCAGCCTGCGTCGACGAGCACGCCGTCCGAGCAGCCCACTCCGGCCGCCTCGAACAGCGCCGTCTCGCGCACCACGCCGGCCGCGACCAGCAGGACCGAGCACTCGATGACGTCCCGGTCGGTGCGGACCAGCAGCCCGCCATGGATCTGCTGCACGGCCTCGACGCGCTCCCCGCAGCGCAGATCCACCCCGGCGGCCCGGTGGATGTCCGCGAACAGCTGCCCGATCTCGGTGCCCACCGCCCGCTCCATCGGGACCGCGCCCATCTCCAGCACCGTCACGTCGACGCCGAGCCCGCGCGCCGTGGCCGCGACCTCGCACCCGACGAACCCGCCGCCGAGCACGACGAGCCGCTCCGCCGGCACCATGGCCCGACGCAGCGCGTCGGCGTCGGCGCGGCTGCGCAGGTGGTGCACGCGGTTCCCGGCCAGCCCCGGCAGCCGCCGGGCCCGCCCGCCGGTCGCGAGCAGCAGCGCGTCGTAGCCGACGCTGCGGCCACCGACCGTGACGCGCCGCGCCGCGCAGTCGAGGTCCGTCGCCCGGGTGCCCGTGAGCAGTTCGATCGACTGCTCGGCGTAGAACTCCGCCGGGTGGACCGCGATGTCCGGGGCCTTCCCGCCGAGCCATGCCTTCGACAGGGGCGGGCGCTCGTAGGGGAGGTCCGGCTCGTCACCGACGAGCAGAACCTCGCCGGCGAACCCCTCGCTGCGTAGGGTCGCCGCGGCCGTCGCCCCGGCGACCCCCGCTCCGACGATCACGAACCGCCGGGTCATCCCGGCCCCACGTCGACCTGGATCATCCCGTCCTCGGTCACCCGGCACGGGAATCCGGTCAGCGAGGCGGTGGCCGGGTTGCGGCCCTGCCCGCTGCACCCCTCGAACTCCCACAGGTGCCGGGAGCAGGTGATGACCTCGCCGTCGAAGTCGCCCTCGTCGAGCGCCCACTCCTGGTGCGGGCAGCGGTTGCGGTAGGCCCGCACGTCCCCGTCGACGTTGACGAGCAGCACGCTGGTCGTCGCGACCGTGACGGCGATCATCTCCCCTTCCCAGAGCTCGTCGAGGGCCAGCGCGGGCAGCCAGCTCGCGGTCACCGCCTCCACCTCACACCACCGCGGCGGGGACAGCCGGATGCAGACCCAGGCCGGCGGCGTCGAGCACCCGTGCTCTGGCCGCCCGCGCCGAGGCCAGGACGTCGTCGACGGACGGGGCCCCCTGCGGCGCGGACGCCAGCACCGGCGCGAGCGCGGCGACGGCCTCGTCGGCGCGAACCGACCACCGGTCGATCCACTTGCGGAGCACGTCGATGTTGCCCGACCGCTGGTCGATCGCGAACGCGGCGAGCGCGGCGCTCCACCGCTCCCGGCGCCGCGCATCGGCGGCGAGCAGGCTGGACAGATGCCAGGCCAGCTCGTCACCGTTGGCCCGCGCCACCCTGCCGAACTGCGTGAGCAGCACGTCGTCGAGGGTGGGCAGCAGCACGAGGTCGATCGCGGTGAACGCCTCCGCCCAGTCGTAGGCGATCAGCGCGGTCTCGACGGCCCTGCGGACGCCCTGCCAGGCCGGGTCGTCCTCCCAGATCGCCCGTTCCCGCTCGCCGATCCCACTGCCGGGCCGCGCGAGCTGGAGCTCGCGGGTGCGGTAGGCGATGCGGCTGACCCGCCGCAGCAGGTCGGCGGTCGCGAACGCGGACGCGTTCGTGATGTAGGACGACGGCGCGATGTGGCCGATGTAGGCCTGTACCTGCTGGGCGCCGTGCAGCGGGTATCGCGCCGGGGCGAACACCCGTCCGAGGACGGACACCCACCCCTCGGACAGGGTCGCGTCGGCGCCGGCCTCGGCGTACTGCGTGAGCAGCCCCTCGGCCTTGGTCTCCTCGTCGTCCTGGAGCCCGACATAGGTCCGGTAGGTCAGCTGGTCGGGGTCGCGGAACGCGTTCCAGTCCTCGACCTTCAGCGGCGAGCCCTCACGGTAGGTCAGGAACCACAGGTTCGCCGGCGACGACGGGTTCTGCTCGAACGGGACCTTCCGGCCCTCCCGCAGTGTCCAGTTCGTCTCGTGGGTCATCACCTCGTACTCGCTGGGGACGCGGCGGGTTTCGCCGAACGCGCTCCAGGTCCGCCGTCGCTTCGGGGTCGCTGTCATGCCGTCGCTCCTTCACGCTTGGTGGCCCATTCCCAGGAGATCTCGTCGCTGCTCGTGTGGATGCGGCCCGCGAAGGACGAGAGCATCGTCTGCAGCGAGCGCAGCTCGAACGCCGGACCGAGGTGGCGCTGCAACGACGCCTCGGTCACCCGCACCCGGCCCGGGCCCTGCACCCGGACGTAGGAACCGCGATCGACCACGTCGATGTCGATGTCGGGGTTGTCGTCGCGGATCGCCGCGATCACCGACTCGACCTCGTCGCACATGCGGAGCACCGGCCCCACGGGGTGATCCATCAGGTCTCCTCATACTCGACGCGGACGTGGTCCAGGGGCCCGATTCCGGCCTCGGCCACGGTCAGGGACGGGTCCAGCCGCTTCCCGTTGTGGAAGACGACGTGGGGCAGGTCGCGCTTGGGCACCCGCCTGCCCTCGGTGTGGTGCGCGACCGCTCCGGCCAGCTCGGCGATCGTGTTGTTCGACATGACGGGCACGAGGATCTGCACGAAGTCCTCGGCGAAGATCGCATTGAGCGGCACCAGCTGGGGCTCGGTTGTCGTCATCGTCAGGACCCCGCAACCGCGACGCGGGGCACGATCAGCCGGTCCTTGTAGTCCGCCGCCCAGCTGTAGTCCGGGTCGTCGCCCATGACGTCGGGGGTGAGCCCCATGTAGCCGAGGATGCCGCCGACGTCCATCGGCTGGATCTCGCCTGCCACGAAACGGTCGATCACGGTGGGGTGGTTGAGGTTGTCGCGGTCCTTCCACCAGATCTGCCGGCAGCCCGCCGTGCAGAAGTGGTAGGTGACGCCGTTGTGTTTCAGCGGGTAGTCGCGCACCCGCCACCGGTTGTCGTACCCCAGCGTCGCGACGCAGCACGGCAGGTGGCACATGCTGCACAGCCACGGCAGCGTCTCCGGCAGCGTCGCCTCCATGTTGCCGGCGTTGACGTTGTCGATGATCACGTCCCACTTGTCGCCGTAGACGGTCTCCCAGTTGGGGTACTTGCTGCGCAGCCAGTCCCGGTCGTCCTTGCTCACCGCGGCCGTCGGCTTCCACCACAGCGTCGGGCGCCAGTACCACAGGCCCATGTGCAGCGCGTGGTGCCAGGTGTCGAGGCCCTTCATGAACTCGTCCCAGAACCACGGCTTCTTCAGCCCGTAGTCCTCGATGGTGCGGACGAACTGGTCGATGATCCACTCCTCCATGAACTCCCGGTAGGACTGCTTCCGGTGCTCGACGGGGGTGTAGTAGTCCATCGCGGGTCCGGTGAGGGCGGCGAAGGCGCGGGCCGAACCCCAGAACGCCTTGTCGATCACCCACTGGGCGCGGACCGGATCGTGCTCGACGAGGATCTCCAGCGTCGGGCCGCCCTGCTGGGCGTGCCGGGCCTCGTCGGTCTGGATCGAGCTGATCATGTTGGCGAAGTTGACGTCGCCGGACTCGAGCGCGTCGGCCGAGAGCGCGATGAACTGCAGGTTGGTGAACCCGGTCTCGAAGGTCAGAGGGAGCTGGATCGCGATGTCCACGACGTTGGACGTCACACACATCCCGTCGAACAGGTTCCGCAGCGAGATGGCCACCCAGTCGTTGGTGTGGAACATCTTCTGGGTCCAGTCGTACTGCGGGTCCTTGCCGACGAACTCGTGGCCGAAGAACAGCGTGATCTGTGCGTGCCGGATCTCGTCGAGCGCGCCGAACGTGGCCATGTTGCGCCACGATCCGTTGAGCCCGAAGCGGGCCATCTTCAGCTCGGCGAGCACTGCCTCCGACTCGACGAGCGTCACGCCGCCGAAGTGCATCTTCGTCGAGGACTTCCAGCCCTCGGACAGGTTCTCCCACGCGGTGGAGCGCTGCAGCGCGGCCTTCACGGCGTACGCCGAGCTCTCCTTCTCCCGCTGGGTGGCGACGTACTCCGGGTAGGAGACTTTGTAGTCCTCCTCCCACGCCGCCCACGCCTCGCGCGGCACCTTGCCGGTGCCCGACATCCATTCCGGATAGACCGCCTCGTCATCCACATAGGACAACGTCCAGTCGACGTCACGGACGAGGTGCTGCCATTCCTCGCGCTTCAACAGGGTCATCTGTACTCCTCAGTCGATCTCGAGGTGGGCGAGCTGGCGGCTGATGCTGGCGTTGTTCCAGTAGGCGGTGATGCCGTCGATCAGCCCGTCGTGGCACCGGAACACGAACAGGTGCGGCTCGGCGAAGCTGCCACCGCGGGCGGAGATGTTGGCCCACGCGCTGGCCTGGGTGCCGCCGATGGTCACCTCGACGGCCACCACGCTGCCACCCTCCACGGATGCGCCCGCCCGCACCGACGCGACGGTGTTCCACAGGTCCGGGAACGAGGTGATCAGCCCGGTCCACAGCGTCTTGCCGATCGTGGCGACCTTGCCCTCGCCACGGACGACCCGCTGGCGGCCCCAGATCTCCACGGGCACGTAGGAGAAATCCGCGTTCGGCGTGCAGAGGTCGACCATCTCGTCCACCTCGTGGCGGCGGTAGGCGTCGAAGAACGCCTCCACCGTCTGGGTGGGGATGCGCACCTCGATCGTCGTCATGGCAGTGGTCATGCCGGGGCTCCTTGTCGATCGGTGATGGCCACGATCGCGATCCGGTCGAGGCGCTTGACGGCCAGGCGCCGGAAGAGCTGGTTCTCGTCCCAGAAGCCCTTGACGGTGTGGATCAGGCCGTCGCGCACGGTCAGCAGCCAGGCCTGGCGCAGGTCGAGGTGCTTCTCCTGGTTGACGGCGCCGAGGTAGTCGGCGGCCTGGGTGCCCTCGACCGAGATCTCGGCGAGCACGACGCCGTCGCCGAGGTCGGACGTGCGGTGCACGGTGACGAACAGGTCGGGGAACGCCTCGACCGTGGCGGCGAAGAACGCGCGGCCCGACGCCGCCGGGTCCATCGAGGTCTGCCCTGCGGCGGGCAGCACCTCCACCTCGGCGTCGGGGGCGAGCAGGGCCAGCGCGGCGCCGGTGTCCCTGGCGCCGAGAGCGTGGAAGAAGCTGCTGACGACGTCGGCAGGCGTGGGCATGGGCGTCGGCTCCTCAGTGGTGGTCCGCCGTCTCACGAGCCGGCGGAGTGCGTCGAGAACGGTCACAGCGCGGCGAGTGACTTGAGGACGGCGTCGGCGACGGCGTCGGACGAGCCGGGGTTCTGCCCGGTGATCAGGTTGCGGTCGACCACCACGTGCGACACCCACGCCGACGGGGCGTCGTCGAACACCGCGCCCGCGTTCTTCAGCGCGGTGTCGAGGTACCAGGGCATACCGAGCTGCCCGGCCACCGTCTGGTCCTCCTCCTCGTCGGTGAAGCAGGTGAGGCGGTAGCCCTCGAAGAGCCACTGGCCGTCGTCGCGACCCCCCGCGGCAAGCAGCGCGGCCGGCCCGTGGCACAACGACGCGACGGTGGCATTCCGGCGGTGCAGGATCTGCAGCAGCCGCGTGACGTCGGGGTTGTCGGCGAGATCGATCATCGGGCCGTGACCGCCGGGGACGAACACGGCGTCGAAGGTGCCCATCTCCGCGTCGGACATGGTCGAGAGGTCCACCGGCGCCTGAAATCCCGGGATGGCGGCGAGCTCGGCGGCCAGCGAGTCGGAGATCGCCTGGCTCGCGGCATGATGCGCGGCGACCGCGGCATCCACCTCCGCCCGGGTCAGCGAGCTGCCCAAGCCGTCGTCGGTGAGCACGTCGGCGAGCTGGCGGTCCTCGCGCCACGCGGTGCGGGCGGCCCGGGCGACGAGGGAGCGAGCCTCCTCGACCGGCGTCCCGGCATCGCGCATCGCCAGCACGATCCGCCGGGACGCCCCCAGCCCGAGCCCGGTGAGCTGGCGCAGCGTCAGCCGGATGTCGTCGACGTCCGGCGCGAAGGTCCGGGTGATCGAGCCGAGGAAGTCCTCGTCCTCGTCGGGCATGTGGAAGATCGGCTGCAGGCCGTACGAGTCGGCGTGCGGCGCCCGACCGTCCGGCGTCGCGACGACGACGTCGACCCCGGCCGCGACGAACCGCCGGTACGGGACGGCCGCCTCCTCGGCGAAGAAGCCGGTCTCGTGCGGTGTCCCGTCCGCGAGTCGCATCTCGCGGGCGCTGGTAACCAGGTAGAGCAGTCGCGGCATGGTGTGCTCCCGTCACTGGGTGGCGATGTGATCGGGAACACTAGGAACGGCGCGGCGGGCGGGTTACCGGGATTCCTGCGGAGAAGTTGCCGATTCCTGCGGCCTGCTCAGATCGGGGCGGTCGCCCGGTCCACGCGGAGCGCAACCCCGCCGCGCTGCGCCTCCGTGTAGGCCCGCGGCGTCACCCCGAAGTGCCGCTTGAACTCGGTGATGAACGCCGACAGGCTCGCGTACCCGACCCCGCGGGCCACCTCGCTGACGTTCCTGTCGCCCTCCACGAGCATCGTGCGGGCGCGGTCGAGGCGTAGCCGCTTCACGAACTGGTACGGCGACATCCCGGTGACCTCCCGGAACAGGTGGGCGAACGTCGACGGGCTCATCGAGACGTGCTCGGCAAGGTCGGCGATGGTCAGTGGCTCGGAGATCCGCTCGGTGACGTACTGGATGACGTCGGCGACGGGGTTCTTCCCGCTCTCCTCGGCGGCCGCGCGGACGAGGCGGTCGCACTGCTCGGACTGCAGCAGCCGGTAGACGATCTCCTGCAGGTAGATGGGTGCGAGCACCCGGCGGTCTGTGCCCCTGCCGACGGCCTTGACGAACCGCAGCGCCGCGCCGACCAGGTCGAGGTCCAGCGGGGAGACGTAGGCGTCGCCGGACGCGTGGGCCACCGGCCGGTGGAACGTGGTGGCCGTCCGTTCGAGCATGTCGGCGCAGACGCGCCGGACCATCGCGGGGTCGATCTGCAGCACGAAGGACAGGAAGGGGAGCTCGGCAGTGGCGCTGAGGATCTGCGCCTGGAACCGCAGCCCCCGCTTGAGCACCAGGTAGTTGAACGGGTCGTAGCGGTGCTCGACGTCGTGCACCGTCACCGCCTTGCGCCCCTGCGCCACGACGCACAGCGACAGGCCGCCCACGTCGTCCCACTGCGGTGGCGTCGGGCGGGTGAAGCGGTACACGGTGAGGCCGGGCCATTCGGTCGGGTTGGGTCCCTCGTCCGCAGCGCGCGCGTCGAGCGTCGCGATGAGGTCACCGGGAACGACGCGTTCCTCCGTCGACAGGTCGAGTGTCCTCATCCGCAGCTCCCCATCGGTCCCGGGCGGTTCCCGACCCGGCAGTCGGCTCCGCCGATCGTAGGAACGCCTCCAGGCCAGCGGCGTCGTCCGATCCAGACCAAATCCTGGGTCCCGTTGAGCTCCGTGGTCAGTTGTCCGGGGCCCGGGGTCCCGAGGAGCCCCTGCGCCGAGCTCTCCCCGAGCGGGTGCCTTCCGGCTGACGATGGCCGCGTGCCCGCGGGGTGGCCGTTGATCGGGCGGGCCGAGGAGCTGCGCTTCATCGGTGGGCTCACCGTTCGCGGGAACGGTCCGTCCGGGGTCGTGCTCGCCGGGGCACCCGGGGTGGGCAAGACCCGCCTGGCCCGCGCGGCACTGGCCGCGGCCGAGCAGCGCGGGGCGGTCACCCGGTGGGCGGCTGCGACGGCCTCGGCGCGCGGGCTGCCGCTGGGCGCCTTCGCCGCGACGCTGGGCGCGGTCGGCTCGGACCCGACCTTGCTGCTCCGGCAGGCAGGCGAGGCGCTGCTGTCCGGCGCCGGGCGGGGCGGCGCGGTACTGGGGGTGGACGACGCCCACCTCCTCGACGAGCTGTCCGCGACGCTCGTACACCAACTGGTACTGCGCCGCGAAGCCACAGTCGTGCTCACCCTGCGCAGCGGCGAGCCGGCACCGGACGCGGTGACCGGGCTGTGGAAGGACGGGCACCTGCACCGCCTGGAGCTGCGCCCGCTGGCGGCCGAGCAGACCGCCTCCCTGCTGGAAGGCGTGCTCGGCGGGCCGGTGGGCAGCGCCGCCGCCCACGACCTGTGGACGATCACCCGCGGCAACACGCCGTACCTGCAGCAGCTCGTCGACGGCGAGCTGGACGCCGGCCGGTTGGAGAAGGTGGGCGGGGTGTGGCGGTGGTCGGGCCGCCCGCAGCTCACGCCCGGGCTGGCCGAGCTGCTGCACCGCAGCGCGCTGGTTCCGGGAGGCCGGTGCCGAACTGCGGGATAAGGAACCGGCCTGGTCCTACATCGCGCCCTGAGCCTCACCCTCGCGCTCGGCATGGCCGGTGACGCTGCTGCGGCCCGAGAAGCCGCCACCGACATGGAGGCCCAGCGACACCCGTCACTGGTGTTCCGCGAGCCCGACCTGGTGCTCGCCCGCGCGTGGGTCGCCGCAGCCGAAGGCGCCACCGGCGAGGCGACCACGCTCGCCAGGCAGGCCGCCAACCTGGCCGCTTCCCAGGCCCAGCCCGCGGTGGAGGTGGTCGCGCTGCCCACCGCGGTCTGCTTCGGCGACCGCACCGTCGCCGACCGCCTCGCGGTGCTCGCCACCCAGGTCGACGTCCGTGGTGTCTCCTCGGGTCGGTGCCCCGACCAAGCATCATGATCAACGATCGGGGCCGCCGGACCGCGATCCGAGCGCGTTGCCCGGTCGCGACGCGCAGGCGGGACCCGTCGCCGATGGATGCCGGCGGCCCCCTTGATCACCAGCTCGGGCCCGAACCGCGAAATACGCGGGCCCCGGTACCCGGCCGATGATCAAGCCCTCGAAACCGCGGCTCCCGGTACCGAGACGGCGATGTTCTCGTGGCCCGGCACCGCGCGGAGGCAAACCCGTTGGCAGCACCGACTCCAAGCAGCTCCGTGTGGCCGATGATCATGGTCGGGGATCGGCCGGGCACCGGCTGGAACTCGGACGAGCGGTCACCCGACCCGGCTGGTCGGCCGGCAACTGACGCGCCATGCACCTGCTGCAGCCCGAGCCGTGGCCCGCCCACCCAGGACCGGATCGAGGCCAATAGCGTCGAGGCCGCCCGGTATCAGCTCCCGGTCAGCTGCGCCCTGGCGAGATCGCGCCCTGCCACGATCGCGCCGAGCTTGGCCTTGGCGACGTTGCGCCGCATGGACGCGATGCCGCAGTCGGTGGAGACCGACACCTGCTCGGGCGGGACGGCGTCGAAGAGCCGGTGCAGCCAGCCCGCGATCTGCTGCGGCGTCTCCACGCGGAGCAGCTCGATGTCCACCACCCCGACGCCGAGGTCCTTGTCGGCAGGCCAGCCCCGCAGCGAGTCCACCTCGGCGAACTCGTGGCTGGCCATCTGGAAGTGGATCTGGTCGCAGTTCAGGTCGAACGCCCAGGGGAACAGCCGGTCGGCCTTCAGGTCGAGGATGCCGGGCTGGCCCTCCTCGTGGCCGTAGCAGATGTGCACCTGCTTGTAGGCGTTCACGCCGTCGAACGCGGTGTTGATGGCGGAGATGATCCAGTCCTCTGGCTCGAAGAAGGTGAGCGGCTCGGTGATCTGGATGATGTCGACGCCCCGGCGTTCGAGGTCCTTGAACTCCGCGTTGTAGGCCTTGGCGACGTCCTGGGACAGCGCCTTGAGGTCGTGGTAGTGCTGATCGGTCGATAGTGCGGCCAGCGTGGCCGGGCCGAGTGACGCGTTGATCTTCAACGGGGCATCGGTCACCTCGCGGACGGCCTCGGCGACCGGCTTGAACACCGGGCGCCGCCATGCGACGTCGCCGAGCACGGTCGGCTTGTAGATCGGCAAGTCGAACGCACCGACCTGGATCCGGTCGCCGTAGCCGGCGTAGCCCCCCAGCTTGTGGGCCATCGCGTGGAACAGCTCGGCGTACTCGTAGCCGGTCTCGTTCTCGTAGTACTGGCCGCCGTCGGTGACGATGTCCAGGCCGACGTCGAGCATGTCGTGCACGGCTGAGGAGACGGCGTGCTGGTAGAGCTCGCGCATCCGGTAGCTGACGTACTCGGGCTCGTGCACGCCGACGGGGAAGACCTTGCCCTCCATGAAGATCGGCCGGGGGTAGGCCCCGACGAGCGTGGCGGGCAGCAGGACGTCCTGGCCTCGGACCTTCATCGTTGACTCCTTCGCTAGCTCGGGTGACGGGCGCTCACCGACGATCCGGCAGCCGTCGACCGGCGCCTGCCGCGTCGGCGGGCGCCGGTGTCGAAGGCGACTACAGCGGGTTCGATCGTAGGGAGGGGGTGAGCGGCGGGTCTTGGTCTTGGCCGTGCGAAGCCGGGGCTCCGACTAGCACGCCCGGGACGAAGCGTCGTGGTGCCGTTCAACGCCGTTCCGCGGAACGGGCCCGCTCGTACCGGGACTGGCCCCAGACCACCGCCACCGTCACCGGCAGGGCCAGCACCAGCGCGATCCGGAACATCGGGACGAAGGCGCGCGCGTCGGCAAGCGGCGCCGCAAGCGCGGTGCCGACCGCACCACCCACGAACAGGGCGGCGACGAACAGCGACACGGCGGTCGCGCGCGCCGTCGGCACCACGTCGGTGGCCCAGCCCTGCAGGGTGGAGTGGAAGAACGCCCACCCGGCACCGAGCAGCGCGCACGCGGCCAGCACCGTCGCGAGGCCGACCTCGACCGACACCACGGCCCAGCCCAACATGATCAGGACTCCGCCGATCGCGGCGAGGCCGGCCGGTGGGAGCCGCCCGACCAGTGCCTTCACCAGCCACGAAGAGGCCAGCACACCGACACCGAACAGGCTGACCACGACGCCGGCGACCCCGACCGTCGCGCCCGCGGACTGCAGGGCGGGCGCGAGGTAGACGAACATCCCCACCATCGCGATGCCCTCGGCGAACGCCAGCGCCAGAACGGCGACCGCCCACGGTCGCGTGAGCACCCGGGCGACCAGGAGTCGCGGCCGGTCGGCCGTGCGCTGACCGGCCGGTTCGGGCAGCCTGCGCAGCGCGATCCACTGCGCACCACCGGCCACCGCCGAGGCCGCGAGTGCGAGGCGCCACGTGGAGACGTCGGCGATCAGACCTGCGCCCACCGTGCCGCCCGCGGTGCCCAGCGCGGTGGCCGCCAGCACGTCGCTCAGCGGTCGCTGCCGCACGTGCGCAGGCCATGAATCCCCGACGTACACGAGCGCGGCCGGGATCACCGCCGAGAAGCAGCCACCGACCACGCCCCTGGTCAGCGTCAGCGTGATCAGGTCCGGGGCGACCGCGGACGCGATCCCGGCTGGCACGCCGACGGCCAGGCCCAACCGCATCGTCCGCACCCGGCCGATCCGCTCGCTCAGGGTCCCCCACACCGGCTGCATCAGCCCGTAGGCGAGGTAGTAGACGCTCGCCGCGGCCGCCGCAGCACCCAGCGAGACGCCCAGATCAGCGGCGATGACCAGCAGCAGCGGTGCCATGGCGAACCGGTCATAGCTGCTGACGAACGACGCGGACTGCAGCAACCCCAGATGGGAGCGGGTCGGCTGCATCCCGGTCAGCGATCCGGGGGCGCGCCGTTGCGGATGGTGACCAGTCCCTCGTTGAGGCGGAGGGCGAGCTCGATGTTGAACCGCATGTCCGACTGCGCGAAGTCGGCCCCGAGGATCTCCCGGATCCGCCGCAGCCGGTACTTGAGCGTGGACGGGTGGATCCACAACGCCCTGGCGATCGACTGCTGGCCGTCACCCATCAGGTGGGCGCTCAACGTCTCGACCAGCCGGGCGCGGTGGTCGGCGTCGTAGCGCAGCAACGGGCCGATCCAGCGCTCGACGTGCTCCTCCACCCGCTCGACATGATCCACGTCGAACAGCATCCGGTGCAGCCCCAGGTCCGCGAACCGGAGCAGGCCTGCCCCGGACCGCTCCGTCATCGACCGCTGAGCCATCGCCACGGCGACCAGCGCCTCCCGGTATGCGGGCTCGAGATCGTCGAGACCGGGACGGGTGTCGCTGATCCCGATCGCCACGTGCAGCGCAGGCACCGACGCCCGGATCCGCTCCAGCAGGCGGCGCGCGCACTCCTGCACGGCGTCGGCCCGCACGATCACGATCGTCTCGGCCCCGATGACCCCGGCCAGGCCGCGGGGGCCGTTGCGCAGCTGCTCCCGTACCTCCGCGGCGACCCGGCGCGTCGAGGCGTCCGGCGCGGCGGTGTTTCCTGCGCGGCAACGGGTCCTGATCGCGATCACGGCCGCGGGCCCGTCGACCTCGTAGCCCAGCCGGCCGGCCAGACCCGCCGAGGTGAGCTTCCCGCCGCGGTGCAGCAGCGCGTCCTGGAGAAGATCGCGGCCCAGCCGCTCCTCGGCGTCGGCCACGCTGCGTTCGATGAGCAGCCGCAGCGCGAGCACCAGCCTGCCGCCCTGGAACGTGGTGCGGTCCACGGCACCGAGCGACGTCGAGCCGACCAGCAGGTAGCCGAACGCCTCCCGGTCCGTGGCGACGCTCTGCACCAGGAAGGACCGCGTCCCGGTCGCGGTGGCCATCTCGACCGTGCGAGGGTCACGGTCCGGGTGGTGCGTTCCGATCGCCCGCGCGAGCTCGGAGGGGCGGGGCAACGCGCCTGCGGTCGCCCCGTCGCCGGTCGCGTGGGCGATCGTGTTCCGCTCGGAGTCGAGCAGCCAGACGGGGGCGCCGAGCTGCCGACCGACGTGGTCGACGATGGTATGGGCGTCCTTGCCCCGCAGCACCAGGGCGATCAGCTCCTCCTGCAGACGCAACGCGCGGGACAGCAGTTCCCCCTGCGCCCGCAGCTCGGCGGCGAGGTCTCGCAGCTCCCGCAGGCGCAGCGCTTCGGACTCGTGCAGGCGTGCCACGTACAACGCCGTCGAGGTCTGCGCGCCCAGCGCCTGGATGAGGGTGAGATCGCCGGGGAGCGAGCCCGGCTCGCCGCCGGCCAGCAGGAAACCCAAGTGGTCGGTGGAGACCCGCAACGGGAGCGCGAAGAGCTCCTCCACCCCGGCCCGGCGCAGGGTCCGCGGCAGCTCGGCGGCGGTCCGCCGGGTAGGGCGGAACACCGAAAGGTCGGTGCCGATCCGGCGCAGGGCGGTCGCCACGCCTGCGCTGATGCCCGGGCCGCCCTCGCAGCGGCCCGCGACGCGCAGCAGGCCGTCCGGGCCGTCGGCGTACCAGGCCACCGCGGCCAGCGGGAGGCGGGTCAGCGCCGCGAGCCCGCCTGCGGACAGCTCGGCGGTCTTCTCGGCGCTGGGCGCGGCGTGCATGAACGACCCGAGCATGACCACGGCGTTGAGCCCGGCGACCGTTCCCTGCAGGCCCTCGTCCCCGCCGGCCGCGGCACTTCGGATGTCGGGTGTCACGACAGCTCCATATCCGCAGCCGGCGGTCAGGGCGCCGCGCCGCCGAGAAGAACCCCCGGATCGACGCACGGGTTCTGCATCTCGATGCCGTTGAGGACCACGCGATGGTGCAGCCGCAGCAGGTCGAAGATCTGCTCCCCGCGGGTCTGCTCCAGGTCGTAGAGGCACAGCGTGATGGCCGCCGCGGTGCCGAACTCGCGCGCGTAGAGGGCCTCGTACTCGAGCAGGCGCTCGGTGCCCGGACAGCCGCGCAGGCTCCAGCTCATCTCACCGATGACGCACACGACCGGATATCCCCGCTGGTCGCTGCCCACCGACGCCCGCTGGTAGAAGTCGACGGTGCGCGCGGGGTCGAAACACCCACCGGCGAGGTAGACCTCGGTGGAGGCCACGATGCGGATCTGGCCCCGCCGCCGGGCCTCCTCGACGTCCACCGCGGCGCCGATGAGCCGCTGCGCGACCTGATCGGGCGCGCTCCGGTCGCAGACGTAGATCACGCCGCAGTCCGCGGCCAGCGCCGCGGCGACCAGCGGCGTGACGAAAGCGTCACGCTCCTCGTCACCCCGGTAGAAGACCCCGACGTGGTCGGCGACGCGCAGCAGCACAGACTCGAGCGACAGCTCGATGTACCTGTCGTCCGCGGCGACCGGAAGACTCATCGTTGACCCCTTTCGACCGCCCGAACGCTACCCGTTCACCTCACCCCGGCTGCTGTCCCGGCGGGATAGGTGATGGTGCTGATCTGATCCCGTTCGGACAAGCGGGATATCAGCCGCAGCACCGGCACGACTGCCCGCCCGACCACGGGTGATCGGTGACCTCGACGGTCCGCTGTGGGTGTGCCCGGCGGCTTCCGCACACCGAGCACACCCACACCGTGGGGACCTTCGCCCCCTCCATCACCAGTGACCGGAACTCGTGCCCGCAGTCCGGGCAGCACAGCTCCAGCACCGGCACGGGATCAGCCTCCCAGCTGCTTCCGGACGATCTCGGCGCCTGCCGCCAGCGCGTGCAGCTTGTCGATGGCGATGTAGCGCTGCAGCAGGATCAGGCCGCAGTCGGTGGTGACCCCCAGCTTCTCGGCGGGGATGTACTCCAGCAACCGGTGGATCCGGTCGGCGACCTGCTCGGCGGTCTCGGTGATCGTCGACTTCACGTCGATCACTCCGGCCCAGAACATCATGTTCTCCGGGAGCGGGTGGTTCTTGATCACGTCGAGCCCGGAGAGGTCGTCGGAGCGACGGCCGCAGTTCTCCAGGTTCAACACGTTCATGTTGCCCTCATACGCCTTCGGGATGATCGACGCCGTGGCCGACGGCGCCTCACCCTTCCGCTGCGTCAGGTCGAAGATCTCCCCGGCCGCCGCGCTGTCGTCGGGCATGTAGGCGGGCGTACCACCCCAGTTGCCCCAGCAGACGTGACAGATGATCTGCGCGTGCTGCACGCCCTGCACCGCGCGGTTGAAGGCCTCGATGGCCCAGTCCTCGTAGAAGTAGGGCCAGGTGAACTCGTCGAGCTGGATGAAGTCGACGCCCATCGCGTCGACCTCGAGGATGTCCTCGTTGATCGCGGCGGCGATGGCCAGCGCGCGGTCCCTGCCGTTGTCGTAGTGCAGGTCGTTGGTGGCCTGGGCGAGCACCTGGATGCCGGTGTACTGCACCTTGGTGGGCTTGTTCGTGGCCCGCTTCAGCGCCCGAGCCTGCTCCACCATGATCGCGCCGTGGCGCCTGATCTCGTGGGTCGCGGTGCCTGCGTGCAGCCGGGAGTAGATCGGGAAGCCGAGGTAGCCGCCCTTCAGGTCGTAGCCGAGCCGCCGGTAGTAGTAGTACAGGGCCTGGTCGGCGTAGTTGTCGCCGTGCAGGCGGCCGTCGGTGATGATGTCCAGCCCGGCCATCGTCTGGTCGGCGACCAGTGAGGCCATCGCGTCCTGGAACGCCTCCTGGTTGAACGAGTCGGGCGGCTCCTGATCACCCGTCCAGTTGCGGACCGGTCCTGCGTCCCACCAGCGCGGGTTCGGATAGTTCCCGACCATCGATGTAGGAATGAGGATTTCCTGGTCTCCGACCCTCATCTGATTCCCTTCCTCGATCCTCTTGGACGGCTCCCGACCGACACAGCGGTGTGGGGCCGGTCACAGCAGTGACCTGGAACGGAAGCTAGTCCCGTTGGGCGCAGGTCAGCAGATTTGTTGGCCCGCCGGGACAACGGCCTTGTCCTGTCCGACCAACGCGACGGCCGCCCGTGGCGCGGCCCGGGCGGACAGCCGCCGCCGGAGCGCCGTCGCGAACCTGTCTGCGGGATGCAGTCGCGCGCCGATGTTTGCCGGAACCGGGACGAAGACCGGTGGATGGGTCGTTCCTACGCTCGACCCGTTGCCGATGAACGTGAAGGGAGCATCTCATGCAGGTCCGTGACCAGGACATTCTCCTTCCTACGACCATGGTGGGGTCCTATCCGCGCCCCAACTGGCTGACCGGGAAGGTGTTCGGCGAGTACGACGAGCCCGACTTCATCGACTACCGGACCAAGGAGAGCTTCACCGACGCGGTCCGGCTCTGCGTGGACGATCAGCGCCGCGCCGGTATCGACGTGATCTGTGACGGTCAGCAGTACTTCGAGTCCGAGACCAACCACGAGTACGGGCAGGTCTTCCACTTCTGGGGACACCACCTCAAGGGCGTGAAACGCTGGGGTGACCCCATCGTGATCGAGCTCTACAAGAAGTTCCACGCCCCGGCGATCGTCGACAGCGTCGAATGGGTGCGTCCGGTGTACGGCCCGGCCGCCGACGTCGCCCGGTTCGCGGCCGGCGACCAGCCGCTCAAGATCGCCGTTCAGGGCCCGCTCTTCTTCGCGTTCGCCTGCACGGACAAGCACTACGGCGACGTGAAGCCGCTCGCGATGGACATCGCGAAGGCCTTCAACGCGGAGTTCAAGAACCTGGTGTCCCGCGGCGTGGACTGGATCCAGATCCACGAGCCGCTCACCTACTACGGGGAGGAACCCTGGTTCATCGAGGTGATCAACACCGCGTTCGAGGGCGTGGAGGCGCACCGGATCTGGCACATCTGTTACGGCAACCAGGGCGGCAACCCCGGTGTCGGCGAGCCTCGCGGCCGGGACATGTTCCCGTTCGCGTTCGAGGCCGACGTCGACCAGATCCACCTGGAGACGATGCGGCGGGGCCCCGGCGACCTGCAGTACCTCAAGGGCCTCCCCAGCAACATGAACCTCGGCGTCGGCGTCATCGACGTGAAGTCGATGGTGATCGAGACACCCGAGGCCGTCGCCGACCGTCTCGTGGAGGCGTCCCGCCACGTGCCCGCCGAGCGGATCTGTGTCAGCACCGACTGCGGCATGCTGAACCTCAAGCTCGAGCACGCCCAGCTCAAGCTCGCGGCGCTCGTCGAGGGCACCCGGATCGCCCGCGAGCGGCTGGCGTAGCGAGCGGGCCGGTCGCGGAGGGCCACGGACGGGGCTCCCGCGACCGGCTTGCGCTGCGCGACGACGGCGCCGTGGCCCTCCGTCACGCGGGTGCCCCCGCGAGACCAGCCCGGCGCGATGGTGATCCCCGGCGGGCTACCCGTCCCCGCCGATCCGGCCGCGTCCCGCCCCGGCGTCCCGGGCCGTCCCCGCCTGGCCCCGGCGAGCCACATTGCTCCTACGGTTGGCCCCCGCGATGCCGTGACGGCCGCCCGCGCCGTTCCTACCGTCTGCCGGCAGGACCAACTCCAGGAGGCAGAGATGGTGAACGTGCGCGGTGAGGACGTGTTGCTGCCCACCACGATCGTCGGGTCGTACCCGAGACCGCAGTTCCTGCGCGGCAAGGTGTTCCCGATCGGGGGCGTGCATTCCCCGGAGTTCCCCGACTTCGAGACCAGAGCGCTCTACCGCAACGCCGTGGCACTGGCGATCAAGGACATGACCGACGCCGGGCTCGACATCGTCACCGACGGTTGCCAGCACTACGAGATGGAGAGCGACTACGAGCAGGGCGAGATCTTCCACTACTACCTCGACCGCCTGGAGGGCTTCGTGCCCTACGGCGACCGGATCAACGCAGGCGAGTTCCACGAGCTGCCGATCTACAAGCCCACGTGCGTCGGGCCGATCGGCTGGCGACGGCCGATCTTCAAGCCGATGGTCGAGGCGGTGGTCGAGCAGACCGACAAGCCGAACAAGATCCAGGCCGCGGTCGGGCCGGCCACGATGGCCGCGATGATCACCGACCACCACTACGGGGACATCAAGGCGTTGGCGAACGACCTGGCCCGCGCGCTGAACGTCGAGCTGAAGGACATGGTAGCCCGCGGCGCCGAGATGGTGCAGTTCGCCGAGGTCCTGACGTTCTTCGACCCGGCCGACTGGGTGATCGAGGCGATCAACATCGCGTTCGAGGGTGTGGAGGCCTTCAAGGTGGTGCACATCTGCTACGGCCAGCTGGAGGGTCAGCCCGGCGTGATCGAGATGCGCGGGGCCAAGCTGTTCCCCTGGCTGTGGGACCTGGACTGCGACCAGATCCAGTACGAGATGGCCAGCCACGGCTTCAGCGACCTCGACATCAAGGCGATCGAATCCATCCCGGCCGACAAGGCCTTCGGCGTCGGCGTGATCAACGGCAAGAGCCTGGTGGTCGAGACCCCCGAGCAGGTGGCCGAGGGCATCCGGAAGGTGTTGACGGTCGTGCCACCGGAGCGGCTGTCGGTGTTCAACGACTGCACGCTCACCGGGATCAAGCACATCGTCGCGAAGCGCAAGCTCCAGTCGATGGTGAAAGGCACGCAGATGGTCCGAGACGCGCTGATCGGCAGCTGAGGCAGGCCCGTCCACGCCGTGTGATCCGCCGGCGTGGACGGGCCCTTCGCAGGTCAGCGACGGGCACCCGCCACGCTCAGCGCGAAGTCCGCGACGATCCGGCCCAGCTCGGCGCCCGCGTCCTCGGGCAGGTTGTGCCCGGCGTCGAGGCGCACGTGCTGCTGCCCCTTCGCCCCGGGAACCAGCGCGTGGAACATCTCGTCGGCACCGCGGGTGACGGCGTCCTGCTCGCCCCAGACGGTGAGGAACGGCCGCTCCCAGCCCGACAGCACCCCACGGGCGGCACGGACCGCGTCCGAGGCCGGGTCGTCGGGCCGGATCGGCACCAGCACCGGGAACACCCGTGCCCCCGCCTTGTGGCTCTCGTCGGGATACGGGGCGTCGTAGGTGGCGCGGACCCGGTCCCCGGGATCGGTCGCGCAGCCGTTCAGGACGATCTCGCCGACCGGCAGCTCGGGCACCGACTGGGAGTACTCCAGCCACGAGCGGAACGCGTCGTTGGGCTCCATGTCACCGGTCGGGAAGCCGTGGTTGCAGGCCACGTAGGACGACGCGAAACCTGGTGACTGCGCCACCAGCCGAAGCCCCAGCAGCCCTCCCCAGTCCTGCCCGACCACGGTGGCCCCCGCGATACCCACCCGGGCGACGAACTCCGCGAGCCAGTCCACATGTGACTGGTAGGTGTAGTCCGCGGTGCCGCCAGGCTTGTCGGAGCGGCCGAACCCGACGAGGTCCGGCACGACCGCGCGCAGGCCGGCCGCGACCAGCTCCGGGACCGTGTGCCGGTAGAGATAGGACCAGGTGGGCTCGCCGTGCAGCAGCAGCACCACCGGCCCGGAGCGGGGTCCCTCGTCCACGTAGTGCATGCGCAGCGCGTCGCCCGCTCCGATCCCGACGTAGTGCGGGACGAACGGGTAGTCGGGCAGCTCCGCGAAGCGCTCATCAGGGGTTCTCAGCACGTCCATCGGCCCGACGCTAGGCAGCGCGCGGCCCGGTCGGCGACCCCCGGCGAGGGCCATGGCGCAGCGCCGCTCGGCCTCCCGGGATCAACCGCCGCCGCGCGCGGACCGCTCGCGGCCGCCGGGCGCGGGCCGCTCCGGGTACCGGACCCAGCGGGCTCAACGGCCGCCGGGATTGGCCCCGCCGGGATGTGGGGCGCGCGCGGGGCGACGGCGACGATGGCTGCCGCAACCGATCCGGGGCCGCAGAGATGGGACGGGACTGATGGGACGCTTCGACGACAAGGTCGTTTTCGTGACGGGCGGCGCGAAGGGTCAGGGACGGTCGCACGCGCTGGCCTTCGCCAAGGAGGGCGCCGACATCGTCGTCTGCGACATCGCCCGGCAGATCGGGTCGATCCCGCACACGATGGGCACGCGGGCCGATCTCGACGAGACCGCCCGGATGGTGGAGAAGCTCGACCAGCGCTGCCTGGCAGTCACCGCCGACGTGCGGAGCACCGAGGAGATCAACGCCGCGGTCGATCAGGCGGTGACCGAGCTGGGCCGCGTGGACGTCCTGCTCGCCAACGCCGGCGTGCTGTCGCTGACCCCGGTCGCCGAGATGACCGACGAGCAGTTGAGCGACGTGGTCGACACCGACCTCATGGGCGTGTTCAAGGCGATGCGGGCGGTCATCCCGCACATGGTCGCCCAGGGATCGGGGCGGATCATCGCCACGTCCTCGATGGCGGGCCGCACCGGCCTGCCGACCGTCGCGCACTACTGCGCCGCGAAATGGGGCGTGATCGGCCTGGTGAAGTCGGTGGCCCGGGAGGTGGCCGCGAGCGGTGTGACCGTCAATTGCGTCTGCCCAACCAACGTGGACACCGACATGATCCACAACGAGCCGTTCTACGCGCTGTTCGCACCCGGGGTCGAGCGCCCGAGCCGCGAGGACGTCATCCCCGGGTTCACCTCGCTCAACGCCGTGCCGGTGCCGTGGATCGAGGCGATCGACATCTCCAACGCGATGATGTTCCTGGCCTCCGCCGAGGCCCGCTACATCACCGGCGAGGCCCTGCACGTGTCGGCGGGCTGGAACGCGTTCAACACCGCGTGAGGACGATCCCGGCCGAGGCCCGCACGTCGGACCCCGGCGACGGCCTCGACATCACGCAGCGCTACCTCGCAGTCCGCGACCTGGTCGTGGGCCGCGAGGAGCAGGTGCGCAGCGTGCTGGCCGTGCTGGCCGCCGGGCGCGACCTGCTGCTGGAGGGCCCGCCGGGCACCAGCAAGTCCACGATCCTGCGGGCGATCACCGGCCACTACGGCATCCCGCTGGTGTTCGTCGAGGGCAACGCCGACCTCACCCCGCAGAAGCTGATCGGCTACCACGACCCGGCCCGGGTGCTGCGGCACGGCTACCGGCCCGAGGACTTCGTGGCAGGCCCGCTGCCCGACGCCATGGCGCGCGGCGGGTTCCTCTACATCGAGGAGTTCAACCGGGTCCCGGAGGACACCCTCAACGCCATGCTCACCGCGATGGCCGAGCGGGAGCTGACCGTGCCGAGGGTCGGGCGGATCCCGGCGCTGGACTCCTTCCGGCTGGTCGTGGCGATGAACCCGTTCGACAACGTGGGGACGTCCAGGGTCAGCGTCTCGATCTACGACCGGCTCTGTCGCCTCGCAGTCGGCTACCAGTCCGCGGCCGAGGAGCGGGAGATCGTCGCACTGCGCACCGGCTGCGCGCCGTCCTCGGACGTCGTGGCGCTCGCCGTCGAGCTGGTGCGGGCCAGCCGCGAGCACCCCGACCTGCGAACGGGTTCCTCGGTGCGGGGGCGCGATCGATCTCGTGCTGGTCGCCCGGCAGCTCGCCGCGATCGGCGCCCTGCCCTTCGAGCGCCCGGACGTGGACGCGGTGCTGCTCGACGCCGCCCGCCTCGCCCTGTCCAGCAAGATCGCGGTGGTGGATGCGGCCGAGCGCACGCCGGAGGACGTCATCACCGAGCTCGTGTCCGGCCGGGTCCGGTGATGCCAGGGTCCGCGCCGGTGCCGCTGGTCGGCCGCCGGGCCGAGCGCCGCATGCTCGTCGCCGGACTGCGGGCCGGGCGTGACCTGCTCGTCGAGGGCCCGGCGGGCACCGGGAAGTCGCTGCTGGTCCGGGACGTGGCCGCGGCGCTCGAACGCCGGATGCTCGTCGTCGAGGGCAGTGCGGCGATCACCGCGGGCGCGCTGCTGGGCCACCACGACCCCGCGCACGTGATGCGCCGCGGCTTCGACGCCGCGGGCTTCGTGGACGGACCGCTGCTCGTCGCCATGCGCCGGGGCTGGCTGCTGCACGTCGAGGAGGCCAACCGGATGCCCCCGGGGATGCTCGACCTGCTCCTCGGGCCGCTCGACGAGCGGCGCATCGCGGTGCCCAGGGTGGGCGAGGTGGGCGCCGCACCCGGCTTCGGCCTGGTGGCCACGGCCAACGACGGCGACCCAGGTGGCACCCACCCGCTCGGCCGGGCGTTCGCCGAGCGGCTGGTGCGGCTGCGCCTTCACCAGCAGCGGGCCGAGGAGGAGCGGACCATTCTGCGCCGCCACGATCCGGCCACGCCCGCGTGGCTGGTCGGGATGGCGGTGACCGTCGGGCGCGCCACCCGCGAGCACCCCGACCTGGTCCGGGGCGCCTCGGTTCGGGGGTCGATCGATCTCGCGGCGGTGGCCCGGCAGCTCGCCCGGCTCGAGGACGTCGACCTGCGCGACCGCGACCCCGCCTCGCTCGACGTGGTGATCCGCGCGGCACTGGTCGCGCTCTCGGGCCGGGTCGCCGTCCGGGACGCGGGCGGGCGCAGCGCCGAGGACGTGATCCGCGAGATCTGGGAGGACGAGGCCGTCGTGCGGGTGGCCGCCGCGGCCGGCTCGGCGGCAGCGGTGGCGCTGCCCTCGGCGATCGTCCGGCGGGGCACCCGGCCGGCGTGGGTGCGCGACGCCGGGCCGGACCGGACGGTCGAGCCGTCCCGCCGGTCCCCCGGCGAGCCGGGCGCCGGGGCCGGCGGCGCGGCGCAGGTGTCCCGCTCGGTGGCCGGGGACACCGCGGGGTCGACGGACCCGGGGAACACCCTCCCACCGGGAGGGACGGCCCTCACCGACCAGGAGCTCGATGACCTCACCGACCTCGTCACGGGTTCCGCCGGGCGGGCGACCCGGCGGCACCACCGCCGCCGCCTCGCCGGTATCGATCCCGCGCTGGTCCACCGGCTGGCGATGCAGATCGTCGTGCGGCGCGCCCGGCAAACCCGGGGCAGGCGCGGCACCGGCACGCTGCGACCTGCCCGGTTCCGCTTCCAGTCCGACGACCTCGACCTGGACCGCAGCCTCGAGGAGCTCGCCGCCAACCCCTACCCCGGCCACGAGGACATCTGGGTGCAGGAACGCTCCGCGGGCCGCCGCGGCGTCGCGCTGATGCTCGACGTGAGCGGCTCGATGCGCGGCGCCCCGCTCATCCGGGCGGCGCTGGCCGCCGCGTCGGCCGCGGCGGCGACCGCCGGGCGGGACGACCTCGCGACGGTGCTGTTCTGGAGCCGGGTCGCCGTCGTCACCTCGGTCGAGAACCCGCAACCGGTGACCCGGGTCGTCGAGGATGTGCTCGCCGTCCGCCCGGAGGGGCTCACCGACATCTCGCTCGGGCTGGTGACCGGCCTTCGCCTGCTCGAACCGTCCCGGGCGCGGGACAAGATCGGCATCCTGGTCACCGACGGGGTGAGCAACCACGGCGGGGATCCGGCGACCGTCGCGCGGCGCTTCCCGCGCCTGCACGTGCTCGCGACGGCCACGGCGCAGGCCCGGCTGCAGGCCTGCGGACGGCTCGCGGCGGCCGGGCACGGCGAGTGCGTCCCGGTGCCGGGGATCGACGACATCCCGGATGCGCTGACCCGTTGCCTGAACAGCTGAGACCGACGACAGTGTGGCTGCCGGGCACGAGGGGGTGCCGGCTCGAGGTGATGAGATGGCCATGAGCGATGAGCGCAGCGCCTCTGTCCGGCAGGCCTGGGAGGGCTTCCTGGAGTCGGGCCGGGAGCCGAGCGACGTCCGTCCGAACATCGCCGCGTCCTGGCGGCGCAGCCAGCTCTCGCGGGTGGCCCCCGACGACGCCGACTTCCCCTGGCTGCCGACCGACGCCAAGTCCCGGCTGGTGTCGGCCGCCGAGCCTGTGCTCAACCGGTTCGCGATGAGCCTGCCGGGAACGAACGTCTGCATCGTCCTCGCGGACCGGCGGGCGCGGATCGTCGGCCGGTGGGTCGGCGATCCCAGCCTCGAGCGCCACCTCACCGCCTCGTCGATCGATCGGGGTTTCGTGCTGGACGAGGAGGTGGCCGGCACCAACGGGATCGGTACCGTGCTGGAGGAGATGCAACCCGTCGAGGTCGCCGGGTCCGAGCACTACGTCGCCGCGCTGCACCAGCTCACCTGCGTCGGCGTGCCGATCCGGCACCCGCTCAGCGGACGGCTGGAGGGCGTGCTGGACCTGGCCTGCCCGACCACCGACGCGAACTCGCTGCTGCTGCCCACGGTGATCGACCTCGGCGCGCAGATCGAGCGCGAGCTCTTCGAGCGGGTCTCGGACTCCGAACGGTCGGTCCTTCGGGCCTTCCTCGCCCGCAACCGCGAGACCACCCGCCCCCTGATCGCGCTGACCGACCAGTTCATGATGGCCAACGCGTCCGCGGCGCCCTGGCTGGACGGCGTCGACCAGGCCGTCCTGCTGGAACAGGGCGACATGACCTCGCTGTCCTCCGGTGAGGTCGTGCGGGAGATGTCGTTCTCGAAGGGGCGGACCGCGGTGGCCCGCTGCCGCCCTGTCCTGGCCGGGCTCAAGGTCGCCGGGCTGCTCATCGAGATCGACGCGGGCGCGACCACCCGGCGGCGGTCGGGCCAGCCGGGCCGGAACACGACAGCGAGCTGCGCCGGGCTGGCCGCGGCCGGACTGGCCGGTACCAGCGACGCCTGGCGCCGGGTGGCGCAGCGCTGTGCCCGGCTCGACCCGCGGACCCCCATTCGGATCGAGGGCGAACCGGGTACCGGCAAGATGGCGCTGGCCCGCCATCTCCACCACAGCATGCGACCCGAGTCCACGTGCACCGTGCTGCCGGGCACCATGGAAGGCGTCCTCGGCACCGGAGACTGGTTGCGCCGCGCCCTCGCGGCCGTCGGCCCGGGACCGAGCACGATCGTGCTCGCCCACATCGACCGGCTCGGTGAACCCGCCTCGGCGGCCCTGTGCGACCTGCTCGACCTCGCCGAGGACCCCCCGCTGGTCATCTCCACGGCGATCCCGGGCGACCGGCCCGTGCACCGGGCGCTGGAGGACCGGCTGCGCACCCAGGTGGTCACGCTGCCTCCGCTGCGCGGGCGACCCGAGGACATCGCCGGGATCGCGGATGCCCTGATCCGGCGACACGCGCCCGGCCCGCTCCGTCCCCGGCTGACCCCGAACGCGTTGCGGCTGCTCATGCGGCATCCGTGGCCGGGCAACGTCCGCGAGCTGGACGCCCTGCTGATCCGCCTGCTCGGCGAGGGCCGGACCCATGACATCACGCCGATGGACCTGGCCGACCTGGGCTCCGCGATGCCGCGCCGCAACCTCGGCAGTCTCGAGCTCCTCGAACGGGACGCGATCATCCATGCCCTGCGAGACGCGGACGCGAACAAGACCCGGGCCGCGCTCGTCCTCGGGATGTCCCGGTCCAGCCTGTATCGCAAGATCCGCCACTACGGCATCGACCCGGAGCGGGTGGTGCTCTGAGGCCGTCGCCGGCCCGATGCCGTACCAAAATCGGACGGTCCCCGCCCGCTCCTGCGGACCTACCGTCTGCCCATGAGCCTTCCCACGCTGCCCGTCAGCAGGTTCGAGATCCGCGAGCCGCTGGTACCTGCGATGCACCCGGCCGAAGAGGTGCAGCTCGTCGTCAGGGTCGTGCTGGGCGCGGGGGCCGACAGCGAGACGACCACCCGACCCCGCCCGGTGCTCCACGCGTCGGCCGGCGCCCCCGAGACCGGGGCCGTCGACCTGGCCTCGGTGTGCAGCGAGCTGGCCCGCTCGGTCGGCAGCGACGACCTCGCCGGGGCCGTCGCGGTGGTGGCCACCGTCGCCGGCTGCCCGACCGTGCTGCTCGGACCCGACCGCGGCGTGCTCGCGGCCGGGGAGCCGAGGGTCCCGGGCCCGGCAGGTGGGGTCACCGACGTGGCGTCCCGGAACTGGCGCTGGACGGCCAACGGCCCGCACGCCGATCGCGAGCTCGTGATCTCCGCGGGGACCCACCGGCTCGGCGTGCTCGTCTTCCACCGGCCCGTTCCCGGCGACGGGCTCGACGCGCCGGTGTGGCGGATCGTCCACGACCTGCTCGCGCTGGCGCTGCTGGGTCGCGACGCGATCCGGCGGGCGGCGGCGGCGGAGCTGCAGGCCGCGCTGTTCGCCTGCCTGTCCGACGAGGATCCTCCACTGCGGCCCGACGCGGTCCGCGATCAGGTGCGGTACCGGACGGCGATCGTCACCCCGGTGAGCGGGGACGCCGGAGGCGAGCTCGTCACCTGCCTGGAGCACCGGATCAGCGGGGAACCGCTGCTCGCCGCCGGCCGCTCGGCCCACGTCGGGGACCGCGCCGTGTGCCTGTATCCCGAGTCGCCGGAGGCCGGCCCGCGGGTGCACGCGATGGCCTGGCGGCGGGTGCTCGACGGACTGGCCCCGCTGCGCTGCCGGGTGGTGGTCGGGATGCCGGAAGTCCGCGGTGCCGGCCTGCGCGACTCCTACCGGACGACCCGGTGGCTCGCCGACCTGCAGGCGGCGCCGGCTCCCGGGCTGTGCCTCGACGACGTCGCACTCGTCGACGAGCTGGGCGTCGTGGCCGGCGCGCTCGGATCCGGATGGGGGCCCCGGCTGGGCCACTTCATCCGCCGGGTGCTCGGGAACCTGATGGACAATCCCCGGTTCGGCGGCGAGATGGTCGACACCCTGCACGCCTACCTCGTCTGCGGCGGTAGCCCGACCGAGGCCGCCCAGCTGCTGCACCTGAGCCCGTCGTCGATGAAGTACCGGATGCGCGTCATCCGGGAGACCCTCGGCGACCGGCTCGACGACCACGACTCGGCCTTCGAGATCGAGCTCGCGTTGCGCCTGCACAAAGCCTTCGCCGCGGGGGGCGCGGTGCCGACGGAATCGGCCGGAGTCCGCTCCGGTCTCGTCACGTGCCGGGGCGATGCGCCACGATGACGCCATGGCTGTCCAGTTCCGTCCCGGCCGGTCCGACGAGTCGCCCGGCCGCGAGCTGATGTCCGAGCTCAACGACCTGCTCGACACGCAGTACCCGGGCCGGGTCGTGCGCCCCGGCTCGGTGACGAGCCCCGACGAGATGGTGCCCCCCGACGGCGCGTTCCTCTTCGGGTACGACGGAGAGCGCGCCATCGCGATCGGCGGCCTGCGCCGCCTGGACGGGGGGCTCTGCGAGATCAAGCGGATGTACGTGGTGCCCGACGCGCGCTCGCGCGGGGTCGGTCGCGCGTTGCTGGCGTCGCTGGAGGACGCGGGCCGGGCGCTGGGCTACGAGCGGGTGCGGCTGGATGCGGGCCCGGAGCAGAAGCACAGCCGCTTGTTGTTCGAGGCGACCGGCTACATGGAGATCCCGAGGTACAACACCAACCACATCGCGGTCTACTGGGCGGAGAAGCGCCTCTGACGGCGGCCACGCGCCGGATGCGACTTCGCGCGCCGGGTAGGGCCTCGCGCGCCGGATGGGCCCTCGCGCGCCCCGGGAGCGCGCGAGGGCACAGCGAGCGCGCAAACCACGGCGGCCACCGGCATCCGCGCGCCCCCGGCACCCTCGCTCGCCACGCCGGGTCTCGCACGCGGGATGGTGACTCGCGCGCTGTCTGGCGCCTCGCGCGCTCCCGGGGGCGCGCGGGAAGTCACTCAGCGCGCAAGGGCACAGTCGGCGCGCGGGAAGTCACTCAGCGCGCGAGGGCACAGTCGGCGCGCGAGGGCGCGACGGGGCCGGCCGCCTCCGCGTTCAAGCTAGACCGCGGTGAACAGGGTGGGGGCGCCACCGGTCACCAGGAACACCACCGGGCCCGCCACCTCCCCGCGGCCGGCGGCGGACAGCAGCCCGGCCATCGCCTTGGCCGCGAACACCGGATCCAGGAACACGCCCTCGGTGCGGGCCACCAGCTGCGCCGCGGCGTCGCCCTCGCGGGAGCGGTAGCCGTAGCCCGGTCCGATGTGGCCCCCGAGCACGGACGGAGTACCGGCCGGCGGCGGGACGCCGATCCGCTCCGCCGTCTCGCGGGCGAGCGCGGCGATGCGGGGCACGCACTCGTCCACCGACCTGCTGACGGTGACGCCGACCACCTCGGCGTCCAGCGCCTGCCATTCTGCGCCCGCCCACAGCCCGGCCTGGGTGCCGCAGGATCCGGTGGCCAGCCACAGCTGGGCGGGCGCCAGCCCGAAGCCGGCGAGCTGAACGGCGAGCTCCTGCGCGGCCGCGACGTAGCCCAGCGCCCCGACGGCCGTCGCGCCGCCCCGCCCGAGCGGGTACGGCGTGGCCCCCTGCGCGCGGAGCTCGGCGGCGACCTCGTCGACGCCCCGGTCGACCGACGCGCGGTCATGGTCGCCGGTGAACCGGATCTGCGCGCCCGCCATCTCGGCCAGCACCATGTTCCCCACGGGCGGCACCGGGTCGCCGTAGCAGACCAGCACGGTGTCCAGGCCGCGGGTGCGGGCGGCCAGCGCGGCGAGCATCGCCCAGTTCGAGCCCGGCCCGCCGCCGGTCACGAGGTGGTCGCAACCCGTCAGCTCCGCGTCGGCGAGCAGGAACTCCAGCCCGCGGACCTTGTTGCCACCCAGCCCGAGGCCGGTGAGGTCGTCGCGCTTGAGCCAGACCTCCACTCCGATCTCGGCCGACAGCCGGGGAGCGGGCTGCAGCGGCGTGGGGAAGGTGCCCAGCCGGATCCGGGGCTGGGCGAGCAGTCCGGTCGCCGCGGGCCCGGTCCCTGCCGGCCCTGTCACTGCCGGCCCTGTCACTGCTTGCCGACCACGCGGTCGACGAACGCGGTGGCGGCGCCGAGGGCGCGCGCCGGGTCGGACGCCGCGGCGACCTCCGTCTCGTCCAGCAGCCCTTCGGCGAGCAGCCGCTCACCGAGGTCGCCGCCGCCGGTGCGGACGGCCATCGCCGCGGCGTAGACCACCTCGTGCGCCGTGTGCTTGCCGACGCGCTGCGCGAGCGCGACCATCAGCGGCTCCGAGAGCAGGTAGCCGCGGTGGGTGTCGAGGTTGGCGCGCATCCGCTCGGCGTCGACCTGCAACCCCTCCAGCAGCCGGGCGGTGAACGCGAGCGCCGCCCCGGTGAGCTGGCACGCCTCGGGCAGCACCAGCCACTCCGCCTTCCAGCCGCGCCCGTCGCGCTCGTGCAGGGCGACCATGCCCTCGACGGCGACGCCGGCGTCGGCCCGGACGATCCGGGCCAGCGTGTCGAGGTGCTCGGAGATCTCCGGGTTGCGCTTGTGCGGCATCGTGATCGAGCCGACGGTGCCCTCGGTGAACGGCTCGGCCACCTCGCCGATCTCCGGGCGTTGCAGCTCGAAGATCTCGTTGCCGATCTTGGCCAGCGTGCCGGTGACCATGGCGAGCAGGCCAAGGAACTCCGCCACGCGGTCGCGGGCGGTGAGCCACGGCACGTCTGGCGCGGCGAGCCCCAGCCGGGCTGCGAACCCGTCGAGCAGCGCCAGCGCCGGATCGCCCCAGAAGTCCATCGTGCCCAGCGCCCCGCCGAGCTGCGCCACCTCGCACCGGGGCCGCGCCTGGGCCAGGCGCTCCCGGTGCCGGGCCAGCTCGGAGGCCCAGACGGCGGCCTTGAACCCGAACGTGATGGGCAGCCCGGGCTGGCCGTGGGTGCGCCCGCACATCACGGTGTCGCGGTGCCGCCGGGCCAGGTCCACCGCGGCCGCCTCGCACCTGGCCAGGTCCCGCCCGACGACGTCGGCGACCGCGCGCATGGTCAGCCCGAACCAGGTGTCGCTCACGTCCTGGACGGTGGCCCCGAAGTACACCCACTCGCGGGCGGACTCCGGGAGGATCTCGCGCAGGCAGCGGATCAGGCCGAGCGTGGAGTGCCCGGTGGCCCTGGTCTGCGCGCCCACCTCGTCGAGGTCGAGCTGCTCCACCAGCGCGTGCGCCTCGATCTCGCGCGCGGCGTCGGCCGGCACGAGCCCGAGGTCGGCCTGCGCGTGGGCCAGCGCCACCAGGATCGCGAGCCACGAGCGGGTGCGGCCGGTGTCGTCGAACAGTGCGTGCAGCTCGGGGGTGGTCCACAGGTGGCCGTACACGGTCGAGTCGGCCAGGTGTGAACTCACGAGTCCTCCTCGCTGGCGCTCGTCGGCCACGTTCGTGGGACCACTGTGTTGAATGGTGAGCTCGCCAGCTCGCTCACAGGAGCAACTTTCGCAGGCCCTCGCGCACCTCGTCGAGGTTGGCACCCCACGGCACCACCGCGGTGCGGTCGTCGACCTCCAGGCCCCGTTCGATCAGGCAGCACTTCGTGAGCGTGAGCCCGTCGTCGGGTGCGGAACGCTTGCGCGGGCACAGGTCGACGCGCGGTGGCTCGTCGCCGTAGAAGTGGCGGTGGAACTGCAGCGAGCGCTCGCAGCCGATCAGCAGCCAGTCGGCGCGCTCGGCGGGGCGAGTGTCCAGGTAGGCCACCGACGAGCCGCCGCCGAGGTCGGCGCCCGACCCCCGGCAGGGCAGCAGGTAGTCCGCGGACGGGTTGGCCGCGGCAACCTCCTCGACACGGACGGCGTCGAGCACCAGTTCGATCGGCGGCAGGTCCTCGTCGAACTCGACGGCCTGGCGGGCCTGCGCGAGCAGCTTCGCGGGCTCGGGCGGGACGACCTCGGTGACCCGGACCCGGATCGGCTGCGGGCGGTGGATGAAGTTGACGTGCTCGAAGCGGCCGAGCACCACCGTGGTGGGCATGCCCGGCACCGCGGCCCCGGCGAGCGCGGTGGCGTTGCCGACGTCGACGCCGGGGTCCTCGACCCACGCCGTCGCGTCCGGGCCGGAGATCAGCCGGGCGGCCACCACCGGGGAGAACAGCGGCTCCAGGCTCGCCTTGCGCACCTCGACGAGCGCCGTGGCTCCGCCGCTGCGCAGGGCGAGGTAGTCGGTGCGGCGGTAGACCTCCCGGCCGTCGAGGTGAGCCAGGATCGCCCGCTCGGTCAGCGGGACGTCGACCTCCTGCACCGACAGCCCGCGGTAGGGGTGCGCGCGGGTGTTGGGGCCTGCTTCGGGGATCGGGTCCACGGACGTCATGGTCGCACCGCTGATGGTCGAATTGCCGTGTCGGCGCGGAGCCCGAGGCGCAGCGTCTCCAGGGGCAGCACGTCGTCCACGGCGATGTTGCCCAGGTTGACGTCCGGCCCGAAGCGGCGGATGAACCAGGACTGCTGCGTCTTCGACGGGGTCTCGAAGATCACCCGGGCGAGGTCGACCGACCCGACGAGGTCCTCGACGAACGCGGAGCGGACCGAGCCGTCGGGTTCGTAGATGCCGACGGTGCCGGACTCCCGCCCCTCGGCGACGACCCACCTGGCGCCCGCGGCGAGGTCGGCGTTCATCTCCTCCGCCCACTCGGCGGCGGCCACCGGGACTGCGGCGTCCTTGACGCCCGCCTCGGCCAGCACGGTGAAGTCCGCGGCCAGCTCGGCCACCAGCGCCCGCTGCACGCCCGGCGCCATCCAGCCCAGCCCGTTGGAGACCTCCAGCGCGTCGATGCCGTGGGCGGCCGCCCACCGGACGAGCGCCGGGAGCTCACCCTGGGCCACCGCGATCTCGAGCATGGTGCCGCCGAGGCAGACCTGGATGTCCGCGCTCTGGTAGGCGGCCAACCGCAGCTTGAAGGCCCGGTCGACGTAGCCGATCCCCCACCCGATCTTCACCACGTCGATGTGGTCTGCGGCCGAGGCCAGCAGGCCCTCGATCACGACCGGCGGCGCACCCTTGTCCAGGACGTGCGTGACGCCGGTCGAGCGTGGCTTCGCGGCCCGGACCGGCAACCGCAGGAAATCGGGAGAGTCCCACATCGTCGAAAATCTACGGTGCGTGGCGGTTGACGGCCTCGTCCTCCGAGGACCAACGCCGACCCCGACTTTGTCAGCAACGGACGTGTCCCCGCACACCCTCGAACCGTAGCTTTCCGCTCGTGACCAGCAGGCTCGTGGTGCTCGGCGGCGGCGCCGCGGGAATGTCGGCGGCGTCCGCTGCGCGCCGTGTCGATCGCGGCCTCGAGATCGTCGTTCTGGAGGCCACCGGCTGGGCGGCGTACGGGATGTGCGGGCTGCCGTACTACCTGTCGGGCCTGGTGAATCGGCCGCAGGACCTGCTGTCCTACCCGCCGGAGTACTTCCGCGAGCGCCGCCGCCTCGACCTGCGGTTGCACGCGCAGGCCCTCGCGCTCGACGTCGAGCAGCGCGTCGTGCGGTACCACCACGAGGGGCAGGACCGGGAGATCGGCTACTCCGCGCTGGTGGTGGCCGCAGGCGGGGTGCCCGGCGTCCCGCCGCTGCCGGGGCTCGGTGACCGGCCCACCTTCACCGTCCGGACCATGGAGGACGCGATCGCCCTGCGCACGCTTCTGGACGCAGGCGCGGTGGGCACCGCGCTCGTCGTCGGCGCCGGCTACATCGGGCTGGAGCTGGCCGAGGCGCTGCATGCCAGGGGCTGCCGCGTGACCGTCGCCGAGCGGCTCGACCGCGTGCTGCCCAACCTGGACGAGCCGGTCGCCGCGATCGTCGAGAAGCACACCCGCGAGCACGTCGAGCTGCGGCTGGGCGTCGACGTCGCGGAACTGCTGGCAGAGCCGGGATTCGACGTCGTCGTGGTGTGCGCCGGGGTGCGGCCCGCGTCGACGGTCGCGGGAGACGCCGGTGCGCTCACCGGGCCGGGCCGGGCCCTGCTGGTAGACGACCGGATGGCCACGAGCCTGCCCGGTGTCTGGGCGGCCGGTGACTGCGTGGCCCCGTACCACCGGGTGCTCGGCGGGCCCGCGTTCGTGCCGCTGGGGCCCGCGGCGAACAAGACCGGGCGCGTCGCCGGGACGGTCGCGGCGGGCGGCGACGCCACGTTCGCCGGCGTCGTCGGGACGGCGGTGGTGAAGGTCTTCGAGCTCGAGGTGGCCCGCACCGGCCTGACGCTGGCCGAGGCGCAGGCCGCCGGGCTGGCCGCGACCGCAACCGACGTGGTGAGCCGCAGCCGCGCGAAGTACTACCCGGGGATGCAGCCGCTGCACGTCCGGCTGGTGCACGAGGCGGGCGGCCGCCTGCTCGGCGCCCAGCTCGTGGGCCGGGAGGGCGCCGCCAAGCGCGTCGACGTGGTGGCCGCGGCGCTGCACGCCGAGCTGTCGGTGGACGACCTCGTCGCCTTCGACCTGTCATACGCACCCCCCTACTCACCGGTCTACGACCCACTGATCGTCGCCGCGCAGGCGGCCCAACAGGAGCTGGCGGTACCTGTATGAATGCCCACGAGCGGATAGCGGTCGTGACAGGGGGCGGGTCCGGGATCGGTCTCGCGACCTGCTCCCGGCTGGCGGCCGACGGGTTCACCCTCGCCGTGCTGGACCTCGACGTCGACGCCGCCAAGGCCGCGGCCGGGGCGGACGGCACCGGCTACGAGGCCGACGTCTCCGACGCCGACGCCGTCGAGCGCACCTTCGCCGAGATCGTCGCGGCCTTCGGACGGATCGACGTGCTGGTCAACAACGCCGGCATCAACGGCGGGCCAGCAGCGACGATCTGTCACGAGACGCCCGTGGCGGACTGGGACCGGGTGCACGCGATCAACTCCCGCGGCCCGTTCCTGTGCTCCCGGGCGGCGCTGCCGGTGATGCTCGCGCAGGGGTCGGGACACGTGATCACGGTGGCGTCGGTGGCGGGCATGATCGTGTTCCCCGGCCGCTGCGCGTACACCGCGTCGAAGGGCGCGGCGCTGATGTTCGCGAAGTCCCTCGCGGTGGACTACGCGCAGGCCGGGATCCGCTCCAACGCGGTCTGTCCCGGCTTCGTCGAGACCCCCATGACACAGTGGCGCCTCGACGTCCCGGAGCTGCGCGCGAAGGTCGAGGGAAACATCCCGCTCGGCCGGGTGGCCCAGCCCACCGACATCGCCGACGCCATCAGCGTCCTGGCCTCCGGGCGGCTCGGCTACATGAACGGCCACGCACTCATCGTCGACGGCGGATGGACGGCACTGTGATGACTGGTACGGGTATCGGACGGCTGGCCGGCAAGGTCGCGCTCGTGACGGGCGGGGGCTCCGGCATCGGGCAGGCGTCGGCCCTGCGGTTCGCCGCCGAGGGCGCGGCGGTGGCCGTGCTCGACCTGCGCGAGGAGGCGGCCGCGGAGACCGCGGCGCTCATCGCGAAGCAGGACGGGCAGGCGATCGCGCTGGCCGCCGACGTCTCCAACGCGGCGCAGGTGGAGGAGGCCGTCACCCGTGCGGTGACGGAGTTCGGGCGCCTCGACGTCCTCTACAACAACGCCGGCGTGGACAGCCGCGGGTCGGTCGCGGTCGCCGAGGAGGACAACTGGGACCTCAGCTTCGCGGTGAACGCCAAGGGCACGTTCCTGTGCTCCCGCGCGGCGCTGCGTCACATGGACCCCGCCGAGGGCGAGACCGCCTCGATCATCAACCAGGGATCGGTCGCGGGGCTGGTCGGCGTGCCGAACTTCGCCGCCTATTGCGCGGCGAAGGGCGCGGTGATCGCGCTGACCCGGTCGATGGCCGTCGACCTCGCCCCGCGCCGGGTGCGCGTCAACGTGATCTGCCCCGGCACCGTCTTCACCCCGCTGATGGAGCCGATGCTGCGCGCCCGCGGCGACGGGGACATGGCAGCCGGGCTCGCGAAGACGCTGGTCAAGTACCCGATCGGCCGCCTCGGCACGCCCGAGGAGATCGCGAACGTCGCCCTGTTCCTGGCCAGCGACGAGGCGAGCTTCATGACGGGGGCGGTCGTGACGGCCGACGGCGGGATGACCGCGCAATGACCTTCCACCTCACGCCGCACAAGCGGGCTTCGCTGGCCGAGGCCGCTTCGTTCGTCACCGACGGGGCGCTGGTCGCGCTCGGCGGAGGCCTGTGCTCGCGGTTGCCGATGGCAATGGTGCGCGAGCTGATCCGGCAGGGCCGTCGCGACCTGCACCTGGTCGGGTCCGCGCACAGCGTCGACGTCGACCTGCTGATCGCGGCGGGTGCGGTGAAGGTGTGCGAGGAGAGCTACGTGGGCTTCGAGCAGGACCTGGGGCTCGCGCCCGCGTACCGGCGGGCCGCCGAGGGCGGGACCATCGAAGTGCGGGAGAGCTGCTGTGTCACGATCCTGGCCCAGCTGCGCGCCGCCGAGATGGGCCTGCCGTTCCTGCCGGTCCGCGGGGTGAAGGGCACCGACATCGGGGTGCTGCACGGCGAGTACGGCCGGGTGCGCTGCCCGTTCACCGACGAGGAGCTGGTGGCCGTGCCGCCGCTGGCGCCGGACGTCGCGCTGATCCACGCCCCGCTGGGCGACCGGCACGGGAACCTGCACCTCGACCAGCCCTACGTCCTCGACGAGCGCTTCGCGTCGGCCTCCGCGATGGTCGTCGCAACGGTGGACCGGATGGTGACCACCGACGAGATCGCCGCCGCCGGGGTGGTCGTCCCGGCGCACCTGGTCGCCGCCGTGGCGGAGGTGCCCTACGGGGCGCACCCCTCGTCCTGCTATCCCGGATACGCCTACGACCGGCCACACCTCGCGGCCTACATCGCGGCCGCGAGCGCAGGGGGCGGCGAGCTCACCGCCTACCTCGACCGCTACGTGCACACGGGTGAGGACGCCTACCGCCACGACGTCGACCCGGAACGCCTGGTCGGCTGGTCGATCTCCGCGTCGGACTGGCAGGAGCTGTTCCGATGACATGCCATGATCGTGACGGCAGCTGGTCCATCGACGAGTGGTTCGTGGTGGCGCTGGCCCGCACCATCCGCGACCGAGAGGTGGTCTTCCACGGGTTCGCGAGCCCGTGCGCGCAGGTGGCGATGCACGTGGCCAAGCGCACCCACGCCCGCGACAGCCTGCTGGTGGAGGGCGCCACCTACGCCGTCAACCCCGACCCTGCGTTCATCCCGCCCACCAGCAACGACCTGGCGCTGCACCGCGACGCCGTCTACCGGATGCGGTTCGAGGAGTTCTTCGACGCCGCCTGCCGGGGCGCGGTGGACCGGATGTTCCTCTCCGGCGGGCAGATCGACGGCTACGGCAACACCAACGTCACCGCGATCGGATCGGTGATGACGGAGAACGGGGCCAAGCCGAAGATCAAGCTGGGTGGCGGGGGTGGTGGCTGCAACATCTCGGCCACCATCGGGGCGCTCACGCTGTGGACGACGAAGCACCGGTCCGGGCGCACCCTGGTACCCAAGCTCGACTTCCTCACCGACATCGGCCACGTGACGCCGTCGGGATCCCGCGCCGAGCTCGGCTACACCGGCGGCGGCCCGCAGTGGCTGATCACCGAGCTGGGTATCTTGGACTACGACAAGAGGGGGCACGCCCGGCTGCGCGCGACCTGGCCGGACGTCACCGTGCAGGACGTCGCGGACGCCACCGGATTCGAGCTGCGTGTCGAGCTGACCCACGGCCTGCTGCACCCGCCGAGCACCGCCGAGCTCGCGGCTGTGCGGTCCGTCGACCCGATCGGCGTGCGACTGCTCGAGTTCGGCCCCGACGAGCTGAAGCGCCGCTTCCACCCCGGCGACCAGGGGTCGGCATGCGCCTGCTGAACGCGCTGTTCTCCCCCCGACGGGTGGCGCTCGTCGGCGCGTCGGACCGGGCGGGCACGCTCGGCAACCTGCTGGCACGCAACCTGGAGTCCTTCCCCGGCGAGGTCGTGCCGGTGCGCGGTGGCGGCTCGCTGCTCGACGTCGAGGGCGAGATCGACCTGGCGGTTGTCGCGGTGCCGGCCCACGCGGTGCCCGCGGTAGCGGCCGACGCCGCGGCGAAGGGCGTCGGCGCGATGGTCGTGCTCTCGGGCGGGTTCGCCGAGACCGGGGCCGACGGCGTGGCGCTGCAGGCCGAGTTGGTGGCGGCGGCGGGTTCCGTTCGGATCATCGGGCCGAACTGCTTCGGCATCCAGAACTGCGACCTGCCGCTCAACGCCTCGATGGCGGCCGGGCTGCCCCGTGGCGGCGGCGGGATCAGCCTGGTCAGCCAGTCCGGTGCATACGGCATGGCGATCTACGCGCTGGCCGTCGACGAGCGCGCCCGGTTCGCCAAGATCCTCGCACCCGGCAACACATGTGACGTGACGATCGCCGAGCTGCTCACCGAGCTGGCGGACGACCCCGCGTCGGAGACGCTGTGCTTCCTGCTGGAGTCCCTCGTCGACGGGCGCGCGTTCGTCGAGCGGGCCCGGCTCACCACCCCGGACAAGCCGGTGATCGTGGCCAAGACGGGCCGGTCGGAGGCCGGGGCGCGGGCGGCGGCGTCGCACACCGCGGCGCTGGCCGGCTCGGAGGCGGTGTGGCACGGGGTGTTCCGGCAGGCCGGCATCGTCGAGGTGCGGTCGGGGCAGGAGCTGCTCGACGTCGCCAGGGCACTGGACGGCCAGCCGCTGCCCGCAGGCGCCCGGGTCGGGATCGTCACCAACTCCGGGGGGGTCGGCGTGGAGCTGGCCGACCTGCTCGCCGACGAGGGCCTGACGGTGCCCGCGCTGTCGGCGCCGCTGCAGGACAAGATCCGGGACATGCTGCCGGCGTTCGCCAGCGCGGTGAACCCGGTGGACGTGACGCCGGTGTGGTCGCGCTACGCCGAGCTCTACCCCGGGCTCACCGACCTGCTCGCCCGCTCCGGGGAGGTCGACGTGGTGATCCCGGTGCTGCTGCAGCGCGCCGCGATGGACACGCCCACCGCGGAGGCGCTGCGCGACGTCGTGCTCGCGCTGCACGACGACGCCGTCGGGGTGCCGGTGCACGTCTGCTGGGTCGCTCCACGGGATGCCCGGCCGAACGCCGACCTGCTCCAGGAGGCGGGGGTGCCCTGCTTCGAGTGGCCCGCCCGCACCGCGCGGGCCGTCGGGCACGCCCATCGCTACGCCATGGCGCGGGAACGGACCGCGCCCCCGCCGCCCGTTCCGCAGCGCCGGACCACACCGACGCCGACGGACCCGGCGGGCGCCGCCGAGGTGCTCGCCGCCTTCGGGGTCCGCACGGCCACCTCGACCCTGTGCCGAACCGTCGACGAGGCAGTGGACGCGGCCACGTCGTACCCGGTCGTGGTCAAGGTTGCCGCCGCCGCGCACCGGACCGAGCTCGGCGGTGTCCGGCTTGGCCTCGCCGATCCCGACCAGGTGCGCGCCGCCGCCACTGATCTGCTCGCCATGGGGCCGGTGCTGGTCCAACCCCAGCTCAGCGGCGTCGAGGTCGCGGTCGGCGCGATGCGCGACCCGGTGTTCGGCCCGGTGGTCATGGTCGGCCTCGGCGGGATCTGGGTGGAGGTGCTGGCCGACGTCGCGTTCGCGCTGGCGCCCTTGGGCCGGCTGGAGGCGAGGGACCTCCTGGCGGGCCTGCGCGGGTTCCCGCTGCTGGCCGGCGCCCGCGGCGCTCCCCCGGTGGATCTCGACGCGCTCGCCGACGTCGTGGTGGGGGCGGGGAACCTACTGCTCGCCGCCGACGACGTGGCCGAGCTCGACCTCAACCCGGCGCTCGCAACGCAGGACGGCGCGATCGCCGTCGACTGGAAGATCACGAGGGATGGGACACCATGACCGACACCGCCACCGTTACCGACATCGCCACCGAGGTCGCCGCCGTGGTCGACCGGGCCCGCGCCGCGCAAGCGGCCGTGAACGACTACACCGCCGAGCAGGTGCACGAACTCACCACAGCCGTCGCCTACTCGGTGGCCCGCAAGGACCGCGCCGAGCAGCTCGCCCGGCTCGCCGTCGACGAGGCCGGGTTCGGCAACTACGACGACAAGGTCATCAAGATCGAGCGCCGGGTGCTCGGCGTGCTCACCGACCTGCGCAACACCCCGACCGTCGGGGTCGTCGAGGAGGACCCGGTGCGGGGTCTCGTCAAGATCGCGAAGCCGGTGGGCGTGGTCGCCGCGCTGATCCCGACGACGGGCCCGGACGCGACGCCGCCGGTCAAGGCGCTGTGGGCGCTCGCGGGGCGCAACGCGGTGGTGTTCGCCGCGCACCCGCGCAGCGCGGGCACCACCCGCGCGGTCGTCGACCTGATGCGGGCGGCTTGTGAGCAGGTCGGCGCCCCCGCCGACCTCATCCAGGTGCTGCCGCAGCCCAAGATCGCCGCGACCCAGGCGCTGATGCAGCTGGCCGACCTGATCGTCGCCACCGGCGGGGCGGGGATGGTCAAGGCCGCCTACAGCTCGGGGACGCCTGCCTTCGGGGTGGGCGTGGGCAACTGCGTGCACGTCGTGGACGAGACCGGCGACATCGCCGACGCGGCCGCGTGCATCGTCGTGGCCAAGACGTTCGACCACGCCACGAGCTGCCTGGCCGACAACTCCGTGATCGTCCAGGACACGGTGTACGACGAGCTGCGGGGCAAGCTGGCGAGCCAGGGCGGCCACGTGTGCACGCCCGTGCAGAAGGTGGCGCTGCAGGCGGCGATGTGGCCCGACGGCGGCGAGATCCCCTGCATGGCCGTGATCGCCAAGCCCGCGGCGCACATCGCGGGGCTGGCCGGCTTCGAGGTCCCCGACGGCACCACGTTCCTCGTCGTCGAGGAGGACGGGGTGGGCCCGGAGCACCCGTTCAGCGGGGAGAAGCTGTCGGTGGTGCTGGCGCTGTACCGGTACACCGGCGGTATCGACGCCGCCGTCGACCTGGTCAACGACATCACCGGCTACCAGGGCCTCGGCCACACCTGTGGCATCCACACCTCCTCCGACAAGGCCGTCGACGCGCTCGCGCAGGGCACCCGCACCGCCAGGGTCCTGGTGAACCAGAACCTCAACGAGGGCGCGGGCAGCGCGCGCAACGGGCTGCCGTTCACGCTGAGCCTCAGCTGCGGGACCTGGGGCGGCACGATCACGACCGAGAACATCAACGCGCGGCACTTCGTGAACCTGACCTGGGTGTCACGGCCGATCACGCCCCGGGTGATCGATGCCGACGCCCTGTTCGCGGGCCATGTCCAGCGGTACGGTCAGTAGTCCGAGGCGGGAGACGGCACATGACGATGACGTCGATGGCCATGGGTCTGCCCGGGGTGAACCTCGCGCCCGGCGACCACATCTGCGCGTTCTACCGCGGGGCCACACAGCGCGACGAGCTGCTGGTGCCCTACCTGCGCGAGGGGCTGCTCGCCGGTGACAAGTGCATCTGCGTCACCGACGACCCCGGCGCGGACGAGACGGTCCGCGCGCTCGCCGAGGAGCTGGACGTGGACGTCTCGCTCGCCACCGGGCAGTTGGAGCCGATGCGCTCGGAGTCGACGTACCTGTCCGGCGGCTACTTCGCCATCGACCGGATGATCGGCTTCTGGGAGGACGCGGTCGGGGGCGCCGTGCGCCGCGACGGTTTCGGCTTCGTCCGTGCCGTCGGCGAGATGACGTGGGCGCTGCGCGACCTGCCCGGCGTCGAGCACCTGCTGGCCTACGAGGCCCGGCTCAACGACTTCCTGCCCCGCTACCCGCAGGTGGTCCTGTGCCTCTACGACCTGGAGAAGTTCTCCAACGGGGAGATCCTGCTCGACATCATGCGGACCCACCCGAAGGTCCTGCTCAGCGGCCAGTTGCTGGACAACCCCTGGTACGTCGAGCCCGACGAGTACCTGGCGACCCACCCGACGGCCGGGCACCCATGACGGTGGCCGACGCCCCTGCCCAGCTCGACCGCGACCTGCTGTCGAGCCTGCGCAGCCTGCTCGTGCTCGGCAAACTGATGACCGAGGGCGCCGACGAGCAGCAGATCCTGGAGCTGGCTGCCACGGCGGCCCCGTCGCTGGCACGGTGCAATGTCGTCGCCGTCGAGCTCGCCGGTCGGTGCGGTGGTCCGTCGAGACAAGCCGTCCCGCCCCGACAGACGGCGCAGCTCGCGCTGGTCGGGGCCACCGGCGGGCGCATCGAGCTGCCCGACACCGGATGGGCATGGGCCTACCCGCTGAGCAGCCTCGCCGGCCACCTGGGTCATCTGCTCATCGGGGCGGCCCGCGAGCCGTCCAACGAGGAGCAGTTCCTGCTCAGGGCGCTGGCCCAGCAGACCGGTGGCGCGCTGGCCAACCGGCGGCTGCACGCCCAGGAGCTGGCCACGGCCGCCGAGCTGTCGGCGCTCAACGAGCGGCTCCAGCACAGCATGAACATCCACACCCGGCTCACCGCGGTCGCGGTGTCGGGCGAGGGCAGCGAGGGCATCGCGCGGGCCGTCCACGAGCTCACCGGGCTGCAGGTGGCGATCGAGGACCGCTACGGGAACCTGCAGGCGTGGGCCGGACCGAACCGGCCCGACCCGTATCCCAAGGACGCCACGGTCCGCCGGGACCAGCTGCTGAGCCGCGCGAAGCGGGAGGCCCGCCCGATCCGGGACGGCGGCCGGGTACTGGCGCTGGCGCACCCCCAGGGCGACGCCCTCGGGGCCATCGTGCTGATCGACCCGCAGCGCACCGCGGGCGAACCGGCGCTGATGGCGCTCGAACACGGCGCCACGATCCTCGCGATGGAGCTGGCCAGGGTGCGTAGCCTCGCCGAGAGCGAGCTGCGGCTGCGCCGCGACCTGGTGGACGAGCTGCTCAACGGCACCGACGAGGACAGCGGCCTCGCGCGCGCCATGGCGCTGGGCTACGACCTGCAACGCCCGCACCGCGTCGTCGTCATCGAGGGCCGGGGCCGCACCCGCGACACCGACACCTTCTTCCAGGCCGTGCGGCGCGCGGCGCGCGACGAACCCGCCGGGACGCTGCTGGTGGCGCGCGGCGCGGACGTGGTGCTGCTCGCCGACTGCGAGGCCGACTGGGAGAGCCTGCGCAAGTCGGTCATGCGCGAGCTGGGTGGTGGCCGGGCCCGGCTCGGCGTCGGCGAGTGCTGCGAGCGGGTGGCCGAGTTCCCCCGCTCCTACCAGCAGGCCAAGCTCGCGCTGCGGCTGCCGGCACAGGCCGAGTGGGACGACCGGGCCATCCGCTTCGACGACCTCGGCGTGTACCGCCTGCTCGTCGGGATCGAGGACCTCGGCGAGGTGGAGCGGTTCGTGCAGCACTGGCTCGGCAAGCTGCTGGACTACGACGAGCAGCGGGGCTCCGAGCTGGTGCGCACCCTGTCGCACTACCTCAAGCTGGGCGGCAGCTACGAGCTCACCGCGAAGGCGCTGATCGTGCACCGCAACACGTTGAAGTACCGGCTGCAGCGGATCCGCCAGATCGGCGGCCTTGACCTGGGGGATCCCGAGACGTGGTTCAACCTGCAGCTGGCGACGCGGGCATGGGCCACGCTCGGCGTGCTGCGCTGCGGCTGATGCGCGCACTTCCCGGCGTCGCGGCGGGCCCGCGCGCGCATCGTGTCTCCCACGCGCGCGCAGCTACGCGCGCGTGCGTCGCAGAACGCGCGCGCCGAAGGGGCTCTGCATAGGTGCCCCCCGGTCACATGTCGCACTGGGGCGCGTTCACCCCTGCCGTGGATGCGCGCGGCGAGGTCGTCTCGGCGCGGGGGTCCGAGCTCGATCCGGCTCCATCGCCGTTGCTCGGCAACCTTGTCGGGTCGCTGCGCCATCGCCTCCGCGTCGCCTCGCCCATGGTGCGCAGGGGCTGGCTGGAGCGCGGCCCCGGGCCCGATCCGCGCCGCGGTGACGAGGCGTTCGTCGCGGTGGGCTGGGACGAGGTCCTCGACCGCCTGTCGGCGGAGCTGCGGAGGGTGTACGGCGGCCGCGGGCCGGAAGCGGTGTTCGGCGGGTCCTACGGCTGGTCGAGCGCCGGGCGGTTCCATCACGCGCAGGGCCAGGTCCACCGGTTCCTCAACTCGCTCGGTGGCTACGTCGCATCGGTCAACACCTACAGCGCGGGCACGTCCGAGGTCCTCCTGCCGCATGTGCTCGGCGCGGGCCCGGAGATCCTGCGGTCGCTGACGAGCTGGCCGCTGCTCGCCGCCCACACCGAGCTGATGGTCTGCTTCGGCGGGGTGCCCGCGAAGAACACCGCCGTTGCGCCGGGGGGCGTCACCCGGCACGACACCGACGGGCACCTGCGGGCGATGGCCGCGCGCGGCGCGGAGTTCGTCCTGATCGGGCCGGACCGCCGGGACCTGCCCGCGCATCTCCCGTCCCGCTGGCTGCCGGCCCGTCCGGGCACCGACACCGCACTCATGCTGGCGCTGTGCCACGTGCTCGTCACCGAGAACCTCCACGACGCCGCCTTCGTCGCGTCGCACTGCACCGGGCTGGACCGGGTGCTGCCCTACCTGACCGGTGCGTCCGACGGCGTCCCGAAGTCGCCACGATGGGCGGCGGCGCTGTGCGGCGTCGAGGCGGACGAGATCACGGCGCTGGCCCGCGCCATGGCGTCGAGGCGGACGATGGTGACCGTCACCTTCTCGCTGCAACGGGCCGAGTTCGGCGAGCAGCCCATCTGGGCCGGCGTGCTGCTGGCTGCGCTGATCGGACAGATCGGGCTCCCGGGTGGCGGCTTCGGCCACGGCTACGGATCGGTTGGTGACAACGGATTTCCCGCCCACAAGAGCCCGTTGCCCACGCTCCCGCAAGGCGTCAACCCGGTGCGCGAATACATCCCGGTCGCCCGGATCGCGGACATGCTCCTCGATCCGGGCGGCGCGTACGAGTACAACGGCGAACGGCGGCGCTACCCGGAGATCGAGCTCGTCTACTGGTGCGGCGGCAACCCGTTCCACCACCACCAGCACCTCGCTCGGCTGCGCGAGGCGTGGCGACGGCCCTCGACGGTCGTCGTCCACGAGCAGTACTGGACGCCGGCTGCCCAGCACGCCGACATCGTGCTGCCCGCAACCGTCACCCTTGAGCGTGACGACATCGGCTCGTCGCGCACCGACCCGTTCCTCACCGCCATGCGCGCCTGCGCCGCGCCGTACGAGCTGGCCAGGGACGACTACGCGACGTTCTCCGATCTCGCCGCGATCCTCGGCACCGAGAAGGCCTATACGGAGGGGCGCAGCGCCGCCGAGTGGCTGCGGCACCTCTACGACGGCTGGCGGGACGGACGGCCGGTCCCCGATTTCGACGCCTTCTGGGCGGCGGGCCGGGTGGACGTCGCGGTGCCGGCGCCGAGCATCCTGCTCGCCGACTTCCGCCGGGATCCTGCCGGCCACCCCCTCGCGACGCCGAGCGGGCGGATCGAGCTGCACTCCGAGGTCGTCGCCTCTTATCGCTATGCGGACTGCCCCGGCCACCCCGCCTGGCTCGAACCCGAGGAATGGCACGGATCAGCCCGCGCGGCGCGGTACCCCCTCGTGCTGCTCGCCAACAATCCCGCGTCCCGGCTGCACAGCCAGCTCGACTTCGGCCCGCACAGCGCGGCGTCCAAGGTGGACGGCCGGGAACCGGTCCGGATCCACCCCCTCGACGCCGGGCGACGCGGCCTCTCCGACGGCGATCTCGTGCGGGTGTTCAACGATCGTGGCGCGTGCGTGGGCGGGGTGGTCGTGGACCCCGACATCGCGGCGGGGGTGGTGCAGATGGCGACCGGGTCGTGGCTGTCCCCCGTCGCCGGGGTCGAGCCCCTCCTGTGCTCGGCAGGCAACGTCAACGTGCTGACCCGCGACACGGGGTCGTCGCGGCTGTCGCAGGGGTGCGCGGGGAGCCGCGCGCTCGTCGAGATCGAGAGGTGGCCAGGCGAGCCGCCCGCCATCGCCGCTGATGAGGATCGGTGATGATCCGCGAGACGTGCGACGTGGGCGACGGCCTCGGCCCGGTTCCGGTGGCCGAGCTTGCCCAGCACGCTGCTGACGTGATGCGCGGCGGTCTTGCGGCTGATGAACAACCGCTGGGCACCAGGTGCATCACCTCCTGCTCGCGCCTCAGCTCGGCGCCGCTGCGCGGGACGCTGCGCCGCGCCACGCCGGGTGACCGCAGCAGGGCAGCGGCCGTGTCGGCAAGCACCGTGGCGCCCACCCGGTCGAACTCCGCCAATGCGGCGCCTGCCTCGGCGATCGCCAGCTGCGGGGAGCTTGGCGCGTGCGCGCGGGCCGAGGCGAGATTCACCTGCCCGGCGTCGAGCGGGAGCCCGAGCCAGGTGAAGATCGCCCATGCGGTGTGGAAGGTGACATGTGGGCTCCGCACTGGCGGCCGGACCCGGTCCTTGGCCTTGATCGCCCATCCGACAGAGAACTCGCCCCGGTGATTGTGATTGAGCGGGTTGATCTTCGTTGTGCCGTTCCGGTGGGCGGGCAGGGCGAGGTAGCCGGCCCGCTGTTCTGCCGGTGGCCCCTGCCAGTCGTCGTGTCGAGATGGGAGTTCAACCAGTGGGGACGGGCGGCGAGGTGAGCCGGGCGAACGCGGCGGCCGGCTCACGGGCCCACGGCACTGCGGCGAACCCGGTCCGCGCGGCCGGCCGCCAGCCCCGCGGCCACCCGCTTGGGCGAGCGGCCGTCACAGACATAGATCAGGCCGCAACCCGCGGCCAGCGCTGCCGAGACCAGCGGGCCACGAACGCGTCGCGTTCGGCGTCCCAACACACCGACATGGTCGGCGACCCGCAGCAGTGCTGACTCGAGCGAGAGCTCGACGTAGCGGTCGGCAGTGTCAGCTTGGATGCTCATCCGGGCGCCCCTTCGTCCGACGGACCCTACCGGCGGCCCCCAAGGGAGATTCGTCTTTGAGGGGACAGGCTCGACCCACGGGTTACTCCGGCCGGGACAAACCCGCGCGACGAGCCCAGGGCGATGCCCGGACCCCACCGTCCCGGGCGGCCTCGTCGGTCACGGTCGAACAGCAGCCGGATCTCTGTCCGGTGCGGACGTGCCTGCCGGCCCGACGCCGGCCATACCGTCCACGGGTGTCCGGCGCCGCGCGAGGCGGCCCTGAGTGGAATCTGGTGGCAGCAGAATGACTGATGCGGAATCGACGGTCTCGACGGATCCCCGGGAGCGGGTTGCGGTCGTCACCGGTGGTGCGTCCGGTATCGGCAGGGCCACCTGCGCCCGGCTCCTCGCCGACGGATTCACCCTGGCCGTGCTCGACCTCGACGGCGACGCGGCGAAGGCCGCGGCGGGCTCCACTGGGCTGGGCCTGGTGGCCGACGTCTCCGACGCCGAGCAGGTCGAGCAGGCCTTCGCGACGATCGTCGCGACCTTCGGCCGGATCGACGTGCTCGTCAACAACGCCGGCATCAGCGGCGGGCCGGCGGCGACGATCTGCCACGAGACGCCGATCGAGGAGTGGGACCGCGTCCACGCGATCAACTCGCGCGGGCCGTTCCTGTGCTCGCGCGCCGCGCTGCCGGTGATGATCGCGCAGGGATCCGGGCACGTGATCACGACGGCATCGATCGCGGGCCAGGTCGTGTTCCCCGCCCGCTGCGCCTACACGGCGTCCAAGGGCGCCGCGCTGATGTTCGCGAAGTCGCTCGGGGTCGACTACGCCCACGCCGGGATCCGCTCCAACGCCGTCTGTCCCGGGTTCGTGCAGACCCCGATGACACAGTGGCGCCTCGACGTCCCCGAGCTGCGCGAGAAGGTGGAGGGGGCCATCCCGATCGGCCGCGTCGCGCAGCCCGAGGACCTCGCCGACGCCATCGCGCTGCTGGCCTCCGACCGCCTGAGCTACATGACGGGCGCCGCGCTGGTCGTCGACGGCGGGTGGACGGCCCTCTGAATCTCCACTCGGCACGGTAGGAGCCGGCCGCGGGAAGCAGGTCCGACTGCTGCCTCCCGCGGCCGCACTGCTCAGCTCCCGGAGAGGATCCCCCGGGCGATCCGCGTTCCTTCGACCAGCGCGTCGAGCTTGCGCGCCGCGTGCTCGCGCTTGAGGGTTGAGCAGCCCGCAGTCGGTGCTGACCGCGATCCGCTCCGCAGGCACGTACTGTGCCGCCTCCACGAGCCGGTCGGCAACGGCGCGCGGGTCCTCGATCACCATCGACTTCACGTCGATGACGCCGAGGCCGAGGCTCATGTGCGCGGGCAGGTCCTTCAGGTGCCGCAGGTCCCCGCTGCCGCGTCGCATCGTCTCGATGTGGATCTGGTCGACGTCGGCCGCGAAGGCGAACGGGAACATGTCCTGGCCGCGCGGTCCCCCGACGCCGGGGTTGCCGCCCTGGTTGCCGTAGCAGATGCGCCAGATGCGGTGCGCGTCCACGCCCTCGAACGCGGTGTTGAGCACCTCGATGAACCACGCCTCCTCGCCGTAGTAGGTGAGCGGCTCATGGATCTGGATCCAGTCCACGCCCCGCGCGACGAGGTCCTTGAACTCCGCGTTGATCACCTTGGCGAGCGCCATCGTTCGTCCGGACCGGACAGGCGCAACCCGTCGATTCGGCTCGTTAGGGCAATGCGACCCGCTGTGACGGTGCGATATCCATGGTTGGTTCGAGTCACCTGTATCCAGGGGAGCCTCCGTGAACACACGTCCACCACGACGCCGGCCGACGACGTGGGCCCTGTTCGTGTCGCTCCTCGCCCTGCTGGTCTCGACGACCGCGTGCGGCGACGGCGACGCCGGCGGCCGCTCCGCGACCACGATCGTCGTCGGGTCCCCGTGCAAGACCTGTCTCAAGACCCTGCTCACGGCGTCCAGGGAGATCGAGGGCACGCCCTACGCGCTCGAGTTCGCCGACTTCGACTCCGCGCCGCCGCTGATCGAGGCGATGAAGGCGGGCCGGGTGGACGTGGCGTGGGGTGGCGAGGTCCCGGTGTTCTTCGGGATCTCCAACGGGGCCCCGGTCGTCCTCCTCGCGGGCGGGCGCAGCTCGGCGACGGGACAGAGCCGCATCCTCGTCAAGGAGGACTCGCCGATCCGCACCGTGGCCGACCTGCGAGGCAAGAAGATCGCGATGCCGCTGTACACGGTCCCGCACTACCCGCTGGCCGTGGCGCTGCAGGAGGCCGGCCTCGCCTGGTCCGACGTCGAGGTCGTCAACCTGAACACCACCGACGGGCTCGCCGCGTTCAACGCGGGGAGCGTCGACGCCTTCGTGGTGTGGGACCCGAACGCCGCCGTCGTCGAGACCGAGCACGGCGGGCGCACGCTCCAGCCGCTCGGGGACGTGATCAACCCCGACAGCGCCTACTACGCGGCGGCAGGGGCCGTGCAGGACCCGGCGAAACGAGCGGCGATCGAGGACCTCACCGGGCGGGTGGTGCGCGCGTTCGCCTGGGTGGGCGAGCACAAGGCCGAGTGGGCGGGGCAGGTCACCGAGCTGACCGGCGTACCCGCGGCCGCCGCCGGCCTTGCCGCCGACCGCCAGGACTGGCAGCTCGTGCCCGTCGACGACGGCGTGCGCGCCACCTGGCAGCAGGAGGTCGACTTCTTCGCGCAGCTGGGTCAGATCACGGCGCCGTTCCCGGTGGCGGAGCGCGTGGTCCCCGGGTTCGACACGGTCGTCGCCGGCGCGCTCGCGACGCTCGACCGCGGATGAGAGACCTCGCGTCCGGCACCGTGCGGGTGGGATCGCCGGCCGCCGGTCCGCACCGCGTGACCGCGCAGGCCCAGGGGCGGAACGGGCCCCCGCGCGGGGCGCGGAAGCTCCTGGGACTGGTGCTCCTGCTCGGCGTCTGGGCGCTGGGTTCGGCGCAGGGGTGGATCCCGGAGGCCGCGATCCCGGGACCCTGGGTGATCGTCGCGTCGTTCGCGGACCTCGTCGCCGACCGGACGCTGCCGGAGGCGATGCTGATCTCCCTGCAGCGGGTGGCGATCGGTCTCGCGATCGGCCTGGTGATCGGCGTCGGGCTCGCCGTCGCGACGGGCTTGTCCCGCTTCGCGGAGGACCTCTTCGACGCGCCGATGCAGATGCTGCGCACGATCCCGTGGCCCGGGCTGATCCCGCTGCTGATCATCTGGTTCGGCATCGACGAGGCCCCGAAGGTCGCCCTCGTCGCGTTCGCGGTGACGTTCCCGCTCTACCTCAACGTCTACGCCGGGATCCGCACCGTGGACATGACGCTCGTGGAGGCGGCCCGGACGCTGGGCCTGGGGCGGGCGGCCCTGATCCGGCACGTGATGCTGCCGGGGGCGCTGCCCAGCGCCCTCGTCGGGCTGCGCTGGGCGCTCGGTTCGGCCTGGCTGGCGCTGGTGTTCAGCGAGACCGTGAACGCCCAGGCCGGCATCGGTTACCTCATCACGCTGGCCCGGGAGTCGTACCGGACCGACGTCATCATCGTCGGGCTCGTCGTCTACGCCTTCCTCGGCCTGGCGGCGGACGTGATCGTCCGAGGATTGGAACGGTGGCTCCTGTCATGGCAGCAGGCCTTCAGCGGGACCTGACCGTGTCCGGTGACGCGGCGGAGCCGGCGGCCGAGGTCCACGGGCTCCACCGGCGCTTCGGCGACCGGGCGGTCATCGACGGGCTGCACCTGCGGATCGCGCGCGGCGAGTTCGTGGCGCTGCTCGGCGAGAGCGGCTGTGGCAAGAGCACGCTGCTGCGCATCCTGGCCGGTCTCGACCCCGAGATCGACGGTGACGTCCTGGTCACCCCGCGCCGGGCCGTCGCCTTCCAGTCCCCGCGCCTGCTGCCGTGGAAGACAGTGTGGCGCAACGTGATCCTCGGGATGCCGCGGGAAGCCGGGCGCCGTCGGGCGGAGGCCGCGCTGGCCGAGGTCGGGCTCGCACACCTCGCGGACGCCTGGCCGCGGACGCTGTCCGGTGGCGAGGCGCAGCGGGTGTCGCTGGCCAGGGCGCTGGTACGGGAACCCGACCTGCTGCTACTGGACGAGCCGTTCGGCGCGCTCGACGCGCTGACCCGCCTGACGGCGCAGCGCCTGGTGGCCGACCTGTGGGCGCGGCACGGCCCGGCCGTCCTGCTGGTCACCCACGACGTCGGGGAGGCGCTGCTGCTCGGCGACCGGGTGCTGGTGATGGCGGGTGGGACGATCGCGCACGAGGTGCGGATCGATGTGCCACGGCCGCGGGACGTCGCCCATCCCGAACTGCTCGCGCTACGGACGCGGCTGCTCGCCGAACTGGGGGTGGGAGATGGGTGAGACCCGGGACTTCCGTGTCGACCCCTTCCGTATCGATGTGGCCGACGAGGTGCTCGACGACCTGCGGCGGCGGTTGCGGGCCACCCGCTGGCCCGACCGTGAACCGGTCGACGACTGGAGCCACGGCACCCCGCTGGGCTACCTGCAGGAGTTCTGCGCCTACTGGGCCGACGGGTACGACTGGCGGGCCCGCGAGGCGGCCCTCAACCGCTTCGACCAGTTCACCACCCCGATCGACGGCATCGACATCCACTTCGTACACGCCCGGTCCGAGGCGCCCGGCGCGCTGCCGCTGCTGCTGACGCACGGCTGGCCGGGATCGGTCACCGAGTTCGCGCGGGTGATCGAGCCGCTGCGCGAGACGTTCCACGTCGTGTGCCCGTCGCTGCCGGGGTTCGGGTTCTCCGGCAAGCCCCCGAAGACGGGCTGGGGCGTGGAGCGGATCGCGGACGCCTGGGCCGCGCTGATGGATCGGCTGGGCTACCCGCGCTTCGGCGCCCACGGCGGGGACTGGGGCGCGTTCGTCACCTCGGCGCTGGGCGAACGCCACCCCGGCCGGCTCGCGGGCATCCACCTCACCATGCCGATCGCACCGCCCGATCCGGCCGACCTGGCCGATCCCGACCGCCTCGACGCCGCGGCCCGGGAGGCCCTCGACGCCCGCCGCCGGTACGACGCGGACGAGATCGGCTACTCGATCCTGCAGAGCACCCGGCCGCAGACCGTCGGCTACGGCCTGACCGACTCCCCCGCCGGGCAGGCGGCATGGATCCTGGAGAAGTACCGGAGCTGGTCGGACTGCGACGGCCACCCGGAGAACGCGATCGGCCGCGACGAGCTGATCGACAACGTGATGCTCTACTGGGTCACCGCCTCGGCCACCTCGTCGGCCCGGCTCTACCGGGAGAGCTTCCGGAAGGTGACGCCCGGCCCGGTGCGCGTGCCCACCGCGGTCGCGGCCTTCCCGAAGGAGATCATCAAGACCACGCGACGCTGGGCCGCGCGCCGCTACGACCTCGTGCGCTGGACCGACATGCCCCGCGGCGGGCACTTCGCCGCCCTGGAGCAGCCGGAGCTGCTGGTCACCGACCTCCGGGAGTTCTTCGCCGCGTGAGATGGCAACCAGCGCGATCCAGCGGCCGCCCGACAGCCCTGGTGGCCATCTCACGGTCCGGGGGCGGAGGGGATCGTGACGCGGCGCGCACCCGAGGCCGTGTGCTCCCGGATCGCGTCGAGGGCACCGCGGTCGAACCGGTCCGCGAGCCGGGCCAGCGGTCACCGGAGCCGGCGGTGCACGAGCGTCACCTTGCCCCGCACCAGGCGGGTAGCGTCGATCACCGTCGAGGAACGCGCCCGGTTGATCGCCTCGACGATCTCGTGGCTGTCGGGATGGGCCCACCAGCTGCCCCGGATCGGTCCGCCCGCGACGAGCTCGGCCAGGCTCGCGGTCGGGCCGCGGGCCGACTGCAGGACGGCGCCGCGCCGGCGGACCGCGGCGACGGGATCGATGGGTGCGAGCACAGCACACCTGCGGACCCGGCACCAGTGCGGCGTGCTCAGCGCCGCGCGTACCGGGACCGGGCCCCAGCGGCCACGGCCGTCAGCGGCGCGGCCAGCACCATCGCGATCAGGAAGATCGCCCCGAAGGCGTGCCGGTCGGCCAGCGGCGCGACGAGCGCCGTGCCGGCCGCGCCCCCGACGAACAGCGCCGCCACGAACAGCGACACCGCGGTCGCCCGCGCGGTGGGCACCACGTCGGTGGCCCAGCTCTGCATCGTGGAGTGGAAGAACGCCCAGCCGAGGCCGAGCAGCACCCCGGCGCCCAGCACGGTGCCGACCCCGATCCCGAACGCCAGCACGGCCCAGCCGAGCAGGATCGAGATCCCGCCGATCGCGAGCAGCCGGGCCGCCGTCAGCCGCCCGACCAGCACCTTCACCACCTGCGCCCCGCCCAGCACCCCGACGCCGAAGACGCCGGCCACCGCGCCGGCGACCCCGACCGCCACCCCGGTGGACTGCAGAGCGGGCGCGAGGTAGACGAACGCCCCCACCAGGACGACGCCCTCGACGGCCGCCACCGCGAGCACGACGAGGGCCCACGGTGTGGTGAGCACGCGGCGCAGGAGCCGTGCCGGACGCTCGGCCGAGCGCTGCCCGACCGGTTCGGGCAGGCGGCGCAACGCCACCCACAACCCGGCGCCCGCCAGCGCGGCCACTGCGAACGCCGCGCGCCAGGTGCTGAACTGGGCGAGCAGGCCGGCGCCCAGCGTGCCGCCGGTGGTGCCGAGCGAGGTCGCCGCCAGCACGTCGCTCAACGGCCGCTGCCGGTCCGCCGCGGGCCAGGAGTCCCCGACGTAGACCAGCGCGGCCGGGATCACCGCGGAGAAGCAGCCCCCGGTCACGCCGCGGGTGACCGCCAACGTGCCGAGGTCCGGGGCCGCCGCCGAGGCGAGCCCGGCGACAGCGGCCCCGAGCAGGCCCAGCCGCATCGTGGCGACGCGGCCCCGCGCTCGCTCAGCAGACCCCAGACCGGCTGCGTGAGCCCGTAGGCCAGGTAGTACCCACCCGCCGCGGCCGCCACCGAGCCCAGCGACACCCGCATGTCGGCGGCGATCACCAGCAGCAACGGCGCCATCGCGAAGCGGTCGTAGCTGCTGACGAAGGGAGGCGAGGGCGAGCGTGCGCAGGGCGGACCGGCCGGGCACCGTCGCCGGCGGCGTGCTCCCGCCGGACGCGGACCCCACCCGCCTACGTCCGGTCTCCCGCGGCGGCCCACACCAGGCCGCGCCGCAGGATCGTGCGCATCTGCGGCACGTCGAACTCCGACACGAAGTGCCCCAGCGAGGAGAAGAAGACCCGGCCGGATCCGTGGCGCCGCTTCCACACCACGGGCATGACCACCCCGTCGATCCACGGCGCGTGCTCGCCGGTGAACGTGGTGGTCGCCAGCACCTCGTTCGACGGGTCGACGTGCATGTAGTACTGCTCGGAGCGGTACGGGAAGTCCCCGATCCCGGCCATGACGGGGTCGTCCGGGGCCGTCACGGTGACCGTGTAGTCGATGATCCCACCGGGGTGGGCGACGAACTGTCCGCCGCAGACGAACTGGTAGCGGGTGGCCGCGCGGAAGGCGTCGCAGAGGCAGCCGTGGTAGCCGCCCAGGCCCACACCGCCCTCGACCGCCCGGCAGAGGTTGTCCAGCTCCTCGGGTTCGATCGTCGACATCGTGTGCACCGGGACGATCAGGCTGAGCACATCGAGGGCCGGGTCGGCCAGCGCCTCGGTGCCCTCCTCGACCCGGACGCCGAACCCCTCCTCGGCCAGCATCCCGGCCACGATGTGCGCCCCGCGCTCCGGTTCGTGGCCGCTCCACCCGCCCCAGACGATCAGCGCCTCCCGCATCACACCTCCAGCCGGTCCGGGTCCATCACGGCCGGTCGCTCGACCCGGCTGACGATGTCGACGTGGGTACCGGACTCCGACGAGCGGCCGAACGCCTCCAGCACCTCCAGCACGTGCAACGCCAGCGCGCCGCTCGCCCTGTGCGGCCGCCCCGACCGCAGCGCGTAAGCGAGGTCGGCGACGCCGATGCCGCGGTGGTCGCCGTCGGTGAAGCCGTGCTCGGTCGGGACCTCGTGCCAGTCGTCGGCTGCGGCGGCCAGCTCGATGCGGCCGCCGAACCGGTTCGGGTCCGGCACAGCCAGCGCGCCGTCGGTCCCGTACAGCTCGATCGGCCGGTGCCGGTGGCGGGCGACGTCGAAGCTCATCACGACCGTGACGACGGCCCCGGAGACGAACTCGCACGTGCCGGCCACGTGCGTCGCCACCTCCACCGGCACCGTCGAGCCCGCCAGCGGCCCGCTCATGACCTGCCGGGTGTCCCGCGCCCTCGCTGTCACGCCGGCCACGCGCCGCACCGGGCCGAGCAGGTTCACCAGATCGGTGACGTAGTACGGCCCCATGTCGAGCATCGGGCCGCCGCCCCGCTGGTAGTAGAAGCCGGGGTTCGGGTGCCAGCGCTCGTGACCGGGCCCCATCCAGAACGCCGTGCCCGCGAGCGGGCGGCCGATCGCCCCGGCGTCCAGGAGCATCCGGGCGGTCTGGTGCCCGCCGCCGAGGAACGTGTCGGGGGCACAGCCGAGCCGGACCCCCGCCGCCTCCGCCGCCTCGACGAGCTTCCGCGCCTGGGCCACCTCGACGCCCAACGGCTTCTCCGAGTGGACGTGCTTGCCGGCCGCGACGGCGCGCAGCCCCACCTCGACGTGGGCGGCGGGCACCGTCAGATTGACGATGATCTCGATCGCCGGGTCGGCCAGCAGGTCCTCGACGCTCCGCGCCGGCACGCCGAACTCCGTGCCACGGGCCCGCGCCGCCGCCGGCTCCCGGTCGGCGACGGCGCGCACGTCGAGGATCGGGAACGACCGGGCCGCGGTGAGGTAGGCGGCGCTGATGAACCCGCAGCCGATGACGCCGACGCCGACGCGGTCCACGGCTCAGCGCTCCCCGATCGGGCGGCCGGCGGTCAGGTGGCCCGCGACCAGGGCGGCGAGCCGGTCCAGCTCGGGCACGACCTCGGCCGGGCCCCCGGTGGGCAGCCAGAACAGGCACCGCTCGACGCCGAGCCCGGCCAGCACGTCGAGCGTCGCCGCGTCGGGGGGCGCACCGAACACGGTCACCGACGGCCGGGGCACGTCCCGCTCGGCGGCGAGGCGGCCCAGCTCGCGCAGCTGCGCCCCGAACGCCGCCGTGTCGCCGCGCCACAGCGGGATCCAGCCGTCGCCGTAGTCGAGGACCCGGCGCAGCGTGCCCGGCGAGTTGCCACCGACCAGCACCGGCGGACAGGGCTTCTGGACGGGCTTGGGCCACTGCCAGAGCGGGTCGAGGTCGACGAGCGCACCGTGGAACTCCGCGACGTCGTTGCCCCAGATCTGGCGCATGGCGAGGACGCGCTCCCGCAGCAGCGTCCAGCGGGTGCGCGGGTCGGTGCCGTGGTGGCGCATCTCCTCGAGGTTCCAGCCCCCGCCGACGCCGAGCAGCACGCGGCCGCCGGAGAGCACGTCGAGGGTGGCCACCTCCTTGGCCAGCAGGATCGGGTCGCGCTGCGCGACGAGCGCCACGCCGGTCCCGAGCCGCAGCGATCCGGTGACGGCCGCCACCGCGGCGAGCGCGACGAACGGGTCGAGCGTGCTCTTGTACTCCCGCGGCAACTCTGCGCCGCCCCGCCACGGGCTGAGCCTGCTCGTGGGGATGTGCGTGTGCTCGGGCAGGAACAGCGATTCGAAGCCGCGCTCCTCGGTGGCGCGGCCGATATCGGTGACGTCCATCCCGTCGCCGGTTGCGAAGATCGCGACACCGAACCTCATGCTGGGCAGCCTCGCCCACGATCAGGTGCGTCCGCACTGACCGAGCAGGACAGGATCCGGCGGCCGGTTCGTACGCGCGAGGCGACGCGGCGTGCGGCGCCGAATCCTACGCTCGGCCATTCGCTGGGCCACGCCGAGACAGGAGCACAAAAATGGTACGCGTCGGCACCGAGGACATTCTCTTCCCCACCGCCATCATCGGCTCCTATCCGCGGGCACCTTTCCTGCACGGAAAGGTACTCGGCGAGTTCGAGGAGCCCGACTTCGTCGACTTCGACAAGCGCACGCTCTACGAGATGGCCGTCTCGCAGGCCGTGCTGGAGCAGGAGCGGGCCGGCGTCGACATCGTCAGCGACGGCCAGCAGTACCAGGAGTTCGACACCGACTACGAGTACCACCAGCACTTCCAGTTCGTGCCGCACCGCGCTGCCGGTTTCAAGCGCTACGGCGAGCCGATTGTCGTCGAGCTCTACAAGATGTTCCACGCCCCGACCGTGGTCGGGGACATCAAATGGGTGCGGCCGATGCTGCGGCCGGTGCTCGACACCGTCAAGCAATGGGCCACCAAGCCGGTGAAGCTCGGCATCATCGGGCCGCTGACCCAGTCGGTCGCGGTCACCGACCACTACTACCAGGACCCGAAGAAGATGGCCATGGCGATGGCCGAGGTCTACAACGACGAGCTGCGCGACCTGTCCCGCCGGGGCTGCGACCAGTTCACCCTGCACGAGCCGTGGCCCTACTTCGAACCGGAGCCCTGGCACCTCGAGGTGTGGCGGCGAACCCTCGAAGGTGTCGACGCGTACACGGTCTGGCACATCTGCTACGGCAACCAGGGCGGCAACCCCGGGGTGCTCGCCGACAAGGGCAAGGACATGTTCCCGCTCGGCTTCGACGCCGGGTTCGACCAGATCGAGATCGAGTGCAAGCGCCGCCAGTTCGCCGACCTGCCCGCGCTCAAGGGCTTCCCGAAGGACCTCGATCTCGGCGTGGGGTTGATCGACGTCAAGTCCTCGGTGACCGAGACGCCGGAGGAGGTCGCCGACGACATCATGCGGGTCCTCGACAGCGGCGTGGTCGACCCGGAACGGCTCAGCGTCACGATGGACTGCGGCCTGGGCAACATAAAGCGGGTGCCGGCCCGCAAGAAGGTCGAGGCCATGGTGCAGGGCGCCGCGCTGGCCCGCACGCGCCTGGAGGGCCGCGGCTAGCGCGCGCTGCGCTGGTGACCGGCACGGCACACAGTTTCGGGGGTCCGCACATGGCAGAACCTGTGTGCGGTCACTCCGAACTGTGTGCGGTCGGCGGCATCGTCAGCGGGCGTTTCGGATCGCGTCCAGCGTCGTCTCGTCCTCCAGGGACGACAGGTCTCCGGGGTCCGTTCCGCCCGCGACCGCCTGCACCGCACGGCGCATCACCTTCGCCGACCGCGTCTTCGGCAGGGCCGTCACGAACCGCAGCGCCCCCGGGCGGAACGGGCTCCCCAGCCGCTCGACGACGAGGTCGAGGAGCTCCTTCCGCAGGGCCTCGTCGGCCGGGCGATCCGGGTGGATCACGCAGAAGCACCACAGGGCCTGGCCCTTGAGCTCGTCGTCCATGCCCACGGCGGCCGCCTCGACGACGGCGTCGTGGGCGGTGAGCACCGACTCGACCTCGGCCGGCCCCAGCCGCTTGCCGGCGACGTTGATCGTGTCGTCGGAGCGGCCGAGCACGTACCAGTGGCCGTCGGCGTCGCGTCGGGCCCAGTCGCCGTGGAACCAGACGCCGGGGAAGCGGCTCCAGTAGGTCTCCAGGTACCGCTCCCGGTCGTTCCAGAAGCCGCGCGTCATGGCGGGCCACGGCTGCTTGCACACCAGGTGCCCGACCTCGCCCGGACCGACGGGGTGCCCGTCGTCGTCCCAGATGTCGACGTCCATGCCGAGCGCGGGACCTTGCAGGCTCACGGGCCGCATCGGCGCCACCGGGTGCGGGGACAGGAAGCAGGCGCCGACCTCCGTACCCCCGGATATGTTGATCACCGGGCAGCGGCCGCCGCCGATCGTCTCCGCGAGCCAGCGGTGGGAGTCGGGGTCGATCGGCTCCCCCGTCGAGCACAGCACCCGCAGCGTGGAGAGATCGTGCCCGCCGGGCCAGGAGTCGCCGTGGGCGCGCAGCGCGCGCAGCAGGGTCGGTGAGAGCCCGAGCATCGTGACGCCCTGGCCCTCGACGAGTCGCCACAGCCGGTCGGGCGCGGGGTGGTCCGGGGCGCCCTCGTACAGCACGAGTGTCGCGCCGAGGGCGAGCACCGCCGTGGCCTGCCACGGCCCCACGATCCAGCCCATGTCCGTCACCCAGTGCACGCGGTCCTCGGCGTGCACGTCGAGCTGGTAGGCGTACTCCTCGACAGCCTTGACGAGGAACCCGCCGTGCACGTGCACCACGCCCTTCGGGCGGCCCGTCGTCCCGGAGGTGTAGGCGATCAGCAGCGGCGCCTCGGGGTCCAGCGGGACGGGCGCCCGCGGCACCCCGTACGCGACGACGTCGTGCCACCACAGGTCTCGGCCGGCGCGCCACGGCACGGGCACGTCGAGGCACTGCACCACGAGCACGGTGTGTGCACCTGCGGAGTCGGCTGCGGCGTCGGCGAGCTGCTTCATCGGGTGTTCCTTGCCGCGGCGCCGCACGCCGTCGGCAGTGACCAGCACCCGGGCGCCCGCGTCTCGCAATCGGGTCGCCACCGCGTCCGCGGCGAACCCGCTGAAGATCGGCACCGTGACCAGCCCGAGCGAGGCGCACGCCAGGAACGTCACGACCGCCTCGGGGATCATCGGCAGGTACAGCCCGACCCGGTCACCGGCCCGCAACCCGAGGGCGTGCAGGCCACCGGCGAGGCGCTGCACCAGGCCGTCCAGCTCCCGGTAGGTGAGCCGGCGGCTGGTGCCGTCCTCGCCCTCCCAGTCCACGGCGGGGTGGTCGGCCCGGTCCCCGTGGGCGTGCCGGTGGACGCCGGCGTGCGCGACGTTCACCAGGCCGCCGGTGAACCACCGGGCCCACTCCGGGCCCGCGGACACGTCGAGGATCGTCTCCGGCGGCCGGACGAACGCGATGGACAGGTCGTCGATCACGGCCCGCCAGAACGCGGCCGGATCCTCGACCGACCGCGCGTGCAGCTCCCCGATGGTCGCCGCCCCGAACCGGCGCATCAGGCGGGTCACGTTCGCGTGCTCGACGGCCGCGGCCGACGGCTCCCAGCAGGCGTCCTCGATGCTCACGACCGCCGAGAGTAAGCAGGTCGGTGGCCGTTCACCTGGTCCCGGACGGACGAAGCGCGGGCCCGGTCTCCTCCCGCCGAGGGGAGTTCCCCACGGCGGGCCGGGGAAATACTCGACGGGTGACGGCCATGGCCCTGTGTACGGTGTCCCACTCGCCGCTGATGGGTGTGAACGACCCGGGCGACGAGGTGACCGCCGCGGTCGAGCAGGCGTTCGCGGCGGCCCGGCGGTTCATCGGCGGGTTCGATCCCGAGCTGGTGCTGCTGCTCGGGCCGGACCACTACAACGGCTTCTTCCACGACCTGATGCCGCCGTTCTGCCTGGGCACCGGCGCCACCTCGGTCGGGGACTGGGGCACCGCGGCCGGCCCGCTGCCGGTGGACCGGGACGCCGCCATGTCGCTGCTGCGCGGGGTGCTGGCCGAGGGCATCGACCTGGCCTGCTCGGAGCGGATGCACGTCGACCACGGGTTCGCGCAGCCGCTGGAGATCCTCTTCGGCCGCATCGACGCGGTGCCGCTCGTCCCGGTGTTCGTCAACTCCGTCGCCGAGCCCCTCGGCCCGGTCTCGCGCTCACGGATGCTCGGCGCGGCGCTCGGCCGCGCGGCTGCAGGCCTGGGGCGCAGGGTGCTGGTGATCGGGTCAGGTGGCCTGTCGCACGACCCACCCGTGCCGCGGCTGGAGGGGGCCCAGCCCGAGGTGGCCGAGCGGCTGATCGCCGGGCGCAACCCGACGCGGGAACAGCGGGAGGTCCGCCAGCAGAGCGTCTCCGCCGCGGGGCGGGACTTCGCCGCCGGCACGACCACGCTCACCCCGCTCAACCCGGACTGGGACCGGCGGTTGATGGGCCTGCTCGCCGAAGCCGGCTGGGCGGAGATCGACAGCTGGTCGAACGAGGACGTCACGGCCCACGCCGGCCGTTCCGGCCACGAGGTCCGCACCTGGATCGCCGCGTACGCCGCCCTCGGCGCGGTCGGCCCGTACCGGGTCGAGACGTCGTTCTATCGCCCGATCCCGGAGTGGATCGCCGGTTTCGGCGTCACCACTGCGGCGCTGACCGGCTGAGGAAGCGATGACCGACTTCGAGACCGACGTCCTCGTCGTGGGGACGGGGCCGACCGGGTCCGCCGCGGCGCTGGCCCTGGCCACCTACGGCGTCCGCGTCCATGCGGTCACCCGGTCGAGCTGGCTCGCCCCCACGCCCCGCGCGCACATCACCAACCAGCGCACGGTCGAGGTGCTGCGTGATCTCGGTGTGGAGGAGGAGGCGACGCGGTACGCCACCCCGTGGGGGCTCATGGGCGACACACCGTTCGCCACGAGCCTCGCGGGCGAGGAGATCGCACGGCTGCGCACGTGGGGCACCGGTGAGGACCGGCACGGGGAGTACGTCCAGGGCAGCCCGTGCCCCCTGTTGGACATCCCCCAGACCTATCTGGAACCCGTGCTCCTGGGGAACGCCGCCGCGCGCGGCGCCACGGTCGCGTTCGACACCGAGTACCTCGCGCACACCCAGGACGGGGCCGGGGTGACCGTCGACCTGCGCGACAGCCTGTCCGGGCGGGAGTACCGCGTCCGGGCCCGGTACCTCATCGGAGCCGACGGTGCCCGGTCACGGATCGTGGCCGACCTCGGCCTCGAACTGGAGGGCCATCTCGCCCGCGCCGGTACCGCCTACGTGCTGTTCCACGCCGACCTGCGCCGCCATGTCGAGCACCGGCCCAGCATCCTGTACTGGATCATGACCCCCGGCACCAGCGTCGGCGAGATCGGCATGGGCATCCTGCGCGCCGTGCGGCCGTGGCACACCTGGATCGCCGGCTGGGGCTACGACCTCGCGGCCGGCGAGCCGGACCTCGCGGAGGACGCGGTCACGGCCAAGATTCGCGCCATGGTCGGCGACCCCGGCCTGGAGGTCGACGTCGCGGCCACGTCGACCTGGTACGTCAACCAGGCCTGCGCCACCTCCTACTCCTCGGGCCGGGTCTTCTGCGGCGGCGACGCCGTCCACCGTCACCCGCCGAGCAGCGGCCTGGGCTCCAACACGTCCATCCAGGACGCGTTCAACCTCGCCTGGAAGCTCGCGTACGTGATCCAGGGCCGCGCCCACGAGTCGCTGCTGGACTCCTACTCGCTCGAACGCGTGCCGGTCGGGCAACAGGTGGTGGCCCGCGCGAACCAGTCCCGCCTGGACTACGGCCCGCTCAACGAGTGCTTCCGCACCACCGGCGAGGCGGACCCCGTCGCCGCGGGCCTCGCGAAGCTCCGTGACCCGGGCCCCGCGGGCGTCGCCGTCCGGGAAGCCCTGGCCGAGGCGCTGGAGCTGAAGAACTACGAGTTCAACGCCCAGGGCGTCGAGCTCAACCAGCGCTACGCGTCCGGGGCCGTCCTCGCCGACCCCGATGCCGGCGAGGAGCACTGGCCGCGTGACCGGCAGCTCCACCTGCAGCCCAGCACCCGGCCGGGGGCGAAGCTCCCGCACTGCTGGCTGGTCGACCGGAACGGGCACCGGGTCTCGACCCTCGACCTCGTGGGCAGGGGCAGGTTCTGCCTCGTCACCGGCCTCGCCGGCGGCGCCTGGGCGCATGCGGTGCGGAAGCTCGCCCTGCCGTTCCTGAGCAGCGTGGTCATCGGCAGTGGCGGGGCCGCCGACCCGTACTGCGACTGGGCGCGGATCCGGGAGATCCACGAGGCCGGCGCGCTGCTCGTCCGCCCCGACGGCCACGTCGCCTGGCGGCACGGCGAGGCGATGTGGGACGAGGACGAGGCGCTACACCTGGTCGAGAACGCGCTCTGTCGTGTTCTCGGGACTACCGCGCCGTGACGCCCCCGTCGGCCGTCACGATCGAGCCGGTCAGGAACGCCGACTCGTCGCTCGCGAGGAACAGGGCAAGCGCGGCGATGTCCTCGACCTGCCCCACCCGGCCGAGCGGGTAGTTCGGAAGGGTCGCGACCATGCCGGCACCGACGTCACCGCGGCCGCGGCGGCCCAGCACCAGGTCCAGCATCGGGGTGTGGACCGCGCCGGGGCAGATGGCGTTGACCCGGATCCCCCGCGGCGCCAGGTCGACGGCCATCGACCGGGTCAGCGCGACCACCGCGCCCTTCGACGCGGTGTAGGCCGCGAGGTCGCGCACGCCGATCAGCGCGACGACCGACGCCTGGTTCACGACCGCGCCGCCGGCCGGCAGGTGCGGGACGGCGGCGCGCGAGCACAGGAACACGCCCCGCGCGTTCACCGCGAGGCAGCGGTCCCAGTCCTCCTCCACCCCGTCGACGACGGAACCCGCGACGTCGATCGCGGCGTTGTTGTAGAGCACGTCGAGCCGCCCGAGCTCGCCCACGGTCCGCGTGACCGCCGCGTCGACCTCGGCGGCCACCGTCACGTCCGCCGCGACCGCGACGGCCTCACCGCCGGCCGCGACGATCCGGGTCGCGGTGCGCCCGGCCGCGTCGCCGTCGACGTCGAGCACCGCCACCGCGGCACCCTCGGCCGCGAACAGCTCCGCCGCAGCGAGCCCGATGCCGGATCCGGCGCCGGTGACCAGCGCGACCCTGCCCGCCAACCTGCCTTCCACAGCGCCAGGGTAGGAAGCGCCGGAACCCGTCGTCTTCGTCCCGCGGGGAGAAATCGGCCAGGCAGGACTGCCCCGCCCACCCGATGCCGGGAGCCGACCCGGTGGGCGAGGCTGCCCGGCGACGGGAATCCGATGAGGCGGAGGACAACGCATGCACGCCAACGAGAAGGTGCTCAGGGTGGCGCTGGACGCCATCGCCGCGGGCGATGCGGCCGCGTTCGCCGACGTGGCGGCGGACGACCTGGTGGTGCACGTCCCCGGCCGCAGCAGGCTCGCGGGTGACCTGCACGGGCGGGGCGTGTTCGGGGCGAGGGTGCGGGAGCTGACCGGTGGCACCCTGACCATCGAGGCTCACGACGTCCTGGGCTCCGACGCGCACGCCGTCGGGATCTACACGATGCGGGTGGAATGCGCGGACCGGCGCCTGGAATGGCGCCACATGAACGTCTACCACATTCGGGACGGCAAGATCGTCGAGGTCTGGCAGAACCCGTTCGAGCAGGATGCGTTCGACGACTTCTTCGCCTGATCGGAAAGCGCCGGGCGGATGTTTTCACCGGCGCACATGGGCCCTCTCGGGGCCAATGAGCCTTTCCCAGTAGCGGGGCCGGGCGGCTCGGGCGACACGCCGAGGGTGCGGAGATGATCAGATTGGGTGCGGGACCTCGGTAGAAGAGACGGTCCGCCAAAGATCGACTCTCACCGAGGTCCCGCGTGTCCGA
>NZ_JAJCYB010000009.1 GCF_029263155.1 Pseudonocardia sp.
TCAGCGAGTTTATCGACGGCCCGTCGCTGGAGCAGATCCTCGCGCAAAACCCGCTGCCGATGGACCCCAAACAGGCGATGGGGATCATCGCGGCGGCGGCGATGGCGCTTGAGGCGATCCACCGCCAAGGGGTCGTGCACCTGGACCTCAAGCCGGCCAACATCCTGGTGTCGCGCTACGGCGAGCCGAAGCTGGGCGACTTCGGCATCTCGCGCCTGCCCGGCGTCACCGAGACCTCCGGCGGGGTCCGGGCCAGCCCCGCATACGCGGCGCCCGAGCGGCTGGCCGAGGGCGCCACCACCGTCCAGACCGACCTGTACGGGTTGGGCGCCACCCTGTTCGCACTGGTCGCCGGGGCGCCGGCGTTCGTCGGCAGCGGCCCCGAGGACCTGCTCGTGATGCTCACCCGGATCGTGGGACAGCCGGTTCCCGATCTGCGCCCGCACGGCGTCCCCGACACCGTGTGCCGGGTCCTCGAACGGCTGATGGCCAAGACCCCGGCCGGCCGGTTCGCCCGCGCGGGCGACGCCGCCCTCGCCCTGCAGGACGCGCAGCGCGCCACCGGGCAGCCGGTCACCCGAGCGGTGATCGAGGGGGCGCCGACGGTCACCGAGGAGGCCGCGGCGCCGACGAGCCTCGCGATCGATGCTGCGCCGGCGACCGCCCCGCACCCACCGGGCCCGGACGGTCCGGTGCCCTCGTGGCCGGCGACGGCCCGGCTGCCGGGACCGGCCCCGAGCCGGTCGTGGCCCGGGCCCGAGGCCACCGTCGTGCCCCCGCGGCAGGCTCCGCGCCGGCCCACACGCCTGGTCGTCGGGATCGCCGCGGCCCTTGCCGTCGCGGCCCTGACCGTCGGCGGCGTGCTGGCGGCCACGCTCCCGCGCACCGGCGGCGGGTCGGTGCCCCCGCCGGCGGCGGCCTCGGCCACGGGCACCCCGACCACGACGGTCGCACCGGACCGCGCGGTGGTGTCCGTCGCCGCCGGGGTGGCGCACCCGGAGACCGAGAACGTGCTGTCGACGGTGCAGGCCTACGTCGACACCGTGAACGACGAGCGGTACGCCGAGACGTTCGCCCTGTTCAGCCCCGACTCCCGCACCGCGGGCAACGGCCTGGCCGCGTGGCTGGACCTGCAGCGGCCCCGGGAGGTCGACGAGCCGGTCGTCGCCGCCGTGCGCGAGGGGGACGGGGGCTCCCTCGACGTCGTCTGGACGTTCGTCAGCACCCAGGCCCCCGAGGACGGGCCCGGTGGCGACCAGGCGTGCACCGAGTGGGAGATCGCCTGGGACATGGCGGGCCCCGGCCCGGAGTGGCTCATCCGCACCAGCGACGTCCTGGCCTCCCGCGCCTGCTGACCGCTACCCGGTCGTGACCGACTCCCCGAGCCCGGCCACCGGTCCGACGACCACCACCGCGGGCGGGCTGATGCCCCGCTCCCGCACCACGTCGCCCACCGTCTCGAGCGTGGCGCGCACCGAGCGCTGGATGCGCATGGTTCCGTCCTGCACCACGGCGACGGGGGTGTCGGCCGGGCGGCCTCCGTCGATCAGCGCGGTGGCGAACGCACCGATCCGCTCGACGGCCATGAGCAGCACGACCGTGCCGCGCAACCGGCCCAGCGCGGGCCAGTCGACCAGCGAGCGCGGGTCGTCGGGCGCGACGTGCCCGGACACGACCACGATCTCGTGGGTCACGCCGCGGTGGCTGACCGGCACGTCGGCGACGGCCGGGGCGGCGAACGCGCTGGTCACCCCGGGTACGACGGTGACCGGCACGCCCGCCTCGGCGCAGGCGAGCGCCTCCTCGAAGCCGCGGCCGAAGACGTAGGGGTCACCGCCCTTGAGCCGCACCACGAACCGGCCCGCCCGCGCGTGGGAGACCAGCAGCTCGTTGATCCGGGCCTGGTTCATCGCCCGCCCGTAGGGGATCTTGGACGCGTCGATCACCTCGACATGGGGGGCGAGCTGGTCGAGCAGCTCGCGCGGACCCAACCGGTCGGTGACGACGACGTCGGCGCGGGCGAGCAGCCGCCGACCGCGCACGGTGATCAGCTCCGGGTCTCCGGGCCCGCCGCCGACGAGCGCGACCCCCGGCGTGACGGGGTCCGCGGTGTCGTCGACGAGGCCGGCCTGCAGGGCCTCCACCAGCGCGGTGCGCACGGCCGCCGAGCGCCGGGGGTGGCGGCCCGCGAGCACCCCGACGGTCAGCCCGTCGTGGTGACCGACGGCGGGGGTGACGGCGCTGCCCCCGGTCGCGTCGTCGGCGCGGACGCAGAACGTGCGCGCGGCCTCCGCCGAGGCGGCGACGGCCGCGTTGACCTGCGGCACGTCGGTGCAGGCCACGACGTACCAGGCCCCGTCGAGGTCGCCGTCGCGGTAGCCGCGCCCGGCCCACACCAGCTCCCCCGCCGTGGCCATGCCCTCGACCGCGGGAGTGACCGCCGGGGCCACCACCAGCACGTCGGCGCCGGCGGCCAGCAGCCCGGTGATCCGCCGCTGCGCCACCGTGCCGCCACCGACGACCACCACGCGGCGACCGCCCAGGTCGAGCCCGACGAGATACGGGTCCATCACTCCCCCGCCACCGGGGCGTGCCCGTGACCGTGCGCGTGGCCGTGGCCGTGGCCGACGGAGGGATCGTCCGGGTGGTGGTGCGGCGTCTGGGGCCTGCCGAGCTTCTCCTCGAAACCCGGGAGCAGCACGCGGTAGGCGCAGGTGTCGCAGTTCATCCGGATGTCGCCGTGCAGCGCCTCGCGGTAGCGCTCCACGACGAGGCGGGCCAGCGCGTCGGTGTCGCCGAGGTACCCGGCGCAGTCGACGCGGGTGTCGGGGTGCTCGGCCCCGAACGCCTGCGCCTGCGCGACGACGCGGCGCGGCAGCACCCCGTCGAAGAGGAAGTAGGGGGCGACGACGACGCGGCGCGCGCCCAGCGCCCGGCACCGCGCGAGCCCGGTGGCGACGTCGGGCCAGGCCAGCGAGACGAACGCGGTCTCCACGAAGTCGTACCCACGCCCCTCCTGCAGCAGCCGCGCGACCTTGCAGACCTCGGCGTTGGCGTCGGGGTCGGTGGCCCCGCGGCCGACCAGCAGCACCGCCGTGCCCTCCTGCGGGGCGACGGCCCCGATCCGCCTGTCCAGGATCTCCAGCAGCGTGGGGTGCGGGCCGAGCGGGCGGCCGTGGACGTACCCGGCGCCGGGGTGGCGCAGCACCTCGCGCTGCAGGGCCGCGGGGATGTCGCCCTTCGCGTGGCCCGCGGCGGCGAGCACCATCGGTACGGCGGCCATCCGGGTGTGCCCGGCGGCGGCGAGCCGGTCCCACGCCTCGTGCACGGTGGGCTGGGAGAGCTCGATGAACCCGCCGTCGACGTCGATCGCGTCGGCCGCGAGCATCCGCCGCACCCGGTCGGTGAACGCGACGAACTCGGCGACGCCGGTCGGGTCGACCGTGCCGTGGCCGACGAGCAGCAGCGGGGTCATACGAGGTCCTCGCAGGGAGAGTCGACGGTGTACAGGAGAGCGTTGACGGCGGCGGCCGCGACGGCCGCCCCGCCGCGTTCGGAGCGGTTGGACAGGGCGGGCCGGCCGGCCGCACGCAGCGCCGCCTTGGCCGCGACCGAGCCGACGAACCCCACCGGCAGCCCGATCACCAGCGGGCTGCGCACCCCCGTACGCAACAGCTCGGCCAGCGCGGTGGGCGCGTTGCCGATGACCCAGACCGCGCCGTCGGGGTGCCGGGCGGCGGCCGCGCGGATGCCCGCGGCCGAGCGCGTCAGCCCGTCGACCGGTGCCGGAGCGAGGTCGAGCGCGACGGTCGCGGGGCGGGTGGTGACGCCGACCGCCACCATCCGGACGTCGGTGACCAGCGGTGCCCCGTCGCGCAGCGCCGCGCGCCCGGCCCGCAGGGCGTCCTCGTCACAGACCAGGTCACCGACCCAGGTGGGATCGGCGGTGGTGTGCACGATCCGCTCGACGACGGCGCGGGTGAGCGGGGGCAGGTCGGTGGTGTCGAGCCGGGTGCGAAGGATCGCGTAGGACTCGGTCTCGATGGGGTGCACGGTGCGCACTGCGCGGAACTCCTCCCCGGGTGTCCTCGCCCGGTCGGACGGTGGCTGCGACGCGTGGGGTCTGGCTTCCCCGGTCGGATGTCGTCCCGTCCGAGGTCACAGTGGCGGGACCGCCCCGGGCTCGCACCGGGTTCCCACGCGCCGGAAATCGGGGTGAGCATAACCCGGCTGCGGCGGGCCGGGCCGGGACGTGAGCAGGCGGACAGGATCGTGGAACGCGGATCAGGGGCGCCCCGGTGCCGACCAGGCTTGCAGGCGCTCCGCGATGTCGGGCAGCTCGGCCGGCTCCCCCGCCGCAACCGCCAGCACGAACTCGACCACCTCGCCGTCCGTCGTCTCGACGCGGTGGCCGTTGATGCCGAGGAAGACGGCGGTCGCGGCCCACGCCAGCCGCTTGTTGCCGTCGATCAGCGCGTGGTTGCCGGCCAGCGAGTGCAGGAGCGCGGCGGCCTTCGTGTGGAGGCCGCGGTAGGCGTCCTCGCCGAACAGGGTCGTCTGCGGGCGCGCGAGGGCGGATTCGAGCAGGCCGACGTCGCGGACGACGACATCCCCCTCGATCGCGGCGTCGGCGATCCGCAACAGCTGCTCCATCGAGAGGTACCGGATCACTCCCCGAGCCGCCGCAATGCGTCGGCGTAGCGGGTGATGACGTACTGGAGTTCCTCGTCCACCAGCCGGTCGTGGCCGCGACGGGCGAGGTACTCGCGCACAGCGGCCCGCGCGACGTCCTGCATCGAGCGGCCCTCGCGCTCGGCTTCCTCCCGCAGGCCGTCGGACTCGTCCTCGGTCAGTCGCAGCGTCATGGCCATGAGCCCGACGATACCACTGTGATACCACTAGCTCCAGCGGTATCCGCGCGGTGTGACCATCCGCCCGGCCACCATCCGCGTGGTGCTCGACCCGACGACCACCGTGGTGAGCATGTCCACCTCGGCCGGGTCGAAATCGGAGAGCGCCGCGGTCCACACCCGCTGCCCGGCCCGCCCGGCCTGCCGCACCGCCCCCACCGGCGTGGTCGGCGGGCGGTGCGCGCGGAACGCGTCGAGCGCGGCGCCGAGCTGCCAGTGCCGGTCGCGGCTGCGCGGGTTGTAGAAGCAGGTGACGAGGTCCGCGGCGGCCGCGGCGGCCACGCGGCGCTCGATGACCTCCCACGGGGTGTGCAGGTCCGAGAGCGAGATCAGCACGTGGTCGTGCCCCAGGGGCGCCCCGAGCAGCGACGACGCGGCGAGCGCGGCGGTCACCCCGGGCACCCCGACGACGTCGATGTCGGCTCCGGCGCCCTCCAGCGCGGGGCTGGCCATCGCGTAGATCCCGGCGTCGCCGGAGCCGATGAGCGCGACCGCGTGGCCCTTGGCGGCGAGCGCGACGGCGTCGGCGGCGCGCTGCTCCTCCTCGCCCAGCCCGCTGGCCCGCACCTCGGTGCCGGGGCGCAGCAGATGCCGGACCTGGTCGACGTACTGGTCCAGGCCCACCACGATCGACGCGCGGCGCAGCTCGGCGTCGGCGCGCGGCACCCGCAGGTCCGCGGCACCCGGCCCGAGCCCGACCAGCGCGAGCCGCCCCTTCGGCCGCACGCGGGCCACGGCGACGGTCACGTTGTCGCCCTTGATCTTCTCGACGACGAGCTCGGCGCCGGGGCCTGCGCAGTGCAGCGCGGCGGCCTCGGCCACGCTGGGGGTCCCGACCTCGGCGCGCACCACGTCACTCGGGTTGGGTACCGGCACCTGCGCCAGGACCGTCGCCGGGAAGGTCGTCAGCGAGAAGGGCGCGATGGCGGCGAGGATGCCCTCCTCGTCGGCCTTGAGGTCGACCGACGCCACGGCCCGCACGGCCCGCAGGTCGTAGCCGTGCTCGGTCTCCACGCGGCGCAGCGTCTCGGCGACGGCGGCGGCGGTCGCCCCGCGCGCGCTGCCGATGCCGACCACGAGGGTCTGCGGGATCAGCAGCGTCCAGCCCGGTGCGGCGCCGGGGGCGGCGCGGTCGCTGATCGTGATCGTGTGCCGCGGCTCGCCGGTGCGGGTGGGCAGCGGCGGCAGCGGGAAGCCCAGCGGGTTCTCCACGCGGGCGGTGCCGTCGAGCAGCGCGGTGCCCGCGGCGGCCGCGTCGCCGTCGACGGTGGCGCCGAGCAGGTCCACCAGCTCGCCGAGGCCGGTGCTCCCGGCCGCGTCGGACGCGGTGGTGATCACCGGCTCGGCACCGAGGGCGGCGGCCACCCGCGTGGCGAGGGTGTTCGCGCCGCCCTCGTGGCCGCCGCACAGCGCCACGGCGAAGCGGCGGGCCTCGTCGACGCACACCACGCCGGGGTCGGTGCGCTTGTCGGCGAGCAGCGGCGCGACCAGCCGCACGGTGGCACCGGTGGCGAGGAGGAACACGGCGCCGTCGAGGTCGGGCCAGAGCGTCGGCAGCTCGTCGAGCGCGCGGACCTGCCCGCCCAGCGCGGGGGCGAGCTCGGCGGCCGTCCGGCGCCCGGCGTCGGTCACGGCGAACAGCGCGATCATGTGGTCCCCCAGAGCAGGAGTATCGGGTTGGTGGCGGCGAGGCGGACGCTGCCGTCGGGCAGCTCCGCCAGCCGCGACGCCGCGAGCTGCACGCCCTCGACGCGGTAGCCGCGCAGCGCGGCCCGGGTGGGAGCGATGCGGTCGAGCGCGGCGAGGGCCACGACGATCCGCCTGACCCCGGTCGCGGTCACCGCCTCGACCACCTCCGGCCCGCCGCCGCCGACGAACACGGCGTCGGGTTCGGGCAGCCCGGCGAGCACGTCGGGCGCCATGCCGGGCACGACCCGCACGTCGACGCCGTGCGCGGCGGCGTTGGCGCGGACGCGGTCGGCGTCGTCGGGGCGACGTTCGACCGCGACCACCGCGGCGCCGAGCCGGGCACACTCGACGGCGACCGCTCCCGAGCCCGCACCGACGTCCCAGACCAGTGTGCCCGGGCCGGGCGCGAGCCGGGCCAGGGCCAGCGCCCGCACCTCCGACTTGGTGATCATCCCGCCGCGGTGGGTGAACGACTCCTCCGGCAGCGCCCACCCCGGCCCGGCGTCGGGTGGCACCGTGTCCGGTGCCTCCGTTCCGCCGTCGGTCGCGGCGAGCGGCGGACTGCCCGCGTACCAGCCGACCGGGGGCACCGCGGCCGGGTCGCGCAGGCAGAGCAGCACGTTCGGCTCGCGCCAGCTGCGGGCCGCGGCCTCCGCGGGGCTCAGCGTGGTGAGCCGCTCGTGCGGCCCGTCCAGGTCCTCGGCGACGACCAGCGTGCGCTCCCACCCGGCCAGCGCAGCCCCGATCTCGGCGGGACCGGCACCGGGGGCGGTGAGGACGGCGGTGGCAGCGCGGGCCCGGCACACGTTGACCGCGGGCCGCAGCGCCCGGCCGTGGGCGCTCACCACGGCCACGTCGTCCCACGGCCGCCCGACCCGCGCGAACGCCCGCGCCACGCTCGATCGGGCCGCGAACACGACGGGCTCGTGACCGGCGGCGCGCAGCAGCCGCACGATCCCGAAGAAGCCGGGGTCGCCGCTGGCCAGGACCACCCCACGGCGGCCGTCGAGCCGCCGCAGGGCGGGGCCGACGGCCCCCATCTCGACGCGCTCGGCCGACGCGGGGCCCAGGTCCAGGTAGCGACCCGCCCCCGCCACCACCTCGGCGGCGGCCAGCGCCCGGGCAGCACCCGGCGGCAGCGGGGCGCCGTCGATGCCGATGACCGTCAGGGACACGGTCGCACCCTGCGGGAGGCACCCGGCGGCCCCGGCGCCGTGGTCGCCGCCCCGCCGTGCCGGCGGGGCGCCGCCTGCGCCCCGTCCCGACGGTCGGTGCGGGCAGGTGGGAAGACCCCCCGGCTCGTGATCGACGTTCGGGAACCGGCCACGGTGTGGGGCACGCCCGGACGTTGCGACCCGCTGATCACCCGGCGACCGGGCCCCCGACACGACACCCGCCGCCCCGAGATCGGCGCTCCGGAACGCCCAACAGGCCCCGACACACCCCCCGGTTCCCGTCCGCCGATCATGACCGCCCCCGGACGCACGGCGACCGCCGCGAACAGCGACTGGGAGCAGGTGGGCCCGGCGCCGGCTCCCGGACCGGGATCGCGCGCCGCTGCGGCAGGCCGGTCACGGGGTGGCGGAACGGGCCGCGCGCAGCGCCCGGCGGGCGTCCGGGTCGGGCTTGCGGAAGGTGTGGAAGTGCCCCGCGTGGTAGAGGTGCGAGCGGGTGCCGGAGGCCCCGAGCGCCGCGCCGACCAGGAACAGCGTCTGCCGCCAGAGCTTGCGCTCCCGGCACACCGCGACGACCTCGTCGAGGCGGCACCGGATCGTCAGCTCGTCGGGCCAGGTGGTGCGGTAGGCCACGACGACCGGGGTGTCGTCCGGGTACCCGCCCGCCCGCAGCTCGTCGACCATCTGCGACGTGCGCGCCGCGGACAGGAAGATCGCCATCGTGGTGCCGTGCCGGGCGAACTCGCGCAGCTTCTCCCGCTCCGGCATCGGCGTCTTGCCGCCCTCGAGCCGGCACAGCACCACCGACTGCGCCACCTCGGGGATCGTCAGCTCGCGCCCGGCGGCGGCCGCGGCGGCCCCGAACGCCGACACCCCCGGCACGATCTCCACGTCCAGCCCGATCTCGACGGCCGCGTCGTACTGCTCCTGCACCGCGCCCCACAGCGACGGGTCGCCCGAGTGCACCCGTGCGACGGCGAGCCCCTCGGCTGCGGCGCGACGGTAGAGGGCGAGCACGTCGTCGTGCGCGATCTGCGACGAGTCGATCAGCTCGGCGTCCGGGCGCGCGTGCTCGGAGACGCACTCCTCCATCACCAGCGACGCCGCCCACACCACCACATCGGCCTCGGCGATCCGCCGCGCGCCGCGCAGGGTGATGAGGTCGGCCGCACCCGGGCCGGCACCGACGAAGGACACGCTTCCGGTCTTCACGGGTCCCAGTCTGCGTACGTGACGGCCGTCGCGTCCACGCACCCCACCATGAGACAGCCCACGCCCGGCCCACGACCCGCGCGCCGACCCGGGTCCCGCGCGGCCCCGGCACCGCGCGAAGCCCGGCACGGCGCGCGGAAACCGGCACGGCGCGCGAAGACCGGGCCGGGCGGCGGCAACCCCGTCACCGCACCAGCGAAGCGACCTCGCGGGTCAGCGCCGGCCACAGCCCGCGCGGGAGGTTGTGCCCCATGCCGGGAACGTCATCAGCCGGGCACCCGGCACCGCCGCCGCCGTGGCGCGGCCGCCGGACGGGCGGACGAGCGGGTCGGCCTCGCCGTGCACCACCAGCGTCGGGACGCGGACCCCGCGCAGCCCCGCGACCCGGCTCGGCGAGGCGTTGATCGCCGCGAGCTGGCGGCGCGCACCACCGGGATCGTGGCCGCGGGCGAACGCGAGGCGCCCGTAGCGGCGCAGCCAGTCCTCGTCGAGCGGGTAGCCGGGCGAGCCGATCACCCGGAACGTGGCGACGACGCGCTCCGCGGCCTCGTCGGCGGTGCGGGCGGGGCGGGCGGCCAGAGCACCGGCTGCGCCGAGGGTCGGGCGCCCGACCCGCGGCGACGGGGTGGACATCACCGAGGTCAGCGACCGCACCCGCGCCGGGTGCTCGATCGCCAGCGCCTGCGCGATCATCCCGCCCATCGACGTGCCGAGCACGTGCGCGGACGCCCAGCCCAGTGCGTCCAGGACGGCGGCGGCGTCGGCGGCCATGTCGGAGATGCGGTAGCGCGCGACCGCCTGGGGCACGGTCATCACCGCCGGCAGCGACGGCGTGCCGCGCAGGTGCGTGGACTCCCCCACGTCACGGTTGTCGAACCGGGCCACCGCGAACCCGGCGGACGCGAACGCCGCGCACAGGTCGTCGTGCCAGAACGGCATCTGCATGCCCAGGCCCATGACCAGCAGCAACGGCTCGCCGTCGGGATTGACCTGCTCGAAGGCGATCTCCAGGTCGCCGTGCGGTGCCCTACGCAGCGCTGCTCCCGGTGTCGGTGGTGGGGGTGTCCAGCGCCACGGCGGAGGTCTCCAGCGAGACCTCGACGACGCGGTCGCGGCGCCGGGGGTTCATCAGGTTGCCGCCCATCGCGGCGAGATCCGCGGGCCCGGGAGTCAGGACCGTGACCCGGGTCCCGACGGCACGCAGCTCGGCCACCTCGGCGTCGAGCCAGCGCGTGAGCATCCGGCGCATGCCCCGCTCGGCGACGGCGAGCGGGTCGCGCGGCCGGTCGTAGGCGTGGCTGGCCATCGGCGCGAGCACGTACACCTCGTCCAGCTCCGGGGCACCCGACGCCGCCAGCACCCCCACCGACGTGCTCGACGCCACCCCGCCGTCGACGTAGCGACGCCCCCCGATGCGCTGCGGGGTGAACCAGCCGGGGATCGAGCAGGAGGCGAGCACGGCCTCGCCGACGGAGCTCTGCGGCGCGCCGTCGCACCCGAAGACGACACGCTGCCCGGAGTCGTAGTCGACCGCGGCGATCCACAGCGGCGGCCCGGGCACCCAGCCGTCGGTGGTGACGCCGATGCGGGTCTGCAGGGCCGCGACCATCCTGACCAGCGACCCCATCCGCGCGCGCCCCACCGGCAGCAACGCCGAGGCCGCGACGACGGGGTCGATCGAGCCGGGGTGCATCATCGCCGACGCCAGCAGCCGCGGCGACCCCATCCACGGGCACGGGATCGGCGGCAGGCCGTCACCGGATTCGCGTTCCAGCGTGCGCGCGTCGGGCAGGTCGGTGTCGAGGTCGGCCGCGATCTCGGCGGGCGCCATGCCGTGCTGGTGCGCGAGCAGCTCGTCGACGGACATGCCGCAGCGCAGCGCAGCGCCCAGCACGCTCCCGGCGCTGGTGCCCAGGACGAGGTCGAGCTCGCCGAGCGGGCGGTCGAGCCGCGGGGCCAGGGCGGACAGCGCGCCGGCCATCCACGCCGAGCCGAGGATGCCGCCCGCCCCCAGTACCAGTCCGGTCCTCACACCGTCCCCCTGAGCTCGTCGAGCGACTCCCCGATCGAGGCGGCCAGCACGTCGGCGTCGCCCATCGCGTCGCGATCGGCGTTGAGCCCGTAGAACACGCCGCCGTTGTAGGAGGTGATGCCGATCGAGACGGTCTGGCCCTTCGCCAGCGGCACGACCGGGTACATGTCACGCATCCGGGCACCCATCGCGAACAGCGGGAACTGGGGTCCGGGGACGTTGGTGACGACCACGTTGAACATCCGCGCCGACAGCGAGCTGGACAGCCGCGCGCCCAGGCTGTGCAGCGTGGGCGGGGTGAGCCCGACGAGACCGACCAGCGCCCCCGCACCGACGGCCTGACCGCTCTGCTTGTGGGCGAGCATCGCCGCGGTGACCTGCTCCAGCCGGGCGACGGGGTCGGCCTCGCCCACCGGGAGGTCGACGAACAGCGCGGAGACCTGGTTGCCCAGCTCCACCCCGGGCGCCCGGACGCTGACCGGCACCATCGCCCGCACGGTGGCGCCGGGGCGCACGTCCTCGCCACGGGTGGTGAGCCAGCGCCGCAACCCGCCCGCGACGACGGTGAGCACCACGTCGTTGACGGTGCCGCCGTGCGCCTTGCGGATCGCCTTGTAGTCGTCGAGCTCCCCCGCCGAGGTGGCGTAGCGGCGCTGCTGCCCGATCGGGGCGTTGAGCGGGTGCGACCGGGCGACCCGCGTGTTGGTGACGGCGGCGACCACGGCGCCCGCGGTCTGCGCGACCGTGGTGGCCGCGGTGCGGGCGTCGGAGGCGGCCTGCCGGATCGTGTCGACGACGTGCTGGGGGCGCTTGAGCTGGTCGACCACCGCGCCGACGGCCAGCCCGAGCGACGACGGCTCCGGTTCCGGGTCCCAGGTGTCGGGCGGCGACGGGCGCGGGGTCGGCGTGAGGTCGAGCAGCACGGCGCCGATGTCGATCGAGGACAGGCCGTCGACCATCGCGTGGTGGGTCTTGGTGATGATCGCGAACCCGCCGTCGGCCAGGCCCTCGACCAGGTAGATCTCCCACAGCGGGCGGCTGCGGTCGAGCGGGCGGCCCTGCAGCCTGCCCACCAGCTCGCGCAGCTGGGCGTCGGTGCCCGGGGCCGGGAGCGCGGAGCGACGCACGTGGTAGCCCAGGTCGAACGCCGGGTCGTCGACCCAGACCGGCAGGCCCAGGCGAGCGGGGACCTCGCGGATCTTCTGCCGGTAGCGGGGCACGGCGGCGAGCCGCTCGCCGATGAGCCGGACGAACCCCTCCAGGTCCGTGTCCGGTGACGGCTCGAACGTCATCAGGCCGCCGACGTGCATGGCGGTGGTCGATTCCTCCATGAACAGGAAGGAGGAGTCCAGCGGTGAGAGCCGTTCCACCATGGCGACCACCTCTCCGTCGAGGGTACCTACTGAAGAGTAGCCCCCCGGTGGGGTGAACGGGAGGTGGCGCGGCGGACGAATCGGCGCACGGCCCCGGGGTGCCCGGCCGGATGGGTGTGCAGGAACGACGCGTGCACGCCGCCGGCCCGCCAGCCCTCCGGGTCGGCGCCGCGCCAGGCCCAGGCCGGGTCCGCCCCCGCTCGGGGCGCCACGGTGCAGCGGTGGAACTCGTGGCCCGCCACCCGCTCCCCCGTCGCGAACAGGGCGGAGTCACCGAGCGCGACGGCGTCGCGGTAGCCCAGGATCAGCCGCTCGCCCATCGCGGCCCGGGCGGGCAGCACCCCGCACATCGGCGCGCCGTCCAGCGACTCGCACAGGTACAGCAGCCCCGCGCACTCGGCGTGCACCGGCGCCCCGGCCCGCGCGAGCTCGCGCACCGCGTCCCGCAGCGGGCGGTTCGCGCCGAGCGCGGCGGCGTGCTCCTCGGGGAACCCGCCCGGCAGCACCAGCCCCCCGATCCCGGCGGGCAGCCCCTCGTCCCGCAGCGGATCGACGACGACGACCCGCGCCCCCGCCGCCTCCAGCAGCTCGACGTGCTCGGCGTACCCGAACGTGAACGCCGCCCCCCCGAACACCCCGACCACCCCCCGCGAGTCGGGCTCTCCATGCGCGCGAGTCGGGCTCTCCGTGCGCGCGAGTCGGGCTCCCGGTGCGCGCGAGTCGGGCTCCCGGTGCGCGCGAGTCGGGCTCCCGGTGCGCGCGAGTCGGGCCCTCCGTGCGCGCGGGTCGTCGTACGCGGTCTCGACGGCCGGGTCCCAGGCCGACCCCGGCGGCAGGGGCGTGGCCAGCGCGACCACCGCGTCCAGGTCGACGTGGGCGGCCACCAGCTCCGCCATCGCGTCGACGGCGGCGTGCGCGGCGGCCCCGTGCTCCGCGGCCGTGACCAGCCCGAGGTGTCGCGACGGCACGGCGAGCGCGTCGCGGCGGGGCAGCGCGCCGAGCACCGGCAGCCCGACCTCGTCGGCGGCGGCGCGCAGCACGTCCTCGTGCCGGGGGCTGCCGACGCGGTTGAGCACGACCCCGCCGATCACGACGTCCGGGGAGAACGAGCGGAACCCGTGCAGCAGCGCCGCGAGGCTGCGCGACTGCCCCCGCACGTCGACGACCAGCACCACCGGCGCCCCGAGCAGGCCCGCGACCTGGGCGGTCGACCCGGCCCCGTCGTGCAGCCGCCCGTCGAACAGGCCCATCACGCCCTCGACGACCGCGATCCCCGCCCCCACGCTGCCGTGCCGGGCCAGCGGCCGGATCCGGTGCTCGCCCACCAGCACCGGATCGAGGTTGCGGCCCGGGCGACCGGTGGCCAGGGCGTGGTAGCCGGGGTCGATGTAGTCCGGCCCCACCTTGAACGGCGCGACGGCCGTCCCCCGCCGCCGCAGCGCCGCCATGAGCCCGGTGGCGAAGGTGGTCTTCCCGGACCCCGACGCGGGTGCGGCGACGACGAGCGCCCGCGCCGTCACCGACGCCCCTCACGGCACCGGCCCGCGTCCCCGCCCGACGCGACCGCACCGGCATCGTGGTGGCCGCACACGCGTCCGGATGCCGGTGCGGTGCACCCGACGCCGGTGCGGTCGCCCGATCCACGCCCGGCCCGGCCGCACCCTCGCGCCGCGGGGCGGGCAGCGCCCCGGCGGACAGCCCCGCGCGGTCGCGCCACCGCTACTGGTGCCCGATCACCGGGTGCGGGACGTACGGCTTCTCCAGTGCGGCGATCTCGTCGTCGGACAGCTCCACCTCCACCGCCGCCACCGCGTCGTCGACATGCCCGCGCTTCGTCGCTCCGACGATCGGGGCGGTGACCGCCGGTTTGTGCAGCATCCAGGCCAGCGCCACCTGCGCCGCCGGGAGCCCCCGCTGCCGCGCGACCTCCTGCACCGCGTCGACGACGGCGAGATCGGGGTCGGCGTAGAAGCGCTTGGCCTGGGCGTCGCTCCTCGCGCGGGTGGTCGTGGTGTCCGACCGCGGCCGGGTGAGCATGCCGCGCGCCAGCGGGCTCCACGGGATCACCCCGACGCCCTGGTCGAGGCAGAGCGGGTGCATCTCCCGCTCCTCCTCGCGGTAGATCAGGTTGTAGTGGTCCTGCATGGAGACGAAGCGGGTCCAGCCGCCCAGGTCGGCGGTGTGCTGGGCCTTCGCGAACTGCCAGGCGTACATGCTCGACGCCCCGATGTAGCGGGCCTTGCCGGCGCGCACGACGTCGTGCAGCACCTCCATCGTCTCCTCGATCGGGGTGTGCGGGTCCCAGCGGTGGATCTGGTACAGATCGACGTGGTCGGTGCCCAGGCGACGCAGCGAGCGGTCGATCGAGGCGAGCACGTGCTTGCGCGACAGGCCGCGGTCGTTGGCCCCGTCGCCTGCGGGCATGAACACCTTGGTCGCCAGCACGTAGTCGTCGCGGTCGGCGAACAGCTCACCCAGTAGCCGGCCGGTGATCTCCTCGCTCGCGCCGTCGGAGTACATGTCGGCGGTGTCGAAGAACGTGATCCCGGCGTCGACGGCGGCGCGCACCAGTGGCCGCGCGGCGTCGAGGTCGAGCACCCAGTCCCGCCAGGCGGGCGTGCCGTAGCTCATCATCCCCAGGCAGATCCGTGAGACCTGCAGTCCGGTGTTCCCCAGGTTGACGTGTTGCATCACCGCATCACCACTCGATTCCCCGCTGGCCCTTGCGACCGGCGTCCATCGGATGTTTGATCTTGGCCGTCTGCATGACGAGGTCGGCCGCCGCGACCAGCTCGGGTGCGGCGTCCCGCCCCGTGATGATCACGTGCTGGCGCCCCTCGCGCGCGGCGAGCACCCGCACGACCTCGTGCACGTCCACCCAACCCCACTTCATCGGGTAGGTGAACTCGTCGAGGACGTAGACGTCGTGGGCCTGCGCCTCGATCCGGCGCCGGATCTCCGCCCAGCCCTCCCGCGCGGCCGCGGCGTGGTCGTCCTCGGTGCCGGGCTTGCGCACCCACGACCATCCCTCGCCCATCTTGTGCCACTCGACCGGCCCGCCCTCACCGGTCTGCTCGTGGACGCGGCCGAGCGCCCGGAACGCGGCCTCCTCCCCGACCTTCCACTTCGCCGACTTCACGAACTGGAACACCCCGATCGACCAGCCCTGGTTCCACCCGCGCAGCGCCAGGCCGAACGCCGCGGTCGACTTGCCCTTCATCTCCCCGGTGTGCACGACGACCAGCGGCTGGTTGCGGCGCTGGCGCGTCGTGAGCCCGTCGTCAGGGACCGTCTCGACCTTGCCCTGCGGCATCGTGCCTCCTTCGTCGGGTTCAGGCTGCTCGGGCGGCGTGCACGACGCCGGTCACGCGGTCGGCGGACAGCTCCCCGATCCCGACGAGCTCGCCGCCCGCCGCCGCGGCCACCCGCGCGGCGAGCCCGAGGCGGACCGGGCCGCTCTCGCAGTCGACGACGACCGTCGTCACGCCGTCGGCGGCGAGCAGGGCGGCGGCGCGGCAGGCGTCGCTGACCGGGTCACCCGAGACGCCGACGGTCGCCCGGCCGTCGGTGAGCAGCACGAGCAGCGGGCGGCGGCGGGGGTCGCGCAGCCGCTCCACCCGCAGCACCTCCCGGGCGCGCAGCAGGCCACCGGCCAACGGCGTGCGCCCGCCCGTGTGCATGCCGGCCAGCCGGACCTGCGCGGCGGGCACGCTCGACGTCGGCGGCAGCACCAGCTCGACGTCCCGGCCCCGGAAGGTGATCAGGCCGACCTTGTCGCGGCGCTGGTAGGCGTCGCGCAGCAGCGACAGCACCGCTCCGGACACCGCCGACATCCGCTCCCTCGCCGCCATCGACCCCGACGCGTCCACCGCGAACAGCACCAGGTTGCCCTCGCGTCCCTCGCGCACGGTCCCCCGCAGGTCGGCGGGGCGCACCAGCAGCGCGGGCCCGGTGCGGCCCCGACCGCGCTGGTGCGGGGCGGCGGCCAGCACCGTCGCCGGGAGGTGTACGTCGGCCGCGCGGGTGGGCGTGGCCGCCGTCGGGCGCACCACCCGCCCGGCGTCGGTGCGGGCCCGCGACCGGCGCCCCGGCGCACCCTCCCCGACCCCCGGCACCTCCAGCCGCCGAGCCCGGAACATGCCGGTGGCCTGCGGCGCGGCCTGTCCGTCGCCGTCGCCGGGTCGGCCCGCCGTGCCGTGCGCGGCCGCGGGCGGACGGGGGGCACCCGCGTCGTCCGGTGCATCGGACGGGCCCTCGTCAGGCGCAACGAACGGCACGTCCGTCCGCTCGGGGTGCACGGGCGTGCCGTTCGTTGCGGGGTCGGGTGGGGTGGGGCCACCGCCGCCCGGGCCGCCGCCGTCGGGGCCGCCGCCGTCGGGGCCGCCGCCGTCGGGGCCGCCATCGTCGGGGCCGCCGCCGCCGGGGCCGCCGCCGCCGGGGCCGTCGCCGCCGGGGCCGCCGGCCTGCGCGGCGTCGCGCAGGGCGTCGTCGAGGGCGCCCTCGTCCATCCCGGGCTCGTCGAACGGGTCGCGTCGGCGCCGGTGCGGGAGGGCCAGCCGGGCGGCGACGCGAACGTCCTGCTCCTCGACGGCCGCGACCCCGCGCCACGCGGCGTGGGCCACCGCGGCGCGGGCGATCACCAGGTCCGCGCGCATCCCGTCGACGTCGAACGCCGCGCAGACCGCCGCGATCCGGCGCAGCTCCGCGTCGGGCAGCCCGACGCCGGCCACCCGGCCCTGGGCGGCCACGATCCGGGCGGCGAGCGCGGACTCCGCGTCCCGCCAGGCCGCGGCGAACCCGGCCGGGTCGTCCTCGAACGCGAGCCGGCGCCGCACGACCTCCACCCGGGTCTCGACGTCGCGCGCCGCCCGTACCTCGACGGCGAGCCCGAACCGGTCCAGCAGCTGCGGGCGCAGCTCCCCCTCCTCCGGGTTCATCGTGCCGACCAGCAGGAACCGCGCCGCGTGCGACACCGACACCCCGTCGCGCTCCACGTGCGCGCGACCCATCGCCGCGGCGTCGAGCAGCAGGTCGACGAGGTGGTCGTGCAGCAGGTTGACCTCGTCGACGTAGAGCACGCCCCGGTGCGCCTCGGCCAGCAGCCCCGGCTGGTAGGCGCGCACCCCCTGCGAGAGCACCCGCTCCAGGTCCAGCGAGCCGACGAGCCGGTCCTCGGTGGCGCCGACGGGCAGCTCGACGAGCCGGGCCTCGACGTGGCGAGGTGGCCCGACCACCGGGCCCGGGTCGGCGTCCGCGAGCCCGTACCGTGCGTACCGCTCTCGATCCGCTGCCTCGGCGTACGCCGAGGGCTCAGCGTGCGGACCGTCCGGGCAGGCCGGGTCGGCCGCGGCCGGGTCGCAGCTGAACCGGCAGTCCGGCACGACCGACACCGGCGGCAGCAGCGCCGCCAGCGCGCGCACGGCCGTCGACTTCGCGGTGCCCTTCTCCCCCCGCACCAGCACGCCCCCCACTCCCGGGTGCACGGCGTTGAGCAGGAGGGCGAGACGGAGGTCGTCGTGGCCGACGACGGCGGAGAACGGGAACTGCGGGGAGGTCACGACGGGGACACTGCCAGACCGGAGGTCACGGTCGGGAGGTCCGGGGGCGGACCGTGACTGATCACATGTTCAAGTGAGCCGATGTCGAGGTGCTGTTCGACGAGGTCGCCGAGCAGGTCGAGCTGTGCGGTCCGCTCGGCGGCGAAGCAGGTGTCGGGTGCGGCGACGAAACCCTCCCGACCGACGCGGTCCAGCAGCCGGCGCCGGAAGCCGTCGTTCTCCAGCAGGCCGTGCCAGTGGGTGCCCCAGACGCGGCCGGTGTCCGAGCCTTCCGCCCCGATCAGCCCCGGATCGCCGGAGCGGGTCACGCGGCCGTGGTGGATCTCGTAGCCCCGCACGGGCTCCCCCCACGCCGTGCCGGTCGGGTTGGCGAGGTGTTTGACGGTGTCGAACTCGATCTCCAGGTCGAGCAGCCCCAGCCCGTCCGCGTCGCCGCCCTCGACGCCGGACGGGTCCGCGACTCGGCGCCCGAGCATCTGGTAGCCGCCGCAGATCCCCAGCACCGGTCGCCCGGCGCGGGCGTGCGCCAGCACGGCGTCGGCGAGACCGGTGCGGCGCAGCCAGCCCAGGTCGGCGACCGTGGACTTCGAGCCGGGCAGCACCACCAGGTCCGCATCGGCCAGCCGCGAGGCCTCCGTCACGTAGCGGACCGCGACACCGGGCTCGCAGGCCAGCGCCTCGGCGTCGGTGGCGTTGGAGATCCGTGGGAACCGGACGACCGCCACGCGCAGCCACGCCGACCCGTGCGGCGGCGCCGGGCGCCCGAGCACGCCGTCGGAGACGACCGAGAGCGAGTCCTCGGCGTCGAGCCACAGCCCGTCGGCCCACGGGACCACCCCGAGCGTCGGGCGCCCGGTCAGCGCGCGCAGCTGCTCCAGCCCGGGTGCGAGCAGCCCGGGGTCGCCCCGGAACTTGTTGATCACGAACCCGGCGATGCGGGCCTGGTCGGCCGGGTCGAGCACGGCGAGCGTGCCGAACAGGTGGGCCAGTACGCCGCCACGGTCGATGTCGCCGACGACGACCACCGGCAGGTCCGCGGCCTGGGCCAGCCCCATGTTGGCGATGTCGGTGCCGCGCAGGTTGATCTCCGCGGGTGACCCGGCCCCCTCGCAGACGACCACGTCGTACCGCCTGCGCAGGTCGGTGAGGGTGTCGACGACGGTCTCGAGGAGCAGCCCCTTGCGCGACCGGTACGACCGCGCGCTGACCATGCCGTCGACGCGCCCGAGCAGCACCACCTGGGAGCTGCGATCGCTGCCCGGCTTGAGCAGCACCGGGTTGAACGCGGTGCTCGGCGCGAGCCCGCACGCGTGGGCCTGCATCGCCTGGGCGCGGCCGATCTCACCGCCGTCCGGCGTGACCACGGAGTTGTTGCTCATGTTCTGGGCCTTGAACGGCGCCACCGACACCCCGCGCCGGGCCAGCATCCGGCAGATCCCCGCCACCAGCGCACTCTTGCCGGCGTCGGAGGTGGTACCGGCCACCAGGAGCGCACCTCTCACACCGACTACCGTAGGCGCGTGCGGTTCCTCCTGCGTCCGGGCTGGGTGGCCCTCATCGTGGCCGTCGTCGCGTTCGTCGTCGCCTGCTACACGTTCCTGGCACCGTGGCAGTTCGGCCGGGAGGCGCAGCGCGCGGCGCAGCAGCAGGCGATCGACGCCGCCACGGACCAGCCTCCGGTGCCGCTGGCGTCGCTGAGCGAGCCCGGGGCCGGGGTGTCGCCGGAGATCGAGTGGCGCCAGGTCGAGGTCACCGGCCGCTACCTGCCCGACGCGCAGGGCCTCGTGCGGCTGCGCGTCGTCGACGGGCGCCCCGCCGTCGAGGTGCTCACCCCGTTCCGCACCACCGACGGGCGGCTGCTCACCGTGGACCGCGGCACGGTCGAGACCCCCAGCGGCGCCGTCACCCCGGACATCGCCCCGCCGCCCACCGAACCGGTGACGATCACCGCGCGGCTGCGCGTCGACCAGACCGACCCGGAGCAGCGGGTCCTCACCGAGGCCGGCTACCAGCAGCTCTACGCCGTCGACTCCCGATTGCTGGGCACCGCGACCGGCCTGGACCTGGAGCCGGGCTGGCTGCAGCTCGCGGCCGGGGAGCCCGGTGTGCTCGGCGCGATCCCGGTCGCGCCGGACGCAGGCGGCGCCCCGTTCACGAACCTGTCCTACGCGCTGCAGTGGATCACTTTCGGGGTGATCGCCCTGCTCGCGCTGGGCTACTTCATCCGCCTGGAGCTGCTGCAGCGTCGGGGCCCGGCGCAACGCTCCGACCTGCGCAGGGCCCTGGCCGGAGACGACGAGTGAACTCGGCGCCCCGCACACGGCCGGGCGGTCGCCGGGCGCGCTGATCGACGTCGACGACCCGACCCCCACAGCTGATCACGGCCGCGCGGCGGCGAGCGCCGCGGCGACGAGCGCGGCTGCCGCCCCCACCAGGCGCGACAGCCGCGCCGCCCGCCGCAGGTCCCCCGGCGTCGGGGCGGGGCCGCGGCCCAGGCGCGGGCGCTCCTCCAGCCCGTGCGCGTACACCGTCCGCCCGCCGAGCCCGACGCCCAGCGCCCCGGCCGCGGCGGCCTCGACCGGCCCCGCGTTCGGGCTGGGGTGCGCCCGCGCGTCCCGGCGCCACGCCGCCAGCGCGGCCCGGGGGGAGCCGCCGACCGCCGGGGCCAGCGCCGCGAACAGCAGCGCGGCCAGCCGGGAGGGCACCAGGTTCGCGAGGTCGTCCAGCCGCGCGGACGCCCAGCCGAACCGCAGGTGGCGCGGCGACCGGTAGCCCACCATCGCGTCCAGCGTGTTCACCGCCCGGTAGGCCAGCAGCCCCGGCACGCCCGCGACCGCGCCCCAGAACAGGGGCGCCACCACGGCGTCGGAGGTGTTCTCGGCCATCGACTCGGTGCCGGCCCTGGCCATCCCGGCGGCGTCGAGCGAGTCCGGGTCGCGCCCGCACAACGACGGCAGCCGCCGCCGGGCCGCCACGAGCTCGCCGGCGGCGAGCTCGTCGGCGAGCGACGCCCCGTGCCCGGCCAGCGAGGCGCCGCCGAGCACGGCCCAGGTGGCCGCGGCCGTCACCAGCACCCGGGGGCCGGCGCGCTCGGCGAGCGCGCCGAGCGCTGCCGCGCCCCCGACCAGCACCGCCGCGTGGACGACGCCCGCCGCCCGACGATCGGCGTGGATGCGCCGCTCCAGTCCGGCTGCGATCAGGCCGAACCCGGCGACCGGATGCCCGCGCCGGGGATCGCCGAACACCGCGTCGGCGAGGAAACCCAGCAGCAGCCCCGCCGCCCGTGCCCGCACCCGGGCGACGCTACGCCACGCACCCGCCCCCGCCCGGGGTGTGCCGCGGACCGCGGCGTCCGCTGATCACCGTCTCGGCAACCGGAGCCGCCGCCACGGCGCCTCCCGCTTTCCGAGCGATCGATCATGGCCCGGGCCGGGCGCGGGGGACGGGCGCGCGCGATGATCGGTGCATGCGCACCGATCTCGATCCCGACGACCTGGGCGCCCGCCCCTTCTACAAGCTGCTGACCTCCGTCGTCGTCCCACGGCCGATCGCCTGGGTGAGCAGCCGCTCGGCCGCCGGCGTGGACAATCTCGCGCCGCACTCGTTCTTCACGGTCTCCTGCGTGGACCCGCCGATGGTGCAGTTCACCAGCGTCGGGGTGAAGGACTCGCTGACCAACGTGCGCGAGACCGGCGAGTTCGTCGTGTGCCTGGCGACCGAGCCGCTCTTCGAGCAGGTCAACGCGTCGGGCACGGACTTCCCGGCCGGCGTGAGCGAGTTCTCCGCAGTGGGCCTGACGCCCGAGCCGAGCCGGTGCGTGGCGCCGCCGCGGGTGGCGGAGTCTCCGGTGGCGCTGGAGTGCCGCCTGGAGCAGGCGCTGACGCTGGGCGACTCGACCGTGGTGATCGGCCGGGTCGTGCACGCCGCCGTGGACACCGACGTGTTCGACGGCGACGCGCACGACGGCGGGCTGCCGGCGATCGGCCGGCTGCGGCCCCTGGCCCGGCTGGGCCGCGACGAGTGGTCCACGATCGGCGAGGTGCGCGAGATCACCCGGATCCGGCACGCCGAGTGGCCCGGGCACTTCGCGAGGGAGCGCTACTCCCCGCCGACCGCCTGACCCAGCCGCAGCGCGTGCAGTCGCTGCGCCTCGGCCGCCACCGAGTGCAGGCTGCACGGCCAGCGGGCCCCCGACCCACCGGCCGTGCGGCAGGCCGCACAGCGCCCGAGCCGGTCGGGGACGTGCGCGGCCAGCAGCCGCCGCCACACGCCGGGCATGCCGGCCAGCTCGCCCGCCATCGGACCCTGCCCCACCGGTTCGCTGCCTGTGGACGCCACGATGCTCACGTTCCCCCGTTCGCCGGCGTCGAGCAGGATGTTCGACCGCCGTCGCGTGGGTCGCCGAACGGTCGAGATCCCGCGGTCGCCGACACTGTCGTGCACGACCTTGCCGTGACAGCCTCCTCCGGACCGCCGGTCGGCGCCAAGCGCTAGAGGGTGAACTCTCCGGACGGCGTGGCGTCCGCGTCGGCGTGGATGTCGTTCTCCCGGCCCCGCAGCTCGACCCGCCGGATCTTCCCGGAGATCGTCTTGGGCAGCTCGGCGAACTCCAGGCGGCGGATCCGCTTGTAGGGGGCGAGGTTGTCGCGGGCGAACTCCAGGATCGAGCGCGCGGTCTCCTCGGTGGGCTCGTGCCCGGCGGCGAGCACGACGTAGGCCTTCGGGACGGCGAGGCGCACCGGGTCCGGCGACGGCACGATCGCCGCCTCGGCCACGGCCGGGTGCTCGATCAGCACGCTCTCGAGCTCGAACGGGCTGATCCGGTAGTCCGAGGCCTTGAACACGTCGTCCGCGCGGCCCACGTAGGTGATGTAGCCGTCCGCGTCGCGGGAGCCGACGTCACCGGTGTGGTAATAGCCGCCCGCCATCGCCTCCGCGTTGCGCTCGGCGTCGCCCGCGTAGCCGACCATCAGGCCCAGCGGGCGCCGGGCGAGGTCGATGCAGATCTCGCCCTCCTCGACCCCGGCCTCGCCGGTCGCCGGGTCGACCAGGACGATCGGGTAGCCGGGGATCGGGCGCCCCATCGAGCCGGGCTTGACGGCCTGGCCGGGCGGGTTGCCGATCTGCACGGTGGACTCGGTCTGCCCGAACCCGTCACGGATCCGCACACCCCACGCCTTCTCGATCTGCTCGATCACCTCGGGGTTGAGTGGCTCCCCGGCGCCGACGACCTTGCGCGGTGGGGTCTCCAGTCCGGACAGGTCGGCCTGGATCAGCATGCGCCAGACGGTGGGCGGGGCGCAGAAGCTGGTGACGCCGCACCGGTCCAGCACGGCGAGCACCGAGGCCGCGTCGAACTTCGCGTAGTTCATGACGAGCACGCAGGACTCGGCGATCCACGGCGCGAACACGTTGCTCCACGCGTGCTTGGCCCAGCCCGGCGAGGAGATGTTGAGGTGCACGTCACCGGGTTCGAGCCCGATCCAGTACATCGTCGAGAGGTGACCGACGGGGTAGGACGCGTGGGTGTGCTCGACGAGCTTGGGCTTCGCGGTGGTGCCGGAGGTGAAGTAGAGCAGCAGCGTGTCGGAGCCGCGGGTGACCCCGTCGGGGGTGAACTCGGCGGGCGCCGACGCCGCATCGGCGTAGTCCAGCCACCCCTGCGGGGCGCCGCGCACCGCGATCCGCGTGTAGTCGCCGTCGACGTCGTCGAACTTGCCCGCGTCCGCCCCGCCGACGACGACGTGCTTCGCGCCGCCCCGGTCGATGCGGTCGCGCAGGTCGCTGGCGTGCAGCAGCGTGGTCGCCGGGATGACCACGGCGCCGAGCTTCATCGCCGCCAGCATCGTCTCCCACAGCTCGACCTGGTTGCCGAGCATGAGGATGATCCGGTCGCCGCGGGCCACGCCGTGCCCGCGCAGCCAGTTCGCCACCCGGTTCGAGCGCTCGGCGAGCTCGGCGAAGGTCCAGTGCGCGTCGCTGCCGTCGCCCTCGACGATCCACAGGGCCCGCTTCGCGCCGCGCTCCGGATCGGCGGCGACGGCGTCGATGTGGTCGAGCGCGAAGTTGAACTCCTCGATCCGCGGCCAGGTGAAGTCGCGGTACGCGGTGTCGTAGTCCTCGCGATGGGCCCACAGGTACTCGCGGGCCGCGTAGAAGGCCTGTGCCGACTCGTTCATGTTCCCACCTCGTCCTCGCCGCTCTGCTCGCCCCGCACCCTAGTGATCGGCGGTCCGGCGACTCACCCCCGGACGGAGACACATCCGCACCCCCGCCACCCGGACGTGCCGCGCGGCACGCGCCCGGGGTGCGCCCGGCCGCCGCTAGCGTCGCCGCCGTGATCGCGCACCGCTCGCCGGCCGCCCTGCTCGCCGCCGTGCTCGTCGGGGTCGGACTGCTCGGTGGGTGCGCCGCACCGGCCCCGGCCCCGCCCACCGTCGCCCCGGCAGCCCCGCAGCCCGCCGCGGTCGCCCTGCCCTGGCCGACCGGGCGGAGCGGGGAGCTGCAGCGCAGCGTCGACGAGGGGGCGCAGCCGTGGCTGCTCGACCCCTCAGAGGTGGCGCTCGCCTACGGCGCCGCCGCGTACGACTGGGCCGCCGCGCAGGCCGTCGCCTCCGCCGACGGGACCACGGTCGACCTCACCGGCCCCGACGGCACGCGCCGCACCCTCACCCTGGCCCAGCCCGCCACCGCCGGGCCGGCCGGCATCTGGGTCGTCACGGCCGACGCCCCCACCCCCTGACCGCCTGACCCCGACTCGCGCGCACGCACGCCCCGACTCGCGCAGATCCCGCGCGAGTCGGGGTCTCCGTGCGCGCGAGTCGCGGGCTCCGTGCGACCAGGTCGTGACGTTCTGTCCGCATGGGCCGCCCGATCGCGGCATCGCTCACTTGTTCGGGTGAACAGGGCCCGGAAGTGCAGCGTTCCGGGCCCGGCAGGCGATCTGCTTCATGACACCCGCCGCAGCAGCGGCGCCGACCCGATCCCACAGGGGGCCACCATGGACGCCGAGGCCAGCACCGACTCGGTCCAGCAGGACATGTTCACCGTGCTGCACGGCCAGCCCGCACCCGTCGTGACGCGGTGGAGCTACCGGAGCGAGGACCCGTTCGCGATCACCCTGGCCGTCCGGACCAGGCAGGACCGGTGGGTCGAGTGGCTGGTCGCCCGCGACCTGGTGCGCGAGGCGCTCGACGCCGCCGCCGGCGAGGGCGACATCCGGATGAGCCCGCAGGTCGTGCAGGGCTACGACATCGTCGAGATCGAGATCCGCTCCACCGACGGCCGGGCCGTGCTCGAGGTCGACCGCGACCTGCTGCGCCACTTCGTCGACTCCACCGCCGAGCTGGTCGCGTTCGGTGACGAGCCCACCCGGATGGACCTGGACGGGGAGATCGCCAAGCTCACGGCGAGCGCGGGCTGAGCGCGGGGTCCTCGGGCGACCCGCCGCGGTAGCGCTGCGCGTAGCGCCGCTCCGCCGCCTGCCTGGCCGGCGCGTTCCGCCGCTCCCGCACGGCCTCGGCCTCCCCGCGGGCGAAGCCCGCCTTGACCGCCCGGTGCTCGGTGGTCATGGGGACGAACGACGCCGCGTACACCAGGCCGACCAGTGCCCCACCGAGCACCGCGGCCAGCCGCACCCACAGCTCCCCGGGCACCAGCAGCACCAGCACCACCCCGACCGGCACCAGCTGCACGACCGCACGCACCATCTGGCGCAGCGCCCACGTCCTCGTCGTGACGTCGTGCAGCACCCACGCGCGGTACCGGGCGGGCAACCCACCCCCCATCGCGTACCAGAGCCACCGCAGCGGTCCCGGCCGTCGCAGGTCTGACGTCATGGCCCCATGGTCCTCCCATCGGGCCGCCGGCACACCTCAGCGCGGGGTGTCGGTCCCCACGTCCGCACGCCCGGAGGCGGCCGCGGCCGCCCCGCCCGCGTCGCGCGCCCCGTCCAGCACCGACGCGGCGTCGGTCTCCGCGTCGTGGCGGGCCGCCGTGCTGCGGCGGGCCGCGTCGATCTCGGCGTCCAGCTCGGGATCGGCCAGCTGGGGGTCGTCGACGACCGACGGCTCGCCGTCGGCCGGGGTCTGCGCGTCGACGTCGTGCACGGCCGCCTCCTCCGCCGACGCCGCGCCGCCGTCGACACCCACCTCGGCGCCGCTCGCGCTCAGCCGCCCGGAGCGGTCCGGGTCGGGCGCGCCCTCCTCGGAGCGCTCGCGCGCCAGCCGCTCGTCGAGCGTGTCGGGGACGCCGTCCTCGTCGAGCGCGTAGGGCCGGTCCGGCGGGACGTACCCGGCGTCGAGCGCGTCGGCCCCACCCGCCGGGCCGTCGAGGGTGTCGGCGCTGTCGAGCTGGACGGCCGCGCCCAGGTCGGGGGCATCGGGCTGGGTGTCGTCGTGCGTGGCCATGCCGGGGTCGTACCCGCACCCGGGCGCACCCACACCCGCGCCCGGTGTGTTCTGATCCTCCCGCCGGCAGGGAGGAGGGCCGATCGATGTCGCGTACCCGGGACTCGGCCGCCACCCGCCGTGCCCTGCTCGCCGCCGCCCGGGAGCTGTTCGCGGCCCAGGGCTACGAGGGCACCACCGTGCGGGCGGTCGCCGACCGGGCCGGGGTGAACCAGGCGCTGCTGTTCCGCTACTTCGGCAACAAGGAGGCGCTGTTCGCCGAGGCCGCCACGGAGCTGGCGCTGGCCCCGCTGCGCGCCGGTCCGCCGGAGACGCTGCTGGAGCGGATCCTCACGGCACTGCTCGACGACTCCCCCGGCGCCGGGATGTTCTTCGCGGTGCTGCGCTCGGGCGGGCGGCCCGCCGAGGCGGTACGCGAGCAGCTGGGCGCGGCCTACTCGGAGGCGTTCGCGTCCCTCGCGGGCACCGACGACCCCGCCGACGCCGCCGTCCGCGCCGACCTGCTGCTGGCCTGGCTGCTCGGGATCGCGCAGCTGCGCAGCGTCCTGCGGGCCGGCCCGCTGCTGCACGCCGACGACGCCGCCGTGACCGCGCACGTGCTGCGCGCCGCCCGCTCGCTGCTCGCCGGGCCGGCCGCGCGGGAGCCGGGGCTCAGCCGGTGACCAGCGGTGCCCCGGTGAGCGCCATGCTGCGCGCCCACAGGTGCGTGCGGTCGCCGTCGTCCTCGCGGGTCCACGGGACGTAGTGCTGCGGACGGGGACGGCGGTCGTGCCAGAAGCGGCCCCGCCCGGCGACCGCGGTGGGCGCCGCCGCCAGCCAGACGGTGGTGTCGGCGCCCTCCTCCGCGGTGCGCAGGACCGGCCCGAGCAGCGTCCCGAAGCGCGGCAGCGAGCGGGTGAGGCCGGGCGTGGCGGCCCACCCGGGGTGCACGGCGTGGGCGTCGACACCGTGGTCGGCCCAGAGCCGGGCGAGCACGACCTGCATCCGCTTGGTGCGCGCGTAGGCGGTGGTGCCGTTGTAGGGCACCGGTTCGTCCCAGGTCAGCCGCTGGGCGTACATGCCGCCGGAGGAGACGAACAGCACCCGGCCCCCGTTCCCCGCGAGCAGCGCGGTGAGCAGGAACGGGCCGAGGACGTGGGTGGCCAGGGCCAGCTCGTGCCCGTCGGCGGTGACGGTGCGCCGCGCGGGCAGCACCCCCGCGTTGTGCACGAGCACGTCCGGGGAGAGCGCGGCGAGCCCGGGGGCGGCGCGGCGGACGTCGGCGAGGTCGGCGACGTCGCAGCGCGCCACGTGCACCTCGGCGCCCGGGACCTGCACCCGCAGCTGCTCCGCGGCGCGGGCGCCGCGCACCTCGTCGCGCACGACCAGGTGCACGGCAGCACCGAGCCGGGCCAGCCCGGTGGCGGTCGCCAGGCCCAGCCCGGCGCTGCCGCCGGTGACGACGGCGACCTTGCCGCGCAACGCGTCCGGCTCCGGATCGGCCTGCGCACCCGACCAGGTCACCGACCGCGCGAGGTACCCGAGGCGGGAGTAGCCCGGCGCGACGGTGCGGTCCAGCAGGGTGTCGAGCACGCGCGTGAGCATGCGCCCAGCCTGTCACGAGGTCCGGGTGCAGCAGACCTCCGATGCGACACTGCGGACGTTCAGCGTCAGTGATGCCGCATCGCCAACCCCTCAGCCCAGCGCGCGGACCAGGTCGACGGCCCGGCCGAGCGTCTCCAGTCGCGCGTCGCGCGTGCCGCCCGCCGGGTAGAGCCGGACGGTGGTGACGCCCGCGGCGCGCCAGTCGGCCAGCCGCGCGCGCACCCCGTCCTCGGTGCCCAGCAGGGTCGTGCCCAGCACCATGGCGTCGTCGACGGCGTCGGCCGCACCGGCGCGGTCCCCGGCCAGCCACAGCGCGCGGACCCGGTCGGCACGCTCGCCCCAGCCCTGGCGGCGGTAGGCGTCGAAGTAGAAGTTGGCGGCCGCGGTGCCCATGCCACCGAGGCTGAACGCGATGCCCGGCCTGCGCGCAGCGACCATCGCGGCCAGCTCACCCTCGTCGGCGGCGAAGGCGACCTCGGCGCCCTGGCACAGGTCCAGGTCGGCGAGCGTGCGCCCGGCCGCGGCGGCGCCCGCCCGCAGCGGGTCGAGGTAGGCGGCGGCCCCCTCGGGCACGAACGAGGTGCCCAGCCAGCCGTCCGCGACCTCGCCGGTCAGCGCGAGCATCCGGGGCGACAGCGTCGCGAGATAGACGGGGATGTCGGGGTTCGGGACGGTGGAGGTCCGCATCGGTCGCCCGTCGCCGCCGGGCAGCGGGATGCGCACGTGCCGGCCGTCGTGGACGACCTTCTCCCCCGCGAACACCGACCGGATCACCGCGACGGTCTCCCGGGTGCGCCCGAGCGGGTGCGCGAACGGCACCCCGTGCAGGCCCTCGATCACCTGCGGCCCGGAGCTGCCCAGCCCGAGCAGGAACCGGCCGCCGGACATGTCGGCCAGCGTCAGCGCGGTCTGCGCCAGCAGCACCGGGCTGCGGGTGCCGACCTGCAACACTCCGGACCCGAGCACCATCCGGGACGTCCGAGCGGCGAGGTAACCCAGCGCGGACGGCGCGTCGGAGCCCCACGCCTCGGCGACCCAGCAGACGTCGACCCCGATCCGCTCGGCCTCCACGGCGAAGTCGACGGTCTCGCGCCACGGAGCCCCGGACGCCTCGACGGTGGTGGCCGTCCTCATGCCCGCTCGGCCAGCTCCTTGATCGCGGCGAGGTTGGCGTCGATCCCGGCCTGCCACTCCCGCAGCCGTGCCGCGACGATGCGCTCCTCCTTCTCCGGCATCGCCGCGATGATCCCGGTCAGGTTGGACGGGCCGGGCCCCATCCGCGCCCACTGCCGCAGCTCGGTGCCGCCCTCGCGCGGCGTCAGCTCGAAGTGCCAGCTCGCGGTGGGCGACGCGGGGTCCTCGACGTCCCACGCGAACACCCGCGGCGGGTCGCACGCCACGACCCGCGACGTGGTGGTCCACTCGCCGGCCTGCGGGTGCCGGTTGCGCCCGCGGAAGGCGCGGCCGACGGCGGGTCCCTGCGCGTCGCCGAGCCAGGACACCTCCTGCAGCTCGGGGCTGATGGTGGCGATCAGGTGGATGTCGCTGACCAGCGGCCAGACCCGCTGCGGCGGGGCGGCCACGTGCACGGTGGCCTCCGCGGTCGGTCCATCGGCGTACTTCATCTCGGCGCCCCCGAACAGTTGGGTATCGCCACGCAACCTAGTAGGTCAGGGGCTCGACGTGCACCCGAACCGATCGGCCGTCCACCGACACCCACCCCTCGTCGACGGCGCGGGCGGTCATCCCGTCCCAGCGCCGCTCCCAGTCGGGCGCGGTCGCGACGAGCTTGGCGCGCGACCGCAGCACCGCCAGGTCCAGCCACACCGCACCGTCCGGGGCGAGCTCGCCCGCGCCGGTGTCGTAGAGGGCGCGGCGCAGCGCGTCACCGTCGAGCGCGGTGACCAGGTGGAGGCGGGTGCAGTCGTCGGCGTCCTGGACGACGGCGCCGTCGGCGTCGAGGTTCACGTACATGCGACGATCCTGTCAGGAGACCTCCGGCGGCCCGAACAGGCCGCCGTCCTTCGGCGTCGCGACGACGACGGCCGACTCCAACGCGGTGACGGCATCGAGCCACGCCGCGCCCGTGGTGAGCTCGTGCAACGCGTCCACCGACGGCACGGCGACCTCGAGGAGCAGCGGCCGGTCCCCGCTGACGCACGACGCCCGAAGCACCCACGGCTCGCGGGCCACCGCCGCCGCCACCGCCGGCACGTCCCGCGGGGCGGCGGCGGCGCGTAGGACGGCACGCAGCCCGAAGCCCAGCCGCGCCGGGTCGACGACCACCCGGATCCGCAGCCGCCCGTCCCGGCGCAGCCGGTCGATCCGGCGGGGCACCGCGGTGCGGGAGAGCCCGGTGGCGTCGGCCAGCTCGGCGTCGCCGCGGCGGCCGTCGAGCGACAGCGCGGTGAGCAGCATCCGGTCGGCGCGCCCCAGGTCCTTGCGCTCCCCGAACGGTGCGTGCCCCGGCGGGGGCAGGTACTCGGTGAGGGCGTCGCACTCGTCGGCACCGAGCAGTCCGGGGCGCCACTCGTCGGCCGTGCGGACGTAGCGCAGCACGGTGGCCGCGGACGCCTCGACGAGCCCGGGCAGCCGCGGCAGCTCGTCGCCCACCAGCCGCGCGAGCCGGTCGGGCGGGCAACCGATCTCGGCCATCGCCCCGGCGGGCCCGGTGAGCAGGTGCGCGTAGCGGGTGTCGCGGCGCCGGGCCAGCGCGAGCGCGGCGACCCGTTCCTGGCCCGGATCGCTGCGCAGCGCCACCACGGTGCCCGCCTCCGGGGCCGGGACCCCGATGACCTGCACGATCCCGCAGCCCAGCAGCCGCTGACCGCGCCGGGCGACGGCACCCACGGGCTCGTCGAGCACGGGGGCGATGCGGTCCCACGCGAGCCGGCCGTCGACCTGCAGTGCCCCGACGATGCGCCGGTCGAGCGCATCGAGGGTGCCCTTCACCGTGCGCACCCGCCGTTCCCTCGGCCGACACCCGCGCGCCGGTCCCCGTCCACGTGAGGCGACAGTATGACCGGGTCCCCGCGGCGCGGCGGCCGGTGCGGCATGATCGGCGCCTGCGGGACCTGAGCTGCACATCCGCAGCCCATGTCCCGATCTCACCGATCACGGCGGGTCAGGCGGGCCGGCCGACCCCGAGGTGGCGCAGCAGGTTGGCGGAGAACCGGTCGCCCATCCGCTGCATCGTCGCCCGCATGATCCCGGTGACGGCCGGGGCCGCGAGCCGCGACAGCGGCAGGTCCACGTGCAGCGTGAGGCTGATCGCGAGGTGCGTGCCGGCGTCCACGTCGGACAGCACGTAGTTGCCCTCGGCCCCGGTGCGTTCGGTGACCCCGGCGGGCGGCTCGTGGGTGTAGTCGATGCGGCGTCGCTCGGTGAACCGCATGCGCTCGGTGAACACCGGGCTGATGCCGATGCCGAGCACGGAGAGGTTCACGAGGTGCCAGCGCCAGAGGTCGCCGTCGGTCTCGATCTTCCGCAGCAGCGGGGTCAGCTCCGGAAGCAGCACCGGATCGGTCAGGACCGCCCAGATCTCGGCACGCCCGGCCGCGACGACGGCCTCGGACTCGGTGGTCGCGGAGAAGCTGGTCATGCCGCGAGTCTTCCCGCCCGCGGTGCGGCCCGCATTCCGGCACCCCTCTAGGCTGGCCGGATGCCGCGGTATCGGATCTCGGAGGTCGCCGGGCTGCTCGGTGTCAGCGACGACACCGTGCGGCGATGGGTCGACTCCGGCACCCTGCCCGTCGAGCGGGACGCCTCGAACCGCAAGGTCATCGACGGGGTCGCGCTGGCGGCGTTCACGCGCGAGATCGCACACACCGTGCCCGATCCGTCCGGAGTGCAGCGCTCGGCCCGCAACCGGCTCGTGGGGCTCGTCACCTCGGTGCTCGCCGACAAGGTGATGGCACAGGTCGAGGTGCAGTGCGGCCCGCACCGCGTGGTGTCGCTGATGAGCACCGAGGCGGTGCGCGAGCTGGGCCTGGAGCCCGGCGTGCTGGCCGTCGCAGTGATCAAGTCGACGAACGTCGTGGTCGAGACCCCCGGACGGCCCGGCGGCGCGTAGCCCCACCACGTACCCCGACGAGGTGGGACGCCCGGCCGCGAGGATCGTACGAGAGTCCCACTCGTCGCGGCGGGTGGCGCCGGTCGGACCCTGCACGGCACGATGGGCCCACTGGTGTCCACGAAGGAGCGGGCGTGGTCGGACGCACGGCGGCGCGGGTCCTGGTCGTCGACGACGACGAGCGGGTGCGCACCGTCGTGTCCTGGCAGCTGGAGGCCGACGGGTTCGCCGTCAGCCACGCCCGCGACGGTGCGGGCGCGCTGGACCGCATCGCGGCCGACCGGCCCGATCTCGTGGTGCTGGACCTGTCGATGCCCGGTCTCGGCGGCCTGGACGTGCTGCGGCGCGTGCGCCAGGACGAGCAGCGGGGCTGCGGCACCACGACCCCGCTGCCGGTGATCGTGCTGTCCGGGCGCAGCGGCGAGACCGACCGCATCGTCGGCCTCGACCTGGGCGCGGACGACTACCTCGTCAAGCCCTTCTCCCCCGGCGAGCTGGCCGCGCGGGTGCGCTCGGTGCTGCGCCGCTCCGGCTCCCCGGGAGCCGCCGCGCCCGCCGGGGCCGGTGGGCTCGTCGTCGACCCGGCCACCCGCGAGGTGCGCTGCGACGGCGTGCCGGTCACGCTGACGGCGCGCGAGTTCGACCTGCTCGCGTTCCTCGTCCACCATCCCCGCCAGGTGTTCACCCGCGCCCAGCTGCTGCAGCAGGTGTGGCACAGCGAGCCGGAGTGGAAGGGCGAGGCCACGGTCACCGAGCACGTGCACCGGCTCCGACACAAGATCGAGGCCGACCCGGCGCGGCCGCGGCGGCTGCGCACCGTGCGCGGCGTCGGCTACCAGCTGGAGCCGTGATGCGATGACCGCCCTCTCCGGCCCGCTCCTGTCCGGGCCCGTCGTCGACATCGACCACGCCGACAGCCTCGGCGTGCTCCGCCGCCAGACCACGGTCCTGGAGCTGATCGCCGCCGGCACTCCGCTGCCCGACGTGCTGGGCGCCGTCACCGCCTCGATCGAGGAACTCATCCCCGACAGCCGGTGCTCGGTGCTGCTGCTCGACGCCACCGCCGGAACGCTGCACCACGGCGCCGCGCCGACGTTGCCCGTCGAGTACTCCGCCGCGATCGACGGCCTGCACATCGCCGCCGACGCGGGGTCGTGCGGGGCGGCCGCATTCCTCGACACCGAGGTCGTCGCCGAGGACATCACCAGCGACCCGCGGTGGGACCGCTACCGCACCCTCGCCGTGCCGCACGGCCTGCGCGCCTGCTGGTCGAGCCCGATCCGCGGGCACACCGCGGCCGCCTCCGCCGCGGTGCTCGGCACGTTCGCCGTCTACCACGACGCACCGCACCTGCCCACGCCCCGCGAGCAGCGGCTCGTCGAGCGGTTCACGCACCTCGCGTCCGTCGCGATCGAGCACGCCCGCCTCTACGGGGAGCTCGCCGACAGCGAGGAGCGGTTCCGCCGCGCGTTCGAGGACAACGCCGTCGGCATGGCCCTGACCGGCCTCGACGGGCGGTTCGGCCGCGTCAACCGGTCGTTGCAGGAGATGCTCGGCCGCTCCGAGGCCGACCTGCTCGCCGCCGACGTCGAGTCGCTGCTGCACCCCGAGGCCGACGCGGGCGCCGCGGACCCGCTGCGCCGCCTGGGACGCGGCGAGCGCGACTCCGTGCAGTTCGAGACCACCCTCGCCCAGCCCGACGGCACCGCGGTCCGCACCGCCGTCACCGCGTCGGTGGTGCGCGCCGCCGACGGGAACCCGGTGTACGTGTCGATGAACGTCCTCGACGTCACCGCGCGGCGGGCCTCCGAGCGCGACCGTCGGGCCCGCCGCGACGCCGAGCTGGCCCGCGGGGTCGCGGAGTCGGCGAGCCGGGCCAAGTCGGAGTTCCTGTCGGCGCTGAGCCACGAGATGCGCACGCCGCTGCAGGCGATCACCGGGTTCACCGAGCTGCTCGGCACCCTCGACCTGCCCGAGGATCGCCGCAGCGCCGCGCTCGGCCACATCTCCGGCGCCTGCTCCCACATCCTGGCCCTGGTCGACGACGTGCTCGACATCGCGCGGATCGAGGCCGGCGCGCTGCCCCTGACGCGGGCCGACATCCCGCTCGACGAGCTGGTGCGCGAGGTCGTCGACCTGCTGGCACCCGTCGCCGACGAGCGCGCGATCACCCTCGACCACCGGCCCACCGAGCTCGCGGTGCGGGCCGACCGGCGGCGCCTGCGCCAGGTGCTGCTCAACCTCGTCGCCAACGGGGTGCGCTACAACCGCACCGGCGGCTGGGTGCGCGTCACCGTCGAGGCGGACGGGCCGCACGTCGCGATCCGGGTGGCGGACTCGGGCCCGGGGATCGCCCCGGACCTGCTCGACCGGCTCTTCGTGCCATTCGACCGCCTCGGCGAGCAGGAGGGCCCAGGCACGGGGCTCGGCATGGCCCTGGCCCGCGGCCTGGCCGAGGCGATGGACGGCGCGCTGTCGGTGCACAGCTGTCCCGGTGAGGGCACGACGATGGAGGTCCGGCTCCCCGCCGCCCCCGGCTGAGCGGGTCGCCTGCCCTGGTGGAGCTGGCCGCCGACTCCGGGATGCAGCCCCTGGGCTGGTCGGTCGATCCGCGGGACTGGAGACGCCCCGGTGCCACCGCGATCGTCGAGGCCGTCCAGCGCGAGGTACGACCGGGCGCGGTGATCCTGCTCCACGACTGGCGCGGCCTGCGCGACCAGACCGTCGAGGCGCTGGAGCGGCTGCTGCCGTGGCTCGTGGAGCGCGGCAACACGTTCGGCTTCCCCACGCGGTGACGCTGCCACCGTCCGCAACCGCGGCTACCGTGCCAGGGATGGCCCGACTCGTCCGAGATATCATGACCACCCGTGCCGTCACCGTGCGTGCCGACGAGACGATGGCCGCTGCCGTGGAGCGGATGACCCGCTTCGGGTTCAGTGCCCTGCCGGTCGTCACCGCATCGTTCCGGCTCGTCGGCATGGTGAGCCTGCTCGACGTGCTGCGCTGTCGCGAGGCGCACCAGGCCGAGGGTGTGCAGGCCGACGAGCACATCCCCGTCGGGGAGATCATGAACCCGGAGGTGGTCTCGATGCCGGCCACGGCGAACGCCGGCGCGGCGGCCCGGCGGATGCGCAGCCACGGTGAGCTGCGGGTGCTGCCGGTGGTACAGGGCAGCAAGCTCGTCGGGGTGATCACCCGTAGTGATCTGCTGCGCCATCGCGACGGGCGGGCCCGCGGACGGCCGACCGGGTTGCGGCGGCTGCTCGGCGGGGGCCGCGAGCGGGCCGAGGACGACGCGCTGTTCGCGCTCGCCCGCACCCGCCGCACCGGTCCCGCGCTGCCCGCCACCACGGGCGTGTCCGAGGTGATGACCCGGGAGGTCGACACCGTTCGCGCCGGCGACCACGTCGCCGTGGCCGCCGAGGTGATGCTGCAGCGCCGGCACACCGCGCTGCCCGTCGTCGACGGGGACCGGCTCGTCGGCATCCTCAGCGAGGCCGACATCCTGGCCGACCCGCTCGCCGGCCGCTCGGCCCACGCGACCGTCGGCTCGGTCATGACGCGCACCCCCGTCACCATGGACGTGGGAGCGACGCTGGGGCAGGCGCGGGCGGTGGTCGCCGATCACGGCCTGCGCACCGTGCCGGTGGTCGACGGGGGGCGGCTCGTCGGGGTGCTCAGCCGGAGCGACCTGGTCTGATCCGGTTACGCAGGCAGCACTTCGGATGATCTTCAGATCGGGTCGTTGGTCTTGAGCAGCGTGTGGCCGGGATCCGCGAGCCCGGTCCACAGGTGCCGGAACCGCCGCGTCGCGGCGACGGCATCGACGAGATCCGTGTGACCGATCTGGCCCTCGCCGACCGCGTCACGGACGGTCTCCCGCAACGCAGGCCGGTCACCGGGACTCCAGGCCGTCGTGCGTGCGCCGGCCGGGCAGCCACCACTGTCGACCGGTGGCACGGAGAGCCAGGTAGACCCCAGCATCCTCGGTCACCGCGTGGTGCATCATCGCCGCGCAGACGATCGACGCCCGCATCGCGGCTCTGGGTTCGGCGACCTCCCAGCGGTTCAGGTGAACCCGTTTCCGGGGTGGTCGGCTTCTTCCGACCCGCGACCGGGGCCCGCCCGCCGGGTCGGGCGGGCCGGGTTCGGGCGTGTCGGCGGCCTCCCAGCGGTTCAGGTGAACCGTTCCGTGCCGGGTGGTGTGGTGGTCGGCTTCTACCGATGTGCTGCCGCGCCGATTCCGTTCCTCGGCGCT
>NZ_JAJCYB010000010.1 GCF_029263155.1 Pseudonocardia sp.
CTCGTCCCCGTCGTCTGCATGAACAGCGCGATCAACTGGTCGAACTGGCGCCGACGCCGCCAACACGAAGCTCGCGTCTGCCATTACCGACGCCGCGGCCACCGCCCTCCGTGACCCGAACTGCCGTTGCAGTACTAGCCGGGCCGGGCACGACACAATCGGATCGTGAGCATGCCCACCGATCCCGACCAGGTCTTCTCCGGCGGCGGGCTGATGGGCCGGGTCATGGCGGGTCACGACTGGGCGGCGACCTCGGTGGGGGCGCCGCAGACCTGGCCGTCGGAGCTGCGCAGCGTCGTCCGGATCCTGCTGACCTCCCGGTTCTCGATGTGGATGGGCTGGGGCCCCGAGCTCGCGTTCTTCTACAACGACGCCTACCAGCGCGACACGCTCCGCTCGAAGCACCCGTGGGCGCTGGGCCGCCCGGCCCGCGAGGTGTGGGCCGAGATCTGGGACGACATCGGCCCCCGCATCCAGTCCGTGCTCGACACCGGCGAGGCCACCTGGGACGAGGGCCTGCTGCTGACGCTGGAACGCAGCGGCTACCCGGAGGAGACCTACCACACGTTCTCCTACAGCCCCCTGCACGACGCCGCGGGCCGGATCGCGGGGTTCCTGTGCGTGGTCAGCGAGGACACCGAGCGGGTGCTCGGCGAGCGGCGGCTGCGCGTGCTGTCCGAACTGGGCGACATCTCCGCCGTCACGGCGCCGACGCTCGACGAGGCCTGCACCGCCGCCGTCGCGGTGCTCCAGCGGGGGCGGGCGGACGTCCCGTACGCCGCGGTGTACCTCGTCGAGCCGGGCGGTGACACGGCCCGGCTGGTGGCCGCGCACGGCACGGATCCGGCCGTGGCGCCGCCGCTGGTCGACGCCGGACGGGACCCGCAGCTGTGGGCCGTGCTCGATTCGCGCCGGGCCGTCGACGCCGGGGACGCGGTCGCGATGCCGCTGACCGGCGGTGGCGGCGGGCGGCCGGCGGGGGTGCTGCTGGCCGGGGTGAACCCGCACCGGGCACTGGACCGGGAGTACCGCCGCTTCCTCGACCTGGTCGCCGGTCAGGTGAGCACCGCCATCGCGGACGCGTCCGCGTTCCAGCTGCAGCGCAGGCGGGCCGACGAGCTGGCCGAGCTGGACCGCGCCAAGACCGCGTTCTTCACCGGGGTCAGCCACGAGCTGCGCACGCCGCTGACCCTGATCGCGGGGCCCGCCGAGGACGCGCTCGCCGACACCGAGCACCCGCTCCCGCCCGTGCACCGTGCCCGGCTGGAGCTGGTGCACCGCAGCAGCGGGCGGCTGCGGCGGCTCGTCGACACGATCCTCGAGTTCTCCCGGCTGGAGGACGGGCGCGCGGTGCCCGACCGCGTGACCGTCGACCTCGCGGGGCTGACCCGCGGCATCGCGGAGTCCTTCGCCCCCGCGGTCACGCGGGCCGGGCTGGCCTTCACCGTGACCTGCCCCGAACTGCCCGGCGGCGTGGCCGTCGACGTCGACATGTGGGAGAAGATCGTCCTCAACCTGCTGTCGAACGCGGTGAAGTACACCCACGCCGGGTCCGTCACCCTCGAGCTGGCGCGGGCCGACCCGGACTCGGTGGTGCTGCGGGTCGCCGACACCGGCATCGGTATCCCCGAGGCCGACGTGCCGTTGCTGTTCCAGCGCTTCCACCGCGTGCGGGGCGCCTCCGGCCGCAGCCACGAGGGATCGGGCATCGGCCTGGCCCTGGTCTCCGAGCTCGCCGCGCTGCACGGCGGCTCGGTCGCCGTCGACTCCGTGCTCGGGGAGGGCAGCCGGTTCACGGTGACCATCCCGTCCCCGTCCGCCCCCGACGCGGCGGCTCGCGTCGCGGTCGACCGGCACGCGTCGGGGGCGGCGCGGCTCTACCGCGACGAGGCCCTGCAGTGGAGCGGGGCCGAGCCGAAGGTCGTGACGGCGATGCCGGACGCGGGCTCCACGGCGGGCGCGACCGTGCTCGTCGCCGAGGACAACCCGGACCTGCGGCGCTTCCTCGGCGGGCTGCTCGAGCCGCACTACTCGGTGCTGCTCGCCGCCGACGGCGCCGCCGCGCTCGAGCGGGCCCGGACCGCTCGGCCCGACCTCGTGCTCACCGACGTCATGATGCCGGGGCTCGACGGCTTCGGGCTGCTGGCCGCGCTGCGGACCGACCCGGCCACCGCCACGACTCCGGTCGTCATGCTGTCGGCCCGCGCCGGGGAGGAGGCCGCCATCGAGGGCCTGCACGCGGGCGCCGACGACTACCTCGCCAAGCCGTTCTCCTCGGCCGACCTGGTCGCGCGCGTGCGCTCGAACCTGGAGCTGGCCCGGGTCCGCCGGAACGAGTCGGCGCACCGCGCGGCCCTGATCAACGCGATGCAGGACGGCCTGTTCGTCATGACGCCGGACCTGACTGTCGTGGAGACCAACGCGGCCTTCCACTCCGTCCTCGGCCACGACCCCTCGGCCCTGCCCGTCCCGGCACCGCACCCGTGGTGGCCGGACCCCGACACCGACCCCGACGCAGCCGCGCAGCTGCGTGCGACGTTCGACGCGCTGGACGAGACCGGCACCGGGAGCGTCGTCGTGCCGCTGATCCGCGCCGACGGCCTGCGGATCTGGGCGGACGTGCTCGTCGACTCGGTCCGCGACGCGGACGGGGCCGTGAGCCTGTACGTCGGCACCCTGCGCGACGTCACCCTCGCGCGGCGGGCCGCCGAACGGGACCGGCTGCTCGCCGACGCCGGGCGCCTGCTCGCCCAGCCCGGGGAGCTCACCGCCCGGCTCGGCGACCTCGTCCACACGGTGGCGCCGGTGCTCGGCGACCTCGTCACCGTCCTGCTCCCCGGCCCGGACGGCCGGCTGTCGCCGGTGGCCGCCGCCCATCACCGCGTCCCGGAGCGGGCCGCCGAGGCCCTCGCCGGTGCCGCGCTGCCCGTCGACGACGAGCTGCGCAGCCGGATGCTGAAGGGCCACGCCTTCGCCCCCGCCGACCACCCGGAGGGCACCGCCGCCGCACCCGAGGGCGACCTGGTCGTCCCCCTGGTGCTCACCGGGCGGTTGCTCGGCTGCCTGGTGCTCGCCCGGGCCGGGCGCGCGCAGCCCCTCGACGGCACCGACGTGGCCACGGCGGAGGAGCTCGGCCGCCGGGTGACGATGATGATCGAGGCCGAGCGGCTCGCGTCGCGCGAGCGGCAGCTGCACGTGCTCACCGCGGCGCTGGCCGCGGCGGGCACGGTCGCCGCCGCGGCGCGGGTGCTCGCCGACGGGGTGGCCGCGGCCACCGGGGCCGAGGCGGTCGCGGTGGTGATCCGGCGACCGGGCGGGCGACCGGAGCTGGTCGCCGGGACCGGCGACCAGGACCTGCTCGACACCGGCAGGCTCACCGAGGCTCCCGGCGCCGAGCCGGTCCAGGCGGTCGGGCCGGTCTGGCCGCACGCCGACGACCCGACCCGGGCCACGCTGCCGCTGCGCGTCCGGGACCGCACGGTCGGCACGCTGCTGGTGGGGTTCGCGGCCACCCGCTCCCTCGACGACGACGACCGGGCGTTCCTCACCACGCTGGCCACCGAGGGCGGCCTCGCGTTCGAGCGCGCCGCGCTGGCCGACACCCGCCGCGAGCTCGCCGACACCCTGCAGCGCAGCCTGCTGCCCCCCGAGCTGCCCGAGCACCCGCGGCTCACCCTGGCCGCGCGGTACCTGCCCGCGGCATCGGGCAGCCGCACCGGCGGCGACTGGTACGACGTGCTCCTGCTCGACGAGCACCGGGTCGCGATCGTGGTGGGTGACGTCGTCGGACAGGGCCCCGCCGCCGCCGCGGTGATGGGCCAGCTGCGCAGCGCCCTGTCCGCCTACCTGCTGCAGGCCCCCGGGCCGGCGCAGGCGCTGACCTGGTTGGACCGCTACTCCCACCGCGTCGCCGGGGCCCGGGCCAGCGCCGCCATCTGCGTCGTGCTCGACACCCGCACCGGCGACCTGCGGTGGGCGCGTGCCGGGCACCCGCCGCCGCTGGTGATCGACGCGGCCGGGGCCGCCCGGTACCTCGACGGCGCGCACGGGTGCGTGCTGGGGGTCCGGGGTGCACCGCCGTTCACCGAGTGCCGCGACGTGCTCGGCCCCGGCGGCACGGTCGTGCTGTACACCGACGGGCTGGTGGAGCGCCGCGGCGAGAACGTCGACGAGGGGTTCGACCGCCTCGCGAGGGCCGCGTCCGCGGCGGGCCGGCCGGTCGGGCAGCTGGTGCCGGCCCTGCTGGACGCCTCGCTCGACGGCTCCGGACCCGCCGACGACGTGGCACTGATCGTGGCGCGGCTGCGCCCGGCCCCGCTGAGCGCCGCCCGCCCGGCCGTGCCGCCCAGCCTGGCCGCGATGCGCCGCGACGTCGAGGGGTGGGCGGCGCGCGGCGGGCTGGCCGCGGAGCTCGTCGACGACCTCCAGCTGGCCCTCGGGGAGGCCGTGGCCAACTCCGTCGAACACGCCTACGGCGCCGGTGCGCCGGGTGAGGTCCGCTACCGCGTCGACGTGGCGGCCGACGACGGCGTCACCGTCGAGGTCGCCGACGACGGGACCTGGCGGCCGCCGGGAGAACCGGGGTTCCGCGGCCGCGGGCTCCAGGTGATCCACAGCCTGAGCCGGGAGTTCGCCCTCGACCACGACGACGGCGGCACCCGGCTGCGGTTCGTCCTCCCGCCACCCGCGGCGGGACCGCACGAGCCCGGGCCGGCACCGCCCGCGGGGGCCGACCCGGTGGCGGCGGCGCAGGCCGGCGGCGCCGAGCGCCTCGTGGTGTCCGGCGAGCTCGACCTGGCGACCGTGCCGGCGCTGCGTGCCGACCTGCGGTCGCGGCTCGCCGCGGGGCCCGTCGTGCTCGACCTGAGCGGGGTCACCTACCTCGCCAGCGCGGGCATCGGGCTGCTGCTGGAGGCGGCCGAGCTCGCCCCCGGGCGGCTGCGGATCCTGCTCGTCCCGGACGGGCCCGCCGCCCGCGCCGTGGCGATCACCGGGCTGGACCGCTACCTGCCGATCGACCCGTCCTGACCCCCGGGCAACCGGTGGTGTGCGACCCCGCCGCGCCCTACTGTGTGGCTGGTGCCCGGCCCGCGACCCGGTCGACGAGCTCTGCGACGCGCTGCTGGGCGACGCCCGCGACACCGACGACATCGCCGTGCTCGCCGTGCGGGTGCTCGAGGCAGGAGGACCACCGGACGTGAGCGAACTCAGCGCCGAGGAGCGGGCCGTCGTCGACGTGGTCCGGGAGTTCGTCGACCGGGACGTGCGGCCCGTCGTCCGCGAGCTGGAGCACGCCGACACCTATCCCGAGGCGCTCATCGCGCAGATGAAGGAGCTCGGGATCTTCGGGCTGGCCGTGCCCGAGCCGTGGGGTCCGGCACCGGTGTCGATGCCGTGCTACGCGCTGGTCACCGCGGAGCTGGCGCGGGGCTGGATGAGCCTGGCCGGCGCGATGGGCGGGCACACGGTCGTGGCGAAGCTGCTCGTCGACCACGGCACCGACGCCCAGCGGGACCGCTGGCTGCCGCGGATGGCCACCGGCGAGGTGCGCGCGACGATGGCGCTCACCGAGCCGGGCGGCGGCTCGGACCTGCAGGCGATGACGACGCACGCGCGCCGGGACGGGGACGGGTACGTCGTCAACGGGGCCAAGACGTGGATCACCAACTCCCGGCGCTCACAGCTCATCGCGCTGCTGTGCAAGACCGATCCCCGCTCCGACCCGCCGCACCGCGGCGTGTCGATCCTGCTCGTCGAGCACGGCCCGGGGCTGACCGTCTCGCGCGACCTGCCCAAGCTGGGCTACAAGGGCGTCGAGAGCTGCGAGCTGGCCTTCGACGACATGGCGGTCCCCGCGGACGCCCTGCTCGGCGGCGAGGAGGGCCGCGGGTTCGCCCAGATGATGAAGGGCCTGGAGACCGGGCGGATCCAGGTGGCCGCCCGCGCGCTGGGCGTGGCGCGCGCCGCGTTCGACGACGCCCTGCGCTACGCCCAGGAGCGCGAGACGTTCGGCAGGCCGATCTGGCAGCACCAGTCCATCGGCAACTACCTCGCGGACATGGCCACGAAGATCACCGCCGCCCGGCAGCTCGTGCTGCACGCCGCGGAGGTCTTCGAGTCCGGCAGGCGCGCGGACATGGAGGCCGGCATGGCCAAGCTGTTCGCCTCGGAGACGGCCATGGAGGTGGCGCTGGACGCCGTGCGCATCCACGGCGGCTACGGCTACTCCTGCGAGTTCGACGTGGAGCGCTACTTCCGCGACGCCCCGCTCATGATCGTCGGCGAGGGGACGAACGAGATCCAGCGCAACGTCATCGCCGCACAGCTGGTGAAGCGCGGCGGCCTGGGCTGACCCGCTACCCGACGGCCACGCCGAACAGCGCGCCGAGACCGTAGGTGACGGCCGCGGCGCCGGCACCGATCGCGAGCTGGCGCAGGGCGCGGCGCAGGGGTGGCCCGCCCGACAGCACACCGACGGTGGCGCCGGTCAGCATCAGCGCGAGCCCCACCAGCACCGAGGCGGCGACGATCGCGGCCACCCCGGTCAGACCGACGACGAACGGCAGCACCGGGATGGCCGCGCCGCTGGCGAAGAACACGAAGCTCGACGCCGCCGCGCCCAGCCCGGTCCCGACGACCCCGTGCCCGTCGTCGGTGTCACCACCGGCCACCGAGCGGGCCGGGTCGACGCTGCGCAGGGCGGCCACCGCGCGCCGCTCGGCCTCGCCCGCCTCCATCCCGCGGGCCCGGAACACCAGTGCCAGCTCGTTGGCGTCGACGTCCAGGCGCCGCAGCACCGCGTCGGCGTCGCGGGTGTCGGGCGCCGAGGCGGCGAGCAGCTCGCGCTGCGAGCGCACCGAGACGTACTCCCCGGCCCCCATCGACAGCGCGCCGGCGAGCAGCCCGGTGAGCCCGGTGAGCAGCACGGTCGACGCGGACGCGCCGGCGCCGGTGACCCCCAGCACCAGCGCGAGGTTGCTGACCAGCCCGTCGTTGGCGCCGAACACCGCGGCCCGGAACGTGCCCGACACCCGCGCCCGGCCCCGCGCGGCCAGCCCGCGCACGACTTCCTCGTGCACGCGCTCGTCGGCGGCCATGGCGGGGGTGGCGTCACCGTCGGTCCCGTACGGGGAGCGGGTCTCGGCCCGCTGGGCGAGGGCGAGCACGAACACCGACCCGAACCGGCGAGCGAGCAGGGCGAGCAGCCGCATCCGGGTGGCGCCGCGCCCGACCCGGCCGATCCGGTCCCCGAGCAGGGTCTCCCAGTGCGCGGCGTGCCGCTCCTCGGCCTCGGCGAGCCCGAGCAGGATCTCCCGCTCCTCACCGTCGCGGCGGGCGGCGAGCTCGCGGTAGACCTGCGCCTCGGCGCGCTCGTCGGCCAGCATCCGCCGCCACCGGCGCAGTGACGTAGGTGGAACGTCTTCCATGGGCGCCAGTATCAGGTGCCCGCCGCGGCCTCCCGGACCCGCAATCCGTCGATCTCCCGCGGTAGCCGGAACTCCATGTCCCGCGCAGGGTCGCCGAAGCGCATGCCGAGCAGGTCCAGCAGGTAGTTCTGGCGCAGCAGCCACGGTGCGCGCCCGCCCTGCTTGGGCATCCGGGCCGCCGCGCGCTGCACGTAGCCCGAGCTCAGGTCGAGCAGCGGCCGGGCGGTGACCGGCCCGGCCGGGCGGGGCACCGCGGACGTGGCGCCGCGGGAGTCCATGTGGGCGAGCAGCCGGCACACGTAGCGGGAGGCGAGGTCGGCGCGCAGCGTCCAGGACGCGTTGGTGTAGCCCACGCACATCGCGAGGTTCGGCACGCCCGAGAGCAGGCACCCGCGGTAGACGACCGTCTCCCCCGGGTCGATCGCGTTCCCGTCGACGCTGAGCGCGATGCCGCCGCACGCCACCAGCTCCAGGCCGGTGGCGGTGACGAGGACGTCGGCGTCGAGCACACGGCCGGACTCCAGCCGCACCCCGGTGGCGGTGACCCGCGTGATCCGCTCGGTCACGACAGACGCCTTCCCCGAGCGCACCGCCCGGAACAGGTCGGCGTCGGGTCCGACGCCCACCGGAACGACGCACAGCCGCTGGTCCCACGGGTCGTAGCGGGGAGCGAAGTCGACGTCGACGGTGGCCGGGTCGGCGAGCTGGCGGGCCACCCCGGCGCGCAGCAACTTCGCCGCGAGCCGCGGCCGCCGCCGGCAGAGCTGGTAGAACCCCTGCGTCGTGAGGATGTTCTTCCACCGCGCGACCCGGTGCGCGGCGGCCCGGGGCAGGTGGCGGCGCAGCGCGTCGGCCACGGCGTCGGTGCCGGGCAGCACCGTGATCCACGACGGCGAGCGCTGCAGCATCGTGACGTGCGCGGCCTGCGGCGCCAGGGCCGGCACCAGCGTCACCGCGGTGGCGCCGCTGCCGACCACCACCACCCGCCGTCCGGTGACGTCGAGGTCCTCGGGCCAGAACTGGGGGTGCACGACCGGGCCGGCGAAGTCGGCCAGCCCCGGGATGTCGGGGGTGTGGGCGCGTTCGTAGCTGTAGTACCCGCTGCACAGGTAGAGGAACGAGCACGTGTACCGCTCGGTCTCCTCACCCACGGCGACCTCCACCTGCCACCGGGCGTCGGTCGAGGACCACGCGGCCGCCACCACGCGGCGCCCGAACCGGATGTGGCGCTCGATGCCGAACTCGGCGGCCGTGTCGCGGACGTAGCCCAGGATGGACCCGCCGTCGGCGATCGCCTTCGCCTCGGTCCACGGCCGGAACGGGTAGCCCAGGGTGAACATGTCCGAGTCCGACCGGATGCCCGGGTAGCGGAACAGGTCCCAAGTGCCGCCGATCGCGTCGCGGGCCTCCAGGATCGCGTAGCTGCGGCCGGGATGCTCGGTCTGCAACCGGTACCCCGCACCGATGCCCGACAGGCCCGCACCCACGATGAGGACATCGACGTGTTCCACCGGCCCGACGTTACCCACCGACCGGCCCACGGCACACCCGCGAGTAACCCCCGTCCAGCGGTAGCTCGCGCGGGCCGATGCGGGTACTCACAGAACCCGGCCGCCGGCGATCCGGCCGCCGCCACCGGCGTACACGGGGATACGCGCATGAACGCTGTTCGTGAGTCCTGGACGGCCTCCGACCACCGGGCCGCGCCGCTGTCGCACATCGCGGTGCTGCGGGACCCGTTGCCCGGGGTCGACCCGGACCTGCGCCTGTACTCGCCGCGCCCCGAGGTCGTGGTGGTCCGGGTGTCGGGTGCGGTGGACCAGCGGGGCGCCGAGCTGCTGGGCGAGCGGGTGGGACAGCAGCTGGCCCGCGCCACCCACGTGGTCCTCGACCTGGCCGGGGTGCCGGGCCTGGGCCGCTGGGGCGCCCGGGTGCTCGCCGAGCTGGACCGCGAGGCGACGCGCTGCGGCGCGTTCCTGCACATCGCGGGCGTGGAGGAGCCCGAGATGCGCGAGCAGCTGCGCACGGCGCACCTCGACACCGCCCCGTGCGCCGACGCCGTGGTCGCGCTGATCCCGGCCCGGCTGCCGCGCAGGCGCTGGCGGCACTGAGCACCGCGCCGCGATCACACCGTCGGGACCGGGCGTCCCGCCGCAGTTCCTCGGGGTGCGACGAGCTGTCCCCCGCGGCGCTCGAGCCAGCCGTCAGGGGATGACGACCGGCTGCTCCGGACCACCGCCGGCCAGCGCCGCGCGGCGGGCCTCGGCCAGCTCCCACCCGGTGTGCCGCGGCGGGACCCCGTCGATGACCCAGCGCTCCAGCAGCAACGCCACCTTCGTCCGCATCTCGGTGCGCAGCCGCAGGAACGAGTCCTCCGGGTCCGCCCCGACCTGGCCCAGCAGCAGCCACCACGCCCAGGCCGCGGCGCCCGCGTTGGCCACGAAGTCCGGCACGACCGGGACGTCGCGGGCCCGCAGCAACGCCTCGGCCTCGGCCGTGGTGGCGGTGTTCGCCGCCTCGACCACGACCCTCGCCGACACCGCGGCGCAGTTGTCCGCGGTGATCGCGTAGGAGATGGCCGCCGGCACGAGGATGTCGACCGGTGCGGACAGCACCGCCTCGCGCGGCAGCTGCGTGACCCCGGAGGGGACCCGGGAGCGGTCGATCTCGCCGAAGGCGTCGCGCAGCTCCAGCAGCGCCGGGACGTCCAGACCCGCGGGGTCGTACAGCGTGCCGGCCGCGTCGGCGACGGCGACCACCCGCATCCCCGCCTCGTGCAGGTACCAGGCGGCCGCGCCGCCCATCGTCCCGACGCCCTGGATCGCGACGGTGGTCGCGGCCACCTCCCACGCCCACGTGTTCGCCGTGGCCAGGCACGCCTGCGCCACGCCGTAGCCGCCGATCACGTCGCCGAGCAGCCCGCCGTCGGCGGGCGCGTTCAGCCCGGCGTGCACGCGGCGCAGCGTCGCCTCCGGATCGAGCGACCGGCGGATGGCCGCGTGGTAGGACTGCTGCAGCCCGATCCGGGCGAACACCTCGTCGATGAGGTGCTGGGGCACGCCGAGGTCCTCCGCGGTGACCCAGTGCGCGTCCAGCCACGGTCGCATGGCCTCGCAGAACCGCGTGAGCACGCCGATCGCGCGCGGGTCCTTCGGGTCGAAGTCGATGCCGCCCTTGGCCCCGCCGACGGGCAGGTCGAACACGGCGGTCTTGGCGGCCATGCCGCGCGCGAGGTCCTCGACCTCCGCCATCGTGCAGCCCGCGCGCATCCGGGTGCCGCCCGTGGCCAGCCCGGACACCAGCAGGTGCACGACGAGGAAGCCGTCGGCTCCGGTGACCGGGTCGGTCCAGGTCAGCCGGATCAGCGGCCGCCCGGCTCCGGTGACGCGCTGCTGCTGGACCGGCCCCATCGGTTCCTGCATCGTGGTCACGGCAGCCCACCCCCAAGTCGTCGTCGTCGGTGCGGTCAGCGTGCGTCCCGGCCGGCTGCGGCGTCCAGTTACGGATCGTGGAAGGTGGCGTTCAGCCTTCCTGCACAGCTGCATACTGTGGTGCCCGTGGAGCTCTCCCTGCAGCGGTTGCGGATGCTGCGCGAGCTGCACCGCCGGGGCACCGTCACCGCGGCCGCCGCCGCACTGCACTACACGGCGTCGGCGGTCTCCCAGCAGCTCGCGCAGCTCGAGCGCGACGTCGGGGCCACGCTGTTCGAGCGGCTGGGCCGCCGGGTGCAGCTCACCGACCTCGGCCTCGTGCTCGCCGAGCACGCCGAGGAGATCCTCGGCTCCGTGGAGCGCGCCACGACCGCGCTGGAGGAGGCCCAGGAGACCGTCTCGGTCACGCTGACGGCCGGGGTGTGGGCGTCGGTCGCGTCCGGCCTGCTGCCCCCGGCGCTCACCGCACTGGCCGTCGACCACCCCGGCATCCGGGTCCGCACCCGCGAGCTCGCCCCGGAGGAGACCGCCGGTGCCGTGCGGGACGGCACGCTGGACCTGTCCTTCGTGATCGAGTACTCGACGTTCCCGATCGCGCTGGACCCCGGCCTGGCCCGGGACGTGATCGGGGTGGAGCGGCTGCACGCGGCCGTGCCGGCCGGGGCGGTCCCGGCCGGGACCGTCGAGCTGCTCGGGCTGGCCGAGCACCCGTGGATCCTGGCCGGCCCCCGCTCGCACTTCGGCCGGGCGGTGCGGGTCGCCTGCCAGTCGGCCGGGTTCGAGCCGCGGGTCGAGCACGAGGTCGGAGAGCAGGCCACCGCGCTGGCGATGGTCGCCGCAGGGCTCGGCGTCACCCTCGTCTCCGATCTCGGGCTCACGCTCTGCCCGCCCACCGTGGACGTCCTGGCCCTGACCGACCCGGTGATCCGCACGGTGTCGATCGTCTACCGGACGGGCAACTCGCGGCGGCCGTCGTTGCACCTGGTCATCGACGCCGTGCGGGCGGCCGCGGCCGCGCAGGGGCTCGGCACCCCGTAGGACTCCCGGCTCACGTCTGCTTCCCTTCCGGTGGTCGGCAGGTCACACTGGAAGCCGGACCTCCGCCGACGGGCGTCGGCGCCATCGTTGACCCGGGAGGACAGCCGCCGTGTCCCGTCCGGCCGATGCACCGGTGGAGTTCCGCGCCGGGCGCTCCGACCTGTCCCCCGGACGCGAGCTCATGGCCGAGCTCAACGACCTGCTCGACACCCAGTACCCCGGGCGGGTCGTCCGCCCCGGCTCGGTCACCACGCCCGACGAGATGGTACCGCCGGGCGGCACGTTCCTGATCGGCTTCGCCGGCGACCGGGCCGTCGCCATCGGCGGGCTGCGCCGCCTCGACGACGACCTCTGCGAGATCAAACGGATGTACGTCGTGCCCGACGCGCGCTCGGGCGGGATCGGGCGCGCGCTGCTGGCCGCGCTGGAGGACGCCGCCCGCGCGCTGGGCTACCGGCGGGCCCGCCTGGACGCCGGACCGGAGCAGAAGCACAGCCGCGTGCTGTTCGAGGACACCGGCTACGTGCAGATCGAGAAGTACAACCGCAACCACATCGCGGACTACTTCGCGGAGAAGCGCCTGTGAGGGCGGGGGAAGCCGTCAGGTCGTGAGGAGGGTGGGGCAGCCGCGCGCCCGGGGAGATCGGGCGCGCCCCCGGCGGCGGGCCATAGGCTGCCTCGCGTGGACGAGGCGAACTCCGTGGTGGCGCGGGCGATGACGCTGCTCACCGCGTTCCGCCCCGGCGACACCGAGTTGACGCTGGCCGAGCTGTGCCGCCGCACCGGGATGCCCAAGACCACCGCCCACCGCCTGCTCGGGGAGCTGGCGCAGTGGCAGGTCGTGGAGCGCACCGCGACGGGTGTGCGCCTGGGCATGCGGCTGTTCGAGCTCGGCCAGCTCGCGCCGCTGCAGCGCGGGCTCCGCGAGGCGGCGTCGCCGTTCCTGGCCGACCTGTTCGAGGCCACCCACGAGACCGTGCACCTCGCGGTGCTCGACGGCATCGAGGTCGTCTACGTGCACAAGATCGCCGGGCGGCGCGGGCCCGCGGTGCCCTCGCGCCTCGGGGGCCGGATGCCGGCGCACTGCACCGGGGTCGGCAAGGCGCTGCTCGCGTACGCGCCGCCCGGCCGGCTGGCCGCGGTCGTCGCCGCCGGGCTGGAGCGCCGGACCCCGCGCACGATCATCGCTGCGGGGCTGCTCGACGCCGAGCTGGCCCGGATCCGGGAGCGCGGGGTGGCCGTGGAGCACGAGGAGTCCACCGTCGGGATCGCGTGCGTGGCCGCTCCCGTGCTCGGCGCGGACGGCCACGCGCAGGCCGCGGTCTCCATCACCGGCTGGGCCAACCGGCTCGACACCGCCCGCTTCGCCCCCGCCGTCCGCACCGCCGCGCTGGGTCTGGCGCGGGCCCTGCGGGCCACCGGCCGGACCGCCTGACCGCGGGCTCCGGGCGACGACGGCGCGGGGGATGGCGCCGCGGGCGTCGCCACGTCAGGGTGACGGGTGCCGTCCCCGTCCCCAGGGCACCATCACCCAGGAGCCGCCATGTCCGTCCTGTCCGCCGTGCTCGACGCGGCCCGCTCCGGCGCCGTGCAGGTCGTCGACCTGACCACGCCGCTGCAGGAGTCCACCCCGATCCTGGAGCTGCCGCCGCCGTTCGCGAACACCAGCCGCTTCCGGCTCGAGGAGCTCTCGCGCTACGACGACCGCGGACCGGCCTGGTACTGGAACGACATCCACACCGGCGAGCACACCGGCACCCACCTCGACGCCCCGGTGCACTGGGTGACCGGTCGGGACGGCCTCGACGTGGCGCAGGCCCCGATGAGCACGCTCGTCGCCCCGGCCGCGGTGCTGGACATGACCGCCGAGGTGGAGCGCGACCCCGACTTCCTGCTGCGGATCGAGCACGTCACGGCCTGGGAGGCCGAGCACGGCCCGCTGCCCGACGGCGGCTGGCTGCTGTTCCGCACCGGCTGGTCGGCCCGCGGCGACGACGCGGCGGCGTTCGCCAACGCCGACGAGAACGGCCCGCACACCCCCGGCGTCGCCCCGGACTGCGCGCGCTGGCTCGCCGCCGACACACCCATCACCGGGTTCGGGGTCGAGACCGTCGGCACCGACGCGGGGGCCGCGCACGGCTTCGACCCGCCGTTCCCCTGCCACAGCTCGCTGATGGGCGCGGACAAGTGGGGTCTGACGAGCCTGCGCAACCTCGACCGGCTGCCGCCGACCGGTGCGCTGCTGGTGGTGGCGCCGCTGCCGATCGTCGGCGGGTCGGGCAGCCCGGCCCGGGTGCTCGCGCTGGTCGACCGGTGAGCACGGTCGCCGACGCCGTCGGGGCGGCACTCGCCGGGCTGGGCGTCGGGCACGCGTTCGGGGTGGTCGGGAGCGGCAACTTCCACGTCACCAACGCCCTGCGCGCGCACGGGGTGCCGTTCACCGCGGCCCGGCACGAGTGCGGCGCGGCGACCATGGCCGACGCCTACGCGCGCACGTCCGGCGAGGTCGCGGTCCTGACCCTGCACCAGGGCTGCGGGCTGACCAACGCGCTGACCGGCATCACCGAGGCCGCCAAGAGCCGCACCCCGCTGCTGGTCCTGGCGGCCGACACGGCCGGATCGGCGGTGCGGTCCAACTTCCGCGTCGACCAGGACGCGCTGGTCGCGGCCGTCGGCGCCGTGCCGGAACGGGTGCACTCGGCGGCGTCGGCCGTGGCGGACCTGGCCCGCGCCTACGACACCTGCCGCGGCCTGCGCCGGACCGTCGTACTGAGCCTGCCGCTGGACGTGCAGGCCGCGCACGGCGAGCCCGGGCCCGCCCGGTTCGCCGCGCGGCCCCCGGCCCGGCCCGGCGCCGCCGCGGCGGCGCGGCTCGCCGCGCTGGTCGACGCCGCCGAGCGGCCGGTGTTCCTCGCCGGGCGCGGGGCGCGCGCCGCAGGTCCCGAGGTGGCCGCGCTGGCCGACACCTGCGGCGCGCTGCTCGCCACCTCGGCCGTCGCCAACGGGCTGTTCAGCGGCCACGACTGGAACCTGGGCATCTGCGGGGGGTTCGCCACCGACCTGGCCGCCGAGCTGATCGCCGCGGCCGACCTGGTAGTGGCGTGGGGGGCGTCGCTGACGATGTGGACCACGCGCCACGGGGCCCTGCTCGGCGACGGCGCCACCGTCGTGCAGGTCGACGACACGCCCGCGGCGATCGGCGCGCAGCGTCACGTCGACCTCGGGGTGCTCGGCGACGTCGCCGAGACCGCCCGCGACGTGGCCGCACTGGTCGCGGGCGGGCCCGGCTACCGCACCGACGCAGTCGGCGTACGGATCGCCACCGAGGGGCGGTGGGCGCAGGTGCCGGTGCCGCCGCAGACTCCCGACCCGGCCCGGATCGACCCGCGCACGCTCTCCGCGGCGCTCGACGCGCTGCTGCCGCCCGCGCGCACCGTGGCCGTCGACTCCGGGAACTTCATGGGGTATCCGAGCGCCTACCTGGCCGTGCCGGACGCGGCCGGGTTCTGCTTCACCCAGGGCTTCCAGTCGATCGGGCTCGGGCTGGCCACCGCGATCGGTGCGGCGCTGGCCCGCCCGGACCGGCTGCCGGTGGCCGCGGTGGGCGACGGCGGCTTCCTGATGGGGGTGTCCGAGCTGGAGACCGTGGTTCGCCTGGGGATCGGCATGCTGATCGTCGTCTACGACGACGCCGGCTACGGCGCCGAGTTCCACCACTTCACCGGTGCCGACCACGGGTGCGTCCGCTTTCCCGACACCGACCTGGCCGCGCTCGCCGCGGGGTACGGGTGCGCGGCGGCCACCGTACGACAGGTGTCGGACCTGGACGTCGTCCGGGGATGGCTCGGCGGGCCGCGCGACCGGCCGATGCTCGTGGACGCGAAGGTCCGCTCCGACGAACCGTCGTGGTGGTTGCAGGAGGCGTTCCGCGGGCACTGACGCCATTCGCCGTCACGTAAGGCGATCGGACGCCACCCGTTCGGACGCACCCCGAGGACGTCGCGATCCCGCTACGGTCGCACGGTGCTCGTCTGGGTGACCCTCGCCGCCGGATCCGTCGTGCTCGTCATCGGCACGCTGGCGGTGATGCGCGTGGACCGACGCTGGCGGCGGTCGCACCTGCAGTGCTGCCGGTGCCTGGACACCTGGCACGGCTACGCGAAGATCTGCGAGCGGTGCGGGGGGCGCGGACGCGACTACGACTGGCTCGCCGCACGCTTCGCCGGGTTCCCCACCCATGACTGGCAGGGCTACCTCGACACCGGGCCGATACCCGTGATCGACGTGGCGCCCGGCCGGATCCCGGCCCAGCGCACGGTCGCCGACCCCGCGGAGCGCACGGCCGAGCCCGCGGAGCGGGAGGCCGAGCTCAGCGAGCGCTGAGGCCTCGGGCTCACCCGTAGGCTCGCCCGATGCTGCGCCGCCTCCGCGGGATCCTGCGGTCCCTCGCGATGTACCACGCCATTCCCGGCCGGCACCGCCGGATGGTGCGGTTCTACCGGCAGTTCCTGGGCCCCGGTGACGTCGCGTTCGACGTCGGCGCGCACGTCGGCAGCCGGGTACGGGCCTGGCGCACGCTGGGTGCCCGGGTGGTGGCGGTGGAGCCGCAGCCCGACTTCGCGCGCATCCTGCGCCTGCTCTTCGGCCGCGACGCCGGCGTCGTCGTCGTCGCGCAGGCCCTCGGGTCCCGGCCCGGGACGGCTCGGCTGGGGGTGTCCACGGCCACCCCGACGGTGTCGTCGATGTCCCCGGACTGGATCGGGGCCGTCGGGACCGACCGCAGCTTCGCCCGGGTGCGCTGGGACCGGTCGGTGGAGGTGCCGGTGAGCACGTTGGACGCGCTGGTCGCCGCGCACGGCGAGCCCGCGTTCTGCAAGGTCGACGTGGAGGGGTTCGAGCTCGAGGTGCTGTCCGGGCTGTCGCGACCCGTGCGCGCGCTGTCGTTCGAGTACCTGCCTCCGGCCCACGACGCCACGCTGGCCGTCCTCGCGCTGGTGGACCGCCTGGGCGGGGGCGGCTACCGCTACAACTACTCCCCCGTGGAGACGCTGACCTGGGCGAGCGAGGGCTGGCTCACCGCGGCGGAGCTGGAGACCGTGCTGGACCGGCACCGGCCGCTGGGCCGCTCCGGCGACGTCTACGCCCGCCTCTCCCCGGCGGCGCGGCGCCAGGTGGCTGGTTAGTGCCGGTCGGCTGCGGCGCTGCGGTCGGCGGCGGTCGTGTCGCTGAAGCCCAGCAGCAACGGGCGCGGGCCGCCGGTGTCGATGCGGCACACGGCGGCGTCGCCGAGGAACATCCGCCACGCCACCTCGTCGCCGACACCCAGCGCCCAGGTGACGGCCGCCTTGATGGGTGACACGTGGCTGACGACCACCACGTCCCCGCGGGCCGCGTCCGCCGCGAGCTCCGTGCAGGCCTCGCGGACCCGGCGGCCGACCGCGGCCAGGGACTCCCCTCCCGCCGGGACGAAGCCCGGGTCGGTCCGCCACTCCTGCCACGACCGGTCGCCCAGCGCGGTGGGCGGGCAGCCGTCGAGGTCGCCGTAGTCCATCTCGACCCAGCGGGGATCCACCTCGACACCGTCGACGTCGACGACGCCTGCCGGCGCTCCCGCGAGCACGGCGGCGGTGTGGCGCGCCCGGGCGAGCGGGCTGGAGACGATGCGCGCCGCGGGCGGCAGCACCTCGGCGAGCGCGCACGCCTGCCGGTAGCCGGTCTCGGTCAGCGGCGGGTCGGCACGGCCCAGCAGCAGGCCGTCGGCGTTGGCCGCGACCTCGCCGTGCCGCACGAGGATCAGCACGGGACCGGCACCGGTGCGCGGCCGGGGGCCCGCAGCCACAGCAGCACCGCCGCGCCGGGCAGGCAGGCGACGAGCCCGAGCACCCCGAACACGACGGCGACGGTGACGCCCAGCGCGGCTCCGAACCCGGCCGCCCCGAACGCCAGCGCGGCCACCGCCTCCCGCGGCCCCCAGCCGCCGACGTTGATCGGCAGCACCATCGCCAGCAACGCCGCCACCAGCAGCGGGAGCAGCTCGGGCAGCGGCGCCTGGGCCCCGGCGGCCCGCGCGGCGACGACGAACAGCACGAGGTGCCCGGCCAGCCCGGCCAGCGACAGCGCGACCACGCCCGGCCAGGTGCGCCGCGCCAGGACACCGGAGCGCAGGTCGGCTCCCGTCGCGCGGAGCACGGCCCGCACGCGGGCCGAGCGCAGCGCCGCCAGCGCGGCCAGCGCGGCCAGCGCGGCCAGCGCCGCGGAGGCGCCACCGGCCGGGCCGGTCGTGAGCGCCGGACCGGGCCCGGGCTGCGCGAGCAGCACCACGATCCCGGCGGCGACGACGACCACCTGACCGGACACGCGTTCGAGCACGACGGCACGCGCACCCGCGCCGCCGTCGTGGCGACCGTGCCGCACCGCGCGGTGGACGTCACCGAGCACGCCCGCCGGCAGCACGGAGTTGAGGAACAGCGCCCGGTAGGTGTCGGCCACGGCTGTGCCCATCCGCAGCGGCACCCCGATCCCGCGCGCGACGAGCCACCACCGCGCCGCGCTCAGCACCGTCGTGACCAGCCCGATGAGCAGTGCCGCGAGCACGGACCACCCGTCGACGGCCCGCAGGCCGGCGACGAACGCCTCGGCGCCGACGGTCGCGACCAGCCCGGCCAGCACGGCGGCGCCGGCCAGCACCCGGATCACCGCCCACCCCCGCTCATCGGGCACCCGCCGGGACCGCCAGCACGTCGACGTGCCCGACCACGACCCGCAGCCGGCCCGCCGCCAGCGATGCGAGCCGTCGGGCCAGGTAGTCGGCGGCGTCGTCGGCCAGCTCGGGCTGCTGCACGCACGCCGCGGCGACCCAGCCCCGCATCCACTCCTCGGTGAGCGCGGCGTCCGCCGCGCCGAGCCGCCAGGGGCTGGGCCTGCGCTGCACGTCGGCACCGCGCACGGCGAAGCTCGCGTATGCGACGGCGGCGGCGTCCGGGCCGAGCAGCCGCCTGCCGTCCACGGTGCGCCGCTGGTGGTCGTCGAACGCGGCCGCGAACTCCGCGTCCAGCCGGTCCGGTGGGTCCATGACGACGAGCCCGGAGACCGACAGGGTCCACAGGGCGGTGCACCCGGCGTCGACGCACGCCCCGGCGAGCGTGTCGACCTCCGCGGGGTCGAGCAGGTCCAGCAGGGCCGACGCCGTGACCAGCGCGGTCCCCGCCAGATCGGCCGGGCCCAGCGCGGTGAGGTCCCCGCACACCGTCTCCACGGTGATCCCGGCGGGCCGGGGCATCGCCTCGGCCCGGGCCAGCAGCACGGGGTCGCGGTCGTGCAGCACCCAGTGCTGGGGCACGGGCAGCCGCGGCGCGAGCCAGCGCAGCATGGAGCCGGTGCCGCAGCCGAGGTCGCGGATCCGCAGCGGTCCCTCACCGGCGGCCGGGTCGGGAAGCCGGCGCCGCACGGTCTCGGCGAGCTCGGGGGCCCGGCCCGCGGCGTCCGCCGGTTCGCGCAGCGCGAGCCAGTCCGGGGTGCACTCGGGCGACCCGGGCTCGCTCAGCCGCGCGTCCCACATCGCCGGAGAACCGCTGCGAGGCATCGGATGGTCACCTCCCAACCGTCGAGTACGTCGCGTCGGGCGGCCGCACCGCTTCGCAGGCGGTCCCGCAGGTCGGGATCGGCGAACCAGCGCCGCAGCGCCCCGGCCAGCGCGCCCGCGTCGCCGGGGGGGACCAGCAGGCCCGCGTCCCCGCCCACGCTCTCCGGGATCCCGCCGACGGCCGAGCCGAGCACCGGCACCCCGCGCGCCAGCGCCTCGGTGACGACCATGCCGTAGGCCTCCGCGCGCGAGGGCACCACCAGCAGGTCCGCCGTGTCGTACGCGGCGTCGAGCGGCGGCCCGGTCAGCGGGCCGGTGAGCCGTACCCGGCCGGCGAGGCCGTGGCCGTCGATGGCGGCCCGTACCCGGGCGACGTGGGCGGGGTCGCGGCGCAGCGGGCCGACGAGCGCGCACGTCCACGGCAGATCGACCACGGTGGCGAGCGCGGCGACGAGCACGTCCTGCCCCTTGGTCGGGGAGACCGAGCCGACACACATCAGCCGTCCCGCGCCCCCGGACCCCCTGGCGAGGGGGACGGGATCGACCCCCGGACGGGCGACGTGCACGCCGGCCAGCCCGTGCACGTCGGCGAGCCGGGCGGCGGTCCACGGGCTGGTGGCGACGACGGCGGCGGCGGCGTGCAGGACGGCGCGCTCGGCGTCCGCGAGGCTCGCGCGGTCCTCCTCGGTCCCGCCCTCCTCGTCGCCGAGCGGCAGGTGCACCAGCACGACGAGCGCGAGCCGGCCCGCCTGCGGGACGACGACGTCGGGGACCCCGCACGCCACCAGCCCGTCGAGGAGGACGACGGCCCCGTCGGGCAGGCCGTCCAGCGCGCGCCGCAGCGCCGCGCGGGCGGCGCCGTCGGGGCGCGGCCACGACCCGCCCACCGCGATCTCCTCGACCGCCCAGCCGCCGCAGGCGAGCCCGCGGCAGACCCGGCGGTCGTAGGCGTTGCCGCCGCTGGGCAGCGCCGGGTCGTCGACGTCGTCGGGGAGGACGACGTGGACGGTCCCCTGCACCACGGGTCGGGTGGCCGTCGTCACAGGTCGCGCTCGTAGGTCGCCCAGGCCACGTGCGACTCGCGCAGGGTGACCGCGATCCCGGCCAGTCCCCGCGCGCCGTCGCCGAGCTCCCCCGCGTGCACGGCGCCGGCGAGCCGGTCGGCGACGACCTTCGCGAGGTACTCGGTGGAGGTGTTGACACCGGCGAACGCGGGCTCGTCGTCGAGGTTGCGGTAGTTGATGTCGGCCAGGACCGCGCCCAGCCGCTGCGTGGCCAGCCCGATGTCCACGACGATGCCGTCCGCGTCGAGGTCGGGGCGCCGGAACATGGCGTCCACGACGTAGGTGGCGCCGTGCAGCCGCTGCGCCGGTCCGAAGACCTCGCCGGTGAAGCTGTGCGCGATCATCACGTGGTCACGGACGGTGATGCTGAACACGGGCCCTCCTCCTGGTCATAGACGACACGCACGCACAGCGCGGACGGTTCACCGGAGCCGAGATCGGTCATCACGGACGGCAGGTCGACGAACCGGCACTCGCCGGTGACGAGGGCGTCGAAGGCCGGGTCGGCCAGCAGCCGCAGCGCCAGCGCCATCCGGTCGGCGTAGCCGCGCCGCATGCGCCGGGACCGCGCGACGGCGCCGACCTGGCTCGCCCGCACGGTGAGCCGCCGCGAGTGGAACGCCTCGCCGAGCGGCACGCGCACCGGTCGGTCGCCGTACCAGCTCAGCTCGATCACCTCGCCCTCGTCGGCGAGCAGCTCCAGGCTGCGGGCGAGCCCGGCCTCGGTGGCACTGGCGTGGACGACGAGGTCGCAGTCCCCCGCCGCGTCCTGCGGCCGGGCGAACCCCACACCCAGCGCGGCGGCCACGGCGGCCCGCCCGGGATCGACGTCGACCAGCTCCACCCGCACGCCGGGGAAGCGCGCGAGCACCGCGGTGACGCAGGAGCCGACCATCCCGGCCCCGACGACGGCGATCCGGTCCCCGACCAGCGGCGCGGCGTCCCACAGCGCGTTCACCGCGGTCTCGACGGTGCCGGCGAGCACGGCGCGGCCGGGCGGAACGTCGTCGGGGACGGCGGTGACGGCCGCGGCGGGCACGACGTAGCGCGTCTGGTGCGGGTACAGGCAGAACACGGTGCGCCCGAGCAGCGTCGCCGGCCCCTGCTCGACGACGCCGACGGACAGGTAGCCGTACTTGACCGGGCCGGGGAACCCGCCCTCCTGGAACGGGGCGCGCATCGCCGTGACCTGACTCTCGGGCACGCCGCCGCGGAACACCAGCGACTCGGTGCCGCGGCTCACCCCGGAGAACAGGGCCCGGACGACCACGTCGTCGGGGCCGGGCGCGGGTAGCGTGATGGGTCGGATCTCGCCCTCACCCGGCGCACGGACCCAGAAGGCGTGCTCCACCCCGTTCCCCTCTCCAGCGAACCCGGAAGCGATGAACCTCTGCCCGTTCCCGTCCGTGCTGAGAGGTATGAACTCGTCCATGTCGAGCGTAACCCGACAGTCCACCGACGGTCAGCTCTCGGCGGCGGTGCTCGTGCAGATGCTCCTGCTGGCCGCCGTCGCGACCGGCCCGCTGGGGTGGGTGGCCGGGCTCGGGTTCGTGCTGGCCCTGTGGCACCTGCTGGCCGGGGCCGCCGAGCGCGCGGGGGAGTTCACGCTCGGACCGGCCGGGCTCGTCACGCTCGCGCGCGCCACGCTCGTCGGGGCGATCACCGCGCTCGTCGTCGAGGGGCTCGCCACCGGGTACACCCCGGTTCCGCTGCTGGTGGGCCTGGCCGCGGTGGCGCTGGCGCTCGACGCCGTCGACGGGAAGGTGGCGCGCCGAACCGGCACGGCGACCGCGCTGGGTGCCCGGTTCGACATGGAGGTCGACGCGGCGCTGCTGCTCGTGCTGAGCGTGCACGTCGCGACGCTGCTCGGTCCGTGGGTGCTCGCGATCGGCCTGATGCGCTACCTGTTCGTCGCCGCGGCGCGGGTGGCGCCGTGGCTGAGCGGGCGGCTTCCGCTGCGCACCTCGGCGAAGCTCGTCGCGGCGGCGCAGGGGATCGTGCTGGTCGTGGCCGCGTCGGGGCTCCTGCCGGGGACGGTGGCCGCGGCGCTGACCGCGGTGGCGCTGGGCGCGCTGGTCTGGTCGTTCGGCGGCTCGGTCGCCTGGCTGTGGCGGGAACGCGGGCCCGCCGCGCCCGGCCCCGTCACGTGACCCGGCTCCGGACCGCGGCGGCGGTACTCCTCGTCGCCGGGGCGCTCCTGGTGCCCCGCGGGGGCGAGCCGTTCACCGCCGCGGCGTTCGTCCGGATCCCGCTCGAGGCGCTGGCCGGGATCGTGCTGCTGGTGCTGCTGCCCGCCCGGGCCCGCGACGCCGTCGCGGTCGGGCTGGGCGCGCTGCTGGGCCTGCTCACCGTGCTCGGCGTGGTCGACCGGGGCTTCCGCACGGCGCTGGGCCGCCCCTTCGATCCCGTCGTCGACACCGTCCTGCTCGCCGACGCCGCCACTTTCGTGTCCGGTTCCTACGGGCCGGGCGCGGCACTCGCGGCCACGGTCGGCGCCGCGGTCCTGGCCGTCGCGGTCCCGGTCCTCCTGGCGCTCGCCGTGCGGCACCTGGGCCGGGTCCTCGCCCCGCACCGCCCGGTCGCGCTGCGCACGGCCGCGGGGCTGGCGCCGGTCTGGCTCGCCTGCGCGCTGCTGGGTGTGCAGCTTGTTCCCGGCGTGGCGGTGGCGTCCGCGAGCATCACCGGGCAGGTCGGGTCCACGCTCGCCGCGTCCTGGGCGAGCGTGCTCGACCAGCGGCAGTTCGCCGCCCAGGTCGGCGTCGACGCGTTCGCCGACACCCCGGACGCCGAGTTGCTCACCGCGCTGCGCGGCAAGGACGTCGTCGTCGCGTTCGTCGAGAGCTACGGCCGCGACGCCGTGACCGACCCCGAGTTCGCGCCTCAGATCGGGGCCGTGCTCGACGACGGCACGCAGCGCCTGGCCGTCGACGGGTTCGCGGCTCGCAGCGGCTACCTGACCTCCCCGATCGTCGGGGGCGGCAGCTGGCTGGCTCACGCCACGTTCCACTCCGGGTTGCCCGTCACCAACCAAAGCCGCTACCGCACCCTCATGGCGAGCGAGCGCCGCTCGCTGCCCGGCATGTTCACCGACGTGGGCGCGAGCACCGCGGCCGTGATGCCGGGCACCGCCGGGCCGTGGCCCGAGGGTGCGTTCTACCGCTACGACCGGATCATCGACTTCGACGCACTCGACTACCGGGGCCCGGACCTGGGCTGGGCCACGGTGCCCGACCAGTACACCCTGTCGGCCTTCCAGCGGCTCACGGCCGCGGCGGGGCCGCAGATGGCCGAGATCGCACTCGTCACCAGCCACGCGCCCTGGCCGTTCGTCCCGCCCCTGCTGGACTGGGCCGAGATCGGCGACGGCTCGGTCTACGAGGCGCTGGCCCCCGCGGGCCCGCGCCCGACCGACCTGTCGCGCACCGAGTACCGGCGCTCGGTCGAGTACAGCCTGTCCGCGCTGATCTCCTACGTCGAGACCTACGGCGACGACGACCTGGTGCTCGTCCTGCTCGGCGACCACCAGCCGCTGCCCGTGATCACCGGCGAGGGCGCGGGACGCGATGTCCCGATCAGCATCGTCACCCGCGACCCCGCCGTGCTGGACCGCATCGCGGGCTGGGACTGGGACGAGGGCCTGCGCCCGGGCGAGCGGGCCCCCGTGTGGCCGATGGAGTCCTTCCGCGACCGGTTCCTGACCGCGTTCGGCCCGGACGGCGCCGCCCCGACCGATTAGGGTGGGCTCAGTGACCATCCCCTTCGCCGACGTCGTGACCGACCCGGCCCACCTCGCCGCGCTCTACCGGGCCCCGAACGAGCTGGTGGCCCGCAAGAAGATCGACCACGTCGACGACGGGGCGCGCGCCCTCATCGCGGCCTCCCCGTTCGCCCTGCTGTCCACGTCGGATGCCGACGGCTGCTGCACGGTGTCACCGCGTGGCGGCGAGCCGGGGTTCGTGCAGGTCCTCGACCCGCACCGGCTGGCGGTCCCGGACTTCCCCGGCAACAACCTGCTCGACTCCCACCGGCACCTGCTCGCCAACCCGCACGCCGCCCTGCTGTTCCTGCTCCCGGGTCGGGCCGAGATCCTGCGGGTCGAGGGGCGGGCGTGGATCACCACGGACGGCACGATCCTCGACCGGTCGGCCGATTCGGGGCGGGTGCCGGTCGCGGCGGTCGGGATCGCCGTGGAGTCGGTGTTCGTGCATTGCGCCGCGTCCCTGCGCCGCGCCGGGCTCTGGGACCCCGACACCTGGGGCCGGGTGGACGCACCCACCACGAGCGAGGTCGTGAAGCATCACCTCGCCCTCACCGACCCCGCGCCGGGACCGGGGGCGGCGATCACTGCGAGCACCCAGGGCGAAACGATCCCCGATGAACGGTGACCCGGAATCGGGGGTCGCGGTCAGCCGTCCCGGTAGTCGTGGGGCTCTGTCCAGTACCGGTGCCCGGTCGGGGTGATCCACTCGACCCGGCGGTCGTCATGGAGGACGACCTGCCAGCCGGGATGTTCCTTCATGTGATGGTGGGCGGTGCATGCGGTGCACAGGTTGGCCTCGTCGGTGGGCCCGCCGGTGTTCCATGGGGTGACGTGGTCGAGTTCGCAGGTCGCCGCGGCGCGGCGGCACCCCGGGGTGCGGCAGGTGACGTCGCGGCCGCGGACGAAGTCGGCCAGCCCGGCCGGGGGCCGGTACACCGTGCGCCCGTAGTCGAGCAGGGTTCCGGAGGCGGGGTCGACGAGCAGCCGCCGCCATACCGAGTCGGTGGC
>NZ_JAJCYB010000011.1 GCF_029263155.1 Pseudonocardia sp.
CCAGATCATGGCCGCGGTGGCCAAGGTCCGCCAGTGCGCCGAGGAGGGTCGCAAGCTCGACGACGCCGCCATCGAGGAGATCCGCAACATCTGCCGCTGCGGCACCTACCAGCGCATCCGCGAGGCGATCTACGCAGGCGCCGAGAACATGTGACAGCGGTGGGCCCCCGCTACCAGGTTCCGGGGGCCCACCTCCCATCCTTCAAGTCGAGACGAGGACGAACCACATGAGCACAGCAAAGCGCGTGACCCTGGCAGCCGTTGCCGGTGGTCTGCTGCTGATCGGAGCCGGGGTCGCGGTGGCCGACGAGGGCAGCAACACCGGTTTCCCCAGCACCCAGAACCCGGGACAGCTCGGCACTTCGGTCACCGAGATCGTCGGCGAGTTCCAGTTCGAGGGGGCCGACGCCCTGAACGGCGACAACCGGCCCGACGGCGCGAACGGCGTCGAGAACGAGTTCCCGCCCGTCCACCCGCGCTACATCGAGGGCCCCGTCGGGGGCCTGCTGAACGGGCCGCAGGACTAGCAGGCGGTACCTCCATGCAGTGACGCGCCGGCTCCGGGCCATCTCCTCCCGGACCGGCGCGTCACTTTCTCCATGTCTTCCCCCGGTGTGGTGGACCCGGGACGCTCCCGAACCAAAGGCGGTTCCGATGAGCAGGTCAGTCGCGCACGCAGGCTTCGACGCTCGCGGCGCGCTCCGCGCGGCACTGCGGTCGGTCCAGGCCGAATCCGGCCTGCCGGTCGCGTTCGGCGCGTTCGTGGAGAACGGCTCGACCGCCGTGCTGAGCGAGTTCCGGGGTACCCGCACCAACAACCTGCACCGCCTCGAGGTCCGGACCGGGTCCGGTCTCGGAGGGCGGGTCATCGCCGAGAACCGGCCGGCGGCGGTCAACGACTACCGCACCGCCGACACCATCACCCACGAGTACGACCCGTGGGTCCTCTCGGAGGGCCTGTCCTCGATCGCGGCCGCCCCCGTCATGGTCCGCGACCGGCTGACCGGGCTGATCTACGTCGCCACCCGCGACCGCAACGCGCTCGGTGACCGCAGCAAGTCCGCCATCCTCAGCGCGGGCAGGCGCCTGAGCATGGAGCTGACCGTCCAGGACGAGGTGCGCCGCCGCATGCGGGACGCCGAGGCCGTCGCCACCGCGGCGCCGGAGCACGTGCGCGACATCGCGAGCCTCGAGGAGATCCGGGCGCTGCACGCGGAGCTCCGCGCCGTCGCCCAGCTGATCCCCGACGAGGGGCTGTCCCAGCGGGTGTCCGAGGTCTCGCAGCGCCTCGCGCACGTCGGCGGCGGGACGGCGACGGCCTCCCGCACCGTGGTGCAGCTCTCGCCGCGCGAGGTCGACGTCGTCGCGCAGATCGCGCTGGGCTGCACGAACCAGGAGGCGGCGACCCGGCTGTCCATCAAGCCGGAGACGGCCAAGGCCTACCTGCGCGGTGCGATGCGCAAGCTGGGGGCGCACTCCCGGTTCGAGGCCGTCGTCCGGGCCCGGGCCTTGCGGGTCATCCCGTAGCCGGGCGACCGGCCGCCCGAACGGGAACGGGCCCGCCGCACCGAGGTGCGACGGGCCCGATGCGGGAGACCGCGACGATCAGCCGATCTCCTGGTTCTGGGTGACGGACTCGCCGGCCGCGGCGCTCTGGGCCATGTCCATGGCGAAGGCGGCCATGTCGAGGGCCTGCATCGCGTCCATCTGGTCGTTGCCGGCGACCTGGTTCTCCGGCTGTGCCGCCTCGCCCGTCCCGGCGTCGAGGTCGTGGTTGACGATCCCGTCGGTGGTCGGGGCCTCGGGCAGCGAGGGCACCTCCGGCGCGGTGAGGGCGCTGGGCGCCGCCGGCGCGGCGGGGAGCTGGGGCGCGGCCGGCATCGCGGGGGCCGCGGGCACCGCAGGCACCGCGAAGGCGTCGAGCGCGGGAAGCTCGGGTCCCGCGGTGTTCACCGACGGCGCCTCGAAGTTGATGACGCCGGGCATGCTGAAGCCCTCGGCCGACGGGGCGGCGGGGAGCTCGGGAACCCCGGCCATGCCCTCCAGGGCGCCGAGGCCCTCGGTGCCCGGGAGGGCGGGAGCGGCGGGGAGCTCGGGTGCAGCGAAGGCGTGGCCGGCGAGGCCGACTCCGAGTGCGGCGATACCGGCCGCCGCGGCGGTGGTGCGCAGGCTGCGCCGGGCGAGGCTGCTCATACGGGTTGGTCCCTTCGAACGCGTTCGTGGTCAGACAGTCCAACGAAACGTCGCGCGACCGGTTGTGGACTTAACGTAACGGACACGTGCTTTCACTCGTTACGGTGGCCGCACCGGCGAGGGGCCCGCCCCGCGGTCGGCCACGGTGGTACATCATCGACAGCGTGACGGCGGCGGTGCGGATGGCGATCGGTGCGAGGTTGGCGGTGGGTGCCGGCGTCGGGATCGGGGCCGGGCTGGGCATCAGCAGCGGGCTGGGCTGGTTCTACTCCGGCCTCCTGCTCGACACGCGCCGGCAGACGGTGTTCCCGGAGCGGGTGCTCGCCGTGCGGGACTCCGACTCGACGGTGACGCTCGCGGCCTCGCGCCTCGCGCTGCAACCGGGTACGTGGGGACTGCGGTGGGCCGAGGGGCTGGCCCGGATCGGGCCCGTCGTCGACGCCCGCGACGGCCACGTGCGGCGTCCGCTGCTCGGTGGGGACCGGCCGGTCCCCGGTTCGGCCGCCGTCCTCGACGCCGGTCCCTACGATCCCGACCCCGCCGCGCGTGGCCTGCACTTCGTCGACGTCGACGTCGCGACCCCGCTCGGCCCGGCCCCGGCCTGGCTGGTGCCCGGGGAGAGCGACACCTGGGTGATCGCCGTCCACGGGCGCGGCGGCGCGCGGCGCGAGGCGCTGCGGGTGCTGCCGGCGCTGCACGGCCTGGGGCTGACCACGCTGGTCATCAGCTTCCGCAACGACGGGGACGCTCCCGCCAGCCCCGACGGCTACGACCACCTCGGCGACGCCGAGTGGGAGGACGTCGAGGCCGCGGTGCGGTACGCGCGCGCCGCGGGGGCGCGCCGGATCGTGCTGTATGGCTGGTCGATGGGCGGGGCGATCACCGGGGCGTTCCTGGACCGCTCGCCCGACGCGCCGTCCGTCGCCGCGGTGGTGTGGGACGCCCCGCTGGTCGACTGGCGCGCGACGCTGCGCCAGCAGGCCCGCAACCGGCGCCTGCCCCCCGGCCTGACCCCACTGGCCACGGCCATCACCAGCCGGCGCATCCGGATCGACTTCGACCGATTCGACCTGCGCATCCGCCCGCCCGCCGTGCGTCCGGCCACCCTGCTGGTGCACAGCAGCGAGGACACCGCGGTGCCGGTGTCGGCCAGCCGCGCGCTCGCCGCCGCGGCGCCGGAGCTGGACTGGCCGATGCGCTACGTCGAGGTGCCGGGCATGGAGCACACCGCGGCCTGGAACGCCGACCCGCAGGCCTACGAGCGACACGTCACGACGTTCCTGCAGGACGTGCTCGGCCGGGCCCGTCTGCGCACGTCGGACGCGGCTGGCACGATGGAGCCGTGACCGAACCAGGAAACTCCTCCAAGCAGACTGCGACGCTGCGGACCACCGAGGGCGACATCCGGATCGCGCTGTTCGGCGACCACGCGCCGAAGACGGTGGCGAACTTCGTCGGCCTCGCCACGGGTGACGGCCGTTACTCGCAGCCCAACGCCAGCGGTGGCGACAGCGGCCCCTTCTACGACGGCTCCGTGTTCCACCGCGTCATCAGCGGCTTCATGCTGCAGGGCGGCGACCCCACCGGCACCGGCCGCGGCGGACCCGGCTACCAGTTCGCCGACGAGTTCCACCCCGACCTGCAGTTCGACCGGCCCTACCTGCTCGCGATGGCCAACGCGGGCCCGGGTACCAACGGCTCGCAGTTCTTCATCACCGTCGGCCCCACCCCGCACCTCAACCGCAAGCACACGATCTTCGGTGAGGTGGCCGACGCCGAGTCGCGCGCCGTGGTCGACGCGATCGCGAACACCAGCACCGACCGCTCCGACCGGCCGCTGACCGACGTCGTCATCCAGCACGTCGAGATCTCGGACTGAGATGACCTACCCCGCCGGGCCCCCGACCCCGGGCGGTCCGCCGTCCGGGGCGCCGGCGGTGTGCGTGCGCCATCCCGACCGGCCGACCGGCGGGCTGGCCTGCACGCGCTGCGGGCGCCCGTCGTGCCCGGAGTGCCTGCGCGAGGCCGCGGTCGGCTTCCAGTGCGTCGACTGCGTGAACGAGGGCAGGCGCACCGTGCGCCGCGGCACCACGGTCGCCGGGGCCGAGACGGGGGTGCGGCCGTTCGTCGTGCCTGCGCTCGTCGTGCTCAACGTGGCCGTCTTCGCGGTCACGGCGGCCCAGGCGGGCAGTATCGGCAGCAACTTCCGGTCCCCGCTGTTCGCCGAGTGGGCCCTGGCCTCGGACTTCGTCTCCGCGGGCGAGGTGTGGCGGCTGGTGACCTCGGGCTTCCTGCACATCGGCCCGCTGCACCTCGCGTTCAACATGCTCGCGCTGTGGATCATCGGGCGGGACATGGAGATCCTGCTCGGCCGGGGCCGGTTCCTCGCCGTGTACCTGGTGGGCATGCTGGGCGGGGCCGCCGCGGTGATGGTGCTGCAGCCCGGCCAGCTCGTCGCCGGAGCGTCCGGGGCGGTCTTCGGCCTGATGGGCGGGCTGCTCGTGGCGCTGCTGCGGCTGCGCAGGCCGCTCAACCAGGTGCTGGGCCTGCTCGCCGTCAACCTCGCGCTCGGCTTCTTCATCTCCAGCATCTCCTGGCAGGCCCACGTCGGCGGCCTGCTCGTCGGTGCCGCGGCCACCGCGGTGCTGGTCTACGCCCCTCCGGGACGTCGGGCGCCGGTGCAGGTCGGCGGCCTGGCGGCCCTCACGGTGCTCGTGCTGGCTGTGATCGTCTCCGCCGCGCTGGCCTGATCGTCCCGATCCGCCGCGCGGGTCTCAGCCGGGGCGCAGGGCGCTCAGGACCGGCGCGACGTCCTCGGGGTCGGCGTTCAGGTCCAGACGGCCGAACAGCAGCAGCTGCTCGCCGCCGTCGGCGGTGATCGTGTCGATCTCCAACAGCGTGCTCACCCGGCCCCAGCGCCGGGTGCGCAGCACGCGCACCTCCTGCACCAGCGGCCACGGATGGTGGCGCGAGCGCCGGAGGCCGCCGACGGTGAGGCCGTCCGGATCCGCGCGCAGCCGTGGCCGGGCGCGCGTGGTGAAGACGGCGGCACCGAGCAGCCCGAGGGCCGCGCAGCCGGCGATGAGTTGTCCCGCGGGGTCGGCTCCCGCGGAGAGCAGCAGCCCGCACCAGGCCGTCGCCGCGGCGGCACCGACCCACAGGACGACCACGAGGCCGGGGGCCGGACCCCAGGTCCGAATGGCCCAATCATGATCACTCACGGTAACTTGTCCACAGCGGTTGTCCACACTGGGGACTACTTACACCACTGTATTTCCGCAGCTCAACGCCATTTCATCGTCATCAGAAGGCCGATTACGATGAGTGAGAAGCCGATGAGGAAGTTGAACGAGCCGAGCTGCTGCATGAACGGGATGCTGTCCACAGCCAGGTAATTGACCACCAGCCAGGCCAGGCCGGCGAGCATCAGCCCGAGCATGACGGCGATGTAGACCGGGTGGGTCGGACCCTTCACCTTCACCGGCGTGGTGACCCGCTTGTCGTTCGCGGGCGGGGTGTAGACGGGCTTCTTGCGGACCTTGCTCTTCGGCATCTGCAGACCTCGCGTGACGGCTCGCCGGGCACGGAGGTGCGCCCGGGCGCTGGGCCCCACGGTAGCGCGTGCCCCGGCCCGCCAGCAGCCCCACGCGCGGCGTGGGCGGCCTGCCGCCGACCCGCGTACCCCGTGGTCAACCGCGCACGTCGGGACGTGCGCGGCCGGCCGGACGGTGCGCGGCTGCCCGGAGACGTCAGGCGCGGGCGCTCAGGGCGGCCGTCTCCGCCGTCAGCGCCGCGATCGTCGGCTCGGAGGCGGGGTGGCCGGCCGCGGCCATCCAGTTGGCCAGCAGGCGGTGGCCACCCTCGGTCAGCACCGACTCGGGATGGAACTGGACGCCCTCGATCGGCAGCTCGCGGTGTCGCACCGCCATGACGACCCCACCGTCGGTACGCCCGGTGACCTCCAGCGCGGCGGGCACGGTGTCCGGCCGGATCGACAGCGAGTGGTAGCGGGTGGCGACGAAGGGGTCGGGCAGCCCGGCCAGCACACCGGTGCCGTCGTGGCGGACCAGCGAGGTCTTGCCGTGCAGCAGCTCCGGCGCGCGCTCCACGACGCCGCCGAACGCGACCCCGATCGCCTGGTGGCCGAGGCAGACGCCGAGCACGGGCAACCCGCGGGACGCGCCCGCCCGCACCGCCTCGATGCTGACACCCGCGCGTTCGGGTGTACCGGGTCCGGGGCTGAGCAGCACGCCGTCGACGTCGTCGAGCTCGTCGAGGTCCACCTCGTCGTTGCGCCGCACCGTGGTGGACGCCCCGAGCTGGGCGAGGTACTGCACGAGGTTGTAGACGAAGCTGTCGTAGTTGTCGATCACCAGGACGCGCATGGGCCCATCCTCCCCGATGCCGCGCTCAGTTCCCGAAGAATCCCCCGCCGGAGTCGCCGACGACGACCACGAGCTGGTCGCCCTCCTGCAGCGTCTGCCCGGGCTCGACCGACTGCGAGATCACGCGGTCGTCCTGGTCGTCGTCGCCGACGGGCTGGTTGACGAATCGGACGTCACCGACCCCGAAGCCGGCGTCGCGCAGCTCGTCTCGGGCGTCGTCGGTGTCCAGACCGACCAGGTCGGGCGCCGTGAGCAGGTTCCCGCGGGAGATCTGCAGCGTGACCGTGGAGTTGGCCGGGGCCTGCTGGCCGGCGGCCGGGTTGGTGCCCAGCACGTCGCCCTGCTCGCCCCCGCCGTCGACGTCGGTCTCCTCGACACCGAAGCCCGCGGACTCCAGCGCGGCCCGTGCGTCGTCGCGACTCTCGCCGGCCACGTTCGGCACCTCTCGGGTGGTGGGCTCGACGCCGAGCACGATCGCGACCGGGCTGCCGCGCTGGGCCAGCTGTCCGGCGCCCGGGGCCGAGCGGAGGACCCGGCCGACCTGCTCGGGGTCGGTCGTCTCCTCCGTGGTGACCTCGCCGAGGACGAAGCCCTGGTCGACCAGGGTGGCCGTGGCCTCCTCCTGGGTCTGGCCCGCGAGATCGGCGACCCGTTCCTCGGCGCGGCCGCTGCTCACGACCAGGATGACCCGCGACCCGACGTCGACGGGCGTGCTGGCGGGAGGGTCGCTGCGGATCACGAAGCCCTGCTCGACGGAGTCGGAGTTCTCCTCCCGCACGTCCGGAATGAGATCCAGGGAGAACAGCAGGTTCTGCGCGGACTGGGACTCCTGGCCGGTCATCGGCGGGACGGTGGCCTGCGGTGTCTCCGGCGACCCGCCGAACAGCTGGAACGCCACGAACGCGACGAGCGCGAGCGTGGCCACCACACCCGCGACGATCGCGGCGATCCGGCCGCGACTGCGCCGCGGCTCGTCGTCGTAGTACCCGTCCGACGGCGACGAGGGCATGACGTGCCGCCCACCGCCGTTGAGGCGTCGGGTGGGCCCGGTCTGGGACAGCATCGCGGTGCGCTCGTCCTCGCCCATGACGGTCGGCGCGAGCGGCGTCTGGCCGCTGCGCACGCGCACCAGGTCGCTGCGCATCTCCGCGGCGGACTGGTACCGGTTGGCGGGATTCTTCGACAGCGCCTTGAGCACCACGGCGTCCAGCGCGGCCGGGATGTCCGGGTTGACCTCCGAGGGTCGCGTCGGGTCCTCCCGCACGTGCTGGTAGGCCACGGCGACCGGCGTGTCGCCGGTGAACGGTGGGTCGCCGGTGAGCAGCTCGTAGAGCACGCAGCCCGCGGCGTAGACGTCGCTGCGGGCGTCCACGGCCTCGCCACGGGCCTGCTCGGGCGACAGGTACTGCGCCGTGCCGATGACGGCGGCGGTCTGCGTGACGTTCTGGCCCTCGCCCAGCGCGCGGGCGATGCCGAAGTCCATCACCTTCACGGCCCCGGCCTGGTTGATCATGATGTTGGCCGGCTTGACGTCCCGGTGGATGATCTGGTGGCGGTGGCTGAAGTCCAGCGCCGCGCACACGTCGGCCATCACCTCGATCACCCGCTGCTGGGTCATCGGGCCGGTGGTCTTGACGATCTCGCGCAGCGTCTGCCCGTCGACGAACTCCATCACGATGTAGGGCAGCGGGCCCGTCTCGCTGTCCACCTCGCCGGTGTCGTAGACGGCGACGATGGCGGGATGGTTGAGCGCGGCCGCGTTCTGCGCCTCACGCCGGAAACGCATCTGGAACTGCGGATCCCTGGCCAGGTCCGCGCGCAGCACCTTGATGGCGACGTCGCGGCCCAGCCGGGTGTCGAGGCCGCGGTGGACCTCGGACATGCCGCCGTAGCCGAGCGTGCCGCCCAGCTCGTACCGCTCGGACAACAGTCGGGGCGTGGTCATCGCTGCCTCTGGGAGGGATTCGGGGACGAGGACATCATGCCGGGCCCGGCGTGTGCCCGGGGTGTCACGCGACCCCCCCGAGCGCCCGTCGGCGGCTCGGATGGGTTCACCGGGCTCCCCCGATCTCGATCTGTCGGACGGTCGCCGCACCCTGCGGGGCGTCGATGTCCGGGCTCTCCTCCCCGAGAGCCCGGAACAGGAAGATGCCGAACACCACGGCGGCGACGGTGAGCAGCAGGAACAGCACGAGCAGCACGCCCCGGCCCGGCCCGGACGCAGGCTGCAACCGCAGCGGCTCGGTGGACGGCGCGGGTGCCCGGCGGCGCTCGGGCGCGTACGGGGGCTCCGGGTGGCGTGGCGCGACCGCCTCGTAGCGCCCGGCGGCGCGCGGGGGGGCGTGGGCACGCCCACCGTCGTAGTGACCGCCGTCGGCCTCGTGGCCGGGTTCGTCGTCGTAGGAGCGGTAGCCGGGCGCGGCGGCCGGCGGGTCCAGGACCGGAACGGCGCCCCGTTGCGGGGTGAAACCCGACGGGACCGGGATGGCCTGGCCCCGCCGTACCGCGGCCACCGCCTCGGCGAACTCCCCGCCCGTGGCGTAGCGCTGTGCGGGGTCCTTGACCAGGACCGACTCGATGAGCTCGCGGGTCAGCACCGGCACCGTGTCGGGCAGTGGCGGCGGCGCGTCGCGCACCTGCATCATCGCGACGGCCACGGCGCTGTCGGCCCGGAACGGGCGGTGCCCGGCGAGGCACTCGTAGCCGACGATGCCCAGCGAGTAGACGTCTCCGGCCGGTCCGGCCTCGGAGCCGCTGGCCTGCTCGGGAGCGATGTAGTGCGCGGTGCCCATCACCATGCCCGAACGCGTGACCGGCACGGCGTCGGCGGCCTTCGCGATGCCGAAGTCGGTGATCTTGACCAGGCCGTCGGTGCGCACCAGGATGTTGCCCGGCTTCACGTCGCGGTGCACGAACCCGCGCTCGTGCGCCGCCTGCAGCGCGCGGGCCGCCTCCTCGATGATCCGCAGCGTCTCGTCGGCGTCGATCGGGCCGCGCGCGATCACCGCCGACAGCGGCTCGCCGCGTACCAGTTCCATCACCAGGTACGCGGTGCGGCGCCCGTTGTCCGAGGGGGCGTCCTCGCCGTAGTCGTGCACGGCGGCGATCCCGGCATGGTCCAGCGAGGCCACCGTGCGCGCCTCGATGCGGAAGCGGTGCAGGAACTCGGGGTCGTCGGACAGCTCGGGCCGCAGCACCTTCACCGCCACGCTGCGCCCCAGCCGCTGGTCCGAGGCCTCCCAGACCTCCCCCATGCCGCCGACGGCGATCCGCCGCTCCAGGAGGTAGCGGTCGGCGATGAGCAGCCCGGCCGCGAGGTCCCTCATCGCGGGCCCACCGGGCTCACTGGGAGCCCCGCAGCGCGGCCCCGATGACGGCCCGACCGATCGGCGCCGCGACCTCGCCGCCGGTGGCGGCCAGGTTGTTGCGGTCGCCGCCCGCCTCGACCAGTACGGCCACCGCGACCTGCGGGTTGTCCGCGGGCGCGAAGGCGACGTACCAGACGTGCGGGGCGGTGGTCTTGGGGTTGGGCCCCCACTCCGCGGTGCCGGTCTTCGCCGCGATCTGGACCCCGCGGATCTTCCCTGCTCCCGAGTAGCTGTTCTCGTTGTTGACCATCAGCTCGGTCAGCGTCCGCGCGACGCCCGGGCTGACGGCCTGGCCGAGCTGGTCGGGCTGTGTGGTGTCGACGGTCTCCAGGTCCTGGCTCTGGATGTCCTGGATCAGGTACGGCGCCATCAGGCGGCCGCCGTTGGCGATGGCGGCCACGACCATCGCGTTCTGCATCGGGGTGAGCGCGACGTCGCGCTGGCCGATGCTGGACTGCTGCAGCGCGGCGGTGCTCTCGATGTCCCCGATCGTGGAGGGGGCCACACCCATCGGGATGGCGATGTCCTCGGTGCCGATCCCGAACGCCTCCGCCTGGTCGCGGATGGCCTCCTCGCCCAGTTCGAGCGCCAGCTCGGCGAACGCCGTGTTGCAGGATCGCTGCAGCGCCTCCCGCAGCGACGCCGTGGCCCCGGTACCGCAGGCGTTGCCGTTGAAGTTCTGCAGATCCGTCGCCGTGTCGTCGAGCGTGATGCTCGACGCCGCGGTGAGCCGGCTCTCCGGGGTGTAGCGCCCGCTCTCCAGCGCGGCCGCCACGTCGATCAGCTTGAACGTCGATCCCGGCGGGTAGATCTCCTGGATCGCCCGGTTGGTGAGCACCGGGGGCTGCGCGTCGGAGTACTGCGCCCAGGCCTCCTGCTGGGTCTGCGCGCTGAAGCTGGCCAGCGGGTTCGGGTCGTAGGACGGCGTGGACGCCATCGCGAGGATCGCCCCGGTGGAGGGTTGCAGCGCGACCACCGCACCGGTGCCCGTCCCCGACAGCGCGTCGTAGGCCGCCTGCTGGACCTCCGGGTCGATCGTCACCGCGACATTGCCGCCTGCCGGATCGCGCCCGGTGATCAGGTCGGAGAGCCTGCGGGTGAAGAGGCGGTCGTCGCTGCCGTTGAGCACGTCGTTGGCCGCGCGCTCCAGCCCGCCCGCGCTGTAGATCAGCGAGTAGTACCCGGTGATCGAGGCGAACACCGGGCCGTTCGGGTACTCGCGCTGGTAGGGGTACTGGCCGTCGGTCTCGACGCTGCGCGCGAGCACCTGCCCCTGCGCGCTGATCTGGCCGCGCTGGCGCGAGTACTCGGCGAGCAGCACCCGCTGGTTGCGCTGGTCCTCGCGCAAACTGCCGGCCTGCACGACCTGCACGTAGGTGAGGTTGGCCATGAGCAGCAGGATCATCGCCATCACGGCGATCGCGATGCGGCGGACGGGCGTGTTCACAGAGGAGAACCGTTCATAGCCGAGAAAACGATCATAGCCGGGAAAACGATCATGAGGGCCGCTCCACCAGCTCGGTACCGGCCTCCGCGATCGGCGGCAGCGGCACCGCCGGGCGGCGCGGCAGGGGGGCGCGCGCGGCGTTGGAGATCCTCAGCAGCAGCGCCACGAGGGCGTAGTTGGCCACGAGGGACGAGCCGCCGTAGGACAGGAACGGCAGGGTCAGCCCGGTCAGCGGGATGAGCTTCGAGGCCCCGCCCGCGACGATGAACACCTGCAGCGCGAGCGTGAACGCCAGTCCGGTGGCCAGCAGCTTGCCGAAGCTGTCGCGCACCGCGAGCGCGCTGCGCAGCCCGCGGGTGATCAGCACGAGGTAGATCACCATGATCGCGGCGAGGCCGATGAGGCCGAGCTCCTCACCGAGCGAGGACAGCATGAAGTCGCTCTCGGCGTAGGGCACCAGCTCGGGACGGCCCGCGCCCAGACCGGTGCCGCCGAGCCCCCCGGTGCCGAGCCCGAACAGCGCCTGCGCGATCTGGAAGCCGGACCCGTCGAAGTCGGCGAACGGGTCGATCCAGATCTGGACCCGGGTGCGGACGTGCCCGAACAGCTGGTAGGCGACGAACCCGCCCGCCGCGAAGATCGTGAGCCCGATGAGCAGCCACGACACGCGTTCCGTCGCCGTGTAGAGCAGCACCAGCACGATGCCGAAGAACAGCAGGGAGGTGCCCAGGTCGCGCTCGAGCACCAGCACGCCGACCGAGAACGCCCACGCCAGCAGCAGCGGCGCGAGGTCGCGGGCGCGCGGCAGCTCCATGCCCAGGAACCGGCGCCCGGCCGAGGTGAACAGGTCGCGCTTCTGCATGAGGAACGCCGAGAAGAACACGATCAGCAGGATCTTCGCGAACTCGCCGGGTTGGATGGAGAAGATCCCCAGCCGCAGCCAGATCTTCGCCCCGTTCACCTCGGAGATCGACGCCGGGAGGATCCCCGGCAGCGCGAGCAGGACCAGTCCGACGAAGCCCGCGGTGTAGGCGTAGCCGGCCAGCTTCCGGTGGTCGCGCACCAGCCACAGCACGGCGACGAACAGCGCCAGGCCGACGGCCGTCCACGCCACCTGCCGCGTGTAGAGCTCGGTGGGCAGATCCCGGCCGCGTTCGATCGCCCGGGCGGCCTTCGCCAGGTCCAGCCGGTAGATCATCACCAGCCCGAGCCCGTTGAGCAGCGCGACCGCGGGGAGGATGAGGGGGTCGGCGTAGGGGGCGAAGCGGCGCACCGCAACGTGGGCGAGCATGAACAGGCCGAGGTAGGCCACTCCGAGGAACAGCAGCGCGGTGGTGAGTTCCTGCTCCTGGTTCGCCTCGACGAGGATCAGCGCGCCCGTGACCAGCACCGTGGCGAACGCCAGCAGTACCAGCTCGATCGTGCGTCCGGTGGGTGGGGCGGGTCCGGTGGAGGCGGCGCCGGCCTGGTCGCGTGTCTCGGTGGGGGCCACGTCAGCCCACCGGCCGGCAGTCGACCCCGGGCTCGGGCGACGCGCTGGGCAGGGCCGTGGCGCCGTAGTCGGGGTAGGTCACGTCGGGCAACACCGGGATCAGGGGTGCCTCGACCGTGGGGGCGGTCGGTTCGGGGCAGGGCTCCAGCATCTTCCCGCGCAACCGCTCCACCACACCTTCGGCCCCGGAGAGACCGCTGCCGGAGTCGATGCCGTTGCGGACCTGGCTGCGGTCGGACTCGGGCAGGTCGGTCAGCGCGATGTCGGTGCGCTGGGCGATGGTCTGCAGCGGCAGCCCCAGCACCTCCCCGCGCACGCCCTGGAAGATCGCGACCTGCTCGCCGTCGGCGCTCACGTAGTACTGCTGCAGCACCCACGCCCGCGCCAGCAGGCCGGCTCCCACGAGCGCGACGAGCACCGCGGCCACGGCCACCACGATCCGCACGCGCGAGCGCCGCGGCACCACCGGGGCCTGCGCGGCGGGCGAGAGCCGCTGCGGCGCGGGCCGCGTCATCGTGGTGGCCGACGCGCGGGCCGCCGCCGAGTCGGGTCGCGGGTCCTCGTGTCCGTCCCCGACCGCACCGCCCATGATCGGGGCGTCCTCGCCGAACTCGATGTCGACGACGTCGGCCACGATGCAGGTGATGTTGTCCGGGCCACCGCCGCGCAGCGCCAGCTCGATCATGCGGTCGGCGCACTCGCGGGGGTCGCGGTAGGCGCGCAGGGTGTCGGCCAGGGTCTCGTCGCTCACCACGCCGGACAGCCCGTCGGAACACAGCAGGTATCGGTCGCCCGCACGGGCCTCGCGGATGGTCAGGGAGGGGTCGATGTCCTGGCCGGTGATGGCGCGCAGCAGCAGCGAGCGCTGCGGGTGGGTGTGCGCCTCCTCCTCGGTGATCCGCCCCTCGTCGATCAGGGACTGGACGAACGTGTCGTCCTTGGTGATCTGCGAGAAGGTGCCGCCGCGGAGCTGGTAGGCGCGCGAGTCGCCGATGTGCACCAGGCCGAGCTTCTTCCCGGCGAACAGGATGGCGGTGAGCGTGGTGCCCATGCCCTCCAGGTCGGGGGCCTCGGACACGTGCCGGGTGATGGCCGCGTTGCCCTCGACCGCCGCGTCGCGCAGCTCGCGGAGCAGGTCGTCACCCGGGTCGTCCTCGTCGAGGGGGGCCAGCGCGGAGATCACCAGCGACGACGCCACCTCGCCTGCAGCGTGGCCGCCCATCCCGTCGGCCAGCGCGAGCAGTCGCGGACCGGCGTAGACCGCGTCCTGGTTGTTCTGCCGGACCAGGCCGCGGTCGCTCCGGGCGGAGTAGCGCAGGACCAACGTCATCGGGCGACTCCGGCGGCTCGGTCGGCGGGGCCGGCGAGGTGCTTGCTCATGATCGGAGCTCGATCACCGTCTTGCCGATGCGGACAGGGACTCCCAGGGGAACCCGCGTGGGTCCGGTGACCTTAGCCCGGTCCAGATAGGTGCCGTTGGTCGACCCGAGATCCTCGACGTACCACTCCTCGCCCTGCAGGGAGATACGGGCGTGTCGGGTGGAGGCGTAGTCGTCGTCGAGAACGAGGGTGGAGTCGTCGGCCCGGCCGATCAGGATCGGCCGGGAGTCCTCCAACGACACCCGCGTGCCCGCCAGCGCGCCCGCCGTGACGAGCAACTGGCGGGGCAGCCGGCTGCGGCCGCCGCCACGGGGCGCGGACCGACCGCCGCCGGGCAGGATCGCCCGGAGCCCGGACGCGGCGTACAGGTCCGACCGCACCACCCGGAGCGCGACCAGCACGAACAGCCAGAGGAGGGCCAGAAAGCCCGCCCTGGTCAGCTGAAGCACCAACTCCGGCACTCGCGGCGAACTCCTTGTCTGGGCTAGTGGATCCGGCCCTACTGGGTCCGGAACACCAGGCTCGAGTGCCCGACGCGGATCACGTCGCCGTCGTTGAGCTGCCAGGTCTGGACGGGGTTGCCGTTGACCGTGGTGCCGTTCGTGGAGCCCAGGTCGGTGAGCGTGGCCGACTGACCATCCCAGCTGACCTCCAGATGACGGCGCGACACGCCGGTGTCCGGAAGGCGGAACGAGGACTCCTGGCCGCGCCCGATGACGTGGCTGCCCTGGGTGAGCTCGTAGTTGCGCCCGGAGCCGTCGTCGAGGCTCAGCGTCGCCGAGTAGCCCTGCTGGTAGCCCTGCTGGCCGTAGCCCTGGTCGTAGCCGGGCTGGCCGTAGCCGCCCTGCTGCCCGTAGCCCTGGTCGTAGCCGGGCTGGCCGTACCCCTGCTGCGGCTGCCCGTACCCCTGGGGCGGCTGGCCGTATCCCTGGTCGTAGCCCTGCTGGGGCGGCTGGCCGTAGCCGGGCTGGCCGTAGCCCTGCGGGGGCTGCCCGTAGCCGGGCTGGCCGTAGCCCTGGTCGTAGCCGGGCTGGCCGTACCCCTGCTGCGGCTGCCCGTACCCCTGGTCGTAGCCCTGCTGGGGCGGCTGGCCGTAGCCCTGCTGGCCGTACGGGTCGGGCTGCTGGCCGTAGCCGGGCTGGCCGTACCCCTGCTGGGGCTGGCCGCCCTGGTCGTACCCGCCCTGGCCCTGGTCGTAGGCCGGAGGGGCGTAGGTCTGCTGGCCGTATCCGCCGGGGGCGGGCCGGTCGTATCCGTACTGCCCGTTCTCCTCGGGGTGGCCCGGTTGCTGGCTCATGGGTGTCTCTCCTGCGTCGCGTGCTCGGCGGGCGTCCTGACGGGAAGCGTCGGGATCCACGGACGAGCGGGTGCGGAACTGTCCCGTGTGCAGCGCATCGGAGCGCTCCAGAAAGACTACGACCTCGCCGTAGGTGTCCCATCCCTGGTCGGCGAGTTGTTCGGTGACGTAGCTCGACAACGAGTCCACGATCTGCGCGGTGTCACCGGCCATGCGATCGAAATCGGCGGGCCCGAGCAGCACCGTGTACCGGTTGGGTGCCAGCCGGCGCCCACCCGCGAGCTCCTCGATGTGGTCCTCGGCTTCCCGGAGCAGCCCCTGCATGACCTCCTGGGGAACGACGCTGCCACCGAAAACGCGCGCGAAGGCATCGCCCACCATCCCCTGCAGACGGCGCTCGAACCTCCCTACGCGGCCCAACCGATCTTCCTCCGTTCGCAGCGGCGTGTTGCTGACAGCACCGATCGTATCTGTGCTATCCCGCGCCGGTGCCGCCCCCCGATGTGGGGGTGTTCGCCGGGCGTCCCGGACCACCGTGCTAGCTTGCTCCGTGCCAGGGCGAGTGGCGGAATGGCAGACGCGCACGGTTCAGGTCCGTGTATCCGAAAGGATGTGAGGGTTCAACTCCCTCCTCGCCCACAAGTTGCCCACCAGGACGCGAGGCCCCTCGCGAGCCCGGTGGGCATGGTGTCTCCGCGGTCAGCGGCGCACCGCGGGCCGGTCCGGATGGTCGGCGAGGACCAGCAGGTCGGCGAGTCCGGACGGGTCGCGCTCCACGTCGTAGCGCTCGTACGCCGGCAGGGTCCAACGTTTCGCCGCGGGCAGGGTCCGGCCCAGCTGGGCCGGGCTCATCCGCAGGTGCACGGCCACGTCGAACGGCAGGTCGCGACCCAGCATCAAACCGCCGGCCACGAGCACCACGCCGTTGCCGCGCAGCTCGGCGTAGCGGTCGCGGTAGGCGCGGTCGGCCACGGCGTCCCAGAGCCGGGGGAGCACGCGACCGGAGCCGTCGGGCCCGGCCGGGCGGAGGACCTCGCGGATCAGGCCGGCGCCGTCGAGCCATCCGTCGAGGAACTCGTCGGGGTCCTCGTGACCGAACTCCAGGCGGACGGACGCGGGTCGCAGGTAGTCGCTCGCGGCCACGACGACGGCGTCCCGCCCCTGCGCACGCAGCTCGGCGGCCGCCCTCCGGGCCTGGCCGAGCGGCCGGGTCGGCGGCGGACCGTCGATCGCCAGCCGAACCCGGTCCGACCATCCGGCGACCAGCGCCACCACCTCGTCGACGAGCCGGTCCGGGGTCACCGGGGTGATCTGCACGGTGTCGATGCTGCCGGATACGAGCGCGACGGCGCGCGACGAGCCGACGGCGCTACTGCTGGTAGCCCTCCACGACCGACGCGTCACGCTGCGTTGCCTCGTCGGGGTCCAGGCCGGCCCGGCGGCGGGCGTCGCGCCGGCGCAGCAGGTCCCAGTAGCGGTCCAGCTGGACACCGATGTCGTCGAGCCGCCGCCGCTCGTCCGCCGAGAGCGCGGTGCCCACGTGGGCGCGCTCCAGGCGGTGCTCCTCGGCGACCAGTTCGTCGATGCGGCGGTGCAGGTCGTCGTCCATGCGCTGGTCCACCCGTTCGGTGAGGTGTGCGGTTACGTGAATCGTCCCCACACTGGACCTCGTGGCTCCCGAACGCAGCACCGGCTCGTCGATCACCCGGGCCCTGCGGGTGGTGGAGGCGGTGGCCGCGGCCGGTGACGGGGTCACGGCCAAGGCCATCGCCCGGCGCCTGTCCTGCCCGCTGCCCACCGTCTACCGCGCCCTCGGCACGCTGGTCGAGGAGGGCTACCTCGTGCGGCTCAACGAGCGCCGGGGCTACGGGCTGGGCTACCGCATCGGCGAGCTGCACCGCAGCCTGACCGACCAGGTGCGGCCGCCGTCGGCGGTGCGGTCGGTGGTGCGCGACGTCCACGTGTCGCTGGGTGCCGCGTGCCACCTGCTGACGTTCCGTGAGATCGACATCGTCGTGGCCGCGGTCGACGGCTGCGCCGAGCACCCCCTCCCCGACGGCCTCGACGTCGGCGAGCCGGTGCCCGCCCACGCACTCGCCGCCGGGAAGGTGCTGCTCGCGCAGCTGCGCCCGGCGCGGGTCTCCGAGCTGCTCGGCCACGCGGGCGCCGGACCGATCACGTCGCGGACGATGGTCGAACGGCGCTCGCTGGACCGGGAGCTCCTGCGGGTGCGGGCCGCCGGCGTCGCCGTCGACGTGGAGGAGTACCGGCCGGGAGTGGCCGGGGTGGCGGCGCCGGTGCCGGTGCGGGGCCCCGGTGGGGTGGCGCGGTCGGCGATCGGGGTGTCGGTCAGCCGGGCCGACTTCGCCGCTCGCCGGTGGGAGCTGGAGGTGGCGGTGCGTGCCGCGGCGGGCCAGGTCGCCCGCGCAGACCACGACGACCCCCGCCTGGCCGGCCAGCTCTGATCTATCGGCCGATCGGGCCGGCGGGTCGGCCGACCGGGGACGGTGTGCCGGTCGTCAGGGGCGGAGGTCGGCGAGGGTGTCGAGCTCGGCGAGGGTCGCGCCCGCGGCGTCGGGACCGGGGTCGGTGAGCTCGAAGAGCAGGCGGTCGACGCCTGCCGCCGCGTAGGACGCCACGGCCTCGGGGGTGCGGGCGGCGCCGTAGAGCGTGACCGGGAGATCGCCGCGCCCGGCGTCGGCGGCGCGGCGCCGCAGCTCGGCGATGCGCTCGGCGAACGCGGCGAGCTCGTCGACCGGGACGCGCAGCGGGATCCAGCCGTCCCCGTGGGACAGCACGCGGTCGAGCACGGTCGGGCCACCCCCGCCGATCAGCACGGGCGGCACGCGCATCGGCTTGGGCCAGGACCAGATCGGGGAGAAGTCGACGAACCGGCCGTGGAACTCGGCCTCGTCGGCCGTCCAGATCGCGCGCATCGCCTCGAGGTGCTCCAGCATGCGCGCGGTGCGCCGGGCCGGGTCGACGCCGTGGTGGGCCATCTCCTCGGCGTTCCACCCCGGCCCGACGCCCAGCTCGAACCGCCCGGCGGCGATCCGGTCCAGGCTCGCGACGGTCTTGGCCAGCACGATCGGGTCGTGCTGCGCCACCAGCGAGACCCCCGTGCCCAGCGCGATGCGGGAGGTCACGGCGGCGATCGCCCCGAGCGCGACGAACGGGTCGAACGTGTGCGAGTACCGGGTGGGCAGCTCGGGGCCGCCGGGCCACGGCGACACGCGGCTCGCCGGGATGTGCGTGTGCTCGGTGAGGAACAGCGCGTCGAAGCCGCGTTCCTCGGTGGCGCGGCCGAGCTCCACCGGGGAGATCCCGTAGTCGGTCAGGAAGGTGACGATGCCGAGTTCCACCCTGCGAGCATCTCACTCCCACCGCGCACGGCGATCAAGGAGGTATGGTCGTCGCCGAAGATCAATTGACGACCATCGGCCCTTGATCGCCGCGGTGCTCGGCTCCGGGACCGCACGAGGACCGGCGGTCGGCGGAGTGCGGCGATAGGTTGCCGACCATGTCTGGACGCACCGCAGCGCCGTTCCGTGCCGACCACGTCGGTAGTCTCCTGCGCCCGCCCGCCCTGCTGGCCGCCCGCGAGCAGCACGCCGCCGGCACCCTCGACGACGCCGGGCTGCGCGCCGTCGAGGACTCCGCGATCCGCGACGTCGTCGCCCTGCAGGAGGAGGTGGGGCTGTCCTCGGCGACCGACGGCGAGTTCCGCCGCACGTCGTGGCACATGGACTTCATCTACCGCCTCGGTGGTATCACGAAGACCGACCAACAGATCCGGGTGACGATGCGCAACGCCGCGGGCGAGGGCGCGTTCACCTCGGCGGGCATGGCGGTGGACGCGCCGATCGCGCTGGAGAGCCCGATCTTCGGCGAGCACTTCTCGTTCCTCGCCGAGCAGGTGACGACCGCCGTGCCGAAGTTGACGATCCCGTCGCCGAGCATGGTCTACGCCCGCGGGGGCTCCGCGGTGATCGACCGCGCCGTCTACCCCGACCTGGAGCGGTTCTGGGCCGACCTCTCCGCCGCCTACGCCGACGAGGTCAGCGCCCTGTACGGCCTGGGCTGCCGCTACCTGCAGCTCGACGACACCGCGCTGGCCTACCTCAACGATCCCGCCCACCGCGCCGACCTGGCCGAGAAGGGCGACGACCCGGAGACCCAGCACCTGCGCTACATCCGCCAGATCAACGCGGCGATCGCCGACCGGCCGGCCGACATGCACGTCACCACCCACATGTGCCGCGGCAACTACCGCTCCTCCTGGGCGGCCGAGGGCGGCTACGACCACGTCGCCGAGGCCCTGTTCGGCGAGCTCGCCGTCGATGGCTTCTTCTGCGAGTTCGACGACGAACGCTCCGGTGGGTTCGCCCCGCTGCGGTTCGTGCCGCCGGGCAAGCAGGTGGTGCTCGGGCTGGTCACCACGAAGACGGGCACGCTGGAGGACCCGGACGTGATCAAGCGGCGCATCGACGAGGCCGCGAAGTACGTGCCGCTCGACCAGCTGTGCCTGTCCCCGCAGTGCGGGTTCTCCTCCACCGTGGAGGGCAACGACCTCACCGTGGAGGAGCAGAAGGCCAAGCTGGCGTTGATCGTGCAGGTCGCTCAGGACGTCTGGGGCTGATCGCCGGGCTCGACCAGGCCGCACTCGTAGGCCAGCACCACCGCCTGCACCCGGTCGTGCAGACCCAGCTTGCCGAACACCCGGGTCAGGTGGGTCTTCACGGTCGCCTCGCTGACCGTCCGCCGCTGACGCCCGGCATCGAGGTCCCCGGTGCCACGACGCGGGCGAGCGGTACCCGACGGCTAGTCTGCGCCGATGGACGAGGGACCCCGGGGCTGGGCCGCTCCGCTGTACGGCGCGGTGCTCGACGCGACGGGAGTCGGAGCCGGCACGCGCGTGCTGGACGTGGGGTGTGGCGGTGGCGGCTTCTCCCGCGCCGCCGTGGCCCGGGGGGCTCAGGTCCACGGCGTCGACGGCGATCCGTCGGCCGTGGAGCGGGCCGCGCGCGAGGTGCCGGAGGCCACCTTCGCCGTCGGCGACGCCACCGACCTGGGGGAGATCGGTCCGGTCGACGTGGTCGGGCTGGTGCAGGTCGTCGCCCACCTGCGCGACCCGCGGCGGGCCCTGCGGGAGGCGGCGCGGGTGGCACCCGGCGGGGTCGTCGCCGTCAGCGTGTGGGGCCGGGAGCAGGACTGCGACGTGCGGGCGTTCGGCGAGGCGCTCGCCCCCTGGCTCGGTCCGCGGCGGCCTCCGCCCGAGGACGGACCGGACCTGCTCGCCGACCTCGTCACCGACGCGGGCCTGGAGATCGCGGTGTCGGAGCAGGTCGGGTGCGCGTTCCGCTACCCCGACGAGGACGCCGTCCTCGGCCCCCTGTTCGACTCCGGCATCGGCCGGCACGCCATGAACACCGCGGGACCGGCCGCGGTGCGCGAGGCGGTGCTGACCCGCCTGGAGCAACACCGCGACGGCGCGGGCTATGTCCTGCACAACACGTTCCGGGTGCTCACCGCCCGGACCTGAGCGCAACGAACGGCACTCCCGGCCACTCCTGGTGGACGGGAGTGCCGTTCGTTGCACAGGGTGGTGTTACTCCAGGGGGCCGCTGTCGACCAGCCCGCTCAGCGGGCCCTCGACGAACCTCGGGTCCGCATCGACCGGCTCGACCTCGGTGCCGTCGGCGCCCTCGGGGCGGGGGCCGTCGAGGAAGTCGGTGAACTGGGCACCCAGGTCGCCGAGCAGGGCGGTCACGGCGCTGCCGCCCTGGCCCAGGTCGTCGGGGGTGGAGATCGGGTCGGCCAGCGCGACGCCGGCCCCGCCCAGCACGGTGGCCGCGACGATCGCGCCGACCAGCAGCTTCTTCTTCATGTTCAGGCCCCTCACATGTTCTCCGCGCCTGCGTAGATCGCCTCGCGGATGCGCTGGTAGGTGCCGCAGCGGCAGATGTTGCGGATCTCCTCGATGGCGGCGTCGTCGAGCTTGCGACCCTCCTCGGCGCACTGGCGGACCTTGGCCACCGCGGCCATGATCTGG
>NZ_JAJCYB010000012.1 GCF_029263155.1 Pseudonocardia sp.
GCCCCCCACCGGGGCCCGACCGGAGAACCAGCAGTGGAAGAGCCGGACAGACCGGCAGCTCAACCACGACCTTCTCCCACCAACCCACCCAGAAGATCAACCAGCGCGTAACGCGAACTGCGGCGGTGGATCCAGGCTCAGCGCTCCGGCAGCCGCATGTTCTCCAGCCGCCGGATCCGCTCCTCCATCGGCGGGTGGGTGGCGAACAACCGCGCCATCTGCTCCCCCGCCCGGAACGGGTTGGCGATCATCAGGTGCGACTGCGCCGTGAGCTGCGGGTCCGGGGGCAGCGGGGCGAGCTGGGTGCCGGCGGCCAGCTTGCGCAGAGCCGACGCCAGTGCCAGCGGGTCGCCGGTCATCGCGGCACCCGAGGCGTCGGCCTGGAACTCCCGCGAGCGGCTCACCGCCATCTGCACGAGCCCGGCCGCGACCGGTCCGAGCAGCGCGATGAGGATCAGCGCGATCGGGTTGGGGCGCTCGTCGTCGCCCCCGCCGAACAGCCCGGCGAACATGGCCATGTTCGCCAGGAAGCTCACCATCGTGGCCAGCGCGCCGGCGACGGAGGAGATGAGGATGTCGCGGTTGTAGACGTGCGACAACTCGTGGCCGAGCACCGCCCGCAGCTCGCGCTCGTCGAGCAGTTCGAGCAGGCCGGTGGTGGCACAGACGGCGGCGTGCCGGGGGCTGCGACCGGTGGCGAACGCGTTCGGCGCGGCGGTGGGCGAGATGTAGAGGCGCGGCATCGGCTGGCGGGCGGCGCGGGAGAGCTCGCGCACGATCCGGTACATGGCCGGGTGCTCGGGCTCGGTGACAGGGCGCGCGTGCATGGCGCGCAGAGCGACCTTGTCGGAGTTGAAGTACGCGTAACCGTTGATCGCCAGCGCCGCGACGACCGCGACCACCAGGCCGATACGGCCGAAGAACGACCCGACGAGCAGCACGAGTCCGCTCATCCCACCGAGCAGCAGCGCGGTCTTGAGGCCGTTCATGCCGAGGTCCGTTCCTTCCCACTTCCCTTGCGACTTCAACGAGCCACGAGGGGGTGGTGTTCCGGAACCCCGTTGACGTTGACGCGGCGTCAACCCGCAGGCTCGCCTGCGTGATCACCCTGGACACGGACGGCTACCTGCTGCTGCCCGACCTCCTCGATGCCGCCGCCCTCGCCGGGGTCCGCGCGGCGATGCAGGACGTCCTGGACCGGGACGGGCCCCGCGGACCGGGCGGCACCCTGCACGTCGACGACCTGAGCGGCCCCGCCGTGGAGGCGGTGTGGACGGCGCCGGACCTGGTGGCGGCCGTCGAGCACGTCCTCGGGCCCGGCCCGGGACGGGGGGCGCTGCACGTCCGCGCCCCGCACCCGGGCTTCGGCGCGCAGGCGCTGCACGCCGACTTCGCCGGCCCGCCCCCGCCCGAACCGCAGGTGGCCGTGGCGATCGTGGCGCTCGTCGACGTGGCGGAGGACGGCGGCGCGACGCGCGTCGTCCCGGGCACCCACGTCTGGAACCGCTCCGCACCGGGCGACACCGTCGACCGCACCTGGCCGGGCGAGCGGCGCATCGCGTTGCGCGCGGGATCGGCGGTGGTCCTCAACGGGCACCTGTGGCACTCCGGTACGCGCAACCGGTCGACCGTGCGCCGCGACGCCCTGCAGGTCACCTGGCGGCGCGTGACCGCGCTTGCGAGGTCACCATCCAGCACAGCACCGCCGGACACGGCGGCGACGAGCGCGAGCGAGGAGATGGCGTGACCGAGCAGGAGGCCTTCGAGCTGCTGCTCGCGCGCGAGTTCGAGGACCCGGGGTACTTCGCCGTGCACCACCTCACGGTGGCCGCCTACCGGCTGGAACATCCCGGGGACAGCAGCGACCACGCACTGGCCGTGCTGCTCAGCGTGGTGCGCGCCGCGATCGACGGGGGGCTGGACGGGCCGGCGCTGCGCAAGCACAACACGTGGGCCTCCGGGCGGCTGCGCGAGCATCCTCCCGGTCGGATCCCGCGCCCCGTGGGCCGAGCGGCGACGCGCGTGACCGACGTGGCCCGGGCCCGGGACGCCGCCGAGCACTGCGCGCTGGTGCGGCGCTGGGCCGCGGAGGTGTGGGAGGTGTGGTGGCCCGTCGCCGACGCCGTGCTGCCGGGCTGACCCGGTCTCGCGCGCGCAATCGGGTCTCGCGCGCCCCCGGGGCCGCGCGAGACCCCGGAACGCGCGCGAACCGCCTCACCAGCCGCGCAGGTCGACCGACCAGGTGTCGAGCACGTGCTCGCCGCGGACGACGTGCATGCGCTCGTGCATCGCCACGGTCGGGTCGACGTGTGCGGGCAGCACCCGGATCCGGTCGCCGACGACCAACGGTTCCCCGGGCGCGAACGTGAGGTGCTCGTCGGAGCAGAACCAGACCTGCGCGCCCGGCACGGTGGGGTTGCCGTGGTCCATGCCCAGCGCCTTGAGGCCCACGTCGGCGACGGCCCAGCCGGGCATCTCGCCGGACGGCGCCGTCACCGACACGACGGTCGCCAGCACGCTCAGCGCCTGCCGGAACGGCAGCCCCGCGGCGGTGTAGGCGGTGTCCATGAGCGCGTACGAGCCCGCCTGGACCTCGGTGACCCAGGTGTTGAGCGCGTAGGTGCCGGTGCCGCCGCCGGACACGATGTCCCCGCCGACGTCGGCGTGCGCCGCGAGCAGCCGCGCCATGCACTCCTCGGTGAGCCGGGCGCGCTCGGCGACGTCGTCGAGCATCATCAGGTGGCCCTCGTAGCCCATGACGCCGCGGACGGTCAGCCCGGCGGCGCGGGCCCGGTCGGCGAGCGCTCCGGCGACGGAGGGGGCGATCCCGCAGCGCGGGAGCCCGACGTTGACGTCGACCAGCACCTCCCGCACCCCGCCGGCGACGGCGGCCGCGAGGGTCTGCGGCGAGTCGATCGCCACGGTGACGCGGGCGTCGAGGGCGCCGAGCCGGCGCGCGTCGAGCACCTCGTTGGCCAGCAGCAGGTCCTCGCCCAGCCCGGCCGCGGCCATCCCCTCGACCTCCCGGATCGTGGCGCAGGTGAACCCGGGGTGACTGGCCGCGGCCTGGCGGGCCGCGAGCGCGGTGCTCTTGTGCGCCTTGACATGCGGGCGCAGCCGTGGGCCGGGCAGGGCCGCGGCCATGTCGGCGATGTTGGCCTCCAGCGCGTCGGCGTCGACGAGCAGTGCGGGCGTGGTCAGATCGGTGGTGTTCATGTGGTCATCCGAGCACCCGGTCGAGGTAGGGGTTGGTGAAGCGGCGGTCGGGGTCGAGCCGGTCGCGCAGGGCCACGAACGCGTCGAAGCCCGGGTAGAGCGGGCGCAGGTCGGCCGCGGTGCGCGTGTGCAGCTTGCCCCAGTGCGGCCGACCGTCCAGCGCGGTCATGACGTCCTCGACGGCCCCGAAGTACGCCTCGTGCGGGTGCCCGCGCTGGACGTGCACGGCGAGGTAGGCACTGTCGCGGCCGGACGCGGTGGACAGCGGGATGTCGTCGGCGGCGGCGACACGCACCTCCACCGGGAAGGTGACGGCGCGGGCGTGCCGGGTGGCCGCGGCGCGCAGGCCGGCGAACGCCTCATGGACGGCCTCCCGCGGCACGGCGTACTCCATCTCCAGGAACCGCACGCGGCGCGGACTGGTGAAGACCCGGTAGGAGCGCGCGACGTGCTCGGGTGCCGCGAACTGTTCGGCCGCCAGCCGGTTGATCCGCGGGACGAGCCGGGGCAGCGCGGTCCCGAGCCGGCAGACGGCGCCGAACGCGGCGTTGCCGACGACCTCGTCGCCCACCCACCCCGCGACCCGTCCGCGCACCGGCCCCGCCGCCGCGGTGCGGTTGTTGCACTTGGTGATGGCCAGGTCGGTGTGCGGGAACCAGTAGAACTCGAAGTGGTCGTTGCCGGACGCGTACGCGTCGAGGTCGGCCAGCACCCGGTCCACCGGCGCCGTCGCCTCGACCGCGTGCAGCCGGAACGCGGGCACCGTCGCGAGCGTGACGTCCACCAGCACGCCGAGCGCGCCCAACCCGATCCGGGCGGCGGCGAACACCTCGGCGTGCTCGGCGGGCGAGCAGCGCCGCAGCGACCCGTCGGCGGTGACCAGGTCCAGCGCCCGCACCTGTGCGGCGATCCCGCGGTGCGCGGAGCCCGTGCCGTGGGTGCCGGTGGAGATCGCGCCCGCGACCGTCTGCGCGTCGATGTCACCGAGGTTGGGCAGGGCCCGGCCGCGGTCCCACAGCCACGCGTTGAGCGCGCGCAGCGACAGCCCGGCCGGCACCGTGACCATGTCGCCGTGCAGGCGCATCCGGTCCGGGTCGGCCGGTGCCACGAGCGCGACGTCGCGGGCCGCCGCGATCGCGGTGAACGAGTGTCCCGAGCCGACCGCGGTGACCCGCAGGCCGTCGCGCGCGGCGGCCCGCACGGCGTCGACGACGTCACCCGCGTCCCGGGCCCGCACCGTCCGCACCGGGTCGGCATGCTGGTTACCCGCCCAGTTCCGCCAGGTCACGGGCTCGATCCGCCCAGGAGGCCGCGGCGTGATCGGGACCGGCGGCCCGCACCCCGCGAGGTCACGAACCGCCGGCGAAGGGGCGGGGCGCGACGCCTGCCGCCTGCGCCGCGGCCACGTCCTCCGGCCGGCCGTGTCGCACGAAGTGGTCGGCGGGCACCACGACGAGCAGCCCCGACGCGGTGCCGGCCACCGGCCCGTCCACCGCGCCGAGATGCGCCGTGCCGCTCACCCGGACCTTGCGCCCGGCCCGGGAGTCGATGCGCGAGCGCACGAACAGCGCGGTGCCGATGGGCACCGGCGCCCGGAACTCGGTGGTCAGGCTGGCGGTGACGGCCGGTTCCTGCAGGAACGCCTGCAGCGCGCCGAGCGCCTCGTCGAACACCGCAGCCACGATCCCGCCGTGGGCGATCCCGGGGGCGCCCTGGTGCTCGGCGGCGAGCGTCACGACCGACTCCAGAGTGAGCGCGTCGACCACCCGGAACCGCATCCGCAGCCCGCCCGGCAGGCGACCGCACGCGAAACAGCCCGCGTAGTGCTCGGGCAACTCGGCGCCCAGGGGCGGGGCGTCGGGTGCGGGACGAGATCGGTGGACGGAGCGGCCATCCCCGGACGGTAGCCCGCGGACCCGGGGTGACGGACGTGACGGCGCGCACCCGGCCCCGGACCGGCAGGATGCGCGCCATGGCCGACATCGAAGTCCGCAGAGCGACCACCGACGGCGTCGCCGTGCTGACCCTGTCCTACCCCGCCCGCCGCAACGCGATGAACCTGGAGCTCTCGGGGCTGCTGAGCGCCGCCGTCGAGGCGGCCGTCGCCGACCCGTCCGTCGGCGCCGTCGTCGTGACCGGGGAGGATCCCGGCTTCTGCGCGGGCGGGGACCTCGGCGAGCTCGCCACGGCCGACCCGGCCACGCTCAAGGCCGTCTACGCCGGGTTCCTCGCCATCGCCGCCTGCCCGCTGCCGACGATCGCCGCCGTCAACGGGGCGGCCGTCGGCGCCGGGCTGAACCTGGCGCTGGCCGCCGACGTGCGCCTGGCCGGGCCGAGGGCGAGGTTCGACGCCCGCTTCCTGCCGCTGGGCATCCACCCGGGCGGCGGCTACACGTGGATGGCGCAGCGGGTACTCGGCCCGCAGGCCGCGGCGGCGCTGACGCTGTTCGGCGAGGTCGTCGACGCGCAGGAGGCGCAGCGCATCGGCCTGGTGCACCGGACCGTCGACGACGTGGTCGCCGCCGCGGTCGAGATGGGCGCCCGGGCCGCGGCCGTGCCGCGCGGGCTCACCGTGACCACCAAGGCGACGCTGCGCCTGACCTCGGCCATGGCCTCGCACGCCGACGCCGTGGAGGTGGAGGTGCGGGCCCAGGCCGAGTCGGCGCGCTCGGAGGACTTCCGCACCCGGCTGGCCGAACTGCAGCGGAAGATCAGCAGTTCCGCCTGAACGAACGGACAGGTGTGACATCGGCCGGGGTACGAGGACACTGACGTGAACAGGGAGTTAACCTCGACCGAGTCCACCCCCGCGCCCCCGGCCATGAGGACGAGCCCGCACCATGACTGTCAAGATCGATGACGGAGCCGTAGCCGGACCCGATGTGATCGAGCGGGACCGGGTCGTCATCCGGTTCGCGGGCGACTCGGGCGACGGCATGCAGCTCACCGGGGACCGGTTCACCTCCGAGACCGCCGCCTTCGGCAACGACCTGTCCACGCTGCCGAACTTCCCGGCCGAGATCCGGGCACCCGCAGGCACGCTGCCCGGGGTGTCGTCGTTCCAGCTGCACTTCGCGAACTACGACATCCTCACGCCGGGTGACCGCCCCGACGTGCTGGTCACGATGAACCCGGCCGCGCTCAAGGCCAACATCGCCGACCTGCCCGCGGGTGGCGTGCTCATCGTCAACACCGACGAGTTCACCAAGCGCAACCTGACCAAGGTCGGGTACGACGCGAACCCGCTCGAGGACGGCTCGCTGGAGCAGTACGCGGTGCACCCGGTCGCGATGGCCACCCTGACCAAGGGTGCGCTGGAGGAGACCGGGCTGAGCAAGAAGGACGCCGAGCGCGCGAAGAACATGTTCGCGCTCGGGCTGCTGTCGTGGATGTACCACCGGCCGCACGAGGGCACGGAGCGGTTCCTGCGGGAGAAGTTCGCGCGCCGCCCCGACCTGGCCGAGGCCAACATCCTGGCGTTCCGGGCCGGGCACGCCTACGGCGAGACCACCGAGGCGTTCGCCGTCACCTACGAGGTGAAGCCCGCGCCCCTGCCGCCCGGCACCTACCGGCAGATCACCGGCAACACCGCGCTCGCCTACGGGCTGGTCGCGGCCGGGCACACCACCGGGCTGCCGGTCTTCCTCGGCTCCTACCCGATCACCCCGGCGTCGGACATCCTGCACGAGCTGTCCAAGCACAAGTCGTTCGACGTGACCACGTTCCAGGCCGAGGACGAGATCTCGGGGGTCGGCGCGGCACTGGGTGCGTCGTTCGGCGGAGCGCTGGGGGTGACCACCACCAGCGGGCCCGGGGTGTCGCTGAAGTCGGAGACGGTGGGTCTCGCGGTGGCGCTGGAGCTGCCGCTGATCGTCGTCGACGTGCAGCGCGGCGGCCCATCCACCGGCCTGCCGACCAAGACCGAGCAGGCCGACCTGCTGCAGGCCATGTACGGCCGCAACGGTGAGTCACCGCTCCCGGTGATCGCCCCGCAGTCCCCCGGCGACTGCTTCCGGGCCGCGCTGGAGGCCGCGGAGATCGCGGTGCGCTACCGCACCCCGGTGATGCTGCTGTCCGACGGGTCGCTGGCCAACGGCTCCGAGCCGTGGCGGGTGCCGTCGGTCGAGGACCTCACGCCGGTCGACCCCCGGTTCGCCACCGCTCCGAACGCGCCGGACGGCACGGGAGAGTTCTGGCCCTACCTGCGCGACGACGAGACCCTGGCCCGCCCGTGGGCCATCCCGGGCACGCCCGGCCTGGAGCACCGCATCGGCGGGCTGGAGAAGGCCGACGGCCGCGGCTCGATCTCCTACGACCCCGCCAACCACGACCGCATGGTGCGGCTGCGCGCGGCGAAGGTCGAGGGCATCACGGTGCCCGACGTCGAGGTCGACGACCCGAACGGTGACGCCGAACTGCTCGTGCTGGGCTGGGGTTCGACCTACGGCCCGATCGGCGCGGGCTGCCGGCGCGTCCGCGCGATGGGCCACTCGGTGGCCCAGGCCCACCTGCGCAACCTCAACCCGATGCCGGCCAATCTCGGCGAGGTACTGGGCAACTACCGCACGGTGCTGATCCCCGAGATGAACCTCGGCCAGCTGGTGCTGCTGCTGCGCGCCCGCTACCTCGTCGACGCGAAGAGCTACACGAACGTCACCGGCCTGCCGTTCAAGGCCGAGGAACTGCAGGACCTGTTCCTGGACTACCTCAATGGGGTGCTCGCATGACCGCCGACGTACTTCTTCCCGCGGAGGCGAAGAGATGACCGCGCTCGATCTCGGACTGCCCTCGATCGGCGGCCTCGACGGCGTCCCGACCACCGAGGACAAGCAGACCGCCAAGGACTTCACCTCCGACCAGGAGGTGCGCTGGTGCCCGGGCTGCGGCGACTACGCCGTGCTGGCCGCGGTCCGCCAGTTCCTGCCCACGCTGGGGATCCGGCGCGAGAACACGGTGTTCGTGTCCGGGATCGGCTGCTCGTCGCGGTTCCCGTACTACCTCAACACCTACGGCCTGCACTCGATCCACGGCCGCGCCCCGACCATCGCCACCGGGCTCACGGTCACCCGTCCCGACCTGTCGGTGTGGGTCGTCACCGGCGACGGCGACGCGCTGTCGATCGGCGGCAACCACCTGATCCACGCGTTGCGCCGCAACGTCAACCTCAAGATCCTGCTGTTCAACAACCGGATCTACGGCCTGACGAAGGGCCAGTACTCGCCCACATCCGAGGTCGGGAAGGTCACCAAGTCCACCCCGATGGGCTCGGTCGACCACCCCTTCAACCCGATCTCGCTGGCGCTGGGCGCGGAGGCCACGTTCGTCGGCCGCGCCCTGGACTCCGACCGCAAGGGCCTCACCGCCGTGCTCGGGGCGGCCGCGGCCCACCGCGGCAGCGCGCTCGTCGAGATCTTCCAGGACTGCCCGATCTTCAACGACGGGGCCTTCGACATCCTGCGCAAGGGCGACGAGGCCGCCGAACGCCTGATCCCGGTCACCGACGGCGAGCCGATCCGCTTCGGGCCGGTCGGCGACGACGGTCTCGGCAGCTACGCGGTGGTGCAGCAGGGCTTCGGGCTGCGCGTGGCCAAGGCCGACGAGGTCGACGCGGAGCAGATCGTCACCCACGACGCCGGAGACCACGCCCTCGCGTTCGCGCTGTCGCGGCTGTCGGACCAGGACCTCATGCACACCGTCACCGGCATCTTCCGCAACGTCGACCGCACCACCTACGACGACGCCACCCGCGCCCAGGTCGACGCCGCCCGGCAGGGCGCCGCGACCGCGGGCGGACCCGACCTGCAGGCGCTGCTCAACGGGCGCGACACCTGGACCGTCGTCGGCTGACACCGCTGCCCGGGCCGGGGCCACTGATCGTCACCGTGGCCAAACCCCGCCTCCGGTACTACCGTGACGCCCGGCTCGGGGATCGGTCGCACGGTGGGGGTGCAGGCGTGGTTCGCGGACGATCGGGTGCCCGATGACCCGGACGATCACCCCCGGCACCCGGATCGGCGACTTCGTCGTCGACGCGCTCATCGGCACCGGCGGCATGGGACAGGTCTACCGCGCGCACCAGGCGGGCATCGACCGACCCGTCGCGCTCAAGGTGCTCACCCCCGCGCTGGCCGCCGACCCCGACTTCGTGGCCCGGTTCCGGCGCGAGGCCACGCTGATGCGCGACCTCGAGCACCCGTCGGTCCTCACCGTGTACGCGGCCGGTCAGGACGCGGGTGTCGTCTACCTCGCCACCCGGCTGGTCGTCGGCCCGACACTGCAGCAGGCCCTCGCCGCAGGACCGATGGCGACGGGCCCGGCGCTGCACATCCTGCGCGCGGTCGCCGACGCGCTCGACCACGCCCACAGCCACGGAGTGCTCCACCGCGACATCAAGCCGGCCAACATCCTGCTGGACCGCGACGGCCGTCCGTTCGTCGCCGACTTCGGCATCTCCAAGGAGATCGGCGACACCGGCGCGACCGTCACCGGCCAGTACCTCGGCACCCCGCGGTACATGGCGCCCGAGCAGGCCGGAGGGACCGGCGCCATCGGGCACCGGGCCGACCTGTACTCCCTGGCCTGCGTGGCGTTCGAGATGCTCACCGGCAGCGCGCCCTTCACCGAGGCCGACACCGTGCCGCTGCTCGTCGCGCACGCCACCCGTCCGGCCCCCCGCGCCACCGACGTCGCCCCGTCGCTGCCCGTCGCGGTCGACGCGGTGTTCGCCCGCGGGCTGGCCAAGTCGCCCACCGAGCGATATCCCTCGGCCACGATGTTCGTCGATGCGCTCGCCCAGGCGCTGGCGGGCCCGGCGCCCGCGGGTCCGGGCGTCGCGGCGCCACCGGCCCGGTCCGCGGGGCGGCGCGCGGCGCTCGTCGGGGCTGCGGTCGCCACGCTGATCGTCCTGGTCCTGGTGGTCGCGTTGCTGGTCCGACCGTCCCCCGCCGACGACGCGGCCGCCGCGGACGACGCGGCCGCGCCCACGTCGACCGTGACGTTCGCCCCGGCGCCGACGTTCACCCCGCCCACCTTCGGCCCGGCACCCGCCGCCCTGTCCGGCGTGGCGCGCGGGGAGGTCGTCTACGAGGCGGCGATGGACGGCACGCCGGGCGGGTTCACCGTCAAGCCCTCGACCGAGCCGGACTCGTCCCGCGAGGACATCCGGTACGTCCCCGGGGCGCTGGAGCTGGAGTCCCTCGCCCCCGGGGCCGACACCTACACCGAGCTCGACGTGGACGGCGTCACCGTCTATCTCGGGGAGATGGACCTGGCGGTCCGTCCGGGTTCGGCGGTCGAGCTGTGCTGGAGCCTGCGCTGGGCCGTCCCGGGCGAGCTGTCGAACTTCTGGTGCCTGGACACCGCCACCGAGTCGGCGGTGTTCAGCGTGTTCCGGCGGGGCGAGGGCAAGGAGCCGATCGGCGAGCCGGTCCGCATCGACGGGGTGCAGTCCGGGCGGGTCGTCCGCCTCGCCGTCCTCGTGCGGGAGGAGCAGCTGTCCATGTACATCGACGACCGGCTGGTCGCCGATGTCGTCAACGACGAGGTGCCGGTGTCGGGCACCATCCCCGGAATCGAGCTGGAGGCGCCCGACGGCGCCGGGCTGGTCCGCATCCAGGCGTTGCGGATCACCGCGCTGCGCTGAGTTCGGGCCGGTCGGGGGACGCCTGGTCGAACCGTCCGAGAGGCCGTGCGGCGGGGCGGTGACACCGACCGACCTCCGTCACGATCGACGAGCGCACCCCGCCGGCCCGACGGCCGTGCCGTGCAGTCACGCGCGGTCGTCGGGGCCGGGCTGGCGCGGGATGTCCGGCGGCTCGCGGCGGGCGACCCCCAGCAGGTCCAGCGCACCGCTGGCCCGCGTGCCCACCCGGGGTACCGGCGGCATCCCGAGGGTGGTGCCGTCCAGCGCGGACAGGGCCGGGTCGACCGCGGGCCCGGACGGCATCTCGGGCTGCGGCCGCCGCTGCGGGAGGTCCGGTCCGGGTCCGGGCTCGTGCGGTGGGACCGAACGTCCGGGGTACCCGGCCATCGGCCGTTGCCGGGGCCGCACGAACAGCAGCCACGTGACGCCTGCGCCGAGCAGGAACGCCACCGCGCACAGCACCCACACCTGGGCCAGCAACCAGGCCACGGAGTCCTCCTAGCGGATCTCGATGTCCACGCGGCGGCTCGCCGCGCGGGTGTCCAGTGGCTCCGCCGCGCCGCGGCCGACGGCGGTGATGCGCCCGCGTGGCACGCCCGCGGCCACCAGCGCGTCGGCGACGACGGCCGCCCGCCGCTCGGAGAGCTCCTGTGCCGCCTCGGGCCGCCCCGGCGTGTCGGCGACGTGCCCCTCGACGGTGACCGGGTCGTCGCCGGCCCGCAGCAGGGCCGCGATCCGGTCCACCGCCTCGGCGGGCGCGCCCTCCAGTTCCGCGCTGTCCGGGGCGAAGGTGACGGGGGTGGCCGCCAGTACCGCGGCGACCTCGACACCCGTCCCGGAGGCTCGGCCCGGTGCGACGTCGCCCGGCGCGGCCGGTTCGGGGTCCGCGGCGGCGGGCGTCGACACCACCGACGCGACCTCCGCCGCGCGCACGCCGTCGACCGCCGTGACCGCGGCGAGCGCCGCTCCTTCCGCCCCGGCGGGCACGTCGACCAGCCGGACGTCGCGACCGGCGACGAGCGTGCCCACCTCGGTGAGGCCCGCGGCGTCGAGAGCCGCCTCGGTACGCAGACTCAGGTCGTCGGCGAGCTGCGGGCCCGGCCACAGCACGGCGATCGCGGCCAGCGCGGCGGGTACGGTCACCAGCGCCACTGCCCACAGGGCCACACGGGTGCGGCGATCGGCCATCGGCCCTCCGGCCCTCCGGATGCGGTGACACCGAGCGCGGTGGGCGTCGGCGATGAGAGATCGTCTCAGTGCGAGACGCCGCGCGTCGACCCTCAGTTCTACGCTGACCGGTTGTGACCACCCCCACCGGAGCCGCCGGACTCGGTGCCGCGCCCGTCGTGGCGCGCTGGGGCACCGGCCATCCCTCGGCGCCGCTGGTGGTGACGCTGCACGGCGGCGGCGCGAGCGAGGCCTCGATGATCGAGCTCGCGCCCTGGCTGCCGCCCGGTCCGGTGGCCTACGCCGCGGTGCGTGGCCCGATCGAGGACGGCAGCGGCTTCAGATGGTTCGTCGACGGCGCCGGGCTCGCCACGACCATGCGGTGGTTCCTGGACTGGCTCGACACCGAGGGCGACCCCGCCCGCCCGGTGATCCTGCTGGGCTTCGCCGACGGCGCCGCGCTGGCCGGCGCGCTGCTGCTGGCCGAGCCGGAGCGCTGGGCGGGCGGCGTGCTGCTGCACGGCGAGCTGCCCGCCGACGTCCCGGCCGACCGGGCACGGCTCTCCGGCATCCCGGTGTTCCTGGCCCACGACGGTGACGGCCCCACGCACGACTACCTGGTGTCGCGCAGCGGCGCACCGGTGCGGGCCGAGAGCGTGCCCGGTGGGGACCGGCTCGACGGCCGGATCGTCGGCGAGGTCGGGACCTGGCTGACCGAACGCCTGGACTTCCTGCGCCGCCACGGCGAGAACCCGCTCGCCGACGGTGATGAGCCGGGCTGGCCGACCGTCCCCGGCGGCCGGCTCCCCGATCGCGGCACCGCCGACGGGGCGCCGCGGCGCGACGAGCTGCTGGCCCGGATCTCGTCGCTGGAGGGCCTGCGGCCCGGCACGCTGACCCTGGACCGGAGCACCACCTCCGGTCCCGACGAGGCGTTCCTCGACCCGGCCACGGGCGAGCTCGCCCGCGTCGACGACGTCCTGCACCTGGCCCTGCCCACCGCGCTCGCCTACGACGCGCTGGCCAAGGGCTGGGCCGTACCCGATCCCCTGGCCGGCGTGCGGGTGGCGGCCGGTCGGGTGCGGGTGTTCCTGCCGCGCGACGCGGCCGAGCTCGACGTCGTCACCGGCGTCGCCGCGGCCGCTCACGGCAACGCGTGCACGCCCGCCCCCTGACCGCGATCCCCTATTCCCCGGGCCGGCAGGCCGGGAAATCCCCCTGGTCCCCCGGCGCCGCGTCCCGGGCCCCCGGACGGCTCGGCGCAGAGACGGGGCTCACACCCGATCCCCGCCGCGGCACGGCGACCTACCGTTTCTCCACCGGGAGGAGATGAGTTCCCGGCCCCACCACACGTCGGATCGGGCAGCGGCAGCGCCCGGCACCGGACCGCAGGGAAAGGAGCGCACCATGACCACCACCGCCACGGACCCCGTCAGTCAACGGGACCGTTCCGTCCTCCGCGCCGTCCACGCCGGACGCTGCGAGGTCTCCGGGACCGGCACCGTCCTGCTCGTCGTCGACGGCGTCGGATGCTGCGACCAGTTCCTCGGATGGCGTCTCGTCCGCGCCGGGCTGATCGATTCGCCCGGGCCCGCACCCGCTCCCGCCCGGCTCACGGCCTCGGGCCGCGCCGCGCTCGCGGCGGCGTGACATGGACGCCCGACTCGCTGCAGCGCGGCCCCTCACCCGCGCCGACCGCTGCGACCGTTGCTCGGCCGCGGCCCGGATCCGGGCCACCGTGGCGGCCGGGGAGCTGCTGTTCTGCGGGCACCACGTCCGCGCCCACCTCGACCGCCTGCTGGCCGCCGGAGCCGAGCTGCACCCGCCCCCGGAACGAGGGCTGCTCGACTGGTGACCAGCGTCACCGGCGCGGGCGGGACCTCCGGGTGTTCTGATGGTCCGGTGGTGGCGACGGCGCTGGACGGGCGGGGGGTCGCGGCCGCCATCGGGGCCTACTCGATGTGGGGGCTCTTCCCCGCCTTCTGGCCGCTGCTCGCGCCCGCCGCGCCGATCGAGGTGCTGGCCCACCGCATCGCCTGGACCGCCGTGCTGATGGCCGCCGTGCTCTCACTGGCCCGCGGCTGGGGCGAGCTGCGCAGGCTGGCGCCCCGCGGCTGGGCCATGGTCACCGCCGCCGGCCTGCTGATCACCGTGAACTGGGGCCTCTACATCTACGCGGTGTTCACCGGCCAGGTGGTGGAGGCCGCGCTCGGGTACTTCATCAGCCCGCTGGTGAGCGTGCTGCTCGGCGTCCTCGTCCTGCGGGAGCGGCTGCGTCCCGCCCAGTGGACGGCGGTGGCCGTCGCGACCGTCGCCGTGGTGGTGATCGCCGTCGAGAGCGGACGTCCGCCGTGGCTGGCGCTCGTGCTCGCCGGGTCGTTCGGGCTCTACGGCCTGATCAAGAGCACCGTGCCGCTGACGGCCACCGCGAGCCTCACCGCCGAGGGCCTCGTGCTCGGCCCGCTCGCGCTGGGCGTCATCGGCGTGTTCGAGCTCACCGGGACCGGCACGATGAGCGGGTTCGGGATCGGGCACCTGTTGCTGCTGATCGCCGCCGGGCCGGTGACGGCCCTGCCCCTGCTGCTCTACGGCGCCGCGGCCCGCCGGGTGCCGCTGAGCACGATCGGGATCCTCATGTACCTCAACCCGACGCTGCAGTTCCTGTGGGGCGTGCTCGTCGTCGGCGAGGAGATGGCCCCGACCCGCTGGATCGGGTTCGTGCTGGTGTGGGTGGCGCTGGTGATCTTCACCGCCGACCTGGTCCGCGCGGCCCGCACCGCACGCCCGGTGCCGGTCCCCGTCGCGCCGTAGGCGGCCGCCCGGACCGCAGCGTGAGGTGTTCGGTCGTGCCGAGGACACGAAGCGCTCGCGCTCCCGTCCGGTTGGCGCCTGCGGTGTGGGCCGGGGCGGAGGCCGAGCTGGCCGCGAAGGCCTCGGTGCACACCCCCTCGGAGCTCGCGGCGTGGGGTGTCGCGCTGGTCGAGGCCCTGGACGCGGACGGGTGGTGCGGATCCGGCCGTCAGGCGGTGCGCTCGACCATGTAGTTCGTGAGGGTCGTCAGGGCGTCGGCGGCAGGGCAGGCCGGCAGCCGCTCCAGCTCGCGCTGGGCCTCCTTCGCCTGCGCCGCCAGCACCTCCCGCGCCCGGGCGATGCCGTCGCCGCGCCGCAGGAGCTCCAGCGCCTCCGCGACCTCGGCATCGTCGGTGATCGGATCGGCCAGCAGTACCCGCAGGCGGTCGGCGTCCGGACCGGTGCCCTGCAGCGCGAACAGCATCGGCAGCGTGTGGACCCCCTCGCGCAGGTCGGTGCCCGGCGTCTTGCCGGAGTCCTCCGACGCCGAGGCGATGTCGATGATGTCGTCGGAGATCTGGAAGGCCGCACCGACCACCGCGCCGAAGCGGTGCAACGCCTCCACCTGCTCCGGGGTACAGCCGCCGAACATGCCGCCGTAGCGACCGGACGTGGCGATCAGCGAGCCGGTCTTCTCCGCGATCACCGACAGGTAGTGGTCGACCGGGTCCTCGTCGGGCTGCGGGCCGCGGGTCTCGCGCATCTGGCCGGTGACGAGCTCGGCGAACGTCTCCGCGATGATCCGGACCGCGTCCGGCCCGAGATCGGCCACCAGACGCGAGGCGTGGGCGAACAGGAAGTCGCCCGTGAGGATGGCGACCGTGTTGTCCCAGCGGTGGTTGGCGCTCTCCGCGCCGCGGCGCATCGTGGCCGAGTCCATGACGTCGTCGTGGTAGAGGGTGGCGAGGTGGATCAGCTCGACGACGGCCGCCGCCGTGACGACCGCGTCGGACTGGGGTTGCGGCCCCATCTGCGCACCGAGCAGCGTGAACAGCGGTCGGAACCGCTTCCCGCCGGCCTCGATGAGGTGCAGCGAGGTCTCGGTGACGAACCGGTGGTCGCTGCGCACCTCGCGCCGCAGCAGCGCCTCGACCCGTTCCAGCCCGGCCGCCGTGGCCGTGGCCAGATCCGCGTCCCCCAGTTCGACGCCCGCCACCTCGTAGTTGCTCACACCCGCTAGCTTACGAACCCGCCACCGGCGGCCCACTCCAAGGCCAGCGTCGGCACGATCCCGAGCAGCAACGTGAGCAGGACGCCCAGGGTGATGGCCGCGGTGGTGAACGCGCCGGGAACGGTGACGGTCGGGCCGTCGGCGGCCGGTTCGCTGAAGAACATCAGCACGATCACGCGGGCGTAGAAGAACGCCGCGACCGCGCTGGCGATCAGCGCGATCACCACCAGCGGCACCATCCCGTCGGCGGAGGCGGCGGCGAACACCGCGAACTTCGCGGTGAAACCACTGGTCAACGGGATACCCGCGAGTCCGAGTAGCAGGAACGCCATCGTGTACGCCACGAGCGGCGACCGCTTCGCCAGCCCCGCCCACTGCGACAGGTGCGACGCCTCGCCGTCGGCGTCACGCACCAGGCTGATCACCCCGAAGACCGCGAGGGTGTTGAAGCCGTAGGCCAGCAGGTAGAACATCGTGCCCGAGAGGCCCTCCGGCGTGATCGCCATCGCACCGAGCAGCAGGAACCCGGCGTGCGCCACCGACGAGTACGCGATCATGCGCTTGACGTCGGTCTGCGTGAGACCGATCACCGCGCCGATCACCATGGACGCGATCGCGACGGCCCACAGCACGCCGCGCCACTCCCAGCGGGTGTCCCCGAACGCGACGAAGAACACGCGCAGGATCGCGCCGAACGCCGCGACCTTCGTGCACGCCGCCATGAACGCGGTGACCGGGGTGGGCGCGCCCTGGTAGACGTCCGGAGTCCAGGTGTGGAACGGGCCGACCGAGGCCTTGAACATCAGGCCGACGACCAGCAGCGCGAGCCCGCCGAACAGCAGCGCGTCCGAGCGGGCCGAGCCGACCGACGCCTCGGCGATCTCGGTGAAGCGCACCGACCCGGCGTAGCCGTAGATCAACGCCAGGCCGTAGAGGAAGAACGCCGAGGCGAACGCGCCGAGCAGGAAGTACTTGACCGCCGCCTCCTGCGACAGCAGCCTGCGCCGGCGCGCCAGCCCGCACATCAGGTACAGCGGCAGCGAGAGCACCTCGAGCGCGATGAACATCGTCAGCAGGTCGTTCGCCGAGACGAACGCCATCATGCCGCCGAGGGCGAAGAACGTGAACGGGAAGACCTCGGTCTGCATGGTCGGCGCCTGGTCCGGCGAGCCGTAGTCACGCTCCTCGGGGCCCGCCCCGGTACCGTCGCCACCACCGCCCGCCGCCGCCCGCGCGACCGCCGACGGGATGAACGCGCCGCCGGGTTCCACCGACCGGTCGGCGATGAGCAGGACGCTGCCCAGCCCGAGCGCGAGCAGCGTGCCCCACAGGAACAGGGTCGGCCGGTCGACCGCCAGCGCCCCGGCGAGCGTGGTGACGCCCTCCGGGCTCGCCGATCCGGCGTAGAGGCCCAGCGAGAGCCCGGCCGCCCCGAGACCGACGACCGACAGCGCCACCTGCGCGGGCCAGCGCTGGTGCCGCGGCAGGAACGCCTCGACCAGCACGCCCACGCAGGCGACACCCAGCACGATCAGCAGCGGCATGATCGCCACGTAGTCGATCGGCGGCACCTGGATGTCCTGCGCCAGGTTCACCTGGGCCAGATTGACCTGGGCGAGATTCATCGGACCAGCCCCTCCACCGGGTCGGCGAGACCGACCTCGGACAGCGTGTCGATCACCGACGGGGTGATGACGTCGAGCACCGGCCCGGGGAAGAACCCGAGCACGAGGATGAGCACGATCAGCGGCGTGAGCACGGCGATCTCGCGCTTGCCGAGATCCGGGAACCCGGACGGCTCGCGGGCGGCCTCGACGGCGGGATCGAGCATGGTGCCCGGGCCGCCCTTCGCTCCGACGGCGGCGAGCACCGCGGCGCCGCGCACCGGGCCCTGCATGACCTGCTGGTAGACCCACAGCACGTACAGCGCGGCGAAGATGATCCCGACCGTGGCCAGGATCGTGTACACCGGCTGGCGCGGGTAGGAGCCGACGAGCACGAGGAACTCGCTGATGAACGAGTTGGTGCCCGGCAGCGCCAGCGACGAGAGCCCGGCGATGAGCATCGAACCGGCCAGCAGCGGCGCGAGCTTGTGCACGCCGCCGTAGTCACCGATCAGCCGCGACCCGCCGCGCGCGATCAGCAGGCCGACCACGATGAAGAGCATCCCGGTCGAGATGCCGTGGTTGACCATGTACAGCGTGGCGCCCGCGAAGGCCTGGCTGGAGAACGAGAAGATCCCCAGTGCGATGAACCCGAAGTGCGCGATCGAGGTGTAGGCCACGAAGCGCTTCATGTCGGTCTGGCCGACGGCGAGCAGCGCGCCGTAGAGCACGCCGATCACGGCGAGCGTCAGCACCAGCGGGGCGAGACGCTGGCTGGCCAGCGGGAACAGCGGCAGGCAGTAGCGCAGGAAGCCGAACGTGCCCACCTTGTCCAGCACGCCGACGAGCAGCACGACCGCCCCGACCGGGGCCTCGGCGCCCGCGTCGGGCAGCCAGGTGTGGAACGGCACCAGCGGCGCCTTGATCGCGAAGGCGAGGAAGAAGCCGAGGAACAGCCAGACCTGCGTGGTCTCGTCGACGCCCGCCGCCATCCGCTGCAGCTCGACCCAGGTGAACGTCCCGGCGCCCAGCTCCTCGCCGGACACCACGAACAGCCCGATCACCGACGCGAGCATGATCAGCCCGCCGAGCAGCGAGTAGAGGAAGAACTTCACCGCGGCGTACTGGCGACGGGGACCGCCGAAGCGTCCGATCATGAAGTACATCGGGACCAGCATGGCCTCGAAGAACACGTAGAACAGGAAGACGTCGGTGGCCACGAACACGCCGACGAGCAGGCCCTGCGTGGCCAGCAGCAGCGCGAAGAACCCGGCCGCGGTGCGACCCTCGGGAAGGTGCTCCTCCCACGAGAACAGCATCACGATCGGCACGAGCACCGCGATCAGCGCGAGCATCACCAGCGCGATGCCGTCGATGCCCAGCGCGAACGACGTGCCGAACGCGGGGATCCACGGCACCGAGAACTCGAGGGCGAACCGGCTGTCCGTGTCGGCCCCGACGTAGGCGAACCAGGTGACGGCCGTGAGCACCAGCGACGCGATCGAGAAGCCGAACGCCACCAGCTTGGCGAGCCCCGGGTTCCCCCCGAGCGGTGCCACCGCCAGCGCCCCCACCAGCGGGAGCACCAGCAGGACCAGCAACAGGACGTTCATGATGCCGCCTCCGCGGGAAGAATAATGACGGCGGTCATACGAACCTCACCGCGAGAAGGGCCGCGATCACGAGCACGCCGCCGCCGAGCATGGACAGCGCGTAGGACCGGACGAAGCCGGTCTGCAGCCGTCTCAGCCGTCCGGAGCTGCCGCCGAGCAGCGCGGCCGTGCCGTTGACGACGCCGTCCACGCCCCGGTTGTCGAGGAAGACCAGTGCACGCGTGAGCCAGGTGCCGGGCCGCGCGATGACGGCCTCGTTGATGGCGTTGGCGTAGAGGTCGCGGCGGGCGGCGCGCACCGGCAGCGACACCCGCTCGGGCCGCTCCACCGGGGTACGGCGGTTGGTGGCCACCGCGATCAGCACGCCGATCAACGAGATGCCGACGACCAGGAACGGGGTGAGGCTGTGCGGCACCGCAGCCGCCTCGCGCTCGACGAGCTCGCCGACCGAGGGGGCCAGCCACTCGTCCAGGACGTGCCCGTTGTAGAGCAGGAAGCCGGAGAACACCGAGCCGAAGGCCAGCACGATCATCGGGACCGTCATGGACGCGGGCGACTCGTGGGGGTGGTACTCCTGCCCGTCCGCGGTCTTCAGGTCCTTCCAGCGCTTCTCGCCGAAGAACGTCATCAGCATCAGCCGGGTCATGTAGAAGGCGGTGAGCCCGGCCGCGAGCAGGGCCGCACCGCCGAACACCCAGCCCTGCCAGCCCGGCGAGTCGAACGCCGCGGCGATGATCTCGTCCTTGGAGAAGTAGCCGGCGAAGAACGGGAAGCCGATCAGCGCCAGGTACCCGAGCCCGAACGTGACGAACGTGATCGGCAGGTGCCGCGCCAGCCCGCCGTAGCGGCGCATGTCGACCTCGTCGTGCATCGCGTGCATCACCGAGCCCGCCCCGAGGAACAGCCCGGCCTTGAAGAAGCCGTGCGTGAGCAGGTGGAAGATGCCCAGCGCGTACCCGGCCGGGCCGAGCCCGACGGCCAGGATCATGTACCCGATCTGGCTGACGGTGGAGTAGGCGAGCACCTTCTTGATGTCGTCGTAGGCGCAGCCGATGATCGCGCCGATCAGCAGCGTGACCACACCGACGAGCGCGACGACCAGCCGTCCGGTCTCGGTCAGGTTGTAGATCGGGCTCGCCCGCGCGATCAGGTAGACCCCCGCGGTGACCATCGTGGCCGCGTGGATCAACGCGGAGACCGGGGTGGGGCCCTCCATCGCGTCCGGCAGCCAGGACTGCAGCGGGAACTGGCCGGACTTGCCGCACGCCCCGAGCAGCAGCAGCACCGTGATCGCGATGATCACGCCCTGGTCGAGCTGCCCGATGGTCGCGAAGACCTCCGTGTACTGCAGCGTGCCCAGCTGCGTCCAGAGGATGAAGATCGCGATGGCCAGCCCGACGTCACCGACTCGGTTCATCAGGAACGCCTTCTTGGCGGCCGTGGCCGCGGACGGGCGGTCCTGGTAGAAGCCGATCAGCAGGTACGACGCGAGACCGACGCCCTCCCAGCCCAGGTAGAGCATCACGAAGTTGTTGCCCAGCACCAGCAGCAGCATCGCCGCGACGAACAGGTTGAGCTGCGCGAAGAACCGGCGGCGGCCGGGATCGTGGCTCATGTAGCCGATCGAGTAGATGTGGATCAGCGATCCGACACCGGTGATGAGCAACACGAACGTCAGCGACAGCGGATCGAGCCGCAGCCCGAAGTCGATGTTCAGGCCGGCGACGGCGATCCAGTCGTACAGCGACAGCTCGCGGGTGCGCTCCGAGGCCGGCAGCGCCACCGTCTCCAGGAAGATCGCGAGACCGACACCGAACGACGCGAGCACGGTGAGCACGCCGAGCCAGTGGCCCCACGCGTTCGCCCGCCTGCCCGCGACGAACAGGATGAGCGCACCGGCGGCGGGCAGCACGAACAGCAGCCACGCCGCCGAAGCGACGCCGGTGACGGCTCCGACCTCGGGCAACTCCGTCATGGGGTCACCTCACGTGGGGGGACAGGGCTGGGCACGGGGAGCACTCCAGTGGTGGGCATCGCAGGTCCGGGGGAACTCAGTACTTGAGCAGGTTCGCGTCGTCGATCGACGAGCTCCGCCGGGAGCGGAAGATCGACATGATGATGGCGAGGCCGACGACGACCTCGCAGGCGGCGACGACCATCACGAACAGGGCCATGACCTGCCCGTCCAGGTCACCGTTGATCCGCGAGAACGTGACCAGGGTCAGGTTCACCGCGTTGAGCATCAGTTCGATGCACATGAACACGACGACGGCGTTGCGCCGCACGAGCACGCCGACCGCGCCGATCGAGAACAGCAGCGCGGAGAGCAGCAGGTAGTAGGTGGGGCTCACTGGTCGTCCCGCTTCCCGGCCTCGTCGTCGGCGTCGCCCGGGGAGCCGCCGGTCAGGGCGTGGGCGTCGGGGTCGTACTGCTCGATCTCCCGCAGGGGCGTGGACTCGATGATCTCGGCGAGCGACTCGGGTGCGATCGACCCGTCGGGCAGCAGCGCAGGCACGGCCACCGAGTTGGCCGTGGCGTAGACGCCGGGGCCCGGCAGCGGCGAGATCCGCGCGTGCTCGCCCCGCAGGCGGGCGACCACGGTGGCGCGCTGGCCCCGCTTGTCCTGCCCGCCCGACTGGGCCAGCGCGAACACCAGCGCGCCCAGGGCGGCGGTCATCAGCAGCGCCGCGGTCAGCTCGAACGCGAACACGTAGTCGGTGAAGATCAGATCGCCGAGGCCGGTGACGTTGCTGCCGCTACCCGCGCCACCCGCGGCCAGGCCGACCGGCTCGACCGAGTCGAACGCGCGGGCGAGCCCGCCCACCAGCAGCGCGGCGAGGGCGACGCCGAGCACCATGCCGGCCGTCCGCTGCCCGCGCAGCACCTCGACGACCGAGTCCGAGCTGTCGCGCCCGACCAGCATCAGCACGAACAGGAACAGCATCATCACCGCGCCGGTGTAGACGATGATCTGGGCGAACCCCAGGAACGGCGCCGACTGGACGATGTAGAACACCGCCAGGCAGGACATCGTGAGCACCAGCATCAGCGCCGAGTGCACCGCGTTGCGGGCGAAGATCACGCCGAGCGCCCCGGCCAGCGCGACCGGGGCCAGGATCCAGAAGACCACGGCCTCCCCGGTGGTGACCGCACCGGCCGCGGCCTGCGCGAGAGCGTTCATCGGACCTCCTCCCCGACCGGGTCGGTCTCCGGGTTCTGCCGCGCCAGCGTCGGGCCCTGCACGTAGTAGTCCTGCTCGTTCTCACCGAGACGCATGGGGTGCGGGGGCTGCTCCATGCCCGGCAGCAGCGGCGCCATGAGCTGCTCCTTGGTGTAGATCAGGTTCTGCCGGTCGTCGTCGGCCATCTCGTAGAAGTTGGTCATCGTGAGCGACCGCGTGGGGCAGGCCTCGATGCACAGGCCGCAGCCGATGCACCGCAGGTAGTTGATCTGGTAGATCGCTCCGTAGCGCTCACCCGGGGAGTAGCGCTCCTCCTCGGTGTTGTCCCCACCCTCGACGTAGATCGCGTCGGCCGGGCAGGCCCAGGCGCACAGCTCGCAGCCGACGCACTTCTCCAGCCCGTCCGGATGCCGGTTGAGCTGGTGTCGGCCGTGGTAGCGGGGGGCGGCGGGCGGGAAGTTCTCCGGGTACTCCTCGGTGACGACGCGTTTGAACATCGTCGAGAAGGTGACGCCGAAGCCCTTGAAGAACTCGAACATCTACTCGGCCTCCTTCGGGTCGGATCCGGTGAGGGCCGGTTCGGGCCGGTCATCGGCACGGGGCCGCAGCTTGTGTCTCGACGGCGTCGGCACGGCGAGGTCGAGCGGCGGCACCGGGTAGGTGGAGGCGAGCTCCACCACCTGGTCGGGTTCGGACCGCTCGGGAACCAGGAACGCGATGATCAGCACGACGGCGAGGACGATGCCCACGGTGACCAGGATGGCGCTGAGGTCGCCCTGGCTGTTGCGGAACACCCGGATCGCGAAGATCACGACGATCCACATCAGGCTGGCCGGGACCAGGACCTTCCAGCCCAGCTGCATGAACTGGTCGTACCGCAGCCGGGGCAGCGTGCCGCGCAGCCAGATGAACAGGAACAGGAACAGCGACATCTTGATCAGGAACGCGACGGCCATCAGCCAGCCGTTGCCGTTGAGGAACGACAGCGGCCACGGCCACATCCCACCGCCCAGGAACAGCGTGGTGGCCATCGCCGAGACCGTGACCATGTTGACGTACTCGGCGAGGAAGAACAGCGCGAACTTCAGCGACGAGTACTCGGTGTGGAACCCGCCGACCAGCTCGGACTCGGCCTCGGGCAGGTCGAACGGCGCCCGGTTGGTCTCCCCGACCATCGAGATCACGAACACCACGAAGCTGGGGATGAGCAGCCACGCGAACCAGCCGGTGGCCTGGGACGCCACGATGTCCGCGGTGGACAGCGACCCGGCGTAGAGGATGACCGCGACGATCGAGAGCCCGAGCGCGATCTCGTAGGAGATCACCTGGGCCGCCGAGCGCAGCGCGGCGAGCAGCGGGTACGGCGAGCCGGAGGCCCAGCCGCCCAGCACGATCCCGTACACCCCGATCGACGCACAGGCCAGCACGACCAGCACCCCGACCGGCAGGTCGACGAGCTGCAGGACCGTGGGCTCCCCGAAGATGACGACCTCGCCGCCGAACGGGATCACCGAGAACGCGACGAAGGCGGGGATCGTGGAGATGACCGGCGCGATGAAGTAGACCTTCTTGTCGGCCATCACCGGCATGATGTCTTCCTTGAACGCGAGCTTGAGCCCGTCGGCCAAGGACTGGAGCCATCCGCCCGGCCCGGTCCGGTTGGGACCGGGACGCTGCTGCATCCGGCCCACCACCTTGCGCTCGGCGTTGATCATGACGAGCGTCAGGACCACGCCGACCGCGAACAGTGCCACGACCTTGATCAGGATCAGCCACAGCGGGTCGTCGGCCAGCAGCTGCTGCGTGCGGGTCAGGCCCTCCACGGGCTCGGGCGCCTGCGCCAGCAGGGTCATCGCCGCCTCCGCGGGACTCGGTACGTCAGCGGGCGAGCTCACGCGGTCACCTCCACCAGGTCGCCGTGCCCGGCGCCGAGCAGCGCGCGGACGCGGGAGTCACCGGAGTTGCCCGGGAGCCACACGACGCCGTCGGGCAGGTCGGCGCACGCGACCGGCAACGTGATCGCGCCGCGGGGCGTGCGGACGGTGGCCTGCTCCCCCTCGACGAGGCCGAGCCGCTCCGCGGTCGCCGGGTTGACCCGCGCCAGCGCGGGCCGGGCGGTGCCCGCGAGTGCGGGCTCGTCGACGGCCAGGCTGGCGTGGTCGATCAGCTGGCGCCAGGTGGCCAGCACCGCCTGCCCCGGCGAGCTGGGCCGGCTCGGGGAGCCCGCCGCGACGGTGGGCGCGGCCGGGGCGGCGCCGGAACGCGGGCCGAGGCGCTCGAGCTCCCCCGCGGCGGCCGCGGGCGTCTGGGTGAACAGGTCGGCGTCCATCTCCACCGCGAGCGTGTCGAGCACGCGACAGTCCGGCAGCACCCCGGAGGCGTCCAGCGCCGGGCCGAACGCGCGGCGCCTGCCCTCCCAGTTGAGGTAGCTGCCCGCGCGCTGCGCGTCGGGCGCCACCGGGAGCACGACGTCGGCCAGCTCGGTGACCGCGGAGGTGTGCAGCTCCAGGCTGACCAGGAACCCGACCTCGCGCAGCGCCGTGATCGCGGCGGCCGGGTCGGCCAGGTCGTAGGGGTCCAGGCCGCCGACGACCAGCGCGGCGAGCTCCCCGTCGGCCGCGGCCGCGAGGATCTCGTCGGTGTCGCGACCCGGCGTCGACGGCAGGGTGCCCGCCGCGAGGCCCCACACACCCTCGACCTCGGCGCGCGCGGCGGCGTCGGTGACCGGGCGGCCGCCGGGCAGCAGGTTCGGCACGGCGCCCGCGTCGAGCGCACCGCGGTCGCCCGCCCGCCGCGGGACCCAGCCGACGGCGGACCCGGTGCGGGCGGCCAGCATCGACACCGCCGAGTACAGGCCCGGGACCTCGGCGGCGCGCTCGCCGACCAGGATCACCCCGCCCCCGGTGAGCGCCTCGACGACGGGCGCGGGCAGGTCGGCCAGCACCGCGGCCTCCGCGCCGGGGACGGCCGGGATGAGGTTGTCCTTCGCCGCCGGGGCGGCGGCCCCCGTCGACCGCGAGGTGCGCTCGACGGCGGGGGTGGTCCACTGCCCGAGGTGGAAGACCTGCTGGCCGTGCTTGCGGGCGGCCTTGCGCAGCCGGAGGAAGACGATCGGCGCCTCCTCCTCCGGCTCCAGCGCCACGCACAGCACCGCGGGCGCGGCCTCCAGGCGCGTGTAGCTCAGCGTCTCCGGGCCCTGGCCGACGACGTGGGCGGCCAGGAAGTCCAGCTCCTCGGCCGAGTGCGGGCGGGCGCGGAAGTCGACGTCGTTGGTGCCCGCGGCGACGCGGGCGAACTTGGCGTAGGAGTAGGCGTCCTCGACGGTCAGCCGGCCCCCGGCCAGCACGCCGATCCCGCCCGTCCGCGCGGCGGTGAGGCCCTGCGCGGCGACGGCGAGCGCCTCGGTCCAGGACGTCTCGGCGAGCACGCCGTCGGCGCCGCGGACCATGGGGCGGGTGATCCGCCCGGCCGAGGACAGGTAGCGGAACGCGAACCGGGCCCGGTCGTCGAGCCACTCCTCGTTGACCTCGGGATCGTTGCCGGCCAGCCGGCGCAGCACGGTGCCGCGGCGGGTGTCGACGCGGATCGCGGCACCACCGGAGTCGTGCTCGCTCACGCCGGGGGTGGACACCAGGTCGAACGGGCGCGACCGGAACCGGTAGGCCGCGCTGGTCAGCGCACCGACCGGGCAGATCTGGATCGTGTTGCCCGAGAAGTAGCTCTGGAACGGCTTGTCGTCGGCCACACCGACCTGCTGGTTGGATCCGCGCTCGAGCAGGTCGATGAACGGGTCGCCGCCGATCTCCTCGGAGAACCGGGTGCAGCGCTGGCACAGGATGCAGCGCTCGCGGTCGAGCAGCACCTGCGAGGAGATCGGGAGCGGCTTGGGGAAGGTCCGCTTGGACTCGACGAACCGGCTGTCGGTGCGCCCGTTGGTCATCGCCTGGTTCTGCAGCGGGCACTCGCCGCCCTTGTCGCAGATCGGGCAGTCCAGCGGGTGGTTGATCAGCAGCAGCTCCATGACGCCCTGCTGCGCCTTGTCCGCGACCGGGGAGGTGTGCTGGGTCCTGACGACCATGCCGTCGGCGACGGTCATCGTGCAGCTGGCCTGCGGCTTGGGCATCGGGCGCCCGCCCATCTCCACCTCGACCAGGCACTGGCGGCAGGCACCGGCCGGGTCGAGCAGCGGGTGGTCGCAGAAGCGGGGCACGATGATCCCGAGCCGCTCGCAGGTGCGGATGATCAGCTCGCCCTGTGGGGCGTCGATCACGCGGTCGTCGATGGTGAGCCGGACGTGCCCCTCGGGCACGGGTGTGGCCTCGGCGCCGGTGTCCTGGGTGAGCGTCACGCCCGGCCCCCCGTCATATCGATGGCTCGCACACAGGCTGCGGGGGTCGCACACAGGTTGCGCCCTGTGTGCCGACCCCGGGAGGTGTGTGCGAGCCGGGTGTTGTCGATCGTCATGCCATCGCTCCCGCGGGTTCCGCCGCCACCGGCTGGGCGGCGCAGAGATCGAGGAACTCCTGGCGGAAGTACTGGATGGCGCTGGTGATCGGGCTCGTGGCGCCGTCGCCCAGCGCGCAGAAGCTGCGGCCGAGGATGTTGTCGCAGATGTCGAGCATCGTGTCGACGTCCTCCGCCGTGCCCTCCCCGGCCACCATCCGCTCCAGGATCTGCACCAGCCAGTAGGTGCCCTCGCGGCACGGGGTGCACTTGCCGCAGGACTCGTGCTTGTAGAACTCGGTCCACTTCATGACCGCCCACGGCACCGAGACGGTCTCGTTGAAGACCTGCACCGCGGTGGTGCCCAGCATCGAGCCGGCCGCGGCGGCACCCTCGAAGTCCAGCGGGACGTCGAGGTGCTCGGCAGTGAACAACGGGGTGGACGAGCCCCCCGGTGTCCAGAACTTGAGCGGGACGCCGCCCTTCATCCCGCCGGCCAGCTCCAGGAGCTGGCGCAGCGTGATACCGAGCGGGGCTTCGTACTGGCCGGGCCGCTCGACGTGCCCGGACACCGAGTAGATCTTCGGGCCGGGGCTCTTCTCGGTGCCCATCGATCGGAACCACTCGGCCCCTCCCTGCACGATCGCGGGAACGCTGGCGATGGTCTCCACGTTGTTCACCACGGTGGGCGAGGCGTAGAGCCCGGACGTGGCCGGGAACGGGGGCTTGAGCCGCGGCTGGCCGCGGCGGCCCTCCAGCGAGTCCAGCAGGGCCGTCTCCTCGCCGCAGATGTAGGCCCCGGCGCCGGCGTGCACGACGATGTCGAGGTCGAAGCCCGAACCGATGACGTCGCGGCCGAGGTAGCCCTTCGCGTAGGCCTCGTCCACGGCCTTGCGCACGCGGCGGATGCAGTGCAGGGCCTCGCCGCGGATGTAGATCGCGCAGAAGTTCGCCCGGATCGCGAAGCTGGTGATGATGCAGCCCTCGATGAGCGAGTGCGGGTCGGCCATCATCGTCGGGATGTCCTTGCAGGTGCCCGGCTCGCCCTCGTCGGCGTTGATCACCAGGTACTTGGGCAGCGCCCCCGGGCCGGTGGGGCCCTGCGGGATGAAGCCCCACTTCATGCCCGTCGGGAAGCCCGCTCCGCCGCGCCCCCGCAGGCCGGAGTCCTTGACCAGCTGGACCAGCTGGTCGGGCTGGGCGGTCAGCGCGGTGCGCAGGGCCTGGTAGCCCTCCAGCCGCTCGTAGGTCTCGATGGACCAGGAGCGCGGGGACTGCCAGCGCCTGGTCAGCACCGGCGTCAGCAGATCGGTCATTTCTTCTCCGGCAGGCTCGGGAAGGGGGGCGGGGTGTCGGGCATCGGCGGGGCCACCCAGCCGCGGTCCGACGCCAGCGCCGCGCCGCGCATGGTCTCCACCGCGCCGGAGGCGCCCTCGACGGTGGCGTCGAGGTCGGTGAAGATCCCGGCCAGCTCCAGCGACACGGTCCGCAGGTCCGTGAGCGGCGCGCCCCGGGTGGGGTGCGGCTTCTCGCCGCGCTGCAGCGCGTCCACCAGTTTCTCGGCGGACTCCACGCTCTGGTTGTCGTAGAACTCGTAGTTCACCTGCAGCACCGGCGCGAGGTCGCACGCCGCGAGGCACTCCGCATGCTCGAGCGTGATCGAGCCGGGCGTGCCGGGCTCGCCCGCGGTGCCCTCGTGACCGACCCCGAGCTTGGTCCTGAGGCGGTCGTAGATGTCGTCGCCGCCGAGGACCGCGCAGAGCGTGTTGGTGCAGACGCTGACCAGGTGCTCGCCGCACGGGGTGCGCTTGTACATCGTGTAGAAGGTGGCCACCGCGGAGACCTCGGCGGTGGTCAGCTCCAGCGCCTCGGCGCAGTAGCGGATGCCGTCCTGGCTGACGTGGCCCTCCACGGACTGCACGAGGTGCAGCAGCGGCAGCAGCGCCGACCGCGACTGCGGGTACTTCGCGACGATCTCCTTCGTCCGCTGCCGGGTGAGCTCGTCGAACACCGGGGACACCGGCGACTGCACCTCCGGGCTCTCCCAGACGCGCTCCTCGGGGGCGGCCATCGGCCCGTTCATCTCCGGGTTGGGGATGCTCATCGGTCCACACCTCCCATGACGGGGTCGATCGACGCGACGGCCGCGATGACGTCGGCGACCATGCCGCCCTCGCTCATCGCGGGCATCGTCTGCAGGTTGACGAAGCTGGGGTCGCGCACGTGCACGCGCAGCGGGCGCGTGCCGCCGTCGGAGACCAGGTGGTAGCCCAGCTCGCCGCGCGGCGACTCGACCGCCGTGTACACCTGACCCGGTGGCACGTGGAAGCCCTCGGTGACCAGCTTGAAGTGGTGGATCAGCGACTCCATCGACTGGCCCATGATCTTGCGGACGTGCTCCAGGGTGTTGCCCATGCCGTCGGAGCCGAGGGAGAGCTGCGCGGGCCAGGCGACCTTGCGATCGGACACCATCACCGGGCCCGGCTCCGCCTTCGCCACCGCCTGCTCGACGATCCTGAGCGACTCGTGCATCTCCGCGACGCGCAGCCGGTAGCGCGCGTAGCTGTCGGCCTCGGTGGCCACCGGTACCTCGAAGTCGTACTCCTCGTAGCCGCAGTACGGCTCGACCTTGCGCAGGTCCCACGGCAGACCGGCGGCCCGCAGGATCGGTCCGGTGGCCCCGAGGGCGAGGCAACCGTCGAGCGGGAGGTAGCCGACGTTCTCCAGGCGCTGGCGCCAGATCGGCTGGCCGGTCAGCAACTTGTCGTAGTCGGGCAGCCGGGTGCGCATGAGGGCCACGAACTCGGTGACCTTGGCCTCCCACCCCTCGGGGAAGTCCTGGGCCAGGCCGCCGGGGCGGACGTAGGCGTGGTTCATCCGCAGCCCGGTCAGGAACTCCAGGAGGTGCAGCACCTCCTCGCGTTCGCGGAACCCGGCCGTCATGCCGGTGAGCGCGCCCAGCTCCATGCCGCCGGTGGCCAGCGCGACCAGATGCGAGCCGATCCGGTTGAGCTCCATCAGCAGCACGCGCCCGACGGTGGCGCGGCGCGGGACCTCGATGTCGAGCAGCTTCTCCACGGCCAGGCAGTAGCCGACCTCGTTGAAGATCGGCGCCAGGTAGTCCATGCGCGTCACGAACGTGACGCCCTGGGTCCAGGTGCGGTACTCGCAGTTCTTCTCGATGCCGGTGTGCAGGTAGCCGATCACCGAGCGGGCCTGGGTGACGGTCTCGCCCTCCAGTTCCAGCACCAGGCGCAGCACGCCGTGCGTGGAGGGGTGCTGCGGCCCCATGTTGATGACGATGCGGTCGTCGTGCTGCTCGTCGAGGAGGGTGTCCCAGTCGCCACCGGTGACGGTGTAGATCGGGCCCTCGGTCGTGATCCGCTCTTCGGCCGGAGTGGGGATGGTCATGTGTAGGACCTCCGCTCATCGATTCTCAGCAGGGATCTCCGCGCCAGGAAGCTGCTCACGAGTACGACCGCCGCTCATCGGGCGGAGGGATCTCCGCGCCCTTGTACTCCACCGGGATCCCGCCGAGCGGGTAGTCCTTGCGCTGGGGGTGGCCCTCCCAGTCGTCGGGCATGAGGATCCGGGTCAGCGCGGGGTGCCCGTCGAAGATCACGCCGAACATGTCCCAGCACTCGCGCTCGTGCCAGTCGGCCGTGGGGTAGACCTCGACGACGCTGGCGACGTGCGGGTGGTCCACGTCGAGCGCGACCTCCAGCCGGATCCGGCGGCGGTAGGTCATCGACGTCAGGTGGTAGACCACGTGCAGCCGCTGCTCGACCCCCTCGCCGTAGTCCACGCCGGAGACCGAGCTGCACAGCTCGAAACGCAGGCCCTCGTCGTCGCGCAGGGTCCGGCACAGGTCCAGGACCCGCTCGGGCTGCACGTACACCGTGATCTCGCCGCGGTCGATCGTGATCTGCTGCACGGCGCCGCGCGGGACGTCACGCTCGGCCAGTGCCTCGGCGAAGTCGTCGACGAACTCGTCGAACCAGCCGCCGAAGGGGCGCTCGGCCGGGGCCGGGGCGTAGCCGGGCAGGCGCAGGCCGCCGAAGCCCGAGGTGTCGCCGGTGCCGGAGACGCCGAACATGCCCTCGCGGGCACGCGCGGGAGGCGCCTGCCGAGTGCCGCCCTCGGGGGTCGCCCCGGTGCGGTCGATGTCGGCGCCCTCGGCGTCGTGGCGGGCCTGCTCGGGCTCGCCTCCGGCGGGGGCGGTGCCGCCCCCGGCGCGCTGCGCATCGCGGTCGGCGCCGCTCTGCTCGGCGGAGGACTGCGTGCCGCCCGTCGGCTCGGCACTCTCCTTGGAGGTGCCGGCGGTGTCGTCGGCCATCGTCACTCGCCTCCGGCGGTCAGGGTCGGGGCGGTCTTCGGGGCCGACTTCTTCGCCTTCGACGCGTACTTCTCCGACGACGGGATCATCGGCGTCCGGTGGCCGCTCTCGGCCAGCTCCGTGGCGCGCTTGGCGCCCAGCGGCTCGTCCATGATCTTGGCGTGGATCTTGAGGATCGCGTCCATCAGCATCTCCGGGCGCGGCGGGCAGCCCGGGAGGTACATGTCGACCGGCACGACGTGGTCGACGCCCTGCACGATCGCGTAGTTGTTGAACATGCCGCCGGAGCTGGCGCACACGCCCATCGCGAGCACCCAGCGGGGCTCGGGCATCTGGTCGTAGATCTGGCGCAGGACCGGGGCCATCTTGTTGCTCACCCGGCCCGCGACGATCATCAGGTCGGCCTGACGTGGAGAGGCCCGGAAGACCTCCATGCCGAAGCGCGCGAGGTCGTAGCGCGGGGCGCCGGTCGTCATCATCTCGATCGCGCAGCAGGCCAACCCGAAGGTGGCGGGCCACAGCGAGGACTTGCGGGTCCAGTTGACCAGCTTCTCGACGCTGGTCAGCAGGACGCCGCTGGGCAGGTTCTCTTCGAGTCCCATGTCAGTTCCACTCCAGTCCGCCGCGGCGCCATTCGTAGACGTAGGCGAACGCGATGGTGGCGATGTAGAGGACGATCGCGACCAGGCCGAACAGGCCGAGCTGGTCGGACACGACCGCGTAGGGGTAGAGGAACACCAGCTCGATGTCGAACAGGATGAACAGCATCGCGGTGAGGTAGTAGGCCACCGGCATCCGGCCGCCGCCCACCACCGGCTGCGGCGACGGCTCGATGCCGCACTCGTAGGCGTCGAGCTTGGCCCGGTTGTAGCGACGTGGGCCGATGTAGGGCGCGGAGACCACCGAGAACAGCGCGAACGCGCCGGCCAGGGCGAACATCAGCACCAGCGGCAGATACGGATCGAGCATCCCTCTTCGCACCCTCGCGTCGTCGGTGGATCAGCCTGCTGAATCGTGCCGGGCAGCCGCGACACTAGGTCGTGACCGACCTCCCGGCCGAAGCCAGGCCAGCCTTACCCAGACCACGCCGCCCAGGTCATCGCCGTGGCCGCCGGTTCCGACGCCCGCTGCGAGTGGTGGGTCCGCTGCGGTCCTGCGACTCCTTGTGAAGGATTTCACGAAGTCGAGGAGAGTGTAGGGCCACGGGCCCGCGGACGCGCGACGGCCACCCGCGGCCGTCGGCGGCCACGGGCGTCCTCGCCCGCCGTCCGCGCGACGGCAGGCCCCTCGCGCACCAGCCCGTGGCCCGCGCACCGACCCGTGGCCCGCGCACCGACCCGTGGCTCGCGCGCCGGCCCGTGGCTCGCGCGCTGTCGGCAGCGCGCAAGACGCAGCCGGGCGCGCGAAACCGCGGTCGCGGTCGCGGTCGCGGGTCAGGTGTAGGCGCGGCGGGCGCGGTGCAGGGCGACCGCGCCGAACGTGAGGTCGCGCCATCCGACCTGGCTCCAGCCCGCCTCACCGATGCGGCGGGCCAGCTCGGGCTGCGGGGACCAGTCGCGGATCGACTCCCCGAGGTAGCGGTAGGCCTCCGCATTGCTGGACACGCGCGCCGCGACCGCGGGCAGCACGTGCTCCAGACCCAGGTAGTAGGCCGTCCGGAACGGGGCCCAGGTGGGGCGGCCGAACTCGCAGACCACCATCCGGCCGCCCGGGCGCGTGACCCGCGCCAGCTCGCGGAGTGCCCGGTCGGTGTCGGCCACGTTGCGCAGGCCGAACGAGATCGTCACCGCGTCGAAGGCGGCGTCGCGGAACGGGAGGTGCAGCGCGTCGGCGGCGACCTTCGGCACGCCCCGGCCCTCCCCGGCCCGGAGCATGCCCAGGGAGAAGTCCGCGGCCACGCACCAGGCACCGGAACGCTCCAGCTCCACCGTGGACACCGCGGTCCCGGCCGCGAGGTCGAGCACCCGTTCGCCCGGCCGCAGGTCCAGCGCCTCGCGTGTGAGGCGGCGCCAGCGCCGGTCCTGGCCCCCGGTGAGCACGGTGTTCGTCACGTCGTAGCGCCGGGCCACGCCGTCGAACATCGCGGCGACGTCACGGGGGTCCTTGTCGAGGTCGGCGCGGCTCACGGGCCCGACGCTACCCGGCCGTCCCGGCCGCCGCGCCCGCGTGCGGGGTCGTGCTCGGCGGGCGCCGCCCACCCCGGTGCCCGGCACGACGGAGATCACCGGCTCGGAGCGGGCAGGGGTGCGCAGCAGCGTCGATCGGCGGCCGGGCACCCGGAGCGGCACGGACCGCGCCTACCGGCGCCCAACCGACGCTCATGACCCCCCGGGCCGGCACGGCCGAGCGCATGCGGGCCGCTACCCGGTCAGGGTGGCCAGCATCGAGTCCACCGAGGCGGGCCAGCCGAACTGCTCGGCACGGGTCCGGGCGGCCACCCGGCGCGCACCCTCGTCCGAGGCGAGCAGGGTGGTGACACCGGACGCGAACGCGGCGGGCGAGTCGGCGGCTGCGGCGCCGCAGGCCGGGGCCACGATCTCGGGCAGCGCCGACGACGCCGACACCACCACCGGGGTGCCGCTGGCCAGCGCCTCCAGCGCGGAGAGCCCGAACGTCTCGTGCGGGCCGGGGGCCAGCGACACGTCCGCCGACGCCAGCAGCCGGGCCAGCCGCGACCGGTCGGGCACGAAGCCCAGGAACGTCACCGGCAGCCCGGCGGCTCGCCGTTGCAGCATCGGGCGGCGCGGCCCGTCACCGGCCACGACCAGCCGCACCCGGTGACCGGCGGCGGCCAGCGCGGCCACCGTGTCGATGCTGCGTTCGGGGTGCTTCTCCGGGGAGAGGCGGCCGCAGTGCACGAGGAGCGCGTCGGCGTCGCCCGCGAGGCGGGTGCGCAGGTCGGGGTCGCGGTGGCGCGGCGAGAACGTGGCCAGGTCGACACCGAGGGGTACCTGCGCCACGTTGCCGGCGCCGATCCGCTCGAACTCGGCGCGGGCGAACGAGGTGGTGCAGACGACGGTGTCGTAGGCGGCGGCCATCCGCGCGTTCGCGGCGTCGGCGACTCGGCGGGCCGCGGCGTCGGGCAGCAGGAACTGCGACAGCAGGCGGTCGAGGCGCTCGTGGGAGATGACGACGGCGGGCACGCCGCGCCGGGCCGCCCACGCGCCCAGCCCGCGCAGCGTGAGCCGGTCCGACACCTCGATCGCGTCCGGCTCCAGGCCGCCCAGGAGCCGCTGCACCCGCCACGGGTCGACGGCGCGGTAGCCCCCGGTCCCGGGCAGTTCCGGGGCCGCGATCGTGACCCGGCGGATGCCGGTGTCGAGCAGCTCGTCGGCGGGGCGGCGGCCCGGTACCACGAGCACGACGTCGTGGCCGCGGGCGACGTACCCGGCGCCGAGGTGGTGCAGCGCGGTGCGCAGCCCGCCCGAGCGCGGGCCGTAGAAGTTCGCGAGCTGGACGATCCGCACGTCAGGCCGCGGCGCGCGGCGCCGGTTCGGTGATCGGCCCGGCGGGCGCGCCGATCACCTCGGCGTAGTGCGCGAGCAGCTCGTCGCCCACCGTGCTCCAGGTGCGGCGCAGCACCGACTTGCGGGCGGCCGCCCCGAAGTGTCGGCGCAGGTCGGGGTCGGTGAGGGCGGCCACGGCGGCGCGCAGCTGGTCGTCGGCCGAGACCGCGGAGGGGTGGCCCGCCTCGACGCCGTCGGGCCGCGGCGGCACGAGGTAACCGGTGCGGCCGGGGAGCACCAGGTCGCGGGGGCCGCCGGCGTCGGGCGCCACCACCGGCAGGCCGGACGCGAGGGCCTCCTGCACGGCCTGGCAGAACGTCTCCGACGGGCCGGTGTGCACGAACACGTCGAGCGAGGCGTAGATGCGGGCGAGCTCGTCGCCGCCGCGGAAGCCGAGGAACGCCGCGTCCGGCAGCGCCGCCCGCAGCCGCTCCTCGCTGGGCCCCGCCCCCACGAGCACCAGGCGGGTGCCGGGCAGGCCGTCCAACGCGGCCAGGCGCTCCACCTGCTTCTCCGGGGCGAGCCTGCCGACGAACCCGATCAGCAGCTCACCGTTGGGCGCGAGCTCGGCGCGCATCCCGGTGTCGCGCTTGGACGGGGTGAACCGGCAGGTGTCGACGCCGCGCGCCCACTGGTGCACCCGCGGCACCCCGCGTGCCCGCAGCGCCTCGGTGGCCCAGCTCGACGGCGCGAGCGTCCGGTCGGCCTGGCCGTGCAGCCGGCAGGTCCAGCGCCACGCCGCGCGTGCGGTGAGTCCGAGGCCGTAGGAGGAGGCGAAGCCCGCGACGTCGGTCTGGTAGATCGCGACGGTGGGCACGCCGAGGCGGCGTGCGGCGTGCAGGCCGCGGTAACCCATGACGAACGGTGCGGCCAGGTGCACGACGTCGGGGCGGAACCCGCGCAGCGCGGTGAGGATCCGGCGGCTCGGCACGCCGACCGGCATGGAGTTGACGACGGGCAGGTCCAGCGACGGCACCCGCACGACCGGTGCGCCTCGGTACTCCGCGGGACCGTCCGCGCCGGGGGCGATCACCAGGACGTCGTGCGCCGCCGCGGTGAGGTGCTCCACCACCCGCAGCACGGAGTTGGTGACGCCGTTGACGACGGGCAGGAAGCACTCGGACACGATCGCGACTCGCACGGGACCGAACCTCCACCACCCGCGGTCCGGGCTGCCGTCGTCGGTCTGTCGCCCGGCCGAACTCATGAACAACTCCCCGTGCCGGGTGCACAGTTGGCCCGGTGATGGGCGACACGTCACCCGGCGGTCGCGTCCCCGACACCGGGTACCCCGACTCTCGGTGCACATGACCGCCGACGTGCTCCTTCCCGCGGAGGCGCCGACATGACCGCCGACGTGCGCACCACCGCGCCGATCGTGGAGCCGGGGTTGCTCTCGCGCGCGCTCGAGGTGGCCGGACGGCTCGCCAACGACGCCGCCGAGGTGATCACGGCCACCGCGGGACGCGACCGGCAGGTTCCCCCGGGCGCCGGGCCCAAGGCCAACCCGTTCGACTGGGTGACCGACACCGACCGCACGCTGGAGCGGCACACCCGCCGCGTCCTGGCGGCGGAGTTCCCCTCGGTGCCGGTGCTCGGCGAGGAGTACGGCGCGGACGACGGTGTCACGCGGGCGCCGCTGCGCTGGGTCGTCGACCCGGTGGACGGCACCGCGAACTACGTGGCGGGGTTCCCGTGGTGCGCCTACAGCCTGGCGCTGGTGGACGCCCACGGCCCGGTCGTCGGCGTGATCGCCGACCCCAGCCGGGCGCAGATCTACGCCGCCGCCCGGGGGCGCGGGGTGCGCGCCAACGGCGTGCCGGTCCGGATCGCCCCGCGCCCGGTGGTCGGCGGGCTGGTGTGCAGCGAGCTGTCCCTGGAGCGCGCACCGGGCTTCACGCGGCAGGCCGTCGGCGCACACACCGGGGTGCGGGTGCTCGGTTCCGCGGCGCTCGCGATCACTCAGGTGGCGCTCGGGCACGCGGTCGCCGCGGTGCTCGACCACTACCGCGAGTGGGACGTCGCGGGGGCGCTGTGTCTGGCCACCGAGGCCGGTGCGGTGGTCGTCGGCGGCGACGGGCGACCCGATCCGCTGCCCGTCGGCGGGATGGTCGTCGCCGTCCCGGGGGCCCTCGACACCGTCCTCGGGTGGTGGCGCGGCGCCTGAGGCGCCTACTGTCGGGCGATCACCACCACCTCGGGGACCCGCGACGGCGCGGCGCTGGCCGTGCGGGCCACGCCGGTGCTGTTCGTGCTCATCTGGGCCACCGGGTTCGTCGTCGCCAAGTACGCCGCGCCGTACGCCGAGCCGCTGAGCTTCCTGTTGCTGCGCTACGCGGGCGTGGTGGTGCTGATGCTGGTGCTCGCGCTGCTCGCCGGGGCGCGGTGGCCGCGCGGGCGCGCCGTGCTGCACATCGCCGTCGCGGGGATCGGCATCCAGGCCGGCTATCTCGGCGGGGTGTGGACCGCCGTGTCCGCGGGGATGCCGGCCGGGGTGGCGGCGCTGGTCGTCAACCTCCAGCCCGTGCTCACGGCCGCGATCGGCGGCCTGCTCGGCGTGCGGCTCGGGCGGGTGCAGGTGCTCGGCCTGCTGCTCGGGTTCGCCGGGGTGGTGCTGGTCGTGTCGAGCAACCTCACGACCGACGGCATCACACCCGTCACGCTCGGGCTGACCACGACGGCCCTGCTGACGATCACCGCGGGCACGCTCTACCAGAAGCGGTTCTGCCCGCAGTTCGACCTGCGCACCGGGCAGGTCGTGCAGTTCGGCGCGTCGATACTGGTGACGCTGCCGTTCGCGCTGGTGTTCGAGTCGTTCCGGTTCGACTGGACGCCCCAGCTCGTCGGGGCGCTGGCCTGGTCGGTGCTGGTGCTCACCGGCGGCGGCATCTCGCTGCTGTTCCTCATGCTGCGCCGGGGCGCGGCCGCGCAGGTGACGAGCTACTTCTACCTCGTCCCCGGCATCACGGCGCTGCTCGCACTGGTGATGTTCGGCGAGACGCTGGGGCCGTTCGCGGTCGTGGGGATGGTGGTGGCGGTGCTCGGGGTGGCGCTCGCGACCCGTGCGGTCGCTCCGGACGCCCCGGGGACCGGGTCAACCGCAGGGGCCGAGGACCCCCGCGAGGGCCAGCAGCGCACGGTCCGCCCCGTGCCGGGCCACGACCTGCACGCCGACGGGCGCGCCGTCCGCGGTGAATCCCGCCGGGATGCTGAGGGCCGGATGCCCTGACAGGTTGAAGGACCAGGTCAGGGCGACGCTCATGTGGTCGCCGGGACCGTCGTGGCCGTGCGGTCCGCCGGGGGTGGTCGGGGTGAGCAGCAGGTCCGTCGTGGCGAACAGGGCTGCGAGGCTCCGGTCGTTGGCCGCCCGCAGCGCGGCGGCACCGGCCAGGTCCGCGGCCGGGGCGTGGGGGTCCCGCAGCGCGGTCCACGCCGGGGCGGGATCGGCGAGTCGCAGCCGTGCGGGCTGCACTCCGGGCATCAGGACCTCGGCCGCGTGCCGTGCGATCCCGACCACCTCCGGGTCGAGCTGATCGCCCGCGAAGCCGAGGTCGGGTGACCACGTCGCCGTGCGTGGCGGCGGGCAGGCCGGCAAGGGCCCGAGGACCACGCCTGCCCAACCCGCCAGGTCGCGGGCGTCCGCGACGAGCGGCCCGGCGCAGGCCAGGCCCGACGGGTCCCGGCCCGGACCGAGTCCGGCGGTCGGCTTGTAGCCGAGGATCCCGCACCATGCGGCCGGGATCCGGGTGGAGCCCGCGCCGTCGCTGCCGGTGGCCACCGGCACGATGCCCGCGGCCACCGCGGCCGCGGACCCCGCGGACGAACCGCCGGGCGAGAGGTCCGGCCGGTGCGGGTTGCGGGTCGGACCGCGGTCGGTGTGGCCCCAGGTCTGCGGTCCGGGGCCACGGGGCACTGCGGTGCGCCCGATCGGGATCGCCCCGGCCGCGCGGAGCCTCCGCAGCTCGACGGCGTCGCCGCGGCCCTTGACCGCGATCGGCACCCCGGCCCACACAGGGGCCGGGTGACCGCACGCCAGCCGCGCGTCGAGCGTGCGCGCCGCCGCGAGCGCGTCGTCGGTGCTCACCTCGACGAACGCGCGCAGCGAGCCGTCCGCCTCGTGGAGGCGCCGCAGCGCGTCGACGACGACCTGCTCGGCGCTCGTCCGGCCGTCCGCCACGGCCCGACCGATGTCGCAGGCGCTCAGCGGCGGCGACGCAGCCACAGCGCCAGCGGGCCGAGCAGCACCCAGGTGCAGGCGACGCCGACCAGCAGCGGCGCCGCCCCGCCGACGGTGCTGCGGCCCGCCACCCGGACCAGCTCGGGATCGGAGGCGCTGTACTCGACCTGCACCAGCTGCCCGGGGTCGACGCCGCGCGGGTGGAACACGCCGTTCTCGGGCACCACGGTCTGACCGTTGTCCATGGTGAAACGCACGAGCGTGCGGAAGAACGTGGACCCGTCGAGCACCTCGGCCCGGGCGGTGGCCAGGTCGTCGTCGATGGCGGCGTCGTCGATGGCCGAGCCCGCCAGCGCCAGCCCCGCGAGCACCGTGACCAGCACCGCGAGACCGAGGACGAGCTCCGGGAGCCGCCTGCGCAGCACCGCGGCGGCGGGCCGGACCGCGGCGGCGACCTCGTCGAACGCGCGCGTCCCGGTGCTCACGGACGCCGAGTCTAGACCGGATGTGGTCAGCACCTCCCGGGGCGGACGAGCACTGCGGGCCCGCGCCTCTTACGCTCGATGTGTGACGATCGCCCCGCTACCGACCGGTGTGCGCGTCCGTACCAGGCCCGTGGCCGACCCGGGAGACCTGCTGGAGCTGCTGCCCGACGACCGTCCCATCTCGTGGGTGCGCGGCGACGACGGGCTCGTCGGCTGGGGCGAGGTGGCGCGCTGGACCGGCAGCGGCCCGGACCGCTTCGCCGACGCCGACGAGTGGTGGCGCACGTTCGTCGCGGGCGTCGCCGTGCGGGACGAGGTCGGGGCCCCCGGCACGGGCCCGGTGGCGTTCGCCAGCTTCACCTTCAGCGACGACTCGGCCGGTTCCGTGCTGGTCGTGCCGCGCGTGGTGGTGGGCCGTCGCGGCGGGCGGGCCTGGATCACCGAGTTCTCCCATGGCGACGGCCCGTCGGTGGTGCACGCGGTGAGCCCGGTGCGGCCCAGCGGCACCCTGCGCTACTCCGACGGGCTGCTGCCGGTGGCCCGCTACCGCACCGCGGTGGCCGAGGCGGTACGCCGGATGCGCGCCGGCGAGCTGGACAAGGCCGCGTTGGCCCACGACCTGCTGGCCGCGGGCGACGAGCGGCTGGACCCGCGCTACCTGCTGGGCGGGCTGGCCGAGCGCTACCCGACGTGCTGGTCGTTCGCGGTGGAGGGGCTGGTCGGCGCCACCCCGGAGCTGCTGGTGCGCCGCACCGGCGACGTCGTCGAGTCCCGCGTGCTGGCCGGCACGATGTGGGCGCGCGACGACGCCGACCACGGGGTCCCCGACCGGCTCATGGGCTCGGTCAAGGACCGTCACGAGCACGCGCTCGCCGTCGAGTCCCTCAGCTCGGCGCTGGAGCCGATGTGCGCCTCGCTCGACGTCCCCGCCGTCCCCGAGGTGCTGGCCCTGCACAACGTCTCCCACCTGGCCAGCGACGTGCGGGGCCACCTGGACCCGATCACGCCCGCCTCGCTGCTGGCCCTCGCCGAGGCGGTGCACCCGACGGCGGCCGTGGGCGGCACCCCGCGCAAGGTGGCCGTCGACCTCATCACCGAGCTGGAGGCGATGGACCGCGGTCGCTACGCGGGCCCCGTCGGCTGGGTCGACGCCGAGGGCGACGGGGAGCTGGGCATCGCGCTGCGCTGCGCCCAGCTCGACGGCCGGGTGGCCCGCCTGTTCGCGGGGTGCGGGATCGTGGCCGACTCCGATCCCGACGTCGAGGTCCGCGAGGCCGCGGCCAAGCTCATCCCGGTCCGGGACGCGCTGGAGGGCGACTGACGTCGGCGAGACCTCCATGAAACGGAAGTTGCTAGTGCGCAAGTTTCACCACGTCCGACCAGATCGCCGTCGTCCGGGGACGTAGGTACGTCGGCAAGACCGCGCCGGCGCTGCACCTCGGGTTGCTGTCGCGCTTCCGCGCGGAGATCGAGCGCGGCCTGGGCTCGTCCGTCCTTCCGGTGCTCATGGCGGGCCTGGACGACTTCATGGGCTCCCGCTGGGACGGTCCGGCGCGACGCCGGATCGATCGGTTCGGCCGACTCCGTCGGAATGTCAGGTTCGGAATGTCAGGCGGACGGCTTCCCGGTCGGCTGCGTGTCGCCGACCTGCGCCTCGGCCCCCTGAGTTCCGCTCACCTGGGCCTCGGTCGTCGGCTCGGCCCGCCCGCCCTGCGCACCGGTGCCCGACGCCCCGGACTCCGTCGTGGTCGTCGGCACGGGGTCCTCCGTCGACGGCTCGACCTCGGGCTGCGAGGTGGGCGGGGTCGTCGCCACCGGGGGTTCGGTCGTGGTCGGCGACGGCGTGGCGGTCGCCGTCGGGGCGGGGTCGCAGCCGGGGCCCGTCGCCCGGCCGTCGGGCCCACCGTCGCAGACCGCCCGGTCCGTGCCGCCGTCGAAGGTGTCCTTCCCGTCCCCGCCCAGCAGCACGTCCTTCCCGGCCCCGCCGAGCAGCACGTCGTCCCCGTCGCCCCCGGTGAGGCGGTCGGCACCGTCGCCACCGACGATGCAGTCCGCGCCCGAGGTGCCGGTGATGTCGTCGTCGCCGTCGGTCCCGAAGATCAGCAGCGGGTCGCTGGTGACGCCCCGCGCGGCGTCCGCGGCCCAGGGCCGGGTGTCGTCGGGCGTGAGCTGGACGACCTGGTCGGGGCGGAACGGTGTCGACCGGCACTGCTCGGGCACGAGCGCCGGGTCGAGCTCCTCGTCGGGTGGACCGGTCCGGAGCACGGTGGCGAGCCCCGGGGGCGCCGCGGAGGTCTCCTCCACGGCCCGGACCTGCTCCGGGGTGGGCGGCGGCGCCGGCTGGACCGGGGCGCTCAGCGTCCCGGCGGCCCGGTCGGTGAACCCGCCACTGGCCTGGATCACCAGCGCGTCGACGGCGGTGACCACCACGTCGCCCGGCAGCGTGTTCTCGGTGAGAACCAGCTCGATCGGCGTCGTGAACGGGCCGGAATCGGGCGCCACGGCAGGGCGCAGGGGCAGGGGCTCGGCGTCGAGCAACGAGCAGTAGCCGACCGGACCGTTCTCACCGACCGTCACCACCAGCGCCAGGCCGGGCCGGTTGTGCCAGCCGTCGGGTCCGTGCTCGCAGAACTCGGTGGCCGGTCCGGGTTCGAGGCCGAGGGTGACGTCGGCGGCGACCGTGCCCCGGTAGTCGACGGTCAGCATCCCGACCGCCGGGACGTCCACCTGCAGCGGCGGGTAGACCAGCTCGAGGTCACCGGAGGCACCGGGGCCCAGCGCCACCGACGCGGCGGCGACGCTGTTGCCGGTGGCGGTGTCGAAGTCCGAGTAGAGCGCGTAGGTCCCCGCGGTGACGGTGACCGCCAGCGCGACGAGGACGCCGCCCGCGGCGGTCAGCAGGGCCCGGTTGCCGTTCACGGCGTCGCTCCCGCTGCGCGGTGCCGCACGGCCAGCAGCGTCGCCCCGCAGCCCAGCAGGACACCGGCGATCACCAGCGGCACGCCGAGCGGCATCCCGTCGGCAGCCGGGCCGAGGTCGACCACCGCGCCGTCCACGACGCTCGCGGGACGGATCGTCACGGTCGACGTCGCGCCGGGCGCGGCCGCCGCGACGGGCATCGCGTCCAGGTCCATCCGCAGGTCGAACCGCGCCGAGTCGGACTGCGTGACGTCGTCGCCGGGGCGCTCGGCGTGCCGGAGGTCGACGACCACGCAGAGCACCCCGCCCGCGTCCGGGAGCCCGACGACCACCGGGTCGGTGGAGAGGCCACGCAGCGTCGACTCCGCCGAGGTGCCGGTGGTCGCGCAGCCGTCCCCGTCCACGCGGCCCGCCGTGACCGCGAGCTCGACGAGACCGGACAGCTCGCCCTGGTCGGCACCGTCGCCGCACGAGGTGTCGCCCGCGCGGGTCTCGGGGCGCCCGCACCCGTTCTCCCGGTCGGCGAGGCCCGACACGGACAGCTGCATCCGCCGGGCGTCGGCCGTCGACTCCCCGTCGAGGAACAGCACGACCTGCCGCTCGGCCGTCGGGTAGAGCTGGGAGATCCGGATGGCGCGCGACTGCGTCCCGTCGTCGTGGTGGACCACTACGCCGACCGGGGGGTGGTCGGCGTCGGCGGCGGCCGGGCCGGCGATCGCGACCAGCGCCAGCGCGGCCAGACCGAGCGCCGCGGCGAGGCGCCTCACGAGCGGTGTCCGACGCGCGGGAGCACCATGGTGGCCTCGGGGTCGTCGGGGTCCGCAGCCTGGCCGGGGCCCGCGGCCTCGTCGGGGTCACTGCGGAAGATCCGCTTCAGCACGGTGCCCAGCAGGACCAGGCCGGCCAGCACCGCCATCGTCGCGATCCCGGCCCGGCCGGTCACGAACTGCTGGGCGGTCCCCACGTACGGCACGTCGATCCACACCTTGCCGCGCACCGCCCCGACCGGGACCGGGTCGAGGTCCTCACCGGCGTTGTTGTCGCCCTTGGTGACGAAGCTCGGCGGATCGGTCCCGGGCTGGATCGTGATGATCCGGTGGGTGATGTACTCGTCGACGTCCGGCGCCACCTGGTAGGTGATCACGTCCCCGACCTGCAGCGTCGCCGGGTCGACCGGCTCGATCAGCACCACTGCGCCGGTCGCGATCGTGGGCTCCATGGAGCCGGTGTAGACGGTCAGCGGGATCGTTCCCGTGGCCCGCGGGACGATCACCAGCAACGCCACCAGGCCGAGCCCGATGACGAGCACGGCCGTGGTGAGCAGTGTGGTGGCGATGCGGAGCACCTTCACCGGTTCCCCCTGGTGTGGATGGTGGAGCGGGCGGGGCCGGCGTCATGACGCCGACCCCGCCTTCGGGAAAGGGCGAATCAGGTGACGGTCTGGGCGATGTCGAATCGGGCGCCGAAGGTGGCGGAGTCGCCCTGGCTCGCGTCCGTGGCCCCGGCCGGCAGGCTGACCGTGAACTTGACACACGCTTCGTCACCCGGCGCGAGGTCCAGGCCGGTGTCCACGCTGAAGTTCTCGTAGTTCTCCAACGCGCTCGCAGGGTTCACCACCGCGAACACACCGCTGCCGCCGCACGGACCCGCCTTGGCCGACATCACGCCGACGGCTTCCGCCGAGAGGTCACCGGGACCACCCTCCTCGCAGTCGTCGACCGCGGCCTCCGAGTTCGTGCTGCTGCACGTGTCGGGGTCGTCCACGAGACCTGTCAGCGTGACGGTGAGGCGGCCGGACACGTCGGAGTCGTCGGCATTCGTGGCGACGGCGAAGCTGTTGTCGACCCCGCCGCCAGGCACGAGCTTGCCGACCTCGACACCCGACACGCCTGCGCCCTCTGCGGTGAGTGTGAGGGTCCCCGCGCCGACCTCGCCGCCGGTGACGGTGTCGAAGTCGGACCACAGGGCGAAGGTGCCGCCGCCGATGAGGGCCAGGGCCGCGACGCCGGCGACGGCGCCCGCGACGAGCTTCTTCTTCTGCTTGTCGATGATCATGTTTCGTCCTTCGGGGAGCCGGCCGGGGCCGGGTGTGCGGGGGAAGCGCGCCGAGCGGGCTGGGGAAGCGGTTCGGCGTGACGGGAGGAACTCTGACAGTTCCCCGGAGCCCGGCCATCTCCAAGATTGGGTATTCCGGGGTCCGCCCGACGCGGACCGGTACCCAATTTCAGGTATGACCGTGGACGGTCGACATCGCACTATGGACCAGGACCGGAGCCGATGGTCGGAAGGAACGGGTATGGGTGCGACGCAACCTGACCGGCGGCACCGGCTGATCACGGCCGCGAGACTGCTGCCGGCCGTGGCAGCCGGAGGGATCGCCGCCCTGCTGGCGACCGCGCTACTCCTTGCGGGTGTAGTTCCGGCCCTCGCCGGTGGCCGTCCGGTCACCGTCGACACCGCGGGCGAACGGTCCGACCTGGCCGCCGGGGCGCTCGTCGTCGTACGACCGGGCACCCCGGTCGTCGGTGACGTGGTCGCGGTGGCGCCCGGCCGGAGCGGGGTGCGCAGCCTGGGCGTCGTCGAGGCGTTCGACGCGACCGGCGCACCTGTCGTGAGCAGCGCGAACGGGGCCGCCGACGCGATCAGGTGGCAGTCCGTCGAGGGTGTCTACCTGTACGGCGTGCCGTGGCTCGGGGCGATCTGGTCGGCGGTGAGCACCCCCTCGGGCATGTTCTTCCTGGCCGCGCTGCTCCTGCTGCTCGTGGCCGCCCACCACCTCCGGGACGGTCGCCGCCGCGACCCCCGTCGCGAGGACTGCGCAGGTGTGTCCGCTCTGTAACACCCCGCGCGACGCCACCGAAGGCGCAGATGACGGCGTACTCGTTCCCCAGGCCCACCGTCGCCCCCCCGACAACCACACCGAACCGAGATCGCTCCCCGCATCTCCTCGCTCGCCTTCCATTCGGCGCCCGCATTTTCGCGCCGGTACGAGGGAGTATTTTCGCCTTGTCCGACAACGCATCTCCCGAGTCGGTCTCCCAGCGCCGGTGGACCGAGAACTGGCTGATCCGTGATTCGGCGCTGCTCACCCCGATCGTGCTCGCCGTCGTGCTCGGTGGGATCGTGCTCGCCGCGATGCCTGCGATGCTCCAGGCGCAGGTGCAGCAGGTCCTCACGCTGCTCGCGGTCGCCGGGTCGGTCGGGGCGGCGCTCACCGTCTCCTTCGCGGGACGGCTCGACGGCGACCCCGCGGCCCTGCGGATCGGTTCCGGCCTGCTCGTCTACGGCGGGCTCGTCCTGCCGATCGCGGCGGCGGGCTTCGCCACCTCGATCGGACCGGTCGGGCAGCTGCTGGACCTGCTCGCGCTGGCCAGCGCGACGGTGCTGTTCGGCCTCGGGCTGTCCCGCCGCGGCGAGCCGACGCTGTCGTGGCCCGCGGCGGCCGTGGCCGTGGCCGGCAGCCTCGCGGTCGTCGCCAGCACGGCGCTCGCGCCCGGGCTGGTCCCCGGTGAGACGGCCCTCGCCCTCGCGATCGGCGCCGTCGCCACCGTCCTGCTGGGCGTCGGCGTCGCGTCGACCGTGTCCGGGCTGCGCCTGCGCAGCGTGCTGCTGCGCAGGGTCGGACTCGGCATGATGCTGCTGGCCGTCGCGCACGGGGCACGCGGGCTGGTGCCCATGGGGATCGTCCTCCCGTGGCCTGCGCTCACCGGGCTGCGACCGATCGCGGTGGCCGTGATACTGGCCGGGGTGCTCCCCCACCTGCGGGCCGCACTGCGCAGGCAGCGCGACCGCGACCTCGCCGCGGCGTCGGCGGTGCGGGCCGCGGAGGACGCCGGGGACGCCGCCGAACGCGATGCGCACGACCGCGATCACGAGATGCGCAACCTCGTGCTCGGGCTCAGCGGCGCGGCCGCGCTGCTCGCGGGCAAGGACGACGACCGGACCGAACTGGGCGACGCGGTGACCGCCGAACTGGAGCGGCTGACCCGCATGCTGGACAGCCGCACCGCCCCAACGGTCGAACCGGGGACCGTCGACGTGCACCGGGCACTGGCCACCGCGGTGGCCGTGCAGCGGGCGAGCGGCGCCACCATCGATCTCGACGTGCCGGCCGGGCTGCGGACGATCGGGTCGGCGGAGACACTCGTACAGGTGGTGACGAACCTGCTGATCAACTGCGCCCGGCACGCGGCGGGGTCCGCGGTGCGGGTCAGCGCGTCGGCCGTCGACGGCGGCGTGCAGGTGCTCGTCCGGGATCACGGGCCGGGCATCGCCCCGGGTGAGGAGCGGGCCGCGCTGCGCCGGGGTCGGCGCAGCCCGGTCACCGGCGGTAGCGGGCTGGGGCTCGGCATCAGCCGCGACCTGATGCGGGCCCACGGCGGCGACCTGCACGTCGGCCCCGCCGCCGACGGCCCCGGTTGCCTCGCCGTGCTGGAGATGCCGGCCGCGCCGGCACGCCCGCTGCGGGAGCTGGCGAGCTGATGACGGGGGTCGCGCCGATCCTGATCGTCGACGACCACCCGCTCGTCGCGGTGGCCCTCACGACGGCCCTGCGGGAGCAGGGGCTCGACGTCGAGCGCATCGACCCCGCCGCCGACGGGAGCCTGGACGCCGGGTTGGCGCGGGCTCGGTCGGGGCTGGTCGTCCTCGACCTGGACCTCGGCAGGGACGCGACGGGCGCCGGCATCGACGGGGCCGAGCTGGTGGCCGCGATCCGGTCGCGGGGCTGGACGGTACTGCTGCTCACCGGCAGCGTGGACCGGCAGCGTGTCGCCGGCGCCGTCGCCGCCGGCGCGCTGGGGTGGCTGCCGAAGAACCTACCCTTCGAGGAGATCGTGGACACCGTCTCCGGGGCCGCGCACGGGCGGCAGGTGTTCGACGCGCAGCGGCGCGACGCGCTCGTCGCCGAGCACCACGCCGCACGCAGCGCGCGCAGCGACCTCGACCGTCGCTGGGCGCGGCTGACCCCGCGGGAGCGTGAGGTGCTCGACTGCCTCGTCGAGGGCAAGCGGGTGGCCGACGTGGCACGGCAGTTCGTGGTGGCCGAGGGCACCGTCCGCACCCAGGTCCGGTCGATCCTCGCCAAGCTGGAGGTCCGCTCGCAGCTCGAGGCCGTGGCCCTCGCGCGCCTCGTCCGCTGACCCGCGCGTTCAGGGCTCCCGGAGCGCGTCGCGCACCGCGGCGCGCAGCGCGGCGTGGCCCTCGCGCAGCCCGGCCCGCGTGGCCCGGACCTCCACGACGGTGATCCCGCGCGGCCGCGGGAGGGTGAGGCCGTCGACGGCGGACACGCGGTGCGTCGCCCCGAGCCCGGCGCAGAGGACCGCGACGTCGACGGCGTGCGGGGTGCCGAAGACCCGCTCGAAGGCGTGCGAGTGCTCCGCCGATCCCTGTTCCAGCAGGCCGAAGATTCCTCCGCCGCCGTCGTTGAGGACGACGATCGTCAGGTCGGGGCGCGGTTCGTCCGGGCCGATGACCAGGCCGGTGGTGTCGTGCAGCAACGTCAGGTCGCCCATCAGCGCGTACGCGGGGCCCCCGTGGGCCAGTGCGGCACCGATGGCCGTCGACACCGTGCCGTCGATGCCGGCCACCCCGCGGTTGGCCAGGACGGTCAGACCGGGGCGGGGGGCGGCGGCCAGCGCGACGTCACGCACCGGGTTCGATGAGCCGAGCACCAGCGCCGCCCCGTCGGGCAGTCCGGCCACCAGCGCGCGGGACAGGCGCAGGCCGGCGGGCGCGGCGGGGTCGTCGAGGGCCTTGTCCAGGGCCGCGGACGCGGACTCGTCGGCGGCGTGCCAGCGGTCGAGCCAGCCGGCGGGCGGGGTGAGGGCGGGCAGCGAGCCGACGGCACGGACGGTGCCGGGAACGTCGGTCCAGGCGCTGCCGTACTCGTCGGCCACCGCGTACACGGCGACGTCGGGGTCGGCGAGCAGGCGCTGGACCGGCCGGTGCAGGGTCGGGCGGCCGACGACCACGACCTGCGCGGGGCGGATGGTGTCGAGCAGCCACGGTCCGGCCCGCAGCGCCCCGGGCCACACCGCCGACGACGGCTCGGCCACCACGGGAGCCGCCACCTCGAGCTCCGGCGCGCCCGAGCCGGCGATCACCAGCGTCGGGGCCGACGGGTCGAGCGGCAGCGGGGGCGCGCTCCGTACGGCCCGCGGCACCGACGTCCACGGCCGGTCGCCGTCCCGGCCGGGCGGGAACGCCGGGTCCGGGCCGGGGACGAGCGGTTCACCGAAGGGCATGTTCACGTGCACCGGGCCCGGCGGTGCACCCATGGCGGCGGCGAGCGCGCGCCCCACCAGCGACCGCCAGTGCGCGTTGCCCCCGGCGGTGACGCTCGTGGTTGCGAGCCGGACGGCGCCCCCGAAGATGCCGTCCTGCACGATCGTCTGGCTGGCCCCGGTCCCGATCAGCTGCGGCGGACGGTCGGCGGTGAGCACGACCAGCGGCACCCCGGCGTGCGACGCCTCCAGCACGGCCGGGTGCAGGTTCGCCACCGCGGTGCCGGACGTGGTGCACACCGGCACCGGCCGGCCGGACCGCAGCGCGAGGCCGAGCGCGAGGAACCCGGCCGTGCGCTCGTCGATGCGCACGTGCAGCCGCAGCCGTCCCGCCGCGTCGGCGGCGTGCAGCGCGAAGGCGAGCGGGGCGTTGCGGGAGCCGGGGCAGAACACGGCGTCGGTGACGCCGCAGCGCACCAGCTCGTCGACGGTGACGCGGGCGTGCGCCGTCGAGTCGTCCACGACCCGAGCCTAGTGCGGCCACCGGGGCGCGGCGTTCCACAGCACCCGGCCCACCGGCCGACGGCAGTGATCAGCGCATCGGAACGCGCCACCGCCTCCGCGACGCCTGCGGGTTCCCATCCATCGATCACGCCGGGCCGTGACCCCCGCGGACGACCGATCGGCCGGCACCGCACCGCTCGTCACATCGCGATCAGCTCGAACGCCGTGGCCAGCCGCGCGCCCGGCAGCCGCGCGCCGTCGGCCTCGGCCATCGGCCGGAGGAACGCCTCCGGGTCGGCCATGTCCCCGCCGAGCGCGGCGAGGTAGGCGGCGTGCGCAGCCAGCGAGGCGACGCCGCGGTCGAAGTGCGCGCCGACGTCGACGGCGTGCGAGTTGCGCGGCGACGCGGCCACCGCCACCCACCGCACCCCGCCCCACGGCTCGCCCGCGTCCGGGAAGAGCCAGCGGTTGCCCGCGTCCCGCACCGCGTCGACCGCCGCCCGCCCCACGGCCACGTGATCGGCCATGTTGTAGCCGACGTCGCCCGGCCAGTTCTCCCGGAAGTTCCCGGTGACCACCAGCTCGGGCCGGTGCCGCCGGATCGCGGCCGCGATGTCGCGCCGCAGCGGGACGCCGTAGGTGATCAGCCCGTCGGGGTGGTCGAGGAACTCGACGACCCCGACGCCCACCTCCGCGGCGGCCGCGCGCTGCTCGGCCTCGCGCAGCGGCCCGCACTCCGCGGGCGGCAGCGAGTCGATCCCCGCCTCCCCGCGGGTGACCAGCAGGTAGGCGACGTCCTTCCCCTCGGACGTCCAGCGGGCGATCGCCGCGGCACCGCCGTACTCCAGGTCGTCGGGATGGGCGACGACGGCGAGCGCGCGCTGCCAGTCGTCGGGCATGGGGGCGTAGGGCTCGGGCATGGCCCTGATCCTGTCGAGTCCGGGCGTCCGGGGGAATCTTCCGGGGATTGGAGTCGCTGTGGACCGGTTCGAGAGCAGGTGACTCAGGCCGTGGCCGACAGCCGCGCCTGGAAGCACGCGCGCTCGCCGGCCAGGCGGACATGACAGGTCGCCGAGCAGGCCTTGCCTGGGCGCGGAGGGTGCCCTGATCATCGGCGAGGATTGCGGGTCGCCATGCCGATCTTTGTTCAACACGACACAGCCCCGAGCAGGGTGCGAGACCTCACCAGAGCGGCCGATCTCAGTGCTCTGAGCTGCTCAAACACCTTGTTGTCGAACTTCAGTTCGAGTACGATGGAGAGGTGTCGGACAGCCCGCTCACCCTCGCGCACCGCCTCCTCACCGAGGCGGTCGACGCGCTGGCCGCCGCGGCCGGACCAGGCGCGGGAGACGCCGAACTGATCTCCGCGCTCACCCTCGCCGAGGGCGCCGCGCGCCGGCTCGACCGCGTCGTCGTCGGCGCGCTGGCCCACCTGGAACGCCGCGGCACGTTCGCCGAGCGCGGCTACCGCTCCACCGCCGGCGCCCTCGGTGACCTGTTGGGCTGGGAACGCACCGACGCGAAGCGCCGACTCACCGCGGCCGAGCAGATCCGGCCGCGCACCGGCCTCGACGGCACCGCTCTGCCGCCCCGCCTGCCCGCCACCGCCCAGGTGTTCGACGCGGGCGCGGCGAGCCTGCGTCACGTCGAGGTCATCGCCCGCGTCCTGGGCAGCGACGCCGCCCGGCGCCTCACCCCACAGGTGTGGGCCGGCGCCGAGACCCAGCTCGCCGCCTGGCTCCCCGACTGCACACCGGGCGAGCTGCAGGTCCGTGGCGCCCGGCTCGTCGACGCCCTCGACGCCGACGGCCCCGAACCCGACGACCGACCCCGCCCGGCGGTCAACGAGCTGCGCCTGCACCGCAACCCCGGCGGCACCGGCGGCACCCTCGCCGGCCGCTACGACGACGCCGCGATGTTCGACGCCATCGCCACCCTGATCGACGCAGGCGCCAGGCCGCGCACCGCCGACGACGACCGCACCCCCGCCACCCGCCAGGCCGAAGCCCTCGCCGACGCCTGCGGGTTC
>NZ_JAJCYB010000013.1 GCF_029263155.1 Pseudonocardia sp.
GAAGATCTCGAAGCCGTCGCCCTCGCGCTCAACAACAGGCCCCGCAAGAGCCTCGACTGGAAGACCCCCGCCGAAGTGTTCGAAGAGCAGCTACGCTCACTCCAACAACCCGGTGTTGCAACGACCGGTTGAACCCAGGCAATACACCTGCGAAGCGTTCGTCCGCGCCACCGCCGAACTCGACATCCGTCGCTCGGTCGGTCGCACCGGATCGTGTTTCGATAACGCGCAGGCGGAGTCGTTCAACGCGGCGCTGAAAGTGGAACGAGTCAACCGTACCGTGTATCCGACACGCGAACACGCCCGCGCAGATGTGGCCAGATACATCGAGTTCCGCTATAATTCCAAGCGTCTCCACTCGGCGCTCGGCTATCGGACCCCTAAAGAGGTCCACAACGAGTACCTGAGCGACCAGTCTGCGGCATAATTAGAACCCCAAACAGTTGTCCGGAATTTGCGGGGCAGACCACAGGAACGCGTTGACGTCCACCCCGGTCAGCGCCGCGGGCTCGAACACCTCACCAACCGACGCCTGTTCCTGCAGGAAGCGGCGCGCGGTGTTCTCGTAGCGCAGCACCGTGGCCGCAGCCAGGCCACGCTCCTCGACCATCCACGACCGGTACCGCCCCAACAGCACACCCAACGGCGTCAAGACCGGCGGCTCCGCCTCCGCGACGACCTCGGCCTCCCGCAGATAGCTCAACAGCGGCACCATCGCCCGCGGCCCCGGGATCCTCCGATGGCCAGCGGCGCGGCGGGCGGCGAGGAACGCAGCCATCCGCTCCTCGTCCAGATCCGCCGCTTCCAGCCCCTCCGCCGCCGCCCACACGCCGACCCGACCAAGGTCCTTGAGCATCTGCCGGATCGTCCACGCCGTGTAGCCCCGCTGCGCCAACCACACCCGGTACCCCTCGACCTGCGGTCCCAGCAGACCGGCCTTCCTCCGCGTGCCCGACATCGCACTCGCCTCCCTCACGGGAGCCCGATGCCCCCGCAGGCGAGGCTGCGCTCAGCACGCAACTATGCCGAGCCTGCTCCGGACCGCACGCCGTCGAATGCCCGACAGCATCACGCAACCCGGAGCCGATCTCCTGCGCCCTCGGCATAGTCGCGGTGTCGGCATAGGTCGATGACCAGGAGCTTGGGGCCGGCGAAGAACCGCATGCAGGTGTTCCAGCGGCCCTCCAGCGCGGCCCGGTGGCAGCGCGCGGCCAGGTCGGCGGCGGAGGTGAAGTAGACCCGGTGCCCGGCGTCGACCGCGGCCCGGGCCAGGCAGATCGCCAGCATCGTCTTGCCGACCCCGGGCGGCCCGATCAGCAGGACATTGGTGGCGTCGTCGAGGAACCGCAGCGTGGCCAGGTCGCGGACGAGGGCTTCGTCGACGCCGGGCTGGGCGGCGAAGTCGAACTGGTCCAGCGTCCAGGGCTCGGGCAGCGAGGCGAACCGCAGCCGCCCGGCCTGACGGCGGGCCTCGACCGCGGCCGCCTCGATCCCGAGCAGCCGCTCCAGCGCCGCGGTCAGTCCGAGCCCCTCGTCGCGGGCCTGGTCCAGCACCGCCGGCAGAGCCTGGGCGGCGTCGAGCAGCTTGAGGTAGGCCAGGTGCGCGCGGAGCCGCTGGTAGATCCCGGCCTCCGCGCTCGTGGTGTGCACCGGCGCGGTCCCCGGCCCGGTCACGACCTCGTCCCGGTCGTCGTCCCGGTCGTCGTCGCGGTTGGCGAGGTTCCGGGGCGCTGGCGGTCGGTGGCCGCGGCGGCGTAGCGGGCGAAGTCGATGACGACCTGCTGGGCCGGGCCGCCGCCCGGGCCGCCTGCGGCCGCGCGGAGCCGGTCGGCCTCGGCGCGGGCCGCCGCGGACGGTGGTCGGCGCACTTTGCGCCGGCACGGGGCGCGGTCGGTGAACGCGGACAGCACGGCGCGCTCGAGCGCGGCGACGTGTTCGTCGTGGCGGGCCACCGCGCCGGCGGAGTCCGGGCGGCGGCGGTGCCGGGCCAGCACCACCCCGCGCGCGGTGACCAGGTCCAGGGTGGCGGTGCCCAACCGATGGGCGACGGTCACGATGGTTCCGACATGGCCCGGGCCCACGGAGTAGCGGTTGCCGCGGAACGGGACCAGGCCCTGCGGGCTGACCTTGGCCTCCGCGGTCAGCACGGCCGGGTAGGGCCCGGTCGGCACCGGCCGCAGGCCCTCCGCGGCGGCCAGCTCGGCCACCGTTGCGCGAGACCCGTCCGCGCGCCGTCGCGCTCGGCGGTCGCCGACCCGGGCGCAGAAGCGGTCCAGACTGGCCTGCGCCTGTGCCGGGGACAGCTCGTCGGGCAGGGTGCGCCACCAGCGCTGCGCGGCGGTCAGGTTCGCCTTCTCCACCACGCCCTTGCGGTTGCCCCGACGCGCCGGGCAGATCGCGATTGCGACCGCGTAGTGCGCCGCGACGGGGCCGAAGGTGGCGGTCAGCCGGCCGGAGTCGGGGTGGCAGACCGTGCTCATCCGGTCGAATCGCCACTGGTGGGTCAAGCCGCCCAGGCGGCGCACCACCGCGTCGAGGGCTTCGATCAGGTGCGGCTGGTCCTCGGCGGGGGCGAGCACCGCGCGCCACCGTGAGGAGTGCGCCAGCGACCCGACCAGCAGGTGCGCGGTCTTGCCCCACCCCCAGCTCGCGGGCGGGTCCGGCAGTTCGAGCCAGTCGAACTGAGTTTCCTCGCCCGCGGGGTGCGTGATGATCCCGACGTCGCGGCCCTTCACCGTCGCGCACGGCTCGCAGTGCGGGCGCAGCTTGCGTGCCCGCAGCGCCCGGGTCAGCGACGGATACGACCCGCCGTAGCCGAGCTCGACCAGCTCGTCGTGCAGCGCGGACGCCCACAGGTGCGGGTCGTCGACCAGCCGCTGCCGCGCATAGCCGGCGAACGGTTCGAACCCGTCCGGCACCGCCGGCCGCCGCACCCCCACAGCGACCTCGTCGGACAGGTAGCGGCGCACCGTGCGCCGGTTGATCTGCAGGTGCCGGGCGATCGCGCTGATCGTCCATCCCCGTGCTCGTAGTGCCTTCGCCTGCACAACGCTCTCCCATGCCAGCATTCCGAGTGGGCTCCCTCGACTCGTGATCATCCGCAGTGATCACAGAGTTGAGGGAGCCCCTCGACACCGACGGGACCTCCGTCGGCGCGTCGCCCTGGCTGGGCACTTTCAGTGAGCAGGTCTGGGCACTACTCGATGAGCGTCATCACCGCCGACCGTTTGTCGTGCTCGGTGGCGTCGCGGCCGCGGAACAGCGCGATCGCGTGCTCGACACGACCGGCGACCTCCGGGTCCGGGGTGGCGAGGGCGCGCTCGAGCAGGTCGCTGCGGGCGTCGTCGACGAGGTGCACCAGCCGGCCGGTGTCCTCGCCGGCCTCGGCGAGACGCAGGTCCACCTTGCCTTCGGTGAGCAGCCGGTTAACCAGCGCTCGGTACACCCGGCGGCCGGCCTCGGTGTCGAAGTCGTCGAAGTGAACGCCGCATTCGTTGTGATCGTGGATCCAGCGTCGGTGCGGGCGGGCGACCAGGTCATGGAAGACCTCGATTACCTCGTAGAAGGTCTCGGCATCCCAGCGGTCCCAGGCTGGCGGCCACAGGTCCGGCCGGTCGGGTAGACCGAGCCGCTGCTGCAGCTCGGCCCGGATCCGGTCGTGAGAGTCCTTGCCGCCGTGGGGGAGCTGCCCGTGCTCGTCTGGCTCAGCGTCGACGCACACCTCCCCGAAGCGGCGGGCGAGGTAGCCGGCGGACTCGAGGCCGACGATGAGCTCGGCGAAGTCCAGCCGCGGGTCCTTGGGCTCCGGTGCTCGCTGCACACCGGCCAGGGCGTGACGGGTACGCCAGTACGGCGCCGGCTCGCGGTACTCCGGGATCGCGTCAAGGTGTTCGAGCAAGTCGGTCATCCACTGCTGTCGGGGTAGCCGTAGTAACGGGGAAATTTCCGGCGGATATGAGGCCCGGTAGGTTCCGGACCTGGTGATCCTCAGGTCGGGAGTCGATGGTTGGTCGCGCAGGTGTTCGCGGACGAGGAGCTGGAGCGCCTTCGCGAGTTCCCGGAGGTCAACCGGGATGACCTGGTGCGGTTCTTCACGCTGGCCTCGACCGATCTGGCGTTCGTCGATCCCGGTCGTGGGCGCGGCCCGGCCGACCGGTTGGGGCTGTCCCTGACCCTGTGCACGCTGCCCTGGTTGGGGTTCGTCCCCGACGATGTGCGGGCGGCGCCGCCGGTGGCGGTGACTCGGCTGGTCGCGCAGCTGCAGGTCGACCCGTCGGTGCTGCGGTCCTACGGCCGTCGGGAGAAGACCCGCCAGGATCACCTGCGGCTGGTGGCGCAGTACCTGGGGTGGCGCGCGCCGGCGGCGTTGGAGTTCAAGGAGCTCGACGAGTTCCTGCTGGCGCGGGCGATGGAGCACGACTCGCCGTCGCTGCTGTTCCGGCGGGCATGCGAGTACCTGATCTCGGCGAAGGTGATCCGACCCGGCCCGATCATCGTGGTCAAGCGGGTCGCGCACGCCCGCGAACAGGCCCAGCGCGAGACCTACGACCGCCTCGCCACCGCCTTCGCCCCGGAGCGGTGCGCCGCGCTGGACGGGTTGCTGGTCACCGACCCCGACGTCGGGATGACACGACTGCGGTGGCTCGGCAGGGGCCCGGTCGAGGCCTCACCGGCGGCGGTGCGCGCGGAGGTGGGAAAGCTGGAGTTCCTGCGCGGGCTCGGCGCGCACGAGCTGGACCTGTCGGTGCTGCCCGCCGAGCGGCGCCGGTTCCTGGCCACGATGGGCCGCCGGTTGACCGGGCAGGCCCTGACGCGGCGGGATCCGCAGCGCCGCTACCCGATCCTGCTCACGGTGCTCGCCCAGTCGGCGGTGGACGTGCTCGACGAGGTCGTCGCGCTGTTCGATCAGGCGGTCTCGGCGCGGGAGGGCAAGGCCGAACGCTCGATGCGCGACGCGCTGGCCGAACGCGGCCGGGTCGGGGAGGACCGCCAAGAGCTGCTGGACGCGATCCTGGCCATCGTCGCCGACCCGGCCATCCCCGACGACGAGGTCGGTGGACTGATCCGCGGGGACCGGATCGGCTGGGCCCGGCTGCGCGCCGCGCAGTCGAGCGCGCTGCCGCGGCTGCCCCGCGATCACGGGCACCTCGCAGCCCTGGCCGCCGGGTCCTACGGGTACCTGCGCCAGTTCACCCCGCACGTCCTCGACGCCGTCACCTTCGCCGGCGGCACCGCGGCGGCCGACCTGCTGTCCGCGGTCAAGATCCTGCGCGCGCTCAACACCAGCGGCACCCGCCGGGTCCCGGCCGGCGCCCCGACAGCGTTCGTGCCGGCGCGGTGGCGCGGCTACCTCGACACCACCTCACCGTCGGGGTCGAGCCCGAACAGCAACTCGTATCGGCGCTACTGGGAACTGTGCGTGCTGCTCGCGCTGCGGGACGGGCTGCGCTCGGGTGATGTGTTCGTGCCCGGGTCGCGCCGATACTCCGACCCGGCCGCCTACCTGCTCACCCCGCACCAGTGGGCCGGGCACCGGGCCGAGTTCTGCCGGCTGGTCGGCAAACCGGCCGACCCAGCTCGCGCCCTTGCGGCTGCCGGTGACGAGCTGGCCGAGGCTCTCGACGGGCTCGAGCAGGTCCTGGTCGCCGGCGACGGCCCGGTGCGGCTCGACGAGGACGGCGACCTGGTGATCTCCCCGCTCTCGGCCGAGGATGTGCCCGCCGAGGCGATCGCGTTGAAGGCCGAGCTGACCGCGATGTTGCCGTTCGCGCCGATCGTGTCGCTGCTGATCGAGCTCGACCGGCGCACCGGTTTCCTCGATGAGTTCACCCACGCCACCGGCAAGCAGGCCCGTAGCCCGGAGCTCAAGCGCAACCTGATCGCGGTGCTGCTGGCGCACTCGACGAACCTCGGGTTGTCGCGGATGGCCGATGCGTGCGGGATCTCCATCGACGTGCTCACCTGGACCTCGGAGTGGTACGTGCGGGAGGAGACGCTGCGCGCGGCGAACCTGGCGATCATCGGCCACCACCAGCGGATGCCGTTGGCCGCGGTGTTCGGCACCGGCACCCTGTCCTCCTCGGACGGGCAACGCTTCCCGGTGCGGGGCAAGACCACGACCGGCCGGGAGATGACGATCTACGGTGGGCAGGTCCTGTCGACCTACACCCACGTCACGGATCAGCACACCACCTACGGCACGAAGATCATCGTCGCGACCAAGCGCGAGGCCCACTACGTGCTCGATGAGATCCTGGGCAACGCCACCGATCTCCCGATCACCGAGCACGCTACGGATACGCACGGCGTGACCTTGGTCAACTTCGCGCTCTTCGACCTGCTCGGGCTGCAACTCTCGCCCCGGATCCGGGACCTGGGCAAGCTCACCCTCTACCGCGACGGCTCCCGCGCGAGCGTGGAGGCGGCGTTCCCCAACGCCGGCCCGTTGCTGACCCGGCGCCTGAACACCGCGCTGATCGCCGAGCACTACGACGACCTGCTGCGGCTGGCCGGGTCGCTGAAGTTCGGGCACGCCACCGCGTCGCTGCTGGTCGGGAAGCTCTCGGCGTCCGGGCGGCAGAACGCGCTCGCCGCCGCGCTCAAGGAGTACGGCGCGTGGCGGCGCACGATCTACGCCGCTCGTTACCTCGCCGATCCGGTCTATCGGCGCAAGATCTCCCGTCAGCTCAACAAGGGTGAGTCGCTACACGCGCTCAAGCGCGACCTCCTGTATGCCCACGAGGGCGCCGTCCGGGCCCGGCACCTGGAGCAGCAGACCGAGCAGGCGTGGTGTCTTACCCTGACGACCAACGCGGTGATCGCGTGGACGACGGAGTACTTCGGGCTCGCAGTCGAGTCCCTGCGCCGCGGCGGCCGCCACGTCGACGACGAGCTCCTGGGCCACATCTCCCCGGCGCACTCGGAGAACGTCAACTTCTTCGGCGCCATCGAGGTCGACATCGACGCCGAACTCGCCCAGCTCGGACCGACCGGCTACCGCCCCCTGCGCGCAGGCGACACCTTGTTCTGACCGGTTCCGTCACCGATCGCGGCGGGCCTGCTCGTAGCGCTGGGCCAGCTCTTGCAGCGGTCGCAGCGCCGCTCGGGCGGTGTCGCCGAGGTCATATCCGCTGATCAGGTCGCCACCGGACATACCGCGCATGTACCCGACCGCCCACCCTTCGTCGTCTGGGGTGAAGGTGATCCCGAGCCCGAGCTGCTCGCCGAGGGCCAGAAGCTCACCGACGGCCTGCAGCGTCGCGGAGTCGAACACGGGTGACGTCACGGTGACAGCCTCCTCCTCGCATCGGCTCGATCGCGGGCAGGGCAGCGCACTGGTCACGTGCTGACGGGCGTGCCCGGGTACAGGGTCAGCTCTTTCCACCCAGGTCCCGAACCAGTCGTCCTCGACGAGGATCGGCAAAGCCTCTTCGGTGTGGGTCTGGACAGACCACCACGGCTCGTTCAGTCCGCGGATCGCCCAGCGGCCGTCGACGGGCATCACTTGTCAGATAACAACGTATTATCTGACAAGTGGGTGGATCGATCCTGGGACTACGCCTCCACGGGCGGCACCCCTTCCGCGCGTGTTATCTGACAACCAGAGGAACGGGGGGTCGATGGCCACCGACCGGCACCTGAGCGCCGTCACGGAACCGGGCAGCGTGCCGACCGCCGAGGCGCTCGCCTCGTTCCTGCGACACCTGTCCAACCGGCGCGGCCGATCCGGGCGGATCACCTCTCCCGAGACGGTGCGCGCCTACACCTCCGCCGTGGCGATTGCGTTCGCCGGCATCGACCACCTCGAGGACCTCGTTGTCGGGCATCCCGCCGGTGACGAGCGCACCGGCGGTCGGGAGCGGCTGCACACCAACATCCGTACCGCCTGGGGCGCGAGCGCGCCGGCGACGTTCAACGCCAAGCGCGCCGCAGTCAGCTCGGCGCTGGCCTACTTCCAGGCGCAGGACTGGATCGTCGACGCTGCGGCGGTGCTGGCCGGGCTCGACCGCGAGCACCAGCCCAAGCCGACCGACAGCCGGGTCCGCACCCGCGAGCAGATCGACCGGCTGATCACCGACAAGCGCCAGTCGCTGGAGGACCGGACGCTGTGGTCGATGCTTTACGCCACCGCCGCCCGCGCCGAGGAGGTGCTGGGCCTCGACGTCACCGACCTGGACCGAGCCAATCGGCGGGCCTGCACGATCCGGAAGGGCGGCAAGGCCGACGACCTGCTCTACGACATCCGCACCGCCCGGATGCTCGGCCAGCTGCTCGGCCGCCGCCGCAGCGGCCCGGTGTTCCTGTCCACCCGCCGCGCGTCCGAGGGCACCGCGCGCTCCGGTGAGGTCGACCCTGCGAGCCGTCGATTGCGCATGACCTACCGCACCGCCGAACGCCACCTCGGCACCGCCACGACCAGCAACGTCGCCCCTGCCGGCTGGGACCTGCACGACCTGCGCCACTCCCGGCTCACCCACGCCGGCGAGGACGGCGCCACCGAGGTCGACCTGATGAACCTTTCCGGCCACGAGGACCGCCGCACGCTCCAGCGCTACCTCAAGCCCTCCAAGGAGGGCACCCACCGGCGCCTCGACGAAATCGACGCCCACCGCCCCACCTGGACACCCAGCGCCGAGGAACTCGTCGCCCGCATGTCGACGCGCTGACCGTCGAAATCACGCATCGTTGCTGGTCAGCGCATATCCGCCGGAAATTTCTTCGATGCTACGGCGACCCCGGGTGAGCACGCACAGCGCGGTGCGGGCGTCGATCCGGCCGGCCGCGGCCTCCGCGGCGAGGTAGCGGTGCGGCCACTCCACGACGACCTCGTTGGCCCCGGGGAACCGCGAGGCGGTGGCGAAGACGGGCCGCGCGTCGCAGACGGTGACGCGGAAGCCGAGGAACGAGCCCATGCGGGCGACGGCGGCGGCGAAGTCGATGGCCCCGAACACGATCATGCGGGGTGGCGGGGCGAAGGACTCGACGAACACCGACAGGCCCTCGCCGCGGCGTTGGCCGTCGACGCCGTAGGTGACCTGGCCGTTGCGGCCGGCGTCGAGCAGGCCGCGGGCGTCGTCGCGGATGGCGTCGTCGAGCCGGGCCGAGCCGGTGCCGCCCTCGACGTGGTCGGGCCACACGATCAGCCGCCTGCCCAGGCGCTCTGCGGGCCCGGAGATGACGGTGGCGACGGCGACGGGCGCCTCGGCGCGGATGGCCTCGGCGATCCGGCCGAGCTCGGCGTAGGTCTGTGGGTTCACCTTCTCCACGAAGATGTCGATGATGCCGCCGCAGGTCAGGCCGACGGTGAACGCGTCCTCGTCGGACACGCCGTAGCGCTGGAACATCGGCCGGCCCTGGGTGAGGACCTCCTGGCCCAGCTCGTAGACCGCGCCCTCGACGCAGCCGCCGGACACGCTGCCCACGGCCTCGCCGTCGGGGCCGATGAGCATCGAGGCGCCGGGCTGGCGGGGGGCGGAGCTGTAGGTGCCGACGACGGTGGCGAGCGCGGCGGTCTCGCTGTTCTTCCACCATCCGGCGAGCTGATCCACCACGTCACGCATCGCGCACCTCCTCCTCGATCGCCTCGTCCGTCGGCGTCCGGCGGAGTTCTCCGCACGGGGCCCCGGTACCGATGCCGATGCACCGGTGTCGGCGGCGTTCCGTTTCATGATCGACACTAGGTCGGCCGGCCGCCCGCGCGGATCCCCCGCCGCGGGGGACCGGCGGGGGATCCGTCGCCGACCGCGACCGGGACCGGGTTCGGGCGGCCGGGAGCGGGCGGGCCTCGCCCCGGGCGGTCATCGGCTCGCCGCACCACCCGCCGCCGGAGCGGCGAGCGCCCCGAGCAGCTCGTCGAGAGCGTCGAGGCTGTGCGCGCTGACCACCGCGTCGCAGTACGGCCAGGCCGCCGCCATGCCGCCGACGAGGGGCGCGAAATCGGGATGGCGGGTGCGCGGGTTCGCCCACACGATCCGGTGCGCCACCCGCGACAACCGGGCCATCTCCCGACCGAGCAGGGCGCTGTCCCCGGTGTCCCACCCGTCGGAGAGGATCAGCACGACGGCGCCACGGGCCATCCCACGCCGGCCGTGCAGGTCGTTGAACCGGCGCAGCGACTCCCCGATCCTGGTGCCGCCCGACCAGTCGGGGGCCAACGCGGTGGCCCGGTCGATGGCGACCGCGGGGCTGGTCCGGGCCAGTGCCCTGGTCAACCGGGTCAGCTCGGTGGCGAAGACGAACACCTCGGTCCCCTGGGCGCCGGCCGCGCAGTACAGCAGCTGGATCAAGGCCCTGGCGTAGGGGTCCATCGACGCCGAGATGTCGCACAGCGCCACGAGCCGGCGGTGGCGGGGGCGCCGGGTCCGCCTCGCCAACCGCACCGGTTCGCCCGCGGTGCGCAGGGCGGTGCGCAGGGTGGCGCGCAGGTCCACGCGGCCGCCGTGCGCGCTCGGCCGGGTCCGCCGGGTCCTGCGCAGCGGGGTGACCACCCGCAGCGCCCGCATGGCGTCGGCGAGCAGCGCCAGCTCCCGCGGCGTCAGCTCCGCGAAGTCGCGTCCGCCGAACCGTTCTCGCGCCGACGCCAGCACCGGCGTGGCCACCTCGCGCGGCGACCCGGCCGAGCCCTCGGCCCGGGCGGCGGACGTCGTCAGCCGGGACCCGGTCCCGGTCGAGCCCCGGGTCGCCGGGGCCTGTGCGCCGCCCGGACCGGCCGGGTCGGCGGCCGGGTCGCCGCCGCGCGGACCGGCCGGGTCGACCAGGCCCTCGAACACCGCGGCGAAGACCGCGTCGAGAACGGCCACCTGGTCCGGGTCGGAGGCCAGCGTGGTCACCGCGCAGTGGTGCAGCCGGGTGGTCGTCGTCGGCGCGACCTCCACCACGGCCCGGGCGAACCGCGCGGCCCGATCCGGACCGACCGGCAGCCCGGCCTCGCGGCAGGCTGCGGCGAACCGCGCCACGAGGGCGGGCAGGTCGGTCCGGGCGGGCTCAGCCATGGCGCAGGAGGGTGCCTAGCCCGGCACGCCGGACGGTGTCGATGTCCTCGTCGTACTTCAGCGCGGCGCCGAGCGTGCGCCCGACCGCCGCCTCGTCGAGCTCGCTCACCCCGAGCACCTCCAGCGCGGTGGTCCAGCTGATCGCCTCCGCGATCCCGGGTCGTTTCTGCAGCTCCAGCCCCCGCAGCCGGTGTACGGCGATCGCCACCTGGCGGGCCAGCCAGCCGCCGGCCGACGGCACCCGCCGACGCACGATCTCCTCGACCCGCGCGGTGTCGGGGTAGGCGATCCAGTGGTAGAGGCAGCGGCGCTTGAGGGCGTCGTGCAGGTCGCGGGTGCGATTGGAGGTCAGCAGGACCACCGGCGGCACGGTCGCACGGCGGGTGCCCAGCTCGGGGATCGTGACCGAGGCCTCGGCCAGTGCCTCGAACAGGAACGCCTCGAACTCGTCGTCGGCGCGGTCGACCTCGTCCACGAGCAGCACCGCAGGTGCGGGCCCCGGATGGGAGATCGCCGCCAGCAGCGGACGGACCAGCAGGTACTCGTCGGTGAACAGGTCCGCCTCGGCGAGGTCGGCGCCGCGGGCCTCGGCCAGTCGGATGGCCAGCAGCTGCCGTGGATAGTTCCACTCGTAGATCGTCTCCGCCGCGGTGAGCCCCTCGTAGCACTGCACCCGCAGCAGCGGGGAGCCCACCGCGGCGGCCAGCGCCGTCGCGGCGTGCGTCTTGCCGACCCCCGGCTCGCCCTCCAGCAGGATCGGCTGCCGCATCCGCACGGCCAGGAACAGGGCGGTGGCCAGTGCGTCGTCGGCGAGGTAGCCGGACTCGTCCAGCGCCCGACGCAGGTCGTCGGGGCCGGTGAAGTCCGGGACCGGCTGCGGTGTCACGTGCGGAAACGCTGCGGATCGTCGAGGAACGCCTGCCGGCATCCCGTCCCGCAGAAGTAGACCGATGTGCTGCCGTGCCGGGCGGAGATGCTCGCCGGGGTCATCGCGACGTCCATCCCGCAGACCGGGTCCACGGCGACCTCCACCGACCCCTCCACGGCGTGGACGTGGGTGCTGCTGTCCTCCTCGCCCGTGGACCCGTCCGATGACGTCGGTTCGGTCCCCTCGGGAGCGTGCACCCGCGGCCGGTGCGCCACGATCTCCGCGAACACCGTCAGCGCGATCTCCGGCGCGGTCCGCGCGCCGATGTCCAGCCCGGCCGGGGCGTGCACGCGCTCCAGATCGGGCTCCGGCACACCCATCGCGGCGAGCTCCTCGCGCACCCCCGCCGACCGGCGCCTGCTCGCGACCAGCGCGACGTAGGGCACACCCGCCTTCAGCGCGGCCGCGAGCACCGCGGCCTCGTCTCGGCCGTGCGAGGCCACGACCACCGCCGAGGTGTCCGGCGGGATCGGCGCGGCCGGGTCGACCGCAGGACGGACGTCCCAGTCCAGGGCGTGCCCGACCCGGGCCAACGCCCGTGCCACCGGCGCCTCCCCGTGCACGTACACCAGCGCGGCCGGGATCATCGCCTCCAGGAAGATCTCCAGGGTGCCCCCGGACAGGCACGGGTTGCCCACGGTGCGCACCCCCTCCTGGTCGGGCGCGTCGGAGTCGCCGGAGCGCGGAGTGATCCGCAGCAGCCCGGACTCGCCCGCCTGGAGCAGCCGCAGGCTCTCCAGGCGCACGGTTGACTCCGCGCACACACCACCGACGAAGCCGTCGATCGTCCCGTCGGCGAGCACCAGTGCGCAGTCACCCGGCTTGGCGCTCGTGGGGCGTTCCGCCCGCACGACCGTGGCCAGCACGAACGGCGTGCGCCCGGTGCGCAGTCCGTCGACTCGGGAGAGCAGGTCTGCTCGTGTCATGTCGTCATCCAATAGCGATGTCGGTTCGGAGCGGTCGGCCCTGGATGGCCGACCACACGTGGGCGGGGGTGAGCGGCATGTCGGCATGCCGGACCCCGATGGCGTCGAGCACCGCGTTCACGACCGCGGCCGGGGACCCGACGGTCGCCGACTCGCCGATGCCCTTGGCGCCGATGGGATGGTGCGGCGACGGGGTCACCGTCTTGCCCAGCTCCCACGAGGGGCACTCCATGGACGTGGGAAGGAGGTAGTCCATGAACGACGCGCCGAGATGGTTGCCGTCCGTGTCGAAGGCCATGACCTCCATCAGCGCCATCCCGATCCCGTCGGCGAGGCCGCCGTGCACCTGCCCCTCGACGATGGCCGGATTGATCCGCACCCCGCAGTCGTCCACCGCCACGAACCGGCGGACCGTGACCTGCCCGGTGCCCGGATCGACGTCGACGACGCAGAGGTACGCGCCGAACGGGAACGTCAGGTTGGGCGGGTTGTAGACGCAGGTGGCGTCGAGCTGCCCCTCGACCCCCTCGGGCAGCTCCAGTCCGGAGTGGGCCGCGAGGGCGATCTCACCGATGCCGACCCCGGCCGCCCGGTCGCCGCGCACGTGGAACCGGCCCTTGTCCCACACCAGGTCGTCGGCGGAGACCTCCAGCATCGCCGCGGCGACCAGCCGGGCCCGCTCGCGCACCTTGCGGGCCGCCATCACGGCGGCGGCACCGGAGACGGGGGTGGACCGCGAGCCGTAGGTGCCCAGGCCGAACGGGGTGCGATCGGTGTCGCCCTCGATGACCTCGATGTCGTCCGGTGAGATCCCGAGCTCCTCGGACACGATCTGGGCGAACGTCGTCTCGTGGCCCTGTCCCTGCGACATGCACGACAGCCGGAGCTCCGCCGATCCGGTCGGGTGCACCCGCAGCTCGGCGGCGTCGGCCATCCCGAACCCACCGATGTCCATGTCCTTGCGCGGGCCGGCCCCGACGGCCTCGGTGAAGAAGGACAGGCCGATGCCCATCACGGTGCCCTCGCCGGTCTCGGCCCGCGTCCGGCGGCCGCGCGCCTGCTCACGACGCAGCTCGTCGTAGCCGGCCATCTCCAGGGCCAGCTCGAAGGCCCGCGGGTAGTCGCCGGAGTCGTACTCCCATCCCGTGGCGCACCGGTAGGGGAACTGCTCGGGTCGCAGCAGGTTGCGTCGGCGCACCTCGGCCGCGTCGAGACCGAGGTCGAACGCCAGCACGTCGACCAGGCGCTCGACCAGGTAGGACGCCTCGGTGATCCGGAACGAGCATGCGTAGGCGACCCCGCCGGGCGCCTTGTTGGTGTAGACACCGCGGACCGTGCAGTGCGCGGCGGGCACCGAGTACGAACCGGTGAAGATGTGGAAGAAGCCGGCCGGGAACTTCGACGGCTGCGAGGTCCCGTTGAACGCGCCGTGGTCGGCGAGCACCTGCACCCGCAGCCCCTGTATCCGCCCGTCGCGGGTGGCCGCGATCTCCCCCCGCATGTGGAAGTCACGCGCGAAGGAGGTGCTCATCAGGTTCTCCGAGCGGTCCTCGGTCCACTTGACCGGCGCTCCGGTGATGCTCGTGGCGATCACGGCGCAGAGGTAGCCGGGGTAGATCGCCACCTTGTTGCCGAATCCGCCACCGATGTCCGGGGAGATGATCCGGATCCGGTTCTCGGGGATGCCGATGATCCCCGAGTAGAGGGCGCGGTGGGCGTGCGGGGCCTGCGCCGTGGCGTAGACGACGAGCCGGCCGCTGACCGGGTCGAGGTCGGCGACGATCCCGCACGTCTCCAGCGGCGCCGGATGCACCCGCGGGTAGAGCATCTCGCACGAGCTGACGTGCTCGGCGGCGGCGAATGCCGCCTCCGTCGCCGCTGCGTCACCGGCCTCCCAGTCGAAGATGTGGTTGTCGGTGCGGCCGGGGATCTCGTCGCGGATCACCGGGGCGTCCGGTGCGAGTGCCCGGTGGGCGTCGATGACCGGCTCGAGCGGTTCGTACTCCACCTCGATCAGGCTCAGCGCGTCGCGGGCGGCGTAGCGGTCCTCGGCGACGACGAACGCGACCTCCTGCCCCTGGTAGCGCACCTTGTCGGTGGCGAGTACCGCCGCGACGTCGTGGGACAGCGTGGGGATCCAGGCCATCCCGCGACGTTCCAGGTCCGCCCCGGTGATCACGGCACGCACCTTCGGGTGCGACTCGGCCCCGCCGGTGTCGATCGAGAGGATCCGCGCGTGCGCGTACGGGCTGCGCAGCACGGCGCCGTGCAACATGCCCGGCAACCGGATGTCGTCGACGAACCGCCCACGGCCGCGGAGGAACCTCGCGTCCTCCTTGCGCACCATGTTCCCGTGCCCCATGGGCGAGGCGTGCCCGGCGAACGGGTCGGGCCGGCGACCGGACGTCCCCGGCGTCAGTGCGGCGGTCATCCCGCCGCCCTCTCGGACTCGGCGGCGTGCCGGATCGACCGGACGATGTTCTCGTAGCCGGTACACCGGCAGGTCTGGCCGCTGATCGCCTCGCGGATCTCCACGTCGGACGGGTCCGGGAGCCGGTCGAGCAGCCAGCGCGCGGTCATGAGCATCCCCGGTGTGCAGAAGCCGCACTGGAGGCCGTGACACAGCGCGAAGGAGACCTGCAGCTGGTCGAGCTCGCCACCGCGGCGCTCCAGGCCTTCGACCGTCCGTACCGAGCTACCGCTCGCCATCACGGCGAGCACCGTGCACGACTTCACCGGCACCCGGTCCAGCCAGACGGTGCAGGCCCCGCAGTTCGAGGTGTCGCAGCCCCAGTGGGTACCGGTCAGCCCCAGCTCGTCGCGCAGCAGGTGCACCAGGAGCAGGCGGGGCTCCACGTCCCGGATGTAGTCCTGGTCGTTCACGGTGACGGTGACCCTCATCTACAGCCTCCCGATGATCGCGAGGTCGGCGCGGGCCGCCGCAGCGTGCAGCGCCCTGCGGGCGAGTTCACCCGCGAGATGGCGCTTGTAGTCGACGGGACCGCGCTGGTCGGCCACCGGGCTGCAGTGCTGCGCGGCGATGTCGCCCGCCTCGGCGATGTGCTCACCCGTCAGCTGCCGGCCGCGCAGGAAGTCCTCCGCCTCGACGGCGGCGAACTGGCGGGCCCCCACGGCCGTGAGGCCGATCCCGACCTCGGTCACGACGCTGTCCCGGTCGATCCGCAGCACGGCCGCCGCCGCGGCGACCGCCCAGTCGCCCGCCCGGCGGTCCACCTTGAGGTAGGCACTGCTGCTGCCGGCGAGTGTCGCCGAGTTCGACAGCGGGATCTGCAGCTCGACCAGCACCTCGGCGGGGCCGACCGCCGTCTGGTAGGGGCCGTGGAAGAACTCCCGCATCGGTACCCGGCGGACCCCGGCGGACCCCTCGATGACGGCCGTGGCGCGCAGGGCGGTGAAGGCCGCCGACAGGTCCTCCGACGGGTCCGCCTGGCAGACCGAACCGCCCACGGTCCCGCGGTTGCGCACGACCGGATCGGCGATCACCCGCTCGGCGTCGTGCAGCAGTGGGAAGTGCGTGCCGGCCGTCACCGATGCGAGCAGCTCCGCGTGCCGGACCATCGCACCGATCCGCAGCACGTCCCCCGCCAGGGAGATCCCGCCCAGATCGGCGAGCCCGTTGATGTCGACCAGCAGCTCCGGCTGGGCGAGTCGGAGCTTCATCATCGGGATGAGGCTGTGCCCACCCGCGACGATCCTCGATTCCGGCCCGTAGCGCTCCAACAGCGCGATCGCGTCCTCGACGGACGTCGCGCGCTGGTACTCGAAATGGGCTGGAACCTGCATCGTGCTCCCGGCTGGTGGGCGTCGATCCACCATGCTGGTCCCAGTCACATGCCTCGGCAAGACCAGTTAAGTCTTTACTTAGGCCGAGTAGATGGAACGTGCGCCGAGGTGCAGCATGACCGCCACTGAACATCCCAGTCGTCATTTCGCGAACGTGTTCACCCCGGTTTGTACCGGAAGGACGTTCGCGACGTGGGCTGACGCAACGACGCGAATGAGGACGCATGCCGATCGAATCGAGTGGCCACAGCCAGGGCAACCCGCGCATGTTCGAGCTCATCGAGGGTGCCCCGAAGACCGGCGGCGCCAGCCCGACGATCTGGGCGTTCCCCCAGATGACCGAGTTCATGAAGATCGCCGGTCAACCGGTGGCCGGACCGTGGCCGCCGCACCAGGAACCGCGCCCCGATCCGGAGGACGAGGCGCTGCCGGTGGCCGTGGCCGAGCCGCGGCCCGAGGCCCGTCCCCGACCGCGGCCGACAGCCTGATCCCGCTCCCTGCTCCCGTTCCCGCACACCGACGCCCGCCCACCCAGGGCAAGGAGGCCCGGATGTACCCGTCCAAGTTCCGCTACGAGGCTCCGCGAAGTCTCGACGAGCTGAGTTCCCTGCTGAACCGGTACGGCGACGACGCCAAGATCCTCGCCGGCGGCCAGAGCCTCGTGCCGATGATGAAGCTCCGCTTCGCCGCGCCGGAGGTGCTCGTCGACATCAACGGCATCCCCGGGCTCGACTACCACCGCGAGGACCCCGACGGCACCCTGCGCGTGGGTGCACTGTGCCGGCACGTGACGCTGGAGCGGTCGGCCCTGCTGGCGGCGAAGCACCCGCTGATGGCGGCGGCGGCGCCGCTGATCGCCGACCCGATGGTGCGCAGCCGTGGCACCATGGTCGGCTCGATCTGCCACTCCGACCCCCAGGGCGACTGGGCCTCGGTCCTGCTCGCGCTGGGTGGGCACATGGTGGCGTTGGGTCCCCGCGGCCGCCGGACCATCGCGGCCGGCCACTTCAGCCTCGGACCGTTCCAGAACGCGCTGCAGCCCGACGAGATCGCCCTGGAGGCCGTCATCCCGGCCCCGACCGGACAGCGCTCGGGCACCTACCTCAAGCTGGAGCGCCGGGTCGGTGACTTCGCGACCGCCGGCGTCGCGATGGCGCTCGAGACCAGCGACGGTCGTGTCGTGCGGGCCGGGATCGCACTCACCGGGGTCGGTCCGAGCAACATCGCCGCCACCGAGGCCGCACAGGTCCTCGTCGGCAAGCCGTTGTCCGAGGAGTCCATCGAGCAGGCCGCGCAGCTCGCGGCGGCCGCCGCGCAGCCCAGGGGAGACCACCGCGGCAGCGCCGCGTTCAAGCGCCACGTCGTGGCGACGTTCATCAGACGCGGCCTCGCCCGCGGGGAAGCGGTGGCAGCATGAGCTACGGACGTTCGGTCGAGGTCGTCGAGACCGCCGAGAACGTGCGCCGGATCACGATCACGGTCAACGGCGAGCGACGTGTCGTCGAGGTGGAGCCGCGGCTGCTCCTCGCGCACCTGATGCGTGAGGGCCTCGGCCTGACCGGTACCCACTTCGGCTGCGACACCACGAACTGCGGTGCCTGCACGGTGCTCTTCGACGGAGAACCGATCAAGTCGTGCACCATGCTCGCGGTCCAGGCCGACGGGCACGAGGTGACGTCGGTGGAGGGCCTGGGCACGCACAGCGAGCTGGACCCGGTCCAGGAGGGCTTCCAGGCCGAGCACGGACTGCAGTGCGGCTTCTGCACGCCCGGAATGATGATGGCGTCGAAGGCGCTGCTCAACCGCAACGCGAGCCCGACCGAGGAAGACGTCCGGTGGGCGTTGTCGGGCAACCTCTGCCGGTGCACCGGCTACCAGAACATCGTCAAGGCGGTCCTGTGGGCCGCCGACAAGCAGCGCCTCTCCGGCCCGGCCGCGGCCGGGGACACGTCCTCCGAGGAGCATGTCTCATGACCCAGACGGCACCCGTGACACCGAGCAGCTCGCAGGCGCTCGACGAGATCAAGATCGGTGGTCTCGGCTCGAGCCGGTTGCGCGTCGAGGACAGCCGCTTCATCCGCGGCCGCGGCAACTACACCGACGACGTCAAGCTGCCCGGGATGCTCTACATGGAGATCCTGCGCAGCCCGCTGGCGCACGCCAGGATCATCAGCATCGACACCAGCAGGGCCTGGGCCATCCCGGGTGTCCGGCTCGTCCTCACCGGCGAGATGATGGCTCAGCGCAACCTGGCCTGGATGCCCACGCTGTCCTACGACACCCAGGCGGTGCTGGCCACCGACAAGGTCCGCTTCCAGGGCCAGGAGGTGTGCGTCGTCGTCGCCGACGACCCCTACATCGCCAAGGACGGCTGCGAGGCCATCGACGTCGAGTACGAGCCGCTGCCGCCGATCGTCAACCCGGAGCAGTCCGCGGCGCCGGGCGCCCCGGTCATCCGCGACGACAAGCAGGGCCAGGTCGACAACACCTGCTACCGCTGGGAGGTCGGCGACCGGGAGGCGACCGAGCGGGCCTTCGCCGAGGCCGACGTCGTCTCGAAGCTGAAGCTGCACTACCCGCGCAGCCACCCCTCGCCGATCGAGTGCTGCGGGTCGGTCGCGGACTTCGACCCGGCCACCAAGAAGCTCACGGTCTACATGACCAGCCAGGCACCGCACATCGTGCGGTCCGCGGTGGCGCTGATCGCCGAGCTGCCCGAGCACATGATCCGGATCGTCTCGCCGGACGTCGGTGGTGGCTTCGGCAACAAGGTGCCGGTCTACCCCGGTTACGTGCACTCGATCCTGGCGTCGATCCTGCTGGGCAAGCCGGTCAAGTGGACCGAGGACAAGACCGGCAACCTCATCTCCACCGGCTTCGGCCGCGACATGTACCTCGACGGCGAGATGGCCCTGCGCTCCGACGGGAAGATCCTCGCCGTCCGCATGCACGCCGACACCGACCAGGGTGCCTTCTTCGCCGACGCCCAGCCGAGCAAGTTCAAGATCGGCCTGATGCACTCGACGTTCGCCTGCTACAACATCGGGACCGGCTACATCACCGCGCAGGGCCACTACACCAACAAGGCGCCCGGCGGGGTGGCCTACCGCTGCTCGTTCCGGGTCACCGAGGCCATGTTCTTCCAGGAGCGGATGGTGCAGGCCGCCGCCGACGACCTCGGCATCGACCAGGCCGAGTTCCGGCGCGTCAACCTGCTGCCCGACGACGCGTTCCCGGCCCGCACACCGTTCGGCTTCCTCGTCGACTCCGGCCAGTACGACAAGTGCCTGCAGATCGGCCTGGACGCGATCGGCTACGAGGAGTTCCGGCGCGAGCAGGCCGCGGCGCGGGCCAAGGGGCGCCTGCTGGGTATCGGGATCTCGACGATGACCGAACCGCTCGGCGCCGGCAACAGCCGCGAGTACGACATCCTCGGCATCAAGATGTTCGACTCCGCCGAGCTGCGGGTGCACCTGACCGGCAAGGCGATCCTGCGCACCGGGGCGAAGACCCAGGGCCAGGGCCACGAGACGACGTGGGCGCAGATCGTCAGCCACGAGCTGGGCATCCCCGCCGCCGACGTGGTCGTGGAGGAGGGCGACACCGACACCGCCCCGTACGGGATGGGCACCTACGCGTCCCGCAGCACGCCGGTGGCCGGCGCCGCGGTGTCCATGGTGTCCCGCAAGATCCGGGCGAAGGCGCGCAAGATCGCCGCCCACCTGCTGGAGGTGTCCGAGGAGGACATCGAGTGGGAGCTGGGCCGGTTCTTCGTGCGCGGCGCCCCGGAACGCGGCGCGACGATCCAGGAGTGCGCGATGGCCGCCTACTCCAACATGCCCGACGGGATGGAGCCCGGGCTCGAGGGCAACGCCTACTACGACCCGCCCAACCTGACCTGGCCGTTCGCCTGCTACATCGTGACCGTCGAGGTCGACCCGGAGACCGGGGTGTGGGACGTGCTGCGCGTCGTCGCGGTGGACGACTGCGGCGTGCGGATCAACCCCATGATCGTCGAGGGACAGATCATGGGTGGGCTGACCGAGGCCTACGCGATGTCGAACATGCAGTTCCAGACCTACGACGCCGAGGGCAACATCGTGGGCTCGAACTACATGGACTACCTCATCCCGACGGCGTGGGAGACGCCCGGGTTCGAGCTGCACGAGGTGGTCACGCCGTGCCCGCACCACCCGATCGGGGCCAAGGGCGTCGGCGAGTGCGCGGCGGTCGGCGGTCCGGCGGCCTTCGTCAACGCCGTCCTCGACGCGATCGCCCACACCGGGGTGCGCAACATCGACATGCCGGTGCTGCCCGACCGCGTCTGGACCGCCCTGCAGACCCACCAGGACGTCTCCGGCGCGCCGCCGGTCAGGAACGGCTGAGGGAGGAGACCGATATGGAGATCAAGAACGAGCTCGTGGTCGGCGCCCCGCTGGACAAGGTGTGGGCCTACCTCCTCGACGTCCCCAACCTCGCACCGTGCCTCCCCGGCGCGGAGCTGGTCGGCGACGACGGCAACGGCACCTACGACGGCAAGGTGGTGGCCCGGCTCGGCCCGGTGAAGCTGAGCTTCAGCGGCCAGGTCAAGATCATCGAGACCGATGACGCCGCCCACCGGATGGTGATGCACGCCGCCGGCGCCGAGGACAAGGGCAAGGGCACCGCGGACATGATGATGACCGTGGTCCTGGCGCCGGCCAGTGGTGGAACGACGATGAAGGTCGAGCAGGACCTGACCGTCTCCGGTGCGGCCGCCCAGTTCGGGCGCGGCATGATCGCCGACGTCACCGGCGTGCTCATGCAGTCCTTCGCGGAATGCCTGCAGTACAACATCACCAACCAGGGCAGCGGTGGCACGACGACCGCGGTCCGCGCCGCCAGGCCCGCCAGCGGGTTCGCCATCGGTGTTCGCGCCGCCCGGATGGCGCTGATGCGCGTGTTCGCCCGGTTCTTCCTTCCCTACGACCGCAACCGATGAGCCCCGCGGCTGCGAAGGAGAAGTCATGACGCTCTGGTGGATCGGCAACGCCCTGCTGGTGGTGGTGCTCGTCGTGGTGATCGCGCTGCTCAGCCGGCTGCTCGCCGCGGTGGAGCGCATCCGCGGTGCCGCCGACGACATCCTCACCCACGGCGTGGAGCTGCTCGGCGAGGTCGAGGACACGCCCGCACTGCTCGTCGAGACGGACGCGACCGTGGCCCAGGTCGCGGTCGGGGCCACCCGGTACGCGGGCAGCGTCGCCACGCTGCTCCCTGCGAAGTAGGAGGACGACAATGCCCGTCGTTGCCTGGATCACACTCCTGATCACCGCACTGATCATCGCCGTCGTGGCGGTCGGCCTGCTGCGCGTGATCCTGCACCTGCGTCACGTCCATGCCACCCTCGCCGCCCTGCAGGGCGGCGTGGACGCCATCGCCGACAACACCAGTACCGTCCCGACGGTGGTCGGGTCGGTCAACGCCAACCTCGCCCCCGTGCGGGCCTGGTGCGAGACGGTCTGAGGAGCCCGCGAACATGATTCCCTTCGGCTGGACCCTCGGACTCGTCATCGGCCTGGTGATCGTGGTGGTGGTGGTCGCACTCGTCACCCCGATCCTGGTGCTCGCCTACAAGATCGGCACCCAGGCCCAGCAGCTCGACGCCTCGCTGAGCCGCTCCCGCACCCACACCGCGGGGCTCGCCGGGCTGAACACGACCATCGACCACGCCACCGAGATCATCGGTGGCCTGCAGCGCGGCCGCGCGCGGCTGGGAGGCTGACCGTGTCCCTCTCTCCCGGAGAGATCACCTACTGGACGGTGATCCTCGTACTCGGCGCCGTCGTGATCGTCGCGGTCGTGGTGCTGCTGAGCCTGCTCGTGGCCTTCGTCAAACGGATCGACAGCGCGGTCGACGGCATCGCCGGCACGCTCGTCGGCATCACCGAGAACACGAAGGACACCGCGTTGATCACCGCGACCGGCGCCGGCCTGGACCTGGTGCTGGGCGAGGGCCTGCAGCACCACCTGTTCCTCGGGCGGGTCGTCGACTCCATCCCCACCCCCGCCGGGAAGGCATGATCATGTCCGAATCGACTCTGTTGGTCATCACCGTCGTCGAGATCGTGGTGTTGATCGCCGGGCTGGCCTTCTTCGTCTTCTGGCTCGGCTCGCTGCTCGGCAGGATCGCCACCACGCTGGAGGCCGGTGACGGGCTGGTGAGCCGGATCGCCGCCGACGGCAAGGCGATCCGGCCCGGCCTGGAGCACATCAACCGCACGGGACGGACCGTCGCGGGGGCGCTGCCGCTGCTCTACGGCTTCGCCGAGGAGGTCATCAGGAAGGTCTCGTCGAACCCCGATCGGCCCCAGGTCGCCGTTCCGGCCACCGGACGGCGTCGGTCACGCATCCACGAGACGGTCGGGTACGCGCCGTCCCGGCACTGACCGGCCACCGTCCACGACCACGGCCGCCCGGCGGGATCCCCGCCGGGCGGCTGCCGTCGTCGGACCGGACGCAGGCCGGTTGCCCTACGGCGCGCTGCCTCCGGGGAGCGCCTGCGACGCGGGCGAGCCCGGCAGCAGCTGCCCGGACCCGGCGACACCGGCCGCGGAGTACCACCCGCCCCGGATCGCGGACACGGCGGCCCAGCCGTCCGCGTAACCGGGCACGTCGAGGTGCTGTTCCCACGGCTTGATGTCGAGCACCGGCGTCCCGTGGCAGGCGTCGACACCGCGGAACGTGATCCCCGAACCGTCCACCTCCACGACCCGCACCACGCTGAGGCCGATCGGGTTGGGCCGTGCGGGGTGCCGGGTGGCGAAGACCCCGAACCGGCGGTCGCTGCCGGCCAGCATGAACGGCACCACCTGCCCGTCGGCCGGTGGCGGGGCGGCCCGGTCCAGCCACAGCAGCAACCACACGTAGTCGAAGTCGGCGATCCCGTCGAGGGCCGCGACGTGCTCGGGGAAGACCTCGACGCGGCCCTCCGCGGTGCTGTTCCGGGTCGACTGGATGGGCGTGGCGGCCGGCTGCCGGTAGTCGCTGCGCACGTACCCGATCGGGGCGAACGCGGGTGTACTCGCGCGGATCCGGGCCTGCTCGGAGCCACACAGGTCGGGGGGCCCGTCGGTCATTCGTCCACCTTCTCGGTGCTCGGGGCCCGACCTCGGGTCAGTCCGGCCGGTGCTGCGGCAGCGGTGCGGTGTTGGGCGCGTCGGAGTACGCGCCGATCCACTCCGTACGCCAGGAGTTGTCGTAGAGCGTCTCGTTGCACAGCGGCTCGTACGTCGCGATCAGTTCCTGGGTGATCTGCTCACGATGTGCCCGATTGCCGCCCGGCACCTCCAGGAAGGCGACGTGCAGCTTCCATTTCGAACCCGCACGTCGTATCCAGCAGCCGGACCGCCGGTGCTTGAACGGGAACCCGACCGCGGTGAGATCGTCGGCATGTCCGACGTAGGTGACGGCGTAGCGTTCGGACCGCCCCTCGGGCTCGGGCTTGTAGAGGATCGCGTAGACGCCCGCCCGGGCGGGCGGGCTCCATCCGCCGAGCACCCGTGGCCCGGAGAACGCGTATCCCGCGAGCGAGCCGAGCCGGATCACCCCGGTTCGCCCGCGTCCTCGGACTCGCTGATCGCCTCGGCGTGCACGATGGGGAAGTCGGGCAGGCCCGCGATGCGCACGGCGTCGGTGAACTCGGCACGGCCGCGCTCGATGGCCTCGTCACGGCTGCCGGCCAGCACGACGATCTGTGCGCCGTAGCGGGTGCTGCCGCCCCCGGTGGCGATCCCCTCCCGGCGCGCCACGGCGTCGGCCAGCTCGACGACCTCCTCGATCGACACCACCGGGTCGGTGTCCGGGTCGCCTTCGGCCACCAGGCCGACGCTCCATCGCATCATCGTCGAACTCCTATCCGAGTTGGGGTAGCAGCTGCGCCAGTTCGGCGAGGCTCTCCAGGTCGTGGCCCGACAGCAGCACGTCGATGTGCGGCTCGGCCACCATCATGCCCAACGACTGCGGCCGGAAGTGCGGATCCCCGCCCTTGTGCGGGTGCATCCAGACGATGGTGTGCGACAACCGGGAGAGCCGCTCCATCGCCGTCGCCAACGTGTCCGGGTTGCCCCGGTCGAGCCCGTCGGAGCAGATCACCAGGATCCCCCCGCGAGTGATCCCGCGCCTGCCCCAGGTCCGGGCGAACTCGTCGAGGCAGTCGCCGATCCGGGTGCCGCCCTCCCAGTCCACCACGAGTCGCGACGCCTCCGTGAGCGCGTCGTCCGGGCTGCGCTTCTGCAGCGGGACGGTGATCCTGGTCAGGCGGGTGCCGAAGCAGAACACCTCGACCTTCTGCGCCGCCCGGCGCGCGGTGTGCGCGAACTGGAGCAGAGCGCGCGAGTAGTCGGCCATGGAGCCGGACACGTCGAGCACCAGCACGAGCGGCCGCAGCTTGACCCGGCGACGCTGCCACCGCAGCGCGACCGGCTCACCGTGCATCCGCAGCGACTGCCGGACGGTCCGGCGCAGGTCCGGGCGCCGACCCCGACGGGCCGGCCGGGTGCGCCGGGTGCGCCGCTTCGGCGGGGTCAGCCGGAACTGCGCCATGATGCGCCGCAGCGCCGCGAGCTCGTCGGGGGTGCAGGCGACGAACGACTTGGAGCGCAACGCGGTGACCCCGGAGGCCATCAGGCCCATCACCGTCTCGTCCTCCTCCGGGTCGCCCGCGGGGTCGGGCGGATCCGTGGCCGGGATGTCGATCACGGCCTCGGACTCGGCGCTGGACCTCAGCTGCAGCGACAGCATCTCCTCGACCGGGTTGCGTTCGCCGAGGAAGTACGCGCGGAACACCTCGTCGTAGGTGCCGATGTCCTCCCGACGCTTGACCAGCGATGTGCGGCCACCCCAGTAGAGGTCCATCAGGTCGGTGGGATCCAGGGGCACCATCACCGCGCAGAAGGTGGAGATGTCGCCCGGGCCCGCCGAGACGCCCTCGGCCCGGAGTGCCCTGCCGAACCCGACCAGCAGCGACACCAGGTCGTCGTGGGTCACGTCACCGACGTGATGTCGTCGATGCACCCGCGGGCCAGCTCGATGTCCTCGCGGTCCTTGAGCACGGCACCGAGGGTGAGGTCGGCCGCCTCGGCGGTCAGCGTGGTCTCGCCGAGGAAGTCCAGCGTGCGTGCCCAGTCGATCGTCTCCGCGACCCCCGGCGGCTTGGCCAGGTCCATCTCCCGCAGCCGCTGCACCGCCGTGACCACCTTGCGGGCCAGCTCGGCGCTCACCCCGGGCTGGCGGACGGTCACGATCTCGACCTCCTGCTCCAGCGACGGGTAGTCGATCCAGTGGTACATGCACCGACGCTTGAGCGCGTCGTGCAGCTCCCGGGTCCGGTTCGACGTGAGGACGACGATCGGCGGCTGTGTCGCGACGATCGTGCCGACCTCCGGGATGCTGATCTGGAAGTCCGACAGCATCTCAAGCAGGAACGCCTCGAACTCGTCGTCGGCCCGGTCGATCTCGTCGATCAGGAGCACGGCGCGGTCTCCGGCGCGCACCGCCTGCAACAGCGGCCGCTCCAGCAGGAACCGCGGTCCGAACAGTCGATCCACGGCGTCGTCGTCGGCCAGGCCGCGCTCCGACAGCGCCCGGATGTGCAGCAGCTGGCGTGCGTAGTCCCACTCGTAGAGTGCCTGGCTGGTGTCGATCCCCTCGTAGCACTGCAACCGGATGAGGTCACGGCCCAGCACCGCGGCGAGCACCTTGGCGATCTCGGTCTTGCCGACGCCCGGTTCGCCCTCCAGGAGCAGCGGCCGGTGCAGGGACATCGACACGTAGGCGGCCGTGGCCAGCCCCCGGTCGGCGAGGTAGTCGCCTCGGCGCAGCGCCGCGGTCAGGTCGCCGACGCTGGCAGGTGGACTCACCGCGACGTTCTCCTCGATCGATTGAGGTGGGGTTCGGCTGCGACGCGGGTGGCGACGCAGCCTCTGGCGTGCCCGGCGGCCCGGTCGCCGGGGATGCTCTGCCCGGGCCTACGCGTCGCCGTCGACCAGGTCCCGAACGGTGGTCGCCCCGGCCTGCAGCTTGCCGTCACGTGCAAGTCGGTCCCGCCACGCGTTGCGCAGCTCGTCGCCGACCGGCACCGCCGTCGAGTCGAGGTCGTCGGCACCGTTGAGGTCCAACCCCCCGAACCCGATGTTCTTCATGTTCTTGCAGATCTTGGCCCTCGGTCGCGGCGGCTCGATGTCCGCGGAGGACTGGTGCTGCGCCGTCCAGATCGAGCGCAGGACGCCCAGCGCCTCGGCGTCCTCGGCGTCCTCGGCGGCACTGTGCGATCGCTCGGTCACCCGGGAACCTCCGATTCCTCGGTCGTGCATCCCTGCGCCGACCATTTTCGGATCGTCGTCCCGTCCCGCGCAAATGGCAACCGGGAATAAGCGATCGCTTAGGCCGCAGCGCGCCGTATCCGGCTCGTCGACACGATTGGATCGGGATACGCCGCTCCCCGATCGAATCGGGGCAGAGTGCACGTGTGACACTCACGCAGCTGAACGCCTTCGTGCTCGTCGCTCGGCTCGGGTCGGTCAAGGCCGCCGCGAACGCGCTCGGCGTCAGCGAACCCGCCGTGTCCCAGGCGCTGTCCGCTCTGCGCAGGTATCTCGACGACCCCCTGCTGACCCGCGGTGGTCCGGGAATGACCCTGACGCCGGGCGGGACGCGGCTGCTGACGATCGCCGCCCAGATGGTTTCGCTCGGTGCTGAAGCCGAGTCGGCGGTCCGGCTGGCCAAGGGCGCCGCGCAGCAGCTGCGCCTCGTCGCACCGAGCGCGGTCGTCGAGTTCATCACCGGTCCGCTCGCCGATGCCTTCACCGCACGCTCGCTCGGCTCGATCGAGGTGTCGGCCGGTGTGTCGACCACGGCGGAGATGGGCCCGCTGGTCTCGCAGCGGCTCGCCGACCTCGCCATCGGGCCGCAGCTGGACGGCGGCCGGAGCCTGGGGCTGGCCAGCGAACCGGTCTTCCGCTGCCAGCTGGTCGTCCTCGCCTCGGCCAAGAGCCGGATGAGCGGATCGCCCGATCGATGGCCGTGGCTCGTGGAGCCCTCCGCGACCGATCCCGGCAGCGACGTCTCCCGGTTGCTGCGGGGCCTCGGTGTCCCCGAGAAACAGCTGTCGGTGTTCCCGAACCAGACCGCGGCCTGGGAGGCCGCTGTCCGGGGTGCCGGCGTCGCGCCCGGGATCCTGCACCTCGCGGTGCACCAGTTGCGGCGCCGCGAGCTGCAGGTGATCGACGTACCCGGCACGCCGTTCGAGACCTGTTGGTACGCGACCACGCTCGCCCCCGAGCGGCGGTCGCCCGCCGCGGGGTCGCTGCGCCACTTCCTCGGAACACCGGAGGCGATGAAGCTGCTGCGCACGCCGGGTGCGGGGATGCCGGCGTCGCGGTTCCGGCCGCCGGTCTACGTCACGATCTGGAGCTGACCGGAACCTGCGGCCGGGGTCGCGACTTCCGCCGTCCCGGGAGGCGATTGTGTGTTGCGGCGTGGCCGTGGGGACCAGCAGGTAGCGCGCCACCTCCGACCGGGGTGGCCGACGTCGGCGCGGCCCACACGAGGTCCGGGACCGGGGATGGTCAGGGCTCGGCCGTCCGAGGGCAGGATCACCGGGCGGACCGCTGACCAGACAGGTGGTGTTCGGGTCGGCGTACTGGCCGGCGAGCCACTGCCGGGCGTAGTCGCGGAAGCTGATCTCGCCGGCGCGGGGATCGATGTAGGTGTCGCGGGCGAGCTCGGTCTCGATGCGCGCGGCCTCGCGCTCGGCGTCGCCTTGCGTTCGAAGGATCGCTTGCGGGGCCTGTCGTCGGAGTCTCGCCACCGGACGATCCACCGCCTGCCCTGGCCGTAGCGGGCGCTGCGCTCGCGTCGGGCAGCTCTCTCGGGTGTCCGTCGCTGCACGTACCAGGCGTCGTCGCCACCTACCTCGGCGTACCCATCGCCACTACGTCCGCAACGACCCCGACGGCGTCCGCCGGTGCTGCGGAGTGGGACTGGGGGGCCTAGCGCCGATGCAGGCCCGTCGGGTGGGGCTCGCGCCATCCTCACCGCGACGACGCGACAGGCCGTCGCCGATGCGTGGTCGTTCCGTTGTCAGCGGGTCGACAGTCGCCCACCGGCGGAGGCCGGAGCCCCTGGTCCGGAGATGCCCAGCGCCGGCGGACCGGCCGTCGAGCCCGGTCTCCGGCGGATCCTGGTCAGCGGCGGCCGGTGGCCAGGGTGACGAGGAACTGGCCGCCGCCCGCCTGGATCTCGGCGGTCACCGGCAACCCGGGAACGAGTCGGGAGAAGCGGTCCACCAGCCAGTCCGCGGCCTCTTGGGCGTCGTGCTCGGTCGGGCAACGGGCCACCATCTCGCGTCCCCCCTTGCGTTCCAGTCTCCCGGCGACGGTGATCAGCGGTGCGGGTTCGACCACGTACAGGTGGTCCGGCCAGGCGATGACCACTTTGACGGCGCCCTTGCGGGTGTTGCATCCGCGGTGCGCGAGTCGCTCGGCGACCTTGGCCTTCCGGTCGGCGGTCCGGCTGTCGACGCTGGGTCCTCGTGGGTCGTTCACCGACATGTCGGGGTCGACCGGTTCGTCGCACACCCAGCACCGCCAGCCGTCACGCTCGGCCACGGCCTCGAGGAGACTCATCCCGGCAAACTAGCCCGCCTGGCTGCACCGCCGAGTGTGGTCCTTGAGGTCGCGGCGAAACACCCGCTTGAGGCCCGGTCTACGGCCTGAGCGCGTCCTCCGCCCGCTCGACGCCGGCGTCGCGATCCCGGACCGGATCTCGGCGGGTCGGTAGGTGCCGAAGACGACGACACAGGAACGGCCCAGTACCGGAACGACGAACCGCAGCAGCGCCAGCGAGGCCTCGTCGGCACGATGCAGGTCGTCGAACAGCACGAGCAGCGGCTCGCCCGTGGCGAGCCCGGTGAGGGCGCGTGTCGCGGCTTGGAAGAGACGGAAGCGGTCACCGCTCGCCGCGGTCTCGCCACTCCAGAGCGGGGTCCAGCACTGGGTCGGTACGGGGGATCCCTTCGAGGACCTGGGTCTACGGCCAGAAGGCGGCGGCGACCAGAGTGCTCTTGCCGACACCCTGCTCGCCCGAAACCAGCAGGAGGCCGCCGTGCCCGCGGCTCGCGGCCCCCACCCGGGACGCGGCGCGGTTCAGCTCGCCGTTCCGCCCGATGAGCACGCACCATCCCGGTCCCGCCGTCCGTGACGATAGTCGCGCGGAGGCTCGCCCGGGACAGCTCGAGCTCCGCCATCGACCTGATCGGCGGAGACCACGGGCAGCCAGATATCAGAACAAGCGATGCTTGCGCCTCGCGGTTGCTGCGTGGTCACCGCGGAACGGGGGCGTTCCTCAGTTCTGAGGTGCGCGGGCACCTGCTCGGTCCCCTGGCGGGTCCAGACGTAACGTCGATCTTGGCGGACGACGGTGACCACGTTGCCGCAGTGCGTGGTGGGTCTCATCGGTGGCGTGGATGGCGTCGACGAGCCTCCCGGATCGGCGCGTCGTCGGCTTCGGGCTGAGGCTCCCCGGAAGCGGCAGGTCGTGGTGCGGTTCTCCGATGCCGAGCTGGTCGTGGTCCGCGGGCGTGCCGCTGTGGCTGGTCTGGCGATCGGGGCCTGGATCGGTCAGACGGTGCTCGTCGCCGCGGCTCGCGGTTCCGACACTGCGGTCGGCCTGCCGGATCTGGTGCGGTTGCACGCGGACGTGGTGGGTGTGCAGCGGGCTGCGAGCGTGGCTTCTGTTGGGCAGGCGGACATCGTGCAGATGCTGGCGCGGCTCGACGCCGCCATCGACGCCGTCGTCTCCGAGCTCGGTCGGTCGCGGCGGTGATCACGAAGGTCGTTCACGGGTGGCGGGTCGGGGGGTTGATCGTCTATCTGATGGGGCCGGGGCGGGCGCAGGAGCATGTGCGGCCGCGGGTGGTGGCGAGCTGGGACGGGCGGGACGCCGGGTGGCAGCCGCCGCAGGTGGGCGAGGGCGAGTTCGATCGGGATCTCGGGTCGTTGATCAGGGCGCTGCGCGCGCCAGCGATGGCTGCTGGGCTGCCTGAGCACGATGAGGAGGGCAAGCGTGGATATGTCTGGCACTGCTCGGCGCGGGTGGCGGGTGGGGATCGGGTGCTGTCGGACGCCGAGTGGGCCGAGGTGGCCCGGGATCTGCTGCACGGGGCCGGTGTCGCTGCGCGGGACGACGCGGGTGGGCCGCGGTGGGTGGCCGTCCGGCACGCCGATGATCACATCCACATCGCGGTCGTCCTGGTCCGGCAGGACACGGGACGCCGGTTCTGGCCCTCGCACGACTACCCGAAGCTGCGGCAGGCGGCGCGTGATGTCGAGCAGCGGCTCGGGTTGAGCGTGACGGCTCCCGCGGACGGGACGGCGGCGAAGGCGCCGCATCGGGGGGAGATCGAGAAGGCGCGTCGGCAGGGGCGGGTGCCGGCCCGGGTCGAGCTGGCCAGGGCCGTGCGGGCGGCGGCGGTGGGGGCCGGTGGGCTTACCGAGTTCCTCTCCGCGGTGCGGGCGGCGGGGTACCTGGTCGAGGTGCGGCGGGCGCCGTCCGGTGATCCGTTGGGGTACAAGGTGGCGCGGCTCGGTGACGTCACCGCGGCGGGGGAGCCGGTGTTCTACAGCGGCAGCAAGCTGGCGCCGGACCTGTCGTTGCCGCGGCTGCTGCGCGGGTGGGAGTCCGCGGGGCGGGGGACCGAGGCCGTGGTTCCGCTGGATGCGGCTCGGCGACGGGTCGAGGCGGCGCGCGCGGTCGTCGGCTCGGCCCGTCGTGGCGGGACGGATGGCGATGCGCACGGTGTCGCCTCGGCCACGCTCCCGGTGCTGACCGCAGTGGGGGAGTGGTCCGAGGACCTGCGCGTGGCGGCGGAGAGGTTCGACCGGGCCGCGCGGTCACCGCGGGGTGTCCGTGGTCGGGACCGTGCCGTCGCGGCGGGGCTGCGGCGGGTGGCGCGTCAGCTGGTCGGTCAGCGGCGGATGCTCGGTGTGCGTGACGAGCCGGGCGCGGCGGCGGTCGCGCTGGCCGTCGCGTTGTCGGCGTTGGTGCGGGAGATCGCGGCCTGGCAGCGGGACCGCGGCCGGCCGCATCAGGCGGTCGCGGCGTCCGAGTCCGCGGACGTCCTGGACCGGTGGGTGGCAGCCCGCCCGGCGGGTGATGGTCCTGGCCGGGGTGGCCACGGATCCGCAGCGCGCCGACCACAGGCGCAACCACGACCCGACCGCGCGGCGCAGCGACCCTGCACGGTGCCGCGCGGCTGATCCGGCCGCCGGACGGACGAACGGACGGGGGCGGCGGGATGTCGGTCAGCGGCCAGGCGATCAAGGTGGTCGTGTCCCTGGTGGGGCCGCAGGACGTCGCCGTCGTGGCGCACCGTGCGGGTACCGACGGTGCCGCGATCAGCGTCCGCATCGGTGGGTCGTTGATCTACATCCACGACGCGCGGACCGCGAGCAGCTTCCATCGGGCGTGGCAGTCCGGCGCGCAATGCGCGCGGTCACTGCCGGTGCAGGCCGATCCGACGCGGGTGATGCCGGTGTCCGGGGTCGCCGAGCCGGCCGTGATGATGGAGGCGGCCGACTCCCCGCCGGTCGGGGCGCGGCTGGAGCGGCCGGCCGGGCGCCCGAACTGCCTGTGGGTGACGTTGGGCCGTATCGGGTTCGACGTGCGCGACCACGGTGCGCTGCGTACGGCGGTGGCGGCGTTCCGGCGCGCCGACCAGTTGGCCGCGACGGTGTTCCCGCCGACCCCCGACCAACGCGCCCTGGACGCCGCGGCCCATACGGCGGGTCGCCTGTTCGCCACCCCCGGGCCCGCATCGAGACGGTCGACCACCACGGCGGCCCGGCCCGCCACCGCACGCCGACCGGTGCCGGCGCTGCGGCAGGCAGCCGGGAGGATGGAGTGACCGCGCCGGACTACCCGCTGCTGGCGTTGGGGAGCTACGAGACCTACCAGCTCGCGCACATCGCCACCTACATCGCCGAGCGGATCGGACGGCACCACCGCTGCGGTCGGGGTCGCGACGGGCGAGCGGCCCGTGCGCAGGCGGTACGCGACATCGCCGGCGCAGCGACCGCGCTGGGCAACGCCACCGGCGCGGCGATCCCGGAGCGGGACCTCCCGCGCCCCCTGGACGCCCGCACGTTCAGCGCGGCACGGCAGCTGCTCGACACCGGGCCGCGGGCTGCGGACGTCGTCGCGTTGTCGGGCCTGGACCAGGCCGGGTTCGCGGTCATCGGGAACGTGCCGGGGCTCGGGGCGGTCGGCGCCCTGACCGCGTCGAAGGACATCGCCGACGCGTTGCGCGCGCATTTGCTCACCCGACCGGCCGGCGAGCTGGCCCCGTGGGTGGTGACCCGGGACCCCCGCAACGTTCCGACCCTGCCCCGCAGCGTCGACCTGGCCAGGTTCGCCGAACACCTCGACCCGCGCCGCGATGACGACCGCGCCGTGGCCCGCAACCTGCGCGGGCACGACCCACGTACGGACGCCGCCGTCCGCGGCCGGTTCGCCGCTGTCGATCTCGACGCGCCGCCGATCGTCGCACCGCCGCCGCGGCCCGCGGCCGCCGGGCCCCGACGCCCGACTGCCCACCGACCGGACGGGCCCGCGCCGGGCGTTGCGGAGCAACCGTCCAGGGGCATGGGCGGCGACGGAAGACCGGCTGCCCCGAGCAGGTGAGACGAGCTTCGAGTTCGTGGGCCGCACGCCCGGGGGTCACAGTGCGGCGGCCCCCAGAGTCCCGACGACCATCGCCGGTCCGTAGGGGACCAGCGCGTAGCGGTCGGCTCTCCGGATCCCGACGAGGAGTGCGGTGACCGCCACGAGCGTCGTCACCGCGACGATGCCGGCGACGACGGCATCATGGCGGGCCAGGACCACGGCGAGCGTGGGGACGAGCTTGGCGTCGCCCCATCCGAACCCGGCGCTCACGACCGTCTTGAACACGATCGCGACGCCCCCGCCGGTCAGGACGCTGAGGAGGGTGACCACCCCGCCGTTTCCCTCCGCGGTGAGGATCCCGGCGAGGAGTGTGCCGAGCAGCAGCGGCCAGGTGAGCATGTCGGGCAGCCGCCCCTCGTGGGCGTCGACGACCGCTGCAGCGCACCCGAGCACGGCGAGGGGCAGCAGCAGGACCATCCGCTGCGGAGCGAGCGTCAGGAGCAGACCGACCAGCGACCCGGCTGCTGCACCGACCGCGACGGACGCGAGCGGCCGCAACCTGATGGCAGTGTGCACGGTGTGCTGGACGATCAACAGCACCGCCGGCCCGGCGAGTGCGGCGACCACGATCATCGCCGGGGTCGGCGCGGTCCGGCGGGCAGCAGCTCGTTGAGCACGGCGAAGCTGTCGGGTGCGAGTTCCTCCGGGACGTCGAAGCCGCGGGCGTCGAGCAGGACCGCGGCGTAGAGCTCGAGCTCGGAGCGGTTGTCCTCGGCGTGAGCGATGCGCATGAGGTCGGTGAGCGGCCGGTCGAACGCGACGTCGATGTCGACCGCGCGGGCGCGCTCGGCCGCCCATCGGGCGGTCCGGGTGTCGCCGGTGTCGAGGGCGATGTCGACGAGCTCATGCGCGGCATCGACGATGAAGCCGGGTTTCTGCAGGTCGTGGCGCTGGTCGTGGTTGTTGAGCCAGGCGTAGCCGCCGGGTCGCGGCGAGCTGAGCACCGGGCCGCGTACGAGGTTCAGCGCCGCCTCGTAGTCCGTGATCGCGCCCGGATGGTGCGCCTCGTGGCGAGCCTGGCCGCGCTTGCGCAGCCGCCGGAACAGGTCCCAGTCCAGCAGGTGGCCGCGCAGCCGGTAGCTGCTGTCGTGCTGCATGTCGCTGACGAACGACGCGTCCGGGTCGCCGCTGTAGCCGCGGCCGGCCCATTTCCGGGCGCTGTAGAAGGCGTGGCGCAGGGTGGCGGGGCTGATCCGATGTCCGTCGGGCCACAGGTCGGTGACGGCCTTGGCCGGGGTCACCCCGGCCGGGTGCAGGCTCAGGTAGACCAGGACCTCGGCGAACCAGCTCCGCCGGGTCGTCGGGTCCGGGCCGGGCGCGGTGACGGTGGGCTCGCCGAGGATCCCGATCCGCGGCGTGGTCGGTGGTCCGTCGGCATGCCAGACGGTGAGGTCGTCGTCCAGGTCGGGATCCTGGTGGTCGACGATCGCGAGTCGACGCACAGCCGCTGGCCCCGCCGCAGGGAGTGGCTCGGCATCGGGCAGCGGGTCCGGCGGGAGGGGGTCGCCGAGGGTGCCGTCCTCGTTCATGCCCGTCGCCCACGGCTCGTCGGACTGGGCCACGCCGACCGGGAGCGCAGGCGCCATGGTGGGTCCGAGGACGGCGGCGAGGTGGGTGCCTGCGCGCTTGGTGAGCTGGGCGACCTCCCACGGGCCGTCGGCGATGTCGGGCACGTGGAGCAGGGTGTCGTCGCCGATCCGCAGGTCGACGTGGCCGGGGTCGACGACGACCGCCGCGATCGCGCTCCGACCGGACACGGCTGCCAGCGCGTCCAGGCGGGCGCGTTGCTCGTCATCGGATTCCGCGGCGGCGAGGAGCACGGTGGGCAGCCAGGAGTCGGCTGCGACACCACACAGGCGTCCGTCGACCGCGGTCTCGACCTGCCACTGGTCCAGCGCGTCGCGGGTCGTCGAGGCGCGGTGCTCGATCTCGGTCAGCGCGGTGTCGAGGTCGGACACGGTGGTCAGGCGGTCCGGGCCGAGTGTCACGAGTCCGTCGCCGAGCCCGACGAGGAGGACCTCGACGTCCTCGGCAGTGCTGCTGGTGGCCAGCTCGGCGGCGAGATGGCGCAGCAGCGCGACGCAGCGGGCCCGGTCCCCGCCGATCCGCAGGACACCGCGCTGTTCGAGGTCGATCATCAGGGTGCGGTCGCCGTCGGTGGCGATCGACACCAGCGCAGGGAACGGGGCGCAGCACCCGGCGGCCTCCGCGTCGGGTACCGGCAGCGGGTCGTCGGCATCGAGACCCCACCCGCCCGGTCCGGCGGTGATGAACGGAGGCGGCAGCCGCGTCTCGGTGGAGGTGCTGAGGAGCGCGTCCGAGGGCGTCAGACGCGCCGAGATCAGCACCGGCGCGGGGGAGTCGTCGGTCTCCCGGTCCGGGTGCGTGAGCGAGCGCAGGGCCAGGTCCAGGTGCCGAGCGGCGGAGACCGGCCCGATCTGCGGTGTGGACAGCGACCACTCGACCCTCCCGTCGTCATCCGCGGGCACCGGGATGCGGTGTCGTGCCAGGCGGAGCCGTTGTTGGCGGCGGCGGCGGACGGCGAGCGAGGTCACGACGCCGCCCGCGACGAGCGCGGACACGCCGAGTGCGGTGACGGTGAGCGCCGAGTCCTGGCCGTGCTCGACGGTGTCGACCGGGGTTGCCGGTGATCCGGCCGGGGTCTCGATGGCCGGGTTCGTCCGCTGCAGCGGGTCCGATGTGGGAGCGCCGCTGGACGGAGGGTCCGGTGTCGGTACCGCTGTCGTCGCGACGGGCTCTTCAGCCGGCACGGGGTCGTCTGCCGGCGGTGGCGTGCGGTCGGGGAGGACGAGCGTCCATCCCGGTCGGATCACGTCGGGATCGACGAGCGCTCCGCCGTCGGGTTGCGGTAGCGCGAGGTTGGTCGCCAACAGCTCGTCGGACCGGGCAGGATCGCCGAGGTGGTCCTCGGCGATCCCGGTCAGGGTGTCACCGGCCTGCACCCGCACGGCCGGCTGCGCATCCGACGGGAGGACGAGACGCCAGCCCACGACGAGCTCCGATGCCTCGGTCAGCCTTCCTCCGTCGTCCTGGATCCGGTCGGCGTTGAGGGCGTAGATCTCGCGCCACCGCAGGGGATCACCGAGGCTCGTCTCCGCGATGCGCCACAGCGTGTCCCGGCGCTGGACGGTGTGCACGGGGCCCGACGGTTCTTCTGCGACGGCGCGGGCAGGTTCGGGGTCCGCCATCGAGGCGGTCAGGATCGGCTCTGCGCGTATGGGGGTGGCCATCGCCGGGCCGGCGCCGAGCATCGCGGTGACGAGCGCGGCCGCGACGGCATGGCCGAGCCGGAAGCCGGGCAGGTCGATCCGCAGCGCAGGCCGGTCGACCAGGGCGGCCGCCAGTTCGACGACGATCGACATGGCCAGCACCAGCCACGTCCCGGCCGCGACGACGGTGAGGAACCCGATCAGCAGGGTGCCGCTGTCCGGGGCCAGCAACAGGTCGATGATCGACACCCCGGCCGGGAGGCCAGGGTCCAGCAAGCTGCTGCTCAGCAGCCACAGCGCGATCGGGACGCCGACCAGGATGCCGGCGGTGGCCGCCGCAGCGGCGACCGCAGACGCGACCCGGGACAGGGTGCTCACGACGGAACTCCTTCCGGCCGGACCGGGACCAGCAGCGCCTCCGCCTCGCCGGAACTGGTGATCTCGTCGCGTCCGATCAGGCCCAGCAGGACCGTGGGACGGGTGACGCGGGCCTCGACCCTGATCCGCTGGGGACCGAGCACGGTGACCGTTCCGTCGACGCCGGCCGCGGCGAGATGCGCGCGGGCTGCGGCGATGGCCGCGGCGGGGTCGACGGCGGTCGTGCCGCGGCGCAGCTGGTCGATGTCGAGGGCCTGGCCGGCGGCACGGGCCGCTTCCTCGGCCACCGAGTCGGCGGTCGCCAGCCCCTGCGCCGCCCGCACGCCGTCGATGCCCAGCCCGATGACGGCGAGCAGCGCGAGCGCGGCGATCGCCATCGGTGCGCTCACCGCGCCACCGCCGCGTTCCCGGTCCGCGTACGTCGTCATGCCCGCTCCCGCCACCGGTCGATCGGGCTGGTGGCACGGGACTCGATCGCCCGGGCCCCGGTCGCCCCGGGCAGGCCGAGATCGGACCACTCGACCTCACACCGCACCGTCGCGGTGACCGAGGCGGGCGTGCCGAGCGGCGCGGCGAAGCCCGCTGTGTCGAGCGTGATCTGGAGATCGGTGCAGCGCAGGCCCTGTTCGGCAAGGCTGTCGGTGGCGGCCTGGTCGGCCGCCGCCGTGGCGGCGCTCGGCTCCCGGTGCAGGGAGGCCACGCGGGCGGCGGAGCGTGCCGCGTGGTCGGCGGCCGCTTCCGCGGTGACCAGCCGCCCGCCCGCGATGGCGAACGCGATGAGCAGCCCCAGCGCCACGGCGAGCACGGCGGCCTCGACCGACGGGCTCCCGCCCCGCTCGCCCACCGGCGCTCTCACGGGCTGACCCGTTCGACGCCGCCGACCGCCTCGCGGGTGACCGCCAGCGGTACGCCCGGCACCAGCGAGAGCGCTGACCCGGTGACCTGAACGCGCAGGAGCGCGCCGTCGTCGTCGATGGTGGCGGTGACGACGACGTCGGTGAGCACGGTGCCGCCGGCGCGGGCGAGGAAGGCCTCCGCGTCGCGCCGGGCGGCGTCGGTGGTCGACTCCGCCAGGTAGGCGCGCCCGGACCGCAGCCCGTCCTGGGCTCCGGTGAGCGCCAGCTGCCCGGCGTAGAAGATCAGCGCGACCTGCACGACCGCGAGGATCAGACCGATCAGGGCGATCCAGATCAGGGCCATCTCGACGCCGGTGGCGCCGCCGCGCTCACCGCCGTCCACCTCGAGCCGACCGTCCATCGTGGGGCGCCTACTTCAGGGCGCCGAGCTTGCTCGCGACGAACGCACCGATCCCGGCGGCGATCGTGCCGGCGATCACCGCGCCGGCACCGATGTGCATGCCCTCGTCGGAGTTGCGTCCGCCGCCGCGTTCGTCGAGCGGTTCGAGCCGGAGCCGGATCGCCCAGGCCAGCCGGTGGGTGAGGTCGCGGGTTCGGTTCCTGGGTTCGCGGGTCATGGTGGGTTCCTTCCGGATCGGTGTGGTCAGACGGTGGTGAGCAGCGCGGTTCCCGCGGGGAACAGCACCCAGGCGGCGATGAGGAAGACCTGCAGCGCCCCGGGGGTGCTCATCCGCCCGCTGGCGCGGTTGGCCTCGGTGTGCTCGTCGGCGAGGAGTTCGTCGCGCAGGCTCTCCGCGCGGGCCAGGAGCGTTCCGACGACGGCGGCACCGTCCTGCCCGGCGGTCGCGGCGATGGCCGACAGGTCGGCCAGCTCGTCGATGTCGGTGCGCTCGCCGAACCGGCGCAGCCCGTCCCAGGGCATGTCCCCGGCCCGTTCGGCGAGTTCGAGCTCGTCGCGCAGGCGGCGCATCGGCCAGCTGTCGGCGAGCAGCTTCGCTGGCACGGTCAGGGCGGTCGATACCCCGGCTCCGCCGCGCCGGAGCAGGCTGACCTGCTGCAGGTAGGCGACGAGGGCCGAGCGGAGCTGGTCGCGGGCGTCGTCGGCGCGGTCGCGGACGCGGCGGGCATGGCCGGTCCAGCCGACGAGCAGGCCCACCGCGGTCAACCCGGCGGGGACGACGACGGGCAGCCCGGTGCCGAGCAGCGTCAGCACCGCGGCGAGCACCGGACCTGCGACGGCGAGGCCGGCCGCGGACCCCGCAGCGGTGACGAGGAAGCGATCACGACCGAGCCCGAGCAACTCCAGATCTGCGGAGGGCACGTCCACGGGCAGCCGCCGCAGCAGCGGCAGCAGGATCCGCGCGTGGGTCCGTGTCGAGTCGTCCGTGTCGACCGGCCGGTGCGTGCGCTCGTCGAGCGCGGCCAGCGCGTCGACCAGCACCGGATGGCGACGGCTGCCGGCGACGAGAGCGAGCGCCACCGCCACACCGATCAGGCCGCCTCCGACCAGCGCGAATCCCATCCCGCTGTTCACGGCGCACCCGTCCCGATCGACGAAGTTCCTACTCCACCGGGTTCGCCACTCAGCAAGATCGCCTGGTCGCGAGGTTGTGCTGGTGGTGCCAGGTTCACACGACGGTGTGCATTCTTCGACGATCGGTCGAGATTCCCGACAGGTTGCCGATGTTCGGGGTGTCC
>NZ_JAJCYB010000014.1 GCF_029263155.1 Pseudonocardia sp.
GGCCGCCGGAACGAATGCAGGACGGCCGGGCGCGCCCCGGCGATCCGGTGCCCCCCGGAGGCGTGGTGCCCCCACGCCTCCGGGGGCACCTCTTCGCGACCGTGGAGGATGGTCGGGGGCGGGGGGGGGGCCCACCCCCGCCCCCCGCCCACGTTCGGGGTGCGGCAGCGCGGCGAGACGGAAGTGCCATCTCGGGCGCCGCACCTCACCGGGGTGCCCGGGCCGCGCCCGGCGCGGCTCGACGAGCTGCAGCAGCGGGGCGGAACCGGGCCCGGTTCGCGGTCCTGGCTAGAACCGCATCCCGACCGCGGCGGCAGCGGCGGGCCGCTGGGCGCCCGGATGCCTCTCCCGGTCGGCCCGCCACCGAGCGCTCTCGGTGGCGGCGGGGACGATCAGTTCGACGGGCGGGAGCCGGTACCCGGTCAGCGCCGGGGCGACCCGCCAGTGCACCCAGCCGTCGGGCACCTGCGACGGAGGCGCGAGCACGGCGGCGCCGCCGGTGTGCAGGGTGACGCCCTCGGCGTCGCGGAGATCGGCCGGCAGCACCGCTCCGGTGGCGATCGGGTACCACCAGCTACCGGTCGGGGTGGCCGCCACCGCGACGACGGCATCCACCGCGCGCAGCTGGGCGCAGATGCCGCGCCCGATGGCCGCGGGCACCTCCAGGACGTCGAACGCCGCGCCCGTGACGAGCAGCAGCTCGGTGGCGGACTGCTCGATCACCGGCCAGCCGTGGACGGTGAACTCCCGCGCTGCCGCGCGCAGCTCCGCACCGTGGACCGTGCGGTAGCTGTCCCAGCCCGACATGGTTCAAACCTCCTGCGTCGAAGTCCTGATGTGTTCCTCAACACCAAGCATGGGGCCCGGGAGACGCACCGCGAAGGTTCGAGCGACGACCGTGCGTGACATCGAGCCGAGCGGACGGGCCCGACCGCGTCCCGACCGGTCGCCCGCTGAGCTGAGGGTGACCGGTCCGGGTCTCAGGTTCGACGGCTAGGCCATCAGTGGTTCCGCCGGTCGTCGCCCGGCCGTCGTCGACCAGCGGCTGACACGATGGCCGCATGTTGCTGGTCACGGGAGCGACCGGGTTCCTCGGCAGTGCACTGGTCCATCTGGCCGTGGGTCAGGGCCGCGACGTGCGCGTGGCGGTGCGCGACGCCGAACGGGCACGGACCCTGCTCCCGCCGGGGGTCGACGTCGCCCTCGCCGACCTGGCCGACCTCGACGCCCTCACCCGTGCTGCCCGCGGATGCACGGGGGTGCTCCACCTCGCGGGGTCGGTGGGGCACTCCGCGGAGCAGACGCGGCGCGCGAACGTCGAGGGCACCCGGACGGTGCTGGCCGCCACGATGGCCGCAGGCGTGCCACGGCTGGTCTACACGAGCAGCAGCGCCGCCGTGCTGGACGCCGAGGGGCTGGTGGCCGAGGAGCCGACCCTCCCACCGGTGTTGACCGATGCGTACTCCACGAGCAAGGCCGCGGCCGAGCGGCTGGTGCTGGCGGCGGCGTCCGAGGGCCTGGGCGCCATGATCACGAACCCGGTCAGCGTCTACGGGCCGAGCCCGCAGGGCCCCTACAGCTACAACGGGCTGTTCCTGGCCGCCGCCCGGGGCGAGGTCCCGGCGGTGGTGGACTCGGAGATCGGTTGGGTGCTCGCGGAGGACGCGGCACAGGGACACCTGCTCGCACTGGATCGGGGCGAACCGGGCAGGCGCTACGTCCTGTGCGGGCACACGGCGACCTTCGGCCGCATGCTGCACTCCTTCGCCGACCTCGTGGGCGGCAGTCGGGTGGCGGTGCGGGCACCGGGCTCCCGACTGGGCGAGGACGCCGGCACCTTCGCCCGACGCTCGGAGGTCTACGGACACTTCCCCCCGGTGCGGGTGGACGACCGCGGTGCCCGCGCCCTCGGGTTCGCACCCCGCGGGATCGAGGAGGGCCTCGCGCTGACGGCACGCTGGACCGGCCCCCTCTGACCGGCGTGTCCGCGCCGCGCATCGATGATCACCCAGTGTGAAGATCGGTCCCCGACACACCCACGCATGGTGACGATCTTGTCCGTTCGAGGGAGTCCGGCCAACTCCCACCTCGACGGGTGATGGCGTGCACGCGGTCCGGTGCGGCGAGGCGACGACCCCGGCGCGTCCGGGTGACGGGGCACCGGCCGACCCGGTCCGGATGACCCCCGGAACGGTGGCAGGACCGGTCGTGGTGACCGTGTGTGCACGCTCCGGCGCATCGGCGACCGCCGGTCGGTAACAGCGGCTCTAGCGCCCCACTTACCCCACGCGCATCATTCCGTGTCGTCACGCCCACCGATCTCGGGGAGGCTCCGATGCGGAGTCACAGAATGACCCAGGCAATTGTCGCCGTGACGGCGAGCGGTGTCCTCGCCGTCATCGGTGCCACGAGCGCGAGCGCCGCTGCGCCGCAGCAAGTGCCCGTCGAGGACACCGGGCTGGAGGTACCGGAGCCGCCCACCCCGCTGGGCGGCCTGCTCAACGGCCTGCTGCTCACCCTGCAGGAGCTCCTGCCCGACGTGCTGGGCGGCACCGTGCCCGCGGACCCGCCCGCCGCGCTCCCGGCTCTCGACCCCGGGCTGCCCGCGACGCCCGGCGTACCCGCCGCGCCCGGCGTACCCGGTGTGCCCGGCGCGCCGGACCTGCCCGCCGCGCCCGGCGTGCCGGACGTGCCCGCGGCCCTGCCGGCCGGAGCCGACCAGCTCCCGGAACCGCCGGTGACCGATCCCTGCGCCGCGGTCCCCGCGGCACCGGACCCGGGCACCGCCGACCCGTCGCTGCCCGACCCCACGCCGACCGGTCCGGGCCTCGCCGATCCCGGCCAGACGCCCGCGGTACCTGCGGTTCCGGCCGTTCCCGCGGACCCGGGTGTTCCCGCGGTCCCGGCGCCGCCCGGCGTACCGGTCCCCGCCGCGCCGGGCCTCGCCGATCCCGGGGCGACCGATCCCGGGGCAACCGATCCCGGCGGTGCACTCCCGGCGCCGACGGATCCGGCCACCGGCCTGCCCGTCGAGTGCCCGGACCCGCCGGCCGCTCCAGGGGATCTCCCGACCGTGCCCGACCCGGCCGCCTCGGACCCGGCGAGTGCCCTTCCGGACCCCGGGGGAGCCGAGCCCGGCCCGGCCGCGCCGCTGCCCGACCCGGCGGCCGTGCCCGACCCCGCCGCAGCGCTGCCCGACCCCGCCGCCGTACCCGATCCCGCCGCCGCGGTACCGGCTCCGGGTGTCGCGGTCCCGCCGGCCGGGGTGCCCACCGCGCCCGACGTCCCGGGGCTGACAATCAACTGAACCGGCCGGGAAATCGAGACCACGGCCGCGGCACCGGCCCCCCGGACAGCGCATTCGGGCGGCCGGTGCCGGCAATTCCTCAGTCGATTCCCGCGATTCCCCGGGCCGGCGCGGCCAATCCGCTCTCGAGTGCGCGGAACACCGTGTCGAGCAGCTCTCGCAACTCACCGTCATCGTGCCCGAGCCAGCGTTCGTACGCGGCGAGAGCCGCGCCGAGGCTCGCGTGGCCGATCGTCTGGGGCAGCAGGTCGTCGCGGCTCAGGTCGAGGCGCCCCGCCACGTAGTCGGCGACGACGTCGCGCCAGGCCGCGTACCGCAGCGTCGAGTGCGCCTGCAGCGTGGGCGTGTCGAGGATGAGCCGCAAGCGCCTGCGGTGCCACGGCTGCTCGGCGACGGGCACGTCGTTGAAGTCCAGCACGGCGGCGCGGACGCCGGCCATCAACGGCACCGCGGGTGGCAGGGCGGCGAACGTGGCGCGCATCCGCTGCAGCTGTTCGTCGAACGCACCCCACGGGATGTCGTTCTTGGACGCGTAGTAGCGGAACACGGTGCGGCGCCCGATCCCGGCGGCGGCGATGTCGTCGACGGTGGTGGAGTCGAACCCGCGACGGGTGAACAGGTCGAGCGCGATGTGCTCGATCTCGGTGCGGGACGTCACGGGACGACGTCCGGGCCTGCGGGCACCGTCCGTGGCGACCTCCGGATGTGCGGACATCGGACCTTCCTGCGCGCACCACACCCGGGGTACGCACCTGCCCGGGAATCGTGCCACGGCGCGGCGACCCCGGCGTGCAGAGCTTCAGACCGGGTCGAGACCGGGTCGGCCGCCGTAGCGCACCGAGTTGCGTCCCGCCTCCTTGGCGGCGTACAGCGCGCCGTCGGCCACCTCGAGCAGCCGGTCGAGGTCGGTGCCGTCGCGCGGGAACGCGGCCACGCCGACGGAGACCGAGACGCCGTCGAGCACCACCGACCCGCGCTGGGACGCCACCACGGGCCGCAGGCCGTCGATGCGTCGGCGGATGCGGTCGGCCACGGCCACGGCGGACGTGACCGGGTCGGCCCCCGGGTCGCCGACGAGCAGCACCACGAACTCCTCACCGCCGAAGCGCCCGACCAGGTCCTGGTCGCGCACCTCGGCGCGCAGCGCCGCCCCGATCGCGGACAGGACCTGATCCCCCGCGAGATGGCCGTGGTTGTCGTTGACGATCTTGAAGTGGTCGAGATCGAGCAGCAGGACCGCCACGGAGCCGTCGTCGCGGCGGGCGGCGCGTACGGCGAGGCCGGCCTGCAGCCGCCAGGCCCCGGCGTTCAGCAGGCCGGTCTTGCCGTCGATGCTGGCCTCCTCCTCGAGCTGGCGGACCAGCACCGTGCGGTGCAGCACCACGAGCGGGGGCAGGACGAGGATCGCGTAGGCCGGTCCGAGGACGGCCACGACGCCGGCGACGACCGCGCCCATGGCGAGCGTGGCGATCTCGAGCACCAGCTCGTCGCGATGCCCGACGACCTGCCCGAACGAGGCCCCCGGGAGGTTGAGCCGCAGCGCCACCGCGACCAGGAGCAGGTTCACCAGCGCGTAGGCCACGATCGCGGCCAGGACGACGAGCAGCCCGGCGATCGACCCGAACTGGTCGCCGACGGCGGCGCCGTCCCTGACCCAGGTCACGGCGTGGACCGCCAGCACGACCGTTGCGGTGCTGAAGACCACCCGGTGCAGCGGCGTACCGACCGCTCGCCACGCACGGACGTGGAGATGGAGGTAGATCAGCAGGACCGCGCCGGTGGCGAGCCACGCCGGGAGCAGGAGCGCCGCGGCGAACGTCCACACCGAGCTCAGGTCGATGTGCGGCTCGTCGTCGACGCGGTGCCGTGCCCGTTCCACGCCCAGCGACGCCTCGGTGTGCGCGATGCCCGCGAGCGTCAACGCCCCGAGCGTCCAGAACTGTGTCGCGTCCACGCCCGGACCGGCGAGCACGAGACCGCGCGCCAGCACGAGTGCGGCCAGCACCTCGATCCCCAGCAGCAGGCCGACCAGGCGCGCCGGGAGCATCCAGACCGGCCAGCTCCGCAGTCTGAGCAGCGGAGGTAGCGCCGGCATTCCGGTTCCCTCCCTCGTCCGCGACGGGCGGCGGTCGCGTACCCCTATCGGGTGATGATAGTTGGCGACGCAAGCGGTGTACCCGTCAGTTCAGACGGTAGTCGAAGTCGTCGTCCTCGATGTCGTCGTCGTCCTGGTCGTCATCGTCGTCGTCCAGGACGCGGGGGTCGAGCCGCTCGTCGAAGACCCCGTCACCGTCGTCGGTGTGCAGCACGACGGTGAGATCGTCGTCGTCACCGGACGGGACGGGCTCGGTCAGGGTGACGGTCACCGGCCCGGTCTGCCCCGGTGCCACCGCTGCGGAGCCGAGCAACCGCCCACCGTTGTCGTCGTCGCTGCGGACGGCCAGCCAGCCGGGGCCCACCGTGATCCGGGCCTCGCGGATGACGGCGGTCGTCCCGTCTCCGGACTGGTCGTCGGCGTCGACCTCGGCCCCGGGGTCCGACACGGGCGCGACCGGGGCGGCGGTGGGAGCGGCGGACGGCGAGGCCGCCGTGGTCGCGGTCGGGGAGGCCGCCGTGGTCGCGGTCGGCGCCTGGGCGGCCGTGACCGGCGCGACCGGCGCAGCGGAGGTGTCGGTGCCCGAGCCGCAGGCGGTGAGGACCGCGGTGGTCGCGGCCAGTGCGAGGAACGTCGTCGTCTTGTTCATGGCACCCACCTCACCGCCCGCACGTGAGCCCCTCCTGAGTGGATCATTAGACCGGTCTCAGGTTCGGCCTCACCGGATCAGCACCACCGCCTCGTCGAGCCGGGCGAGCTTGTCGGGGTTGCGTACGAGGTAGAGCCCGGTCACCAGGCCGCCCTCGATCCGCGCGGTGACGATGGTGTCCAGGGCGCCGTCGGCGAGCAGTCGCAGCGCCGGGGCCCCGTTGACCATCGCGACCTCCGCCGTGACCTGGACGTGCGCGGGTGTCACCGCGCTCAGGAAACGCACCACCTTCGCGGCGCCGCGGATCGGCACCCGTGCGGCCGAGACCACGCCGCCGCCGTCGGTGAGCATGACGACGTCGGGGGCGAGCACGTCCATGAGGGCCTGCAGTTCACCATTGCGCACGGCGGCGGCGAAGCGGCCCAGCACGGCGTCGCGCTCCGCCGCGGTCACCGCCGCCCGGGGCCGGCGCGCCTCGACGTGTCCGCGGGCCCGGTGGGCGATCTGGCGCACCGCGGCGGGCGACTTGTCGACGGCCACCGCGATCTCGTCGTGGCCGAACCCGAAGACGTCGCGCAGGACGAAGACCGCCCGCTCGACCGGGGTGAGGGTCTCGAGGACGAGCAGCATCGCGGTCGAGACGCTCTCGGCGAGCTCGACGTCGTCGGCCACGTCGGGCACGGTCAGCAACGGCTCGGGCAGCCACGGGCCGACGTAGGTCTCGCGGCGCCGCGCCAGCGTCCGGAGCCGGTTCAGGGCCAGCCGGGTGGTGATCCGCACCAGGTAGGCCCGGGGCTCGCGCACCCCGTCCTGGTCGACGCCGGTCCAGCGCAGCCAGGTCTCCTGAAGCACGTCCTCGGCGTCGGCGGCCGAGCCGAGCATCTCGTAGGCGACGGTGAAGAGCAGGTTGCGGTGCTCGCCGTAGGGATCGGGCACAGCGGGATCGGGCACAGCGGGATCGGGCACCGGGGCATCGCTCACGGCGTGGACGGTACGGCGAGCGGAACCTCGCAGACGTCGGAGAAGCCCTGGCTCTCCAGCCCTGCGGCGGCGTTGAACCGCGACCGCATGTTCTCCAGCGCGACCATCTGCGTCAGCTCGACCACCGCAGGCGCGCCCAGCGCGGCGAGCAGCCGTGCGGTGAGCTCGTCGGTCACCGTGAGCGGGGTCGTCGACATCGCCTCGGCGTAGGCGAGCACGTCGCGTTCGACGGCGGTGAACACCGTCGACTCGCGCCAGCGCGGCACCTCACGCACCTTGGCGAGGTCGAGTCGGTCGTTGTGCGCCATGAAGTAGCCGAAGTCCAGGCACCACGAGCAGCCGATCACCCCGGCGGAGGCGAGCTGGGCGTAGGACTTGAGCGTCGGGTCGAGGGCGTTCCACCTCGCGACCTTGGACTCGAAGCCGAAGATCGCCTTGAGCACCCTGCGGTGGTGCCACAGGACGTGGGCGTTGTCGGGCACCTTGCCCCAGGCGCGGCGGGCGTACGCGGTCATGACGCGGCCGTAGAGGCCGGTGATCTCTGCCCTGGGGATGCGGAACGTGCTGGCCATGGCGCTGCTCCTTCGTGGGGGGGTGACCACAGGACACCGCGGACGCCGAGGTCGTGACACCGCGGCCGGCTCGGGATCACCGGGGAGCCCGCCCGCGGTCGCCGCAACGGCGTGCACGGCCTGTGCCGACTACGGTGGGCGGCTGCCGGCCGGCCGCCGAGCCCCGGCTGGCCGCTCCGACGCCGACCCGACACGGAGAACCCGTGATCCGGAGGTGAGATCGATGGAGGACGGACGAGGTTCGTACGGCTCCGGCCGCGGGCGCGAACCTGACACGCCGACCGTGGAGGCCGAGGTGCGCGCCCAGCTCGTCGCCCGGCTCGGTGGTGCCCGCGCGGCGGTCGAGTCGGCGATCCCGCTCGTGGTGTTCACGCTCGTCTTCGTGATCGGCCGGCAGCTGACCTGGGCCCTGGCGGCGAGCCTGGCGACGGCGGCCGCGGTCCTGCTGGTACGGGTGCTGCGTCGCGAACCGGTCCGGCCCGCGCTGCAGGGGGCGGTCGGCGTCGGCATCGGCGCGCTGCTGGCCTCCGCGACCGGGGACGCCGAGAACGTGTTCCTGCCCGGCATCCTCACGGCCGCCGGCTGGACCGTCCTGCTGGGCGGGTCCCTGCTGGTCCGCCGCCCCGTCGGCGGCTACCTCGTCGCCGAGCTGATCGGTGAGCGCGACTGGCGGTCCGATCCCGCGATCATGCGGCTGGGCAACCGCCTGACGGCGGTCGCGGTCGCACCGATGGTTCTCCGCCTGCTCGTGCAGGTGCCCCTGTACCTGTCGGGGGCGGTGGGCTGGCTGGGCGTCGCGCGGGTCGTCATGGGCTGGCCCCTGCACGTCGCGACCCTCGCCGCGGCGGCGGCGGTCCTCGGTCGGGGGCGGACGCCGTTGCGTCGCGGGCGCGACGACCCGGAGGAAAGGTCCTGAGTCCGGGAACCCCGGCCGGGGCGAAGCCGGTGCTCCGACTACCGTGGCGGCCCGTCGACCAGTCCGTCCAGCAGGAGGCCCGAGCACGCGGGCGAACTGTTCGTCGGCCGGTTCGGTCGTCGCCCCCGGCGGCAGCGCTGCACGCCCCACCCGGGAAGGCATCGACGACCCACACGAACCGGAGTCCTGGGGCGTGGGGCTGGCGCTGATCGAGGAACTTCCCATGGGACGGGCCCGGAGGTAGCGCTGTTCCCGCCCGTGCTGCGCGCGGTCTCCCGCATCGGCGCACGGAGCGCATGGGCGACCCGCAACGGAGATCGCGTCGTCCGATACCGGTTTCCCGGCTTGACGGGGGATCCTCGACGACCGCTCGGCGGCGAATAGGGGCACCTGTGCCGGAAAGACAGGAATGCTCGCCTGGTGGGACGTGGTGGCCAGGGGCGGGGTCGAACCGCCGACCTACCGCTTTTCAGGCGGTCGCTCGTACCAACTGAGCTACCTGGCCGGGAGGTCCGGTGGGACACCGGACCGTGGAGCGACCCAGACGGGACTCGAACCCGCGACCTTCGCCGTGACAGGGCGACGCGCTAACCAACTGCGCCACTGGGCCTTGCGTACATCTTGAAGCACCGAGCGATGGAACCGTACCCCCAACGGGATTCGAACCCGCGTTGCCGCCTTGAAAGGGCGGAGTCCTAGGCCACTAGACGATGGGGACGTGGACTGCCGGAGCGGTCCTCGCCTCACCGACTGTCCGTTGGGAGCGAGGCAAGCATAGGACAGCCCGCGCCCGCATCCCACACCGGGGGGTCAGCGACTCACCGGCGGAGGCAGGTCCGGTGACGACGAGATGAGGCCGAGCATGTCGAGAAGCTCGCGGAGGTCGTCGGTGTCGCCGGAGTTGCGCGCCACCACCATGCGGGCGCGGTTGAGCTGGTCGTCGGAGACGCGGTAGGCGTCCGATGCCGTGCGTGGTGTGGGGATCGAACCGGGCGCAGCCTCCCGGTCCTCGCCCAGATCCCGCCGCGCACTTCCGATTCCGCCACTCATCGACGCCTCCCCGGTCGGTCGTCCTCGGTCGCGGCCGGGGAGGCGGCCCGGTCACCCGATCCGGGACCCCCGTCCCGGACCAGGCACGCGCCGCAGCCACCCCCTCGGCCGTGACCGAGACGTTACCTATCGGGGGACCCTGACGCACGCCCCTTGCCGAGTGAGGATCACGTCCCGCCGTGACGCTCCGCGTCGGCGCGGGCCACCGGTGACGGAGGCCGCCCAGGCCTCTGCCACCATAGTCCGGCCGTACTGCCGACGAGGAGGCCCGATGGCCGTCGAGACACCGTTCCGCACCTGCGTCACCGTCACCGGCATGACGTGTCAGCATTGTGTGATGTCGGTCACGGAGGAGGTCTCCGAGATCGAGGGCGTGACGGCGGTGGACGTCCGGCTGGACAACGGGCTGGTCACGGTGCTCGCCGACCGCGACGTCGAGCGGGACGAGATCGCCGCGGCGGTGTCCGAGGCCGGATTCGAGCTCGCGGGCTGACGGTTCGCCGTAGGGTCTGCCCATGGCCCCGGAACACCGTGCGCGCAACCGCGCTCCGCAGCCGGAGGTCGAGGATGCCGAGCTCGATTCCTATCTGGCCGCGCTCGCGCCCGGGACCGACGAGCACGCCACGGAGCGGACCGGGCGGTTCGGCACCGCCCAGGTGTTCCAGCTACGGCTGCCCGCGCTGCGGATCGAGCAGCTGCGGCGGATCGCCGAGGAGCGCGGCGTCTCACCGGGCTCGCTGGCCGTCGACTGGGTGATCGAGCGGCTCGACCAGGAGGACACCCCCACCGGGCCGATAGCCGTCGTCGCCGAGGCCGAGAAACGCAGGCGCGGGCCGATGAGCCGGCTGCGGCGTTCCTAGGGCGCTGTCGCTGCGGCGCCGGTCGCTCCCCGATCCTGACGGAATCCTGACGCCCGCACAGCTCACCGTCCAGTACGTTCAGTCCGTACTGAACGCTATGGAAGCGAGGGCCGGGTGTCGGGGTCGACGGGACCGGAGCGCCAGTTCGCCGAGGAGATGGCGCTCGTCTTCGAGCGCTTCGGCGTTCCTCGGGGGGCCGGGCGGCTGCTCGGCTGGATGCTGATCTGCGAGCCGGCGCGGCAGTCCACCGCCGAGCTCGTCGCCGCGCTCGGGCTCAGCAAGGCCTCGGTCAGCACCGCGGTGCGGTTGCTGGAGAGCTACGGGCTGATCACCCGGGTCGCCGTGCCCGGCGACCGCAGCGACCACTACGAGCTGCTGCCGGACGCGTTCGAGAGCGCACACAGCCACCTCGGCACGTTCCGGGTGTTCGGCGACCTGATGGCGAAGGGCCTGACCGCGATCGGGGACGCCGACGGTCCGCGGGCCGCCCGGCTGCGCGAGAGCGCGGCGTTCTACCGGTTCCTCGAGAACGAGTGGCCGGCGATGGTGCAGAGATTCCGGCGGGAGTACGGAGAGGGTGAGCAGGATGGCTGATTCGCCGATCGCGGTGTCCGGCCTGACCAAGTCGTTCGGACCCACGCGGGCCCTGGACGGCCTGGATCTCGACGTCGCCGCCGGGGAGGTGCACGGATTCCTCGGACCCAACGGCTCGGGGAAGTCGACGACGATCCGCGTGCTGCTCGGGCTGCTGCGATCCGACGCCGGCCAGGTGCGACTGCTCGGCGGCGACCCCTGGCGCGACGCCACGGCGCTGCACCGGCGATTGGCCTACGTCCCCGGCGACGTCACGCTGTGGCCCAACCTCTCCGGCGGCGAGGTCATCGACCTGCTCGGGCGGATGCGCGGCGGGCTCGACGCCGGCCGCCGGGCGGCACTGCTGGAGCGTTTCGATCTCGATCCGCGCAAGAAGGGGCGCACGTACTCGAAGGGCAACCGGCAGAAGGTGGCGCTGGTGGCCGCGCTGGCCTCCGACGTGGAGCTGCTGCTGCTCGACGAGCCGACCTCCGGGCTGGATCCGCTGATGGAGGAGGTCTTCCGCACCTGCATCGCCGAGGAGCGCGAGCGCGGCCGCACGGTGCTGCTGTCCAGTCACGTGCTCGCCGAGGTCGAGGCGCTGTGCGACCGCGTGAGCATCATCCGCGACGGCCGCACCGTCGAGAGCGGCACGCTGGCGCAGCTGCGCCACCTCACGCGCACGTCGGTCACCGCCGAGCTGGCGACTCCACCGGCGGGGATCGATGCGCTGCCCGGCGTACACGATCTGACCGTCGACGGCACGCGGGTGCGTTGCGAGGTCGACGCGGACGCCCTCGACGGGTTGCTGCGCAGGCTCGCCGACCACGGGGTCCGCGCGCTGGTGAGCCACCCGCCCACGCTGGAGCAGTTGTTCCTGCAGCACTACGCCCAGGACCCGGACGCGCGGGTCGACCGGGAAGCGGCCGTGCGATGACCGCGGCGCTCACCGGCACCGCATCGCTGATCCGCCTGGCGCTGCGCCGCGACCGGATCCGGCTGCCGATCTGGGTGGTGCTGCTCGTGGTCATCCCGGGGGTGACACCCCCGAGCTTCGCCGAGCTGTTCCCGACCGAGGCCGCGCGGGCGGCCTACGCGGGCGGGGTCACCGCCAACCCCGCGCTGCTCGCGCTCCAGGGCCCGATGTACGGCACGAGCCTGGGCGCGCTCACCGCGGGACGCAGCCTGTCGCTGACCGCCGTGCTGGTGGCACTGATGAGCGTGCTCACCGTCATCCGGCACACCCGCGCCGAGGAGGAGGCCGGGCGGCGCGAGCTGCTCGGCGCCGGGGTGGTCGGTCGGCACGCCGGGCTGGCGGCGGCACTCGCCGTCGCCGTCGGAGCCGGCCTGGTGATCGCCACCGGGGTGGCGGTGCTGATCGCCGCGGCGGGGCTGCCGGTGGCGGGATCGGTACTGATGGGGCTGGCACTGGCCGCGGTCGGGATCGTGTTCGCCGCCGTCGCGGCGGTCGCCGCACAGCTCACCGAGGGCGCGCGGGCCGCCACCGGCATCACGCTCGGCGTGCTGGGGCTCGCGTTCCTGGCCCGGGCCGCGGGCGACGGCGGCTCGGTGGAATGGCTGTCCTGGCTGTCGCCGCTGGGCTGGGCGGCGCGCACACAGCCGTTCACCGGCGACCGGTGGTGGGTGCTCGGGCTCGCGCTCGGCACGGCCGCGGTCCTGGCGGGCCTCGCGTTCGCGCTGTCCGCGCGCCGCGACCTCGCCGCCGGCGTGCTCCCGGCCCGGCTCGGCCCGGCCCACGGGGCGCTGGGCGGGCCGTTCGGGCTGGCCTGGCGGCTGCACCGGGCGAGCCTGCTGGGGTGGACGGCCGCGTTCGCGGTGGCCGGCGCCGCCTTCGGCGGGATCGCGCAGGGCATCGGCGACGTGCTCGACTCCAGCCCGGAGATCGTGGAGCTGCTGCGGCAACTGGGCGGCGGGGACGGGATCGTCGACGTCTTCCTCGCGGCGGAGTTCGGCATCCTCGGCCTGCTCGCGGCGGCGTACGGGATCGGCGCGGCGCTGCGGCTGCGGTCCGAGGAGACCGACGGCCGCGCGGAGAACGTGCTCGCCACGGCCGTCGGGCGCACGCGGTGGACGTCGAGCCATCTCGTCGTGGCGCTGTTCGGGCCCGCGCTGGCCCTGCTCACGGCGGGGCTGGCCGCCGGCCTCGTGCACGGTGCGGCGCTCGGCGACGTCGACGGCCAGGTGCCGCGGCTCGTCGTCGGCGCGGTGGCGCAGCTGCCGGCGGTATGGGTGCTGGTCGGGATCGCGCTCGCGCTGTTCGGGGTGTTCCCACGGGCCGTCGTCGGCGCGTGGGCGGTGCTGGTGGTGTTCCTGCTCTTCGGCCAGTTCGGGCAGCTGCTGTCGCTCCCGCAGTGGCTGCTGGATCTCTCGCCGTTCACGCACCTGCCCCGCACGCTCGGCACCGAGATCGACACGACACCGCTGGTCTGGATGGTCGTGATCACCGCCGCGCTGCTGGCCGTCGGGTTCATCGGCATCCGGAGGAGGGACGTGGGGTGAGGGCCGCGCTCCAGGGTGCGATCGGGCCCGTCGCGCGCCACGCGTTCGGCTGACGCGACACCCAGAGCGCGACACACGCACACGCAGACCCCGACTCGCGCGCACCCACACCCCGACTCGCGCACGCAGGGCCTGCCAACGCGCGCGAGTCGGGGGCTCCGTGCGCGCGAGTCGGGGGCTCCGTGCGCGCGAGTCGGGGTTTCCGTGCGGCTCAGGGGCCGGACACCAGCACGCGTGCCGGGCTCTGGTCGGCCAGGCAGGGACTGCCGGTCAGCAGCCCCGGGTCCAGGGCGTCGGCCAGGGCCCGGTAGCCCGCGGCGGACAGGTGCAGACCGTCACCGGAGTCGAACGCGGCGGCCAGGCGGGTCGGGTCGCGGGGGTCGTGCACGGCCGCGGCGAAGTCGGCCACGCCGTCGGCGTGCTCCCGGCCGTGGACGCGCACCCAGGCGTTGACCGCGTCGCGGGTGGCCCGCGCGGCCGGCGTGCCGTGCGCGCCCGTGGCCGACGGCGTGATCGTCGTCAACACCACGCGGACGCCCGCGGCCCGGGCGTGCCGGGCGAACGCCACCAGGCCGTCGATGATCTCGTCCGCGCCGCGCCCGGCGGCGATGTCGTTCGTGCCGATGTGCAGCACCACGTCGGAGGCACCGGTGACGTCGCGGTCGAAGCGGGTCAGCGGGGCGTCCCCGGCCAGCAGCTGGTTGCGGGAGATCCCCGCGTTGAGCACGGACATCGCGGCGGTGCCGCCGGTGGCCGTGAGCCGGCGCGCCAGCGCGTCCGGCCACCGCTCGCCCGCGCGGGCACCCACCCCGTCGGTGATCGAGTCACCGACCGCGACGACGGTGTTGACCGGGCGCGGCGCGAGGACGTCGACACCGGTGAGCACCATCCAGGACCCGACCGGCGTGTCGAAGGCCGCCCCGTCGTCGACGAGCGAGGCGTCGCCCGGCACGGACAGGTACGAGGTCTGCAGCGCCACCTCGTGCCGGGTGAGGACGTCGGGCGCGACCGGCAGGAACATGCTCACCGCGAGCGGCCGCCCGGCCTGCGCGACCACCGAGACCGGATCGCTGACGGCCTCCGTCCCCGGGGCGACGACGACGTCCGGGTGTCCGGCGAACGCGACCGGCCGCAGGGTGTCCGGCACCAGCCCGGCGGCGCCGTCGGACCAGGCGACCGACACCGAGCCCAGCGTCATCGGCGTGGTGCCGTAGGCGTTGGAGACCCGGACCCGCACCTGCGACCCCGTGGCCTGCGGCACCACGATCATCCGCAGCGTCCGCCCCGCGAGTGCCGGATCGGTCGGGGCCGGCTCCGCGGCTGCGTGCCAGGCCCCGACCCACGCGGGCTCGCACCCCTCCAGGCCGACGACCGAGGGCACGCTGCGCCCACCCGCCCCGAAGCCGACCGCTTGCGGCCCGGCCCCGGTGAGCGCGCACGCGCCGAGCAGGCAGATCAGCGCGGCAGCGGCGGCGACGAACCGCACCGCGCCTCCGAACCGTTCCACGCAGCCCCCTCGGTGCTCCTGCCCGCAGGCATCACGTCGTGCCCGCGGGAGTGTCATCGCCGCACCCCCCTCGAACGTGTCGACATGCGTGGCACGAACGGGTGGTAGGCAATCCGTTACGTGGGGTGGAACGAGCGGAGTGACCCGATCGTGAGTCGGCCGATCGGGTGATGTCGCTACGTCGGGTCGATCTGACCGCTCCCGACACACCCCTGCCGGGCGACCGGGCCGGGCCGGACCACCCGGCCAGGTGAACTGCACGGTGAAACCGGTTCGCGGCTAGGGTCGCCGCGAGGACAACCACGGACGACGGTGTCGCGTGGCCGCACGAGGAGGGTGTCGTGGGCGAGTACGACGAGGTGTTCCGGGCCAGCGTGGCCGACCCGGAGAAGTTCTGGCTGGACGCTGCCGCGGGCATCGACTGGCACCGCGCGCCGTCCCGCGCCCTCGATGCGTCGCGGCCCCCGTTCTACCGGTGGTTCCCCGACGGGGAGCTCAACATCTGCCACAACGCGCTGGACCGCCACGTCGACGCGGGCCGGGGCGAGCAGGCGGCGCTGATCTACGACTCCCCCGTCACCGGATCGCAGCGCACCTACAGCTACGCGGCCCTGCGGGACGAGGTCGCGACGTTCGCGGGTGCGCTCGCCGGGCTCGGCGTCGGTCACGGCGACCGCGTCGTGATCTACATGCCGATGGTGCCCGAGGCCGCGGTCGCGATGCTGGCGTGCGCGCGCATCGGCGCCGTGCACTCCGTGGTCTTCGGCGGGTTCGCCCCGAAGGAACTGGCCGTGCGCATCGACGACGCCACCCCGAAGGTGATCGTCTCCGCGTCCTGCGGCATCGAGGGCAAGCGGGTGATCGAGTACAAGCCGCTGCTCGACCAGGCGATCGAGCTGGCCGCGCACAAGCCGGAGCGACAGGTGATCCTGCAGCGCCCGCAGGCCGAGGCCGCGATGGGCGAGCGCGACGTCGACTGGGTGCGGGCCACGGCCGCGGCCACCCCCGCCGCCTGCGTGCCCGTCGCCGCCACCGACCCCCTCTACATCCTCTACACCTCGGGCACCACCGGGAAGCCCAAGGGCGTGGTGCGCGACTGCGGCGGCTACGCGGTGGCGCTGAACTGGTCGATGCCCAACGTGTACGCCGTCGGCACCGGGGAGACGATCTTCACCGCGTCCGACGTGGGATGGGTCGTGGGCCACTCCTACATCGTCTACGCCCCGCTGCTCGCCGGGGCCACCTCCGTGCTCTACGAGGGCAAGCCGGTGGGCACACCGGACGCCGGGCAGTTCTGGCGGGTGATGGCCGAGCACGGCGTCAAGTCGATGTTCACCGCGCCCACCGCGTTCCGGGCGATCAAGAAGGAGGACCCGCGCGGCGAGTTCACGAAGTCCTACGACCTCTCCAAGCTCCGGTACCTGTTCCTGGCGGGCGAGCGGCTCGACCCGGAGACCTACCGCTGGGCGTCCGAGCTGCTCGGCATCCCCGTCATCGACCACTGGTGGCAGACCGAGACCGGCTGGCCGATCGTCGCCAACCCGGCGGGTATCGAGCTGCTGCCGCTCAAGCCCGGCTCACCCACCCGCCCGCTGCCCGGTTGGGACGTGCAGGTGCTCGACACCGCGGGCAAGCCGGTCGAGGCGGGCACGGACGGCGCGATCGTGGTCAAGCTCCCGATGCCGCCCGGCTCGCTGCCGACGCTGTGGAACGACGACGAGCGCTTCCTGTCCTCGTACATGAAGGCCTTCGACGGCTACTACCTCACCGGTGACGGCGGGCGGATCGACTCCGACGGCTACGTCTACGTCATGGGCCGCACCGACGACGTGATCAACGTGGCCGGGCACCGGCTCTCGACCGGCGGGATGGAGGAGGTCCTCGCCGGCCACCCGGACGTGGCCGAGTGCGCCGTGATCGGGGTCGCCGACCAGATGAAGGGGCAGATCCCGCGCGGGCTCGTCGTGCTGAAGGCCGGCGTCGAGCGCGACGAGGAGGAACTGCGCGCCGAGCTCGTGCAGCTGGTGCGCGACCAGATCGGCGCCGTGGCCAGCCTCAAGGACGTGGCCGTGGTCGCCGCCCTGCCCAAGACCCGGTCGGGGAAGATCCTGCGCAAGACCATGCGGGGCATCGCCGACGGCAACGCCGACGAGCCGGTTCCCTCGACGATCGAGAGCGTGGACGTGCTCGACGCGCTGCGACCGGTGCTGCGCCGGGAGTGACACGAGGCCGGGGATTCTCCCCGATCGGGTAACGCGCCGTGACGCAGCGCGATGGACGGGTACAGGCCGGCGCTCCCCCTCGACGGCCGAACCCGCAGTCCCGAGAGGATCCCCGACTCTCATGTTCCACACGAGACGCGCCCGCGCGCGCATCCGTCCCGCGACGGCGGCGTGCTGCGCCGGGTTCGGCATGGCGGTGGCCGTCGGCATGGCCGTCGCGGCCGCCACCGCCGAGCCCCCCGGGTGTTCCGGCGCACGGTGCGTGGCAGCCGCCGATCACCTCGCGGTGCCGACGACACCGCAGGTCGCGACCACCCCACCCGCGGCACTGGTCCCCCGGCCCGCAGCCACGGCGGGCGGGATGCCGACCGGGCCGGAACCCAGGCCGTGAGAGCCGCTGCCGTGGTGCTCGCCGCGCTCGCGGCGATCACCGTCGTGGCGGGCTGCGCCACCCCGCACGCGACGGGCCCGGCCGCCTGGCCGCCCGCGACCACCGACCTGGCCGTCGTCCCGCTGGCGGCGACACCGCAGACGCCGGCCGTGCCGCCGGCACCGCCCCTGCGACCGGTCGAGCGGTTGGCGGGGTCGACCCCGGTCCGCCTCGACATCCCCGTGATCGGGCTGCGGGCCGCGCGGATCGTCGACCTCGGCGTCGACGGCGGCGGTGTCCTGCGGGCACCACCGGACGCGACGACGGCCGGCTGGTCGGTCCTCGGCCCGACCCCAGGCGCCGCGGGCCCCGCCGTCATCACCGCCCACGTGGCGGTCGGCGGCACGCCCGGCCTGTTCGCGCGCCTGCCCGAGCTGGCGCCGGGTGCCGAGGTGGGCGTGCACCGCGCGGACGGCACCGAGGTCGTGTTCGTCGCCTACCGGGTGGAACGGTTCGCCCGCAGCGCGTTCCCCACCGGCGACGTCCATGGCGACACCACGGGGCCCGAGCTGCGCCTGATCACCAGCGGTGGGGTCTTCGACCGCGGCGGGGGCCGGTACACCGACAACGTCGTGGTCTACGCCCGGCTGGTGGGTGCGCGGTGAGGGTCGCCTTCGGTGACACGCGCGCGGCGCGGCGGGCACCATGTCGTCATGAAGGTAGAGGTGGATTTCGACCTGTGTGAGTCCAACGCCGTCTGCATGGGCATCGCCCCCGAGGTGTTCGAGGTCAGGGACGACGACTTCCTGTACATCCTCGAGGAGAACCCGGGCGAGGAGCTGCGGCCCAAGCTGGAGGAGGCCGTGCAGGCCTGCCCCCGCGCCGCCATCAAGATCGTCGACTGAGCGCCCCCGCGCCGACCGGCGGTTGCCGCGCCGCCCGGCAGGGCAGAGGATCAGCGCCAGTCGTACGCCCGCCCGGAGGAGAAGTGCCGATGACCACCGTCTGGAACACCCCGCTGACGCCGCTGGCGTTCCTCGCCCGCTCGGCCGCGGTGTACCCGGACAAGACCGCCATCGTGTACGGCGAGCGCCGCCACACCTACGCCGAGTTCGGCGCGGAGGCCACGCGGGTGGCGCACGCGCTTCGTGGCTCCGGGATCGAGCCCGGCGACCGCGTGGCCTACCTGCTGCCCAACATCCCCGAGATGCTCGTGGCGCACTTCGCGGTGCCGCTGGCGGGCGCGGTGCTCGTGGCGATCAACACGCGGCTGTCCACCGAGGAGGTGCGCTACATCCTCGACCACTCCGGCTCGAAGGCGCTGGTCGTCGACGCGGCGCTGTACCCGGTGGTGGCCCCCGTGGCCGGCGAGCTCAAGACCGTCGAGGAGATCATCACGGTGATCGACCCGGCCAACCCGGGCGACGGCACCGGCAGCGGCGTCACCTACGACGACCTGCTCGCCCGGGGCAGTGACGAGCCGCTCGACTGGGCCGTCGACGACGAGGACGCCACGCTCGCGATCAACTACACCTCGGGCACCACGGGCAAGCCCAAGGGCGTGATGTACCACCACCGCGGGGCCTACCTGAACTCGTTCGGCGAGATCGTGCACTCCGCGCACACCCCGGACAGCGTGTACCTGTGGACGCTGCCGATGTTCCACTGCAACGGCTGGTGCACGCCCTGGGCGCTGACCGCGATCGGCGGCACCCACGTGTGCCTGCGCGAGGTGCGCGGCGACGTCATCTGGGAGCTGATCACCGAGCACGGCGTCACGCACCTCAACGGCGCGCCCACCGTCGTCACCACGATCATGCGGGCGCCCGAGGCCGTGCCGCTGGACTACCCGCTCGTGATCACCACCGCCGGCGCGCCACCGAGCCCGACGACCATCCTGCAGATGGAGAGGATGGGCTTCCGGATCGTGCACGTCTACGGGCTGACCGAGACCTACGGCCCGTACTCGGTCAACCAGTACCAGCGCGGCTGGGACGGGCTCGGACCGGAGGAGCGCGCCGCCCTGCAGGCCCGCCAGGGCGTCGGCATGGTCTGCGCCGACCGGCTGCGAGTCGTGGACGAGAACATGGTCGACGTGCCCGCCGACGGCACCACGATGGGCGAGATCGTGATGCGCGGCAACAACGTCATGAAGGGCTACTACGAGGACCCCGCGGGCACCGAGAAGGCGTTCGCGGGCGGCTGGTTCCACTCCGGGGACCTCGGCGTCATGCACCCGGACGGCTACGTCGAGCTGCGCGACCGGGCCAAGGACGTCGTGATCTCCGGCGGGGAGAACATCTCCACGGTGGAGGTGGAGCAGGCCGTGGTCTCCCACCCGGCGGTGCTGGAGGCCGCGGTGATCGGGGTGCCGGACGAGAAGTTCGGCGAGCGGCCCAAGGCGTTCGTGGTGCTCGCCGACGGCGGGAGCGCCTCCCCCGAGGAACTGATCGAGCACGTGAAGTCGCGGATCGCCCGCTACAAGGCCCCCCGTGACGTGGAGATCGTCGACGAGCTGCCGAAGACCTCCACCGGGAAGGTGCAGAAGTTCGAGCTGCGCGAGAAGGAGTGGGGCGGGGAGGCCAGCCGCATCCGCGGCTGAGTACCGGATGTGATGCGGACGCCGGCGCGTCCACATGCACCATCCCTTAGCATTGCTCAGGTGAATCGCTCGGGCCTGGCCGTGACGGGAGCCGTCTCCACCACCACCGTCTCCGTCCTGCCCGTGTTCCTCACCGGCGGGCTGGCCGTGCAGATCTCCGGCGAGCTCGGGTTCGACCCCGCGGGACTCGGCCTGGTCGTGGCGCTGTACTTCGGGGTGAGCGCGTTCGGGTCGTTGCCGTGCGGCTGGCTGGTCGAGCGGTACGGGTCCGGGCCGACCAGCCGGATCGCGGTCGTGGGCGCCGCCGCCCTGATGGCGGCTGTGGCCGCGTTCGCCCGCTCGTACCCGGCGCTCGTGGCGATCCTGCTGAGCAGTGCCTGGTTCAACGTGCTCGGCCAGCTCTCCTCCAACCTGACGCTCGCGCGGTACGTGCCCCCCGGCCGGCTCGGCCTCTCGTTCGGCATCAAGCAGTCGGCGATCCCGATCGCGACGCTGCTGTCCGGGCTCGCGGTCCCGACCGTCGCCCTGACCGTCGGATGGCGCTGGGCGTTCGTGATCGGCGCCGTCCTCGCGCTGAGCGCGCTGCTGGTCGCCCCGCGCGACACCCCGGGCCGCGGCCGCACCGCCGCCACCCCGGGCGAGCGGGCCACGGGTGCGCTCTCGGTGATAGGGGTCGCCGCGGGGCTGGGCGCCGCGTCGTCGTCGGCACTGGGGATCTTCCTGGTCGCCTCCGCGGTGGACCGGGGCGTCGACGCCGGCACCGCTGGTCTGACGCTCACGCTCGGCAGCGTCGTCGGATTGACGATGCGCCTGGCCCACGGCTGGGCGGCCGATCACCGCTCCGGAGGGCACATCGCGGTGGTCGCCGCCAGCCTCGTACTCGGGGCGGGCGGCCTCGCCCTGCTCGCGGTGCCCGGCACCCCGGCACTGGTGATCGGCACCGTCCTCGGCTTCGGCCTGGGCTGGGCGTGGCCGGGGCTGCTGCAGTTCGCCGTGGTGCGGCTCAACCCGTCCGCGCCGGCCGCGGCCACCTCGATCGTGCAGGCCGGCGTGTACGGCGGCGGGTTCGTCGGTCCCGTCGGGTTCGGGTTCCTGGCGGCGCAGTTCTCGTACCCGACGGCGTGGGTCGTCGGCGCGGTGACGATGCTGGTCGCGGCCGCGCTGATGGTGCTGGGACGGCGGCTGCTGGTGGCGCACGGCAGAGCGCGGGTGGGCGCCCCGGCCTGACCGCGGCCCGGGCACGGCCGGACGTGACGCCGACGGCGCGCGCGACCCGGACGCCACGCGCGCGGCAGGTACCGGGTGCGCGAGGGAGGGCCGGACCCCACCGCGCCTCGACCACTGCCGTCGCGGTCGCCGGGCGGGGCAGGCTCGACGGGTGATCATCGGTTGGGAACGCCCACCAGGCTCCCGCACACCTCCCGGTTCCGGGACGCGGATCATGCAGCCGACCCGACCCGGCCGGTGAACGTCGATCGTCGGATCGGAACGCACAACCGTCCCTGGCACACCTCCCGGTTCCCGGACGTCGATCATGCACCTGGGCCCGACCGCCGCCCCATCACGATCGCCGGCCCCGGAACACCCAACCGGCTTCCACACACCCCCCGGTTCCCAGACGCCGATCATGCTCCCCGGCCCGACCGGCGCCCCACCAAAGATCACCGGATCGGAACACCCAACCGGCCCCCACACACCCCCCCCCCGGTTCCCAGACGCCGACCAAGCACCCGGGCCCGGGCCCGGCCCCCGCCCGCCCGCCCGCCCGAAGATCACCGGCTCGGAACGCACAACCGTCGCAGCAGGCACGCCCCCGGGTTCCCGGACGCCGATCATGCAGCGATCCGGCCGCGGCGTGTCCGGGGATCGGCGTCCAGGACCCGAACGCGCGTGCCGGGCACGGCGGCCCCGGCCTGCCCCCAGCGCGTCCAACGGGCAGGATGACGGCCGTGAACGCAGTCATCGTGACCGGCGCCGCGGGCGCACTGGGACATGCCGTCGTCGCCGAGTTCCGCGCGGCCGGGCGGGTGGTCGTGGCGCTGGACCGACCCGGCGACCGGCTCGACGCCCTCGGTACCCCGGACGGCGTGCACGCCGTGGCCGCCGACCTGTCCGACCGGGCGGCCGTGCAGGAGGCGTTCACCCGGATCCCCGTCGACTGCGACGCCCTCGTCGGCCTCGCGGGCGGGTTCAGCCCCGGCGCGCTGTCCGACGTCGACGAGGAGACGCTCGACTCGCTGTGGCGCTCCAACTTCGGCTCGATGCTGTGGACGGCGCAGGCCGCCGCCCCCCGGTTCGCCGCGCTCGGCGGGGGCGCGATCGTCACCGTCGGGTCGAAGACGGCCGTCGGCGGGCCCGCTCCGGTCGCGCACGCCACGAGCAAGGCCGCGGTCGTGCGGCTCACGCAACTGCTCGCCGAGGAGCTGCGCGCGGACCGGATCCGGGTCAACGCCGTGCTGCCGTCGGTGATCGACACTCCGGCCAACCGCAGCTGGATGTCCGACGACCTGGCGGCCCGGGCCGTCGCACCGGCCGCGATCGCGAAGGTGATCGTGTTCCTCTGCGGTCCGGACGCCGCCCCGATCAGCGGCGCCGCGATCCCGGTGTACGGCGATGCCTGACCTCGCCGCCGCGACGGGTGCGGTGCTCGACTGGCCGGTCGACCACGCCGCCGCCGCGGTCGTCGGCCGCGACGGCGCGGTGCTCGCGACGGCCGGGGACCAGGACCGGGAGTTCCGGCTCGCGTCGGTCACCAAGCTCCTGTCCGCCTACGCCGTGCTGGTCGCGGTGGAGGAGGGCGCGATCGAGTGGGACCAGCCCGCCGGCCCGGACGGTGCCACCGTGCGCCATCTCGCCGCCCACACCTCGGGCCTGTCGTTCTCCGACGGCGTGGTGCAGGCGGCGCCCGGCGCGCGGCGGATCTACTCCAACTCCGGCTTCGACGTGCTCGGCGAGACCATCGCCGCGGCGGCCGGCATGCCGTTCGCCGAGTACCTGCACCAGGCGGTCTGCGAGCCGCTCGGCATGGCCGCCACCCGGCTGGAGGGCTCCCCGGGCGCGGGTGCGGTGTCCTCGTCCGCCGACCTGGCCCGGTTCGCGGCCGAGCTGCAGGCCCCGAAGCTCACCCACACGCTCGGGGAGGCCACGACGGTCGCGTTCCCCGGCGTCGACGGCATCCTGCCCGGCTACGGCCGCCAGAAGCCCAACGACTGGGGGCTGGGGTTCGAGATCCGGGACGGGAAGTCGCCGCACTGGACCGGGGCCGCCAGCTCGCCGCGCACGTTCGGGCACTTCGGGCAGGCCGGCACGTTCCTGTGGGTGGACCCGGACGCGGGCGTCGCCTGCGTGGTGCTCACCGACCGCGACTTCAGCGACTGGGCGGTGCAGGCCTGGCCCCCGTTCACCGACGGGGTGCTCGCCGCCCTGTGATCCACGTGCGGGCGTGCACGGCGAACGACGCGGCGGACTTCCGTCGCCTCGCCCTGGCTCCGCAGGTCACCGCGCGGATCGGCGTCGGCGCACCGTGGAGCCGGGCGACCGCGGACGCCCGGTTCCGGCGCGGCATGGCGGCGTGCGGCCGCGGCGAGGGCATGTGGTGGCTGGCCCACGAGCCGCAGGACGCCGACCCGCTCGTCGGCCTGGTCGTCGCCGAGGTCGACCACCTCGCCGAGATCGAGATCGGGATCTGGCTGGCCCCCGGCCGCTGGGGCCGCGGTCACGGCCGCGAGCTCCTCGCCGTGGTGCTGCCGGTCGTGCGCACGCGGTTCCCCGGGGTCACTCCCACGGCGTACGCGAACGTCGACCATCCCGCGTCGGCGCGGATGCTCACGGCGTCCGGCTTCCACCCCGACGGCACGCTGATCGGGCGCTACGGCACCGAGGTCACGCGCTTCGTGGCGGGCGACCCGACCCCGACCTGAGGGCCGGGAATGCCGGCGGGGGTACGCCTGTTGTACCGGCTGTCCGAGCCGGGCGATCCGTGTCCCCGGGTCTCACCACTTGCCGCCTACGGGTGTGCCACGCGCCGAGAGGCGACCGGCGCCCGGTTCGGACCCTCAGCCACGTTCGACCTCCAGCCACGCCGCGTTCGACGCGGCCTGCGACGGGCGGCGTCGTCCCCCCACGACGCCGCCCCTCACTCTGCCCGTTGCCGGGAACAATTCGCAGGTCGGAGCGGTTGTATCGGGTGTCAACACCCCCTTCAGGACGGCGGCAGCCCATGAAAGGCGATCGGGTCGAGATCGTCATCGACGCAGGCGGCGGCACCACGCGCACCTACGAGATCACCGCCACCCGCGCCGGACGCAGGGTCGGCATCACGCACTCGCGCGGTGTCGTCGAGGTGAGCGAGACCACCCGCGGCGGCAGCACCGTGCGCACGGCCCGGTTCCTCGCCAACCGCGTGCTCGCGCTGGTCGAGCACCCCGCGGCCGACAGCCCGGTCGCCGACGAGATCACACCGGCCCTGCGCTCCGTCTGACCGACGACCACAGGCACACTGGTTCCACGATGTCCTCCTTCCCGGCCCGAGCCACTGACGCGCGCCCAGCGCCGGACGCACCCGCCCCTTCCGCCCGACCCACGGGTTCCGCGCCGGATCCCGCATCCGACACCGAACGCCGGCCCCGCCGCCCCCGCAGGCGGCGGTCGCAGGCAGCGGGCCGGAGTCAGGACCCGTCCCGGACCGACGCACCCGACGGCACCGCGGCCCAAGCCCGCCGGGGGCGGTCGGGCGCACCGCACTCACAGCCCGACTCGCGCGTACGCACGCCCCGACTCGCGGAGGGGGACGTCGACGCGCTGGCCGAGCGGCTTCCGGATTTGACCCTGCGTGACGAGCACCGGCTCGCCCGGCGCCTGGAGACCGCCCGCCGCACCCGCGATCCGCGAGCCCGCGACCGCGCGCTCGCGGCCGCCGCCGACGCGGTCGACGCCGGCGAGGCACGGGTGGCCGCGCGCCGCGCCGCGGTGCCCGCGATCAGCTACCCGGAGACCCTGCCGGTCAGCGCCCGGCGCGAGGACATCGCCGCCGCGATCCGCGACCACCAGGTGGTGATCGTCGCCGGCGAGACCGGCTCCGGGAAGACCACCCAGATCCCGAAGATCTGCCTGGAGCTGGGCCGCGGCGTGCGCGGGCTGATCGGGCACACCCAGCCCCGCCGGCTCGCCGCGCGCACCGTGGCCGCGCGGATCGCCGAGGAGTTGCACACCGAGATCGGCGACACCGTCGGCTGGAAGGTGCGGTTCACCGACCAGGTCGGCGAGAACACACTGGTCAAGCTCATGACCGACGGCATCCTGCTCGCCGAGCTCACCGGCGACCGGATGCTGTGGCAGTACGACACCCTGATCATCGACGAGGCCCACGAGCGCAGCCTCAACATCGACTTCATCCTCGGCTACCTCGCGCAGCTGCTCCCCCGCCGCCCCGACCTCAAGGTGATCATCACCTCGGCCACGATCGACCCCGAGCGGTTCGCGGCCCACTTCGCGTCCTCGCCCACCCACCCGGCGCCGATCGTCGAGGTCTCGGGTCGGTCCTACCCCGTGGAGATGCGGTACCGCCCGGTCGTCGACCCCGACGACCCCGACGCCGACCCCGACCGCGACCAGCTCGCCGCAATCGCCGACGCCGTCACCGAGCTGCGCCGCGAGGGCCCCGGCGACATCCTCGTGTTCCTGCCCGGCGAGCGGGAGATCCGCGACACCGCCGACGGCCTGGCGAGACGGGACTTCCCGGGCATCGAGATCCTCCCGCTCTACGCCCGGCAGACCACCGCCGAGCAGCAGCGCGTCTTCGCCCCTCGTCAGTCGTCACTCGGCCGGCGGGTGGTGCTGGCGACGAACGTCGCCGAGACCTCGCTGACCGTGCCCGGCATCCGCTACGTCATCGACCCGGGTCTGGCCCGCATCTCGCGCTACTCGCGACGGCTCAAGGTGCAGCGGCTGCCGATCGAGAAGGTCAGCCAGGCCAGCGCCAACCAGCGCGCGGGCCGCTGCGGGCGCGTCGCGGACGGCATCTGCATCCGCCTCTACTCCGAGGACGACTTCGACGCCCGCCCCGCGTTCACCGATCCGGAGATCCTGCGCACCAACCTCGCGTCGGTCGTGCTGCAGATGATCTCGCTGGAGCTGGGCGAGATCACCGAGTTCCCGTTCGTCGACCCGCCGGATCAGCGCAGCGTCAACGACGGCCTGGCGCTGCTGCAGGAGCTGGGCGCGCTCGACGGGACGCACGCGCTCACCCCGGTCGGTCGCCGCCTGGCCGCGCTCCCCGTCGATCCGCGCCTGGGCCGGATGCTGGTGGAGGCCGACCGCAACGGCTGCCTGCGGGAGGTGCTCGTCATCGCCGCCGCGCTGTCGGTGCAGGACCCCCGCGAGCGCCCCACCGAGCAGCGCCAGGCCGCCGACGAGCGCCACGCCCGTTTCGCCGAGGACGGCAGCGACTTCCTCGCGTTCCGCAACCTGTGGACCTACGTCGACGAGCAACGCCGGGAGCTGTCCGGGAGCCGGTTCCGCAAGCAGTTGCGCGAGGAGTTCCTGCACTACCTGCGCATCCGCGAGTGGCGGGACCTGCACGCGCAGCTCCGCTCGGCCGCCCGCAACGCCGGGATGAGCGTGAACGACACCGAGGCGGACGCCGACCGCATCCACCGGTCGATCCTCGCCGGGCTGCTGAGCCAGGTGGGGCTCAAGGAGGCCGACACCAAGGAGTACCTCGGCGCCCGCGGGGCGAAGTTCATGATCTTCCCCGGATCGCCGCTGGCGAAGCGGGGCCCGCGCTGGGTGATGGCGGCCGAGCTCGTCGAGACCTCGCGGCTGTTCGCACGCACCGCCGCCCGGATCAAGCCGGAGTGGATCGAGCCGCTCGCCGGGCACCTGGTGAAGCGGACGTACTCCGAGCCGCACTGGTCGCGCAAGCGCGCCGCCGCGGTGGCCGTCGAGCGCGTCACGCTCTACGGCGTGCCGATCGTGGTGGACCGCACCGTCGACTACGGGCGGGTCGATCCCGAGGTCTCGCGGGAGCTGTTCATCCGCCACGCGCTCGTCGAGGGCGACTGGGACACCCGCCACCGCTTCTTCCACGCCAACCGCGAGCTGCTCGAGGTCGCCGAGGAGCTCGAGCACCGGGCGCGGCGGCGCGACCTCGTCGTCGACCCGGAGACCCTCGTCGAGTTCTACGAGCGGCGGATCCCGGCGCACGTGGTGTCGGGGCGGCACTTCGACACCTGGTACCGCAAGGCGAAACCTGCCCTCGAGCTCACCGACGAGATGGTGCGCACCGCCCAGGCCGCCGAGATCGACGCCACCGCCTACCCCGACCACGTCGAGGCGGGCGGGCTGACGCTGCCGCTGTCGTACGCGTTCGAGCCCGGCCATCACACCGACGGCGTCACCGTCGACGTCCCGGTGGCCGCGCTGCACCAGATCGACCCCACGCCGTTCACCTGGCAGGTGCCCGGCCTGCGCGAGGACCTGGTGATCGCGCTGATCAAGACACTGCCGAAGTCGCTGCGCAGGCTGTTCGCGCCCGCCCCCGACCACGCCCGCGCGGTGCTCGCCCGGCTGCGCGACCAGGACGAACCCTTGCTGGACGGCCTGGAGCGGGAGCTGGGGCGGATGCGCGAGGTCCACATCCCGCGCGAGGCCTGGGAACTCGACCGGCTGCCCGAGCACCTCACCGTCACGTTCCGGGTGGTGGACGAGCACGGCGCCGAGGTCACCCGCGGCACCGACCTGGAGGCGCTGCGCCGCGAGCTGGCCCCGAAGGTGCGCGCCGAGCTGGCCGCCGCGGGCGTCGACCTGGAGCGCCACGGCCTCACCACCTGGACCATCGGCACGCTCCCCCGCGAGCACGCGATCCGCCGCGGCCGGCACGTCGTCACCGGGTTCCCCGGCCTGCTGGTCCGCGGCGACGCCGTGGACGTCCGCGTCTTCCCGACGGCCGCCGAGCGCGACCCCGCCCACCACCGCGGCGTGCGCCGGTTGCTGCTGCGGGAGACCACGTCGCCGGCCAGGCAGGTGCAGCGCGACCTGGACAACGCCGCGAAGCTGGCCCTGTCGCGCAACCCGCACGGCTCGGTCGCCGCGCTGCTGGAGGACTGCACCGTCGCCGCGGCCGACGCGCTGATCGCAGCCGCCGGCGGGGACCCGTTCGACGAGCGCGGGTACCTGCGGCTGCAGAAGCTGTTCCGGGAGCGGCTGGCGTCCACCACGCTGCAGGTGCTGCACGCCGTGCGCGCCGTGCTGGACGGGTGGCACCGCGTGCAGTCCCGGCTCGCCGACGCGCACCGCACCCCGGGCACCCGCGCCGGGTTCGCCGACATCGACGCCCAGCTCACCGCCCTGGTCGGCCCGGGATTCGCGACGAGCGCGGGCGCGTCCCGGCTCGGCGACCTCGTGCGCTACCTGGAGGCGATCGAGCGCCGGATCGAGAAGCTGCGCGTCGACCCGGCCCGCGATGCCGAGTGGACCGCGCAGGTGCGCGCCGTCGCCGACGAGTACGCCGCCGAGCTGGCCGCCGTGCAGCCCGGTACGGAGCCAGCGGCCGGGCTGCGCGAGATCCGCTGGATGATCGAGGAGCTGCGCGTGAGCCTCTACGCCCACCCCATGCGCACGAGGTACCCGGTGTCGATCAAGCGCATCCAGAAGGCGATCGACGAGCTATGAACGCCACGAGATCTACCTGAGCGGGGCCCCGGGCACCATGGACCCCACTGAGGTGGATCTGGTTCGTTCCAGCGCTCGCCGGATCTGCGCGACGATCTTCTCCGGTTCGCAGTAGATCTCGTACTTCGTGTAGCTGTACAGGCGCCAGCCCTTGTCGACCAGGTCGGTACCGCGGCCGATGTCGCGCAGCACGCCCTCCGGGGTCGTGTGTCCCTCGCCCTCGTACTCGATCCCGATCATGTGTTCGGGGTACGCCAGGTCGAGCCACACCGCTCGGCGGGCCTGCTCGTCCTGCACCACCCACTGCACCTCGGGCCGCGGCAGCCCGGCGAGCACCAGCAACAGGCGCAGGCGCGTCTCCATCGGGGACCCGGACCGGCGGTCGGCGAGCGATAGCACCTCGCAGACGGCGTCGTTCCCCCGCGCACGGGGGAAGTGCACCAGGAAGTTCAGCAGCAGGTCGGGCGAGAAGCCGTGGACGCGGGCGAGCGCGTCCACCGCCACCACTCGGTCGACGAGGTCACCCCGGCGGGCGAGGTCCCAGGCGGTACGGATCGGGGTGGTCGTCCGGAGCGTGCCGACGCACTGCATCTCCCCGGGCGCCAGGCGGTCCCGGTGGACGAGCAGGCCGGGATGGACCCGTTGCTTCCCTGCGAACACAGTCACCTCGGCCGGCGCGTCCCGCGGGCCGCAGGAGGCTCCGAGCAGCTCGGCCGCCGCGTAGCCGGACAGAACTCCACGGCCCTCGACGTAGCGGTAGGCGGCGTGCGAGCGCAGTGTGAGGTCACGCTTCCGCTCGGCGGCGACGTACGTATCGGGGAACAGCCGCGCGAACCGCGGCCCGCGCAGCACGTCCTTCGTGACGAGCCCCGCAGCGACGGCGAGCGAGCCACGAAAGGCGACGGGCCACCCCGGTACGACCATCGGCGCAGGATGCCCGCAACCGCATCCGCTCCGTGGGCGTTTCGCACAGTTCGCAGCACGAGATCTACGCGAGCGGGGAGAGCGATGGCACGAACCCCTCTGACGTAGATCTCGCGCGTCAGCGGCTGACCACGCGCCCGGGAGGACCATCACCTTGATCGACGCCGGGTCGCGGCGCGTCGCGCTCCTCCAGAACCACCCGACCGGCGCCGTACAGCGCGGCCGCCCCGCGTCAGGGGCGCACCTGGATCTTCCGTCCCACCCCGGCCCGGAACTGCTCCAGTGCAGCCGGGTACTCCTCCAGCGGCCTGCGGTCACTGATCATGATCTCCGGCCGGAGCACCCCGTCGGCGAAGAGCTCCGCGGCCCGCTCGAAACTGTGCAGCACCGCCATCGACCCGACGATCCGGATCTCCTGGTTGTAGACGCGGAACGGCGAGAACCGCGCCACGGCGTCCTCGTTGGCCACCCCGAACTGCTGGAACGTGCCGCCGCGGATCACGCGGCCCAGGCCGTCCTCGATGGCGGCGACGACCCCGGTGCAGTCGATCACGACGTCCCAGCCGCGCGGGCGGTCCAGCTCGTCGGCGCCGGTCACGGTGGCCGTGCAGCCCAGCTCCTTCGCCGTCTCCAGCCGAGCGGGGTTGAGGTCGACCATGCTGACGCTGGCCGCGCCGGCCCGCTTGGCCAGCTCCATCATCATCAGGCCCATCGTGCCCGCGCCGTAGATCAGGTAGTGGTCGCCGAGCGCCGGGGCGAGCACGTCGAAGCCGCGCACGGCGCACGACAGCGGCTCGATCAGGGCGGCGTCGGCGGGCGACACCCCGGCGGGCAGCACCACACAGTTGGCCACCGGCGCCACCGCGTACTCGGCCGCACCACCCGTCGTCGACACGCCGATCGCGGCCCAGCGCTCGCACAGGTTGCCCCGCCCGCGCCGGCAGAAGTAGCACTCGCCGCAGTGCAGCGACGGGTCCACGGCCACCTGCTCACCGACCTGCACCTCGGTGACGTCGCGACCCCTCGCCACGACCTCCCCGGCGAACTCGTGCCCCGGTGTCACCGGCAGCGTGGGCGCGAACTCCCCGTCGGCGATGTGCAGGTCGGTGCCGCAGATGCCGCACCCGGCCACGGCGACGACGACCTCCCGCGGCCCCGGCGCCGGGTCCGGCACCGTCTCCACGGTGACCTGGTCGGCGGAGATGACAGCTGCTCTCATTACTTGATCGCTCCCAACGACAGGCCCTGCACCAGCTTGTCCTGCGCCGCGAACCCGGCGATGAGCACCGGAAGCGACACCACCACTGCCGCCGCGCACACCTTCGCCAGGAACAGCCCCTGACTGGTGACGAAGCTCGTCAGGAACACCGGCGCCGTCTGCGCCACGGTCGCCGTCAGCACCCGGGCGAACAGCAGCTCGTTCCAGCTGAAGATGAAACAGATCAGCGACGTGGCCGCGATCCCCGGCAGCACCATGGGGATCAGGATCGTGCGCAGCGTGCGCATCAGCGAGCAGCCGTCCATCGCCGCCGCCTCCAGCACCTCGCCGGGGACCTCGGCGAGGAACGAGCGCATCATCCACACCGCGATCGGCAGGTTCATCGAGGTGTACAGGATGATGAGCAGCCAGATGTTGTCGAGCATCCCGATGCCCTGCGCGATCAGGTAGACCGGCAGCAGGCCGGCCACCACCGGCAGCATCTTGGTGGACAGGAAGAAGAACAGCACGTCGGTCCACTTGCGCACCGGACGGATCGACAGCGCGTACGCGGCGGGGATCGCCAGGACGAGCACCAGCGCCGTGGACACGACGCTCGCCGTCATCGAGTTGAGCAGCGGCGGCCACGGGCTCGCCCCCGTCGACGCCCCGAAGAAGTTGAGATAGCCGTCGAGGGTGAGCGGCGCGAACACCGACGGGGGGTTGGTCGCCGCATCGTTCTCACTGTGGAACGAGGTCAGGACCATCCACACGACCGGCAGCACGAACAGGATGCCGACGATCCAGGCGACCACCCCGAGATAGGTGCCCGACCGGCGGCGCTGCGGCTTCGCCGTGGCGAGTCCGGACGGGGTGGCCGGAGCATCGAGAGTGGCAGTCATGTCGGCTCCTCCGCGGGAAGAAGTGCGTCGTCGGTCATCGGGAACCCTCCTGGCGGAACAGCGACGACACGGTGCGCAGGGCGAACATGGCGATGAGGATCGTCCCGATCACCACGATGACCCCGGCGGCGGACGCCCGGCCGTAGTCCTGCGCGTTGTAGAAGGTCTGGTAGATCGTGTACGGCAGGTTCGCCGTGCCCAGGCCACCCGAGGTGATCGTGAAGACGGCGTCGAAGTTCTGGACGATGTAGATCGATCCGAGCAGCCCGCCGAGCTCCAGGTACTGGCGCAGGTGCGGGAAGGTCATGTAGCGGAAGATCTGCCAGTTCGAGCAGCCGTCGATCTGCGCGGCCTCGATGACGTCGAGCGGCTTGCTCTGCAGCCCGGCCAGGATGATCAGCATCATGAACGGGGTCCACTGCCACACGAGCGCGGCGACGACGGACGTCAGCGGTGCGGCGGAGATCCAGTCCGGCTGCGGGGCGTTCGCCCCGAAGATCCAGGTGAGCACGCCGTTGAACAGCCCGTACTCGGGGTTGTAGAGCGCGTGCTTCCACACCAGCGCCGCGGCCACCGGCACCACCAGGAACGGCGTGATCATCATCGTGCGCACGAACCCGCGCCCGAGGAACGCGCGGTCGAGCAGCAGCGCGATGAGCAGGCCGAGCACCAGGCTGACCGCCACCACCGACACGGTCAGCACGATCGTCGTGACGATCGCCTCGCGCGTGGTGACGTCGGTGAGGACGCGCGCGAAGTTGTCGAATCCCGCGAACCCGCGCTCGTCGGGGTAGTAGGCGTTCCAGTTCATGAACGAGATCACCAGCGTGCCCAGGAACGGCAGCTGCGTCACGACGATCAGGAAGATCAGGGCGGGCAGCAGCGGGGCCCGGCGCGCCCAGTCACCGGCCTTGCGCAGCGCGGGCCCCTCGGGCTGGGCCGTCCGGGGCCGTTCCACCGTCGTCGTCATGATCCACTCTCCCGGGACCGGTACCGCTCCGCCACGTCGTCGGCCAGCTCCTGGCCGCGGTCGAGCGCCTCGGCGACGCTCGTCTGGCCGGCGATGGCCGAGCTGATCTGCTGCGACACCTGGGTCCCCAGATCCGGGAACTCCGGAATGCCGACGAACTGGACGCCCAGCGCCGGTCGCGGTTGCACGCCGGGGTCGCGCGGGTCGGCCGACTCGATCGCCCGGCGCGTCGGCTCGGCGAACGCCGCCGACTCGGCGAGGTAGTCCGGGTTGGAGTAGGTCGACGCCCGCTTGCCCGCGGGTACCGACGACCACCCGATCTCCTCGCCGACGAGCTGCTCGTACTCCTTGCCCGAGGCCCACGAGACGAACTGCCAGGCCGCGTCCTTGCGCTCGCTGGCCGCCTGGATGCCCCACGACCAGGCGTAGAGCCAGCCGGCGCTGTCGGTCTCGACCACCGGGGCCGGGGCGTAGCCCATGCGCCCCCGGACCGGGGAGTCGGCGGCCTCCAGCGATCCCGCCGCCGAGGTGGCGTCGTACCACATCGCGGCGTTGCCCTGGATGAGGTTGTTGAGGCACTCGGTGAACCCGGCCTGCGCGGCGCCGGTCTCGCCGTGCTCGCGCACGAGGTCGACGTAGAAGGTCACGGCCTCGGTGAACTCCGGCGCGTTCACCTGCGCCTGCCAGTCCTGCGTGAACCAGGTGCCGCCGAAGGTGTTGACCACGGTGGTGAGCGGCGCGAAGACCTGGCCCCATCCCGGCTGGCCGCGCAGGCAGATCCCCGCCATGCCCGGCTGGATGCCGTCGATGCGCGCGGCGATGTCGGCCACCTGCGGCCAGGTCGGGTTCTCCGGCATGGTGATGCCGGCCTGTTCCAGCACGTCGCGGCGGTACATGAGGAACGAGGACTCGCCGTAGAACGGCTGGCCGTAGACCTGCCCGTCGTCACCGGTGAGCGAGGTGACCATCGGCGCGAGGATGTCGTCCTGGTCGAACTCCGGGTCGGCCTCGATGAAGGAGTCCATCGGCGCGATCCAGCCGCTGCGCGCGTAGATCGGGATCTCGAAGTTGGACAGCGTCGCGACGTCGTACTGGCCGGCCTGGCTGGAGAACTCCTGGCTGATCTTGTCGCGGACGTCGTTCTCGGGCAGCACCGTGAAGTTGACGGTGATGCCGGTCTCGCGGGTGAAGTGGTCGGCCGTGAGCCGCTGGAGATCCACCATCTGCTGGTTGTTGACCATCAGCACGTTGATGCTGTTCGGCCCGCCCCCACCGACGGAGCCGCCCCATCCCGCGCATCCCGAGCTCACCAGCAGCACCACGATCGCGAGCAGCACCGCGCGCGAACGTCTCATCTCACCCTCCCCGACAGAAGTGCCCGACAGAAAGTGCCCGACAGAAGAGTGCTCAGATGAGCACCAGCCCGATCACACGATCGAAGTGTGGCAGCGCTCACCCTGCAGGCCAAGAAACGTGTAAGAATGGGCGTCGAAGCGCTCAGATGAGCAGGAGTTGTCGATGACCAAGGGGCCCGCGCAGCTCGTCCTCACCGCGTCCGTCGCGCGTCGCTACTACCTCGACGGCCGCTCGAAGGTCGAGATCGCCGAGGAGTTCGCGCTGAGCCGGTTCAAGGTCGCCCGGCTGCTGGAGGACGCCCGCTCCAGCGGGATCGTGCGCATCGAGATCGGCTACCCCGGCACCGTCGACGTCGAGCTGTCCGGACGGCTCATGCGCACCCTGGGGCTCACGCACTGCGTCGTCACCGACACCCCGGACGAGCACCCCGCCGCGCTGCGCGAGCACCTGGGCACGGCCGCGGCGGCGCTGCTGAGCGAGGTCGTCACCGACGGCGACGTGCTCGGCCTGTCCTGGGCCCGCTCGGTGAGCGCGATGGCCACGGCGCTCACCGGGCTCGCGCCGGTGCCGGTCGTGCAGCTCACCGGCGCGCTCGCCCGCCCCGGCGTCGACGACAGCTCCATCGAGCTCGTCCGCGAGGTCGCCCGGGTCTCCGGTGGGCCCGCGTACTTCTTCTACGCCCCCATGGCCGTGCCCGACGCCGCCACCGCCCGCGTGTTGCGCCAGCAGCCGGAGGTCGCCCGGGCGTTCTCGCTGATCAGCTCGGTGACGGTGGCCGTTGCCGGGGTGGGGGCGTGGGAACCGGAGCAGTCCACGCTCTACGACGCCACCGGCGAGGCCGAGCGCGCCGAGCTCGCCCGGATGGGCGTCTGCGCCGACGTCTCCGGCGTGCTCGTCGACGCGCACGGTGTGGCGGTGCCGGCCGCGCTGACCGAGCGCATGATCGGCATCACGCACCGGCAGATGGAGGCCGTTCCCGAGGTGATCGGCATCGTGTACGGCCTCGCGAAGACCCATGCCGTGCTCGCGGCGGTGCGGGGCGGGCTGGTGAACAGCCTGGTCACGCACTCCACGCTGGCCAACGCGCTGATCGAGGCCGCCGATGGCCATTGAGGTCCCCCTGCTGGGCGGCACCGCCAACCGGGGCCGCGTGCACCGCGTCGGCGACACCGTGCGCCGCCCGCTGCGCCGCACCACCCCCGCCGTGCACGCGCTGCTGCGCCACCTGGAGGACGTCGGCTTCGACGGCGCGCCCCGCGTGCTCGGCATCGACGACGACGGCCGCGAGATCCTCAGCTACGTCCCCGGTCAGGCGGTGACGGCTCCCGCCCCGGGCTGGGGCCTCACCGACGCCGCGCTGCGCAGCGTCGGACACCTGCTGCGGCGCTTCCACGACGCGGTGACCGGATTCGACCCCCGGCCGCACGCGTGGTCGGCGTCGGCACCGGAGCCCTTCGCGGACGGGGGGATCACCCACAACGACCCGAACCTCGACAACGTCGTGTTCCGCGACGGCCGGGCAGTGGCCCTGATCGACTTCGACCTCGCCGCGCCCGGCCACCCCGTGTGGGACGTCGCGGGCGCCGCCCGGCTCTGGGCCCCGCTGCGCGACCCGACCGACACCACCGACCGGCGCCGGAACCGCGAGCTGACCCGCCTGCGGGTCCTCGCGGACGCGTACGGCCTCGACGACGCCGGCCGGACCCTCCTGCCCGCCGCCGTGGTCGGCCACCACGAGTGGATGACCGAACTGGTGGGCGACGGCGCCCGCCGCGGGATCCCCGGTTTCGCCGAGTACTGGACGGCGCAGGCACGATCGCGAGCGGCCCGCACGAGCGCGTGGCTGCACGCCCACGCCGACGACATCGCCCACACCCTCATCTGACAGCACTTCGGAGCCACAGTGCTGTTCCCGAGGCCCTCGGTACGGCGTTGTGGCTCCGAAGTGCGGGGCGGGCGATCGGATCCCAGGTGCTGCTGCCCGGCGCGGGCCGTGCCACGATCGCCCGATGGCCGAATACGCGCATCTCGGTGAGGCACTGGGCACCGACTTCTTCTCCGTCCGCGACCAGTTCACCGGCGAGCAGTGGGACCGGTTCATCGCCGTCCGCAAGTTCGTGGACGACGAGGTGCTGCCCGACATCGGCGACTACTGGGAGAAGGCCGAGCTGCCGTGGCACCTGTTCCGACGGCTGCCCGAGCTCAAGATCGTCGGCGAGGACATCCAGGGGTACGGCGCGGCGGGCATGAGCCCGATGGCGTGCGGTCTGGTGCACATGGAGCTGCACCGCGGCGACGGGTCGCTGGGCACGTTCCTGGGCGTGCACGCGGGGCTGGCGATGCAGTCGATCGCGATGTGCGGGTCGGAGGAGCAGAAGCAGCGCTGGCTGCCGGCGATGTCTGCGCTGGACAGGATCGGCGCGTTCGCGCTCACCGAGCCCGACCACGGCTCCGACTCGATCGCGCTCGAGACCACCGCACGCAAGGACGGCGACCACTGGATCATCGACGGCCGCAAGCGTTGGATCGGCAACGGCACCATCGCCGACCTCGTCGTCGTGTGGGCGCGTGACACCGGCTCCGGCGACGTCACGGGATTCGTCGTCGAGACCCCGGCGGAGGGCTACGAGGCATCGGTGATCACCGGCAAGATGTCGCTGCGGTCGGTGTGGCAGGCCGACATCGAGCTGACGGGCGTGCGGGTCCCGGACGAGAACCGGCTGGAGAACGCCCGCACGTTCAAGGACTGCGCGAAGGTGCTGGCCAACACCCGCGGCATCTGCGCGTGGATGGCGCTGGGTCACGCGACCGCCGGCTACGACGCCGCGATGCGCTACGCGATGGCGCGCGAGCAGTTCGGCAAGCCGCTGGCGTCGTTCCAGATCGTGCAGCAGCGGCTCGTGCACATGCTCGCCGACCTGACGTCGATGCAGCTCTACTGCATGCAGCTCGGCCGCCTCGCCGACGCCGGGCGGCTGTCCCCGACCGTCGCCGGGCTGGCCAAGATGCACAACACCCGCACGGCCCGCAAGGTCCTCTCCGAGGCCCGGGACCTGCTGGGCGGCAACGGGATCCTGCTGGAGCACCACGTGGTGCGGCACTGGGCCGACATCGAGGCCATCCACACCTTCGAGGGCACCGAGACGATGCAGACCCTCATCGTGGGCCGCGACATCACCGGCATCGGCGCCTTCGCCTAGCGATCGCCGAACTCCTCCCACCACGCCCGGTAGCCGCCGTCGAGGTCGGTGGCATTGCGCAGCCCGAGCTCCTGCAGCGACGCCGCCGCCAGGCTGGAGCTGTAGCCCTCGGAGCAGACCAGGATCCAGGTGACGTCGTGGTCGACGGCCTGCGGGACGCGGGCGGCGGAGGTCGGGTCGCAGCGCCACTCGACGTGGTTGCGCTCGATCACCAGCGCCCCCGGGAGCTCACCCTCCTGCGCGCGCTGCCAGCCGGGGCGGGTGTCGACGAGGATCGCCCCCTCGGCAACCATCGTGGCCGCCCGGCGCGGGTCCGGGCGGTCGAGGCGGGCCCGGGCGGCGGCCAGCATCTCGTCGACCGTCATCCGATCCCCTCCGAGGTGCCAGCCTCGACGAGGACGCTACGGGTGCGGTGCAACCGGAGCCGCGCGCCGTCCGGGTCGGGGGCGTAGTACGACATCGCGGTGAGCGGCGGCGAGTAGGCGTGCACGCTCACCGCGGGCGTCGGCGACGGGTTGGCGACGTCGTGCACGTGGCCCAGCCCGAAGCCGACGCTGCGCCCGGTCCGCAGCCGCCGCGACGCCGGCCCGCTCGCCGTCCACCGGGTCTCGGCCAGCGTGCCGGAGACGACCGTGAGCGCCCCCAGCGAGCCCGCGTGGTCGTGCATCTCGGCGTGCTGCTCGGTGGCCCAGCTGATCAGCCACACGTCGACGTAGTCGTCGCCCTGGATCCGCTGGTACCAGCGCCGTTCCGGGTCGATCACCACCGGGTGGGCGCCGGCCCGGACGTCCATGGCGACGCGTCGGGTGAGGGCGACGAGGTCGGTGAGCCCGAGCGAGATCGGGACGGCGCGAGGAGCGTGCTGCAGCACGGGGTACTCCAGTGGTCGTGCGGGAGCGGACGGGGCGGCCGGCTCGTGCACCGACACCGGTCGACGTGGTCGGCCCGGCGGCTGCCCGGATCTCGCCGGGGACCGGGGCGAGGGGCCTGACCACACCCGAGCACGTCCGCACCCGTTGCCCCCACACCCTCCCACGAACCGGGAGGATGTCCGGCATGGCGACGATGCTCGACGACGGCAGCTGGGAGGTCCAGGGCCGGCGTCTCGGGTTCCCGGTCCGGATCAGCGCGGCGTCGGCGGCGTGCGCCGCCTACCTCGTGCGCACCGCGCTCGCGCGCCCGCTGGTGGCCGGCACCGGGCTGGAGCTCGTGTCGGTCGCCGGACGCACGCCGCTGTTGCTGGTGCTGGTCGACTACCGGGTCAACGAGCTGGGCGACTACGACGAGGCCGGCGTCGCGTTCCTCGTGCGGCACCGCGGCGTCACCGGGCCCTACGTGCACCAGCTCCCGGTGACGCAGAGCTTCACGATGGAGGCCGGGCGCGCGCTGTGGGGGCTGCCCAAGTGGCCGGCGCGCGTCGACCTCACCATCGACGGTGGCCACGCCTCCTGCCGACTCGCCGACGACACCGGACGGCACGTGCTCACGGCCACGATGCGAGCGCTGCCACCGCGGTTGCCGTTCACCGTGCCCGGCGCGATCACCGCGCTCGCCCCGCACGGCGGCGGCGTGCTCGCCTCGCCGGTGCGGGCCCGGGTCGGCGGGCTGCGGTTGCGGGTCGGCGGCGGCGCGCACGTGGAGCTGGGGCGGGGGCACCCGATGGCCGACGAGCTGCGGGCGCTGCGCCTGCCCCGCCGCCCGCTCGCCACCGTCACCGCGGACCGGGTGTCCTTCGACATGGGCGCGGCGATCGAGGTTCCCCGATAGGCCTATCGGTGCGTGGCCAGCCACTCGCGCAGGTCGGCGAGCGGGGCGCCGCGCTCGGGCTCGTTGTAGATCTCGTGCCACAGCCCCTCGTACCAGTGCACGGTCTGGTCCGGGGAGCCGCTGGTGGCCTCCAGCCGTCGGGTGCCTGCCGGATCGGTGAGGACGTCGAGGGTGCCGTGCTGCAACAGCAGCGGCAGCCGCAACTCGCGCGCCCGCTCGGGCAGCACGTCGAACTGGGCGAACAGCGCCGACGACAGGCCCAGCGTCGGGTTGCCCCGGTGCACGAGCGGATCGGCCTGGTACGCCGCGACCACGGCCGGATCCTTGCTGATCTTCGTGGCGTCGATGCCCGCCGGGCGCAGCGTGGGCGCGAGGCGGGCGAGCCCGCGCAGCACCGGCACGGCCGCCTTCGGCACGGCGTTGCTGGCCAGCGCGGGTGCCGAGAGGACCAGCCCGCGCAGGTCCGCGCCGTGGTCGAGGGCGTAGGCCAGCGCGATCTGCCCGCCCATGCTGTGGCCGAGCAGGAACACGGGCAGTCCCGGATGCCGGGCCACGACGAGCCGCCGGAAGGCGTCGAAGTCGTCGAGCCAGTCGGCGTAGTGGTCGAGATGGGCACGGCGACCGCCGGAGCGGCCGTGACCCCGGTGGTCCAGCCCGTAGACCGCCCACCCGTCGGGCGCCAGCGCGTCGACGACGTGGCCGTAGCGTCCGGAGTGCTCGCCGAGGCCGTGGCACAGGAGCAGCACCCCGGCCGGGTCGCCCGCCGGGAGCCAGCCCTGCCAGAACAGCTCGACGCCCCGGGCGCCGGTCAGTCGCCCGTCGATCCGCACATCCGAGTCCGCCACGCCGGTCAATCTATCCGGCGCCGACACCGGCCGGGGCGAGGTCCACGTCGTGCACCAGCTCGGCCTCCTCGGGAACCACCACCAGCGTCACGTGCGGCTCGCAGCCCGCCGCCGCCACGGACAGTGCGTACTCCCCTGCCGCCATGTCGGCGACGGTGTACCCGCCGTCCGCGCCGGACTCGGTGGAGTCGACCACCTCCCCGTCCTGGACGAGGGTGACCCGAGCTCCGGCGATGGGGCCGTCCTCGCCGGTGACCGTGCCGACCAGCGACGCCGAGCGCACCAGCAGCACGTCGGCGTCGACCGGGACCTCCGCGACGGTGAGCGCGACGGCACCCGGCAGGTGGTCGGGGGCGGTGGCCACGAGGACGTAGCTGCCCGGGTGGGGGGCGCGCAGCTCCCCGCTCCCGCCGACACCGGAACGGCCGGTGGACGTCTCGTACCCCCGGTCGTCGAGCAGGGCCACGGCGACGTCCGGGATCGCGGCACCGTCGCGGCGCACGGTCCGGAACCGGACGGGCTGTGCAGCCCCAGCCCCAGCCCCCGGCCCCGGCCCCGGCCCGGGCCTGCGGCACCCCTCGAGTGCGACCACCGGCGCCCGGTCGGGGCGCGACCCGAGATCCGCCGAGCCGAATGTGCGCAGCAGCGCCAGGTCCGCGGCGGCCTGCTCCGCAGCGAGCCGGGCCGGGTCGCGACGCGGCCGGGCGGGGTCGGACCATGACTCCGCTTCACCCGGCTCGGCGGCGAGCGGCTGCGCGGAGGCCTGCTCGGCACCGGCCGGCTCGGCGTCATCGGGCTCGGCGTCATCGGGCTCAGTACCGACCGGCTCGGCCACAACGGGCTCGGCCACAACGGGCTCGGCGACCGGCCCGGCGCCGTGGACCGCCCGGACCGGCGCGGGGGGCGTGTCGAACATGATGTCGGGATCGGCCACCGGGAACGGCAGGACCGCGACGACCGCTCCCGGGGACCCGAAGTCGGTCTCGGTCCCGGCCACCCCTCGGCCGGGCGTGCTCCAGTGCGGCCGGTCCTCGACGGCCGGATCCGGGTCCGGCCGCGACGGCGGGGAGGCCGGCGGGTCGGCGACGCGGCCGCGGGGTGGGTCACCGTCGGCGAAGGGCGGATCCAGGGCGGGGTCGCGAGGGCCGGCGGTGATCGGCCCGCGCAGCAGCGCGAGTGCAGGGATGCGACCCGACTCGGCGGCCTGCTCGGGGTCCGCCACGGGCTCCCGCTCCTCGGCCGCGGTCGACATGTGCGTGGCGCGACGCCACGGCGCCTCCCCGCCCAGCGGGCCCGGCGCCGGGTTCTCGGGTGCATCCGCGGCCGCCGGTTCGGCCACGTCCGGGTCGGGCGGTGCCACCTCGTCCGGCGCACCGCCCGCGGCCCCCTCGTCCGCCACGGCGGCGGACTCGGCGGGCTCCGCCACGGTCGGTCCCTCCCCGGCAGGCGCGACGTCGGTGGGCTCGATCTCGGCAGGCTCCGGATCGGCGGGCTCCGGATCGGCGGGCTCGATCTCGGCAGGCTCGAGATCGGCGGGCTCCAGATCGGCGGGCTCCAGGTCGGCGGGCTCGATCCGGGAGATCTCGTCGATCTCGTCGATCTCGGCGCCGGGCGTCGGGGCCGAGGCGAAAGCGGGCGGGCCGGCCGCGAACGCGCCCTCCGCCGCCCGCTTGCTGACCAGGTCGGCGACGGTGCGCGGGCCGGCCGGCACGGCGGACCGGCGGCGCTGCCACCACAGCCCCGCGGCCAGCGCCAGCAGCAGCAGGACGCCGACGACGATCAGCACCATCGGAAGCACGGTCATCGGTGTCCCCGCCGAGAAGAGAATCCACGCCCGCGCGGCATGTCGCGGAGCACCGGACCGGAGCGGCCCGTGCCACTGAACCTAGCATTCTCTCGATCACACACCGTGATATGGCGCGGGGTGTCGGGAACGGGGGAAGCGTGGACGACGAACTGGGCGAGCTGGCCGCCGCACACGGCGTCGCGACCGGGTACCGCGACGGGGACCGGCGCCCGGTGACCGTCGACGAGGACGTGGTGGTGCGGGTGCTGGGCCTGCTCGACGTGGACGCGAGCACCCCGCAGGCGCGCCGTGCCGCGCTCGCCGCGGCGCGGGACCGGACGGCCTCCGGGGTGCTGCCGGGCACCGTCGCGACCCGCACCGACCGGGCCCGGGCGCTGCCCGGCCCCGGCGTGCTGGTCGACGAGCACGGCCGCCGCCGGGCCGTCACCGAGATCCCCGCGGGGCTGGAGCCGGGCTGGTACGTCCTGGAGACCGCCGGCCGCGAGGTCACGGTGGTGGTCGCACCGCCGTCGCTGCCCGATCCGGAGCGGTCGTGGGGCTGGATGCTGCAGCTCTACGCGCTGCACTCGCGGAGCTCGTGGGGCATCGGGGATCTCGGCGACCTGCGGGAGTTCACCGCCTGGACCGGCCGGGAGCACGGCGCGGGTGCGGTGCTGCTCAACCCGCTGCACGCGTTCACGCCGGTGCCGCCCGTGCAGCCCTCGCCGTACACGCCCTCCAGCCGCCGGTTCGGCACACCGCTGGCCCTGCGGATCACCGACCTGGACGCCTACCGCGCCGCCGACGCCCGGACCCGCGCGGAGATCGACGCCCTGCGCCCCGAGGGCGGCGACCGCATCGACCACGACCGCGCCTGGGCCGCGAAGCGCTCCGCGCTGGAGCTGCTGTGGCGCTCATCCGGTCGCCCGGGGTGGGCCGGGGCGGACGCGGTCGACGACGACCTGGCGGGCTTCGCCACGTTCTGCGCGCTCGCCGAGCGGTTCGGCGGGCGCTGGAGCCGCTGGCCCGAGCACCTGCGCCGGCCGGGACCGGCGCCCGCCGAGCTGGCGCCGCGCGTGGCGTTCCACGCCTGGGTGCAGGCGCAGGTGCAGTCCCAGCTCGCGGCCGCCCGCGACACCGCCCGCGCGCACGGCGTCCGGATCGTCCACGACCTCGCCGTCGGCTGCGATCCCGAGGGCGCGGACGCCTGGGCCTGGGCGGACATGCTCGCGCTCGGTGTGCGGGTGGGCGCACCGCCGGACGCGTTCTCCCAGCAGGGCCAGGACTGGGGGCTGCCGCCGTGGCGCCCGGACCGGCTCGACGCGACCGGCTACGCCGCCTACCGCGACCTGCTGCGCGCCCAGCTGCGCCAGGCCGACGGACTGCGGATCGACCACGTCGCCGGGCTGTGGCGGCTGTGGTGGGTGCCGCCCGGCGAGTCGGCCGACCGCGGCACCTACGTCCACTACGACGCCGAGGTGATGCTCGCGGTGCTCACGCTGGAGGCGCACCGCGCGGGTGCGCTGGTGATCGGCGAGGACCTGGGCACCGTCGAGCCGGAGGTCACCGAGGGGTTGGCGGAGCGGCACATGCTGGGCTCGTCGGTGCTGTGGTTCACCCGCGACCTCGACGTCGACGGCGAGCCGCTGCTGCCCCCGGCACGGTGGTCGGCGGACTCGGTGGCCACCGTCTCCACCCACGACCTGCCCACCGCGATGGGCTTCCTGCGCGGCGAGCACGTGCGGGCGCGCGCCGAGCTGGGCCTGCTCGACGACGTCGCCGTCGAGGAGCGGCGCGCCGCGGCCGAGCGGGCGGAGCTGGTGGCGCTGCTGGAGGCCGAGGGCTTCGCGGCGCCGGGGGCGGACGACGAGGCGCTGGTCGTCGCCATGCACGCGTTCCTGGCCGCGACCCGTTCCCGGCTCGCGCTGGTCTCGCCGTACGACGTGATCGGGGAGGTGCGCCAGCCGAACCTGCCCGGCACCGTCGACGAGTACCCGAACTGGCGGTTGCCGCTGCCGGTGTCGCTGGAGGAGCTGCGCGGCGACCCGCGGGTGCGGGCCGTCGTGGACGTGATGCGGGCCGGGCGACCCTGACGCCACGAACGGCCCTCCCGTCCACTCGGAGCGCACGAAAGTGCCGTTGGTTGCCACGGCGGTCGCGCGGACCGGGCATCATCGGCGCTGTGGAGTCGACCCGACTGGACCGCTGGCTGTGGGCGGTGCGCCTGACCAAGACCCGTCCCGACGCGGCGGCCGCGTGCCGCGGTGGGCACGTGCGGGTCAACGACCGGCCCGCGAAGCCGGCGACCCCGGTCCAGCCGGGGGACCGGGTGCGGGCCCGGGTGCACGACGTCACGCGGGTGGTGGAGGTGGTCCGGGTGATCCACCGCAGGGTCGGTGCGGCCGACGCCGCCACCTGCTACGTCGACCACACGCCCGCGCCGCCACCGGAGGCGCTGATCCCGGTGGCCCGCCGCGAGCGCGGCGCCGGGCGCCCGACGAAACGCGACCGCCGCATCCTGGACCGGTTCCGCACCGCCGACCCCTGAGCGGCCGCCCGCCGTGATCGGCGACCGTCCGGGAACGGGCGGTGCCCCCAGCCGTCTTCGACTGGGGGCACCGCACGGGCGTCTCCGGGCGCAGCCCCGGACCGGTGGGAGGGATCAGCCGGTCACCGGCAGCGAGGCCTCGACGACGGTCGGGGCCGGGGCGGAGTCGTCGTCGTCCGTCGTGTCCTCGTCCACGGGCTCGTCGTCCGAGTCCTCGTCCTTGTCGAGGTCCTTGTCGACGTCGACGTCCTTGTCGGCGACGGCGCAGGTCGCCGAGCCGATCGTGATGGTCTGCAGCGCCCCGCCGCGGCTCAGGCCCAGCTGCTCCACCACGTCGTTCTCGGTGGCCAGCGTGGTCGGCAGGTCGGCGCCGAGCAGGTCACCCAGCAGGGGCAGGCTGGCCTGGTCCGCGGCGGTGAGCCGCTCGTTGCGCTCGTCGGAGCGGCCGGGCAGCAACGTCAGCTCGAGACCGGTGACCGTCAGCGACCCGTCGGTGTTGCGGACCTGGTCGTTGAGGGTGACCCGGGCCAGCGGCGATCCGTTGATCTCGGTCTCGGGCAGCGGGGTGTCGGGCAGCTTCTGTCCCAGCAGCGTGCCGTTGACGAGCTCGACGCCACCCTCGTCGCCGTCGCAGAACGTGCGGACGACATCGGCGCGCAGCAGCTCGAGCAGTTCGAGGCGCAGGACGCTCGACTCGGCCCTGCCCGCCTCGGCGGCGGAGTTCAGCACACCGACGAAGATGCCCGCGTCCTCGAGCTCGGTGCGCTCGCCGACGGCGAGGACCTCGTCGCGGACGAGCTCGCCGTCGGACTCCACGAACTTCATCGGCTCGATCGGGATCAGGCCGGTCGCGCCGATGGCGTAGGCGGAACCGTAGCCGCCGTTCTCGTCGGCCATCGCCGGAGAGGCACCGAGCAGCAGTGCGGTCACGGCGGTGGCGGCGACGGTGCCCGCGATCCCGACGCCGGCGATCTTCTTGTTCTTCACGTGGCTGATGCCCCTTCAGTCCTGGTCGATCAACACGACGGTGCCGAGCGGCACCTCCGTGAGCTGTTCGAGTGCGTCGGCGGGAACGCGGATGCAGCCGTCGCTGGTCGCGCTGCCGAACACGTCGTCGTCGGGCCACGTGTGGATGGCCACGGTTCCGGGTCCCCCGCCGTAGTTGTCGAGCGTCGGGCTGTGCGACCCGAGCGGGAGGATCACCGGCGAGAAGTCCTGGTCCGGGTCGCTGAACGCGCCGAGCAGGAACGTCCGCCCGGCCGGGGTGGGTGTCTGCGCCTCGCCGACGGCCACCGGCCACTGCTCGACGACCCTCTCGTCGCGGATCAGCTCCAGCGTCCGCGAACCCAGGTGGACCTCGATGCGGTAGTCCGTCACCGCGGAGGTGAGGTCGGCCGAGCGGACCCAGCCGGTGGAACCGGCCGGCTTGGACGGCAGCAGCACCTGCACCCATTCGCCCTGCTCCGCGATCACCGGGAACCAGACGTCACCGAACTGGGTCGGCTCGACCCGCGCGATCGGGGTGCCGCCGGGAGCGTCGTGCACGGGGGTCTCGCGCAGCGGGTGCACGACCGTCCCGTCGGTGGGCGCGTCGGTTGCGGTGTCGACGGGCGCGCCGGTGAGCTCGCCGTAGGTGTCGGCGATCGGCAACGACGCGACGTCGACGGCGGGCGGCTGGTCGGACCCGGCGGTCGCGGCGGTCGACCCGCCGCCGCCGAGACCCACGAAGCCGAACACGACGACCAGCAGCAGGACCACGCCGCCGATCACCCAGGGGATGAACGACGAGGACGTGGACGGGCGCGGTCGGTCCGTGCGGACGGGCGCAGAGTGTTGTGCCATTACCAACCCATCCGGGGCAGCGCGTACGGGGAGCGACTCGCGGAAGAGTGAACGACTACCCCTTCCGGGCGCGGTCCATCGAACATATCGCGGCCCGGAACTCGCGAACGAGGCACCCCACCACGGTGGGTCGTCGCGTGATCGCACTTCGACACGAGCAGCACGGACTGTCAACGACAGTGTGACCGATCGGGTGACGCACGATTCGGGAGAATTTCTCCGGTGAACCCACTGCCCTCCCCCGCCGACGTCCGCGCGGCCGCCGAGCGACTGCGCGGCCACGCCCACCGCACCCCGGTCGCCACCTCCCGCCGGGTCGACGGGGAGACCGGGGCCTGTGTGTTCTTCAAGTGCGAGAACCTGCAGCGGATGGGCGCGTTCAAGTTCCGCGGCGCGTTCACGGCGCTGTCGCGCCTCGCCGACGCCCAGCGCCGCGCCGGAGTCGTCGCGTACTCCTCGGGCAACCACGCACAGGCGGTGGCGCTCGCCGCCCGGATCCTGGACATGCCCGCCACCATCGTGATGCCGCACGACGCCCCACGCAGCAAGGTCGCCGCCACCCTCGGCTACGGCGCCCGGGTCGTCGGCTACGACCGCGTCACCGAGGATCGCGAGCGGATCGGCGCGGCGCTGGCGGCCGAGCACGGTCTCACCCTCGTGCCCCCGTACGACCATCCCGACGTCATCGCCGGGCAGGGCACCGCGGCGCTGGAGCTGTTCGAGGACGTGGACGGGCTCGACGCGCTGTTCGTCTGCCTCGGCGGAGGCGGGCTGCTCGCCGGGTCCGCGCTCGCCGCGGAGGCCGCGGCCCCGACGTGCCGGCTGTTCGGGGTCGAGCCCGCAGCGGGCGACGACGGGCAGCGCTCGTTCCGCAGCGGCGAGATCGTGCACATCCCGACCCCGGACACCATCGCCGACGGCGCGCAGACCCAGCACCTGGGCACGCTGACCTTCCCGATCATCCGCCGCCGCGTCACCGACATCCATACCGTCACCGACGCCGAGCTCGTCGACGCCATGCGGGTGTTCGCGAGCACGCTCAAGATGGTGGTGGAGCCGACCGGCTGCCTCGCCTTCGCGGCGTTGCGCCGGCTCGCGCCGGAGTTCGCCGGGCAGCGCGTGGGCGTGCTGGTCAGCGGCGGCAACGTCGACCTCGACCGCTACGCCACCCTGCTGGCCCGATAGCTCACGCCTCGTCGATCAGCACGAGCGTGCCGACCGGCACCGCGGTGAGCGCTCGCAGCGCGTCGGCGGGCACGCGGATGCATCCATTGCTCGTGGCCGCTCCGAACGTGTCACCGGTGGGCCAGCCGTGGAAGGCGACGGTGCCCGGCCCGCCGCCGAAGCTGTCGAGCGTCGGGCTGTGCGTCCCCAGCGGGAAGAACAGCGGCGAGTAGTCCTGCTCGGCGTTGCGGAAGGCGCCCAGCACGAACGTGCGACCGACCGGCGTCGGGGTGCCCGGGGCGCCCACCCCGACCGACCAGGTGCCGACCGCCGCCCCACCGGAGCGCAGCTCCATCGTGCGCGAGCCGAGGTGGACCTCGATGACGTAGGGCGTCACGGCGCGCTCCACGTCGGCGGCGCGGATCCAGCCGCTCGACCGGGCCGGCCGCGACGGCAGCAGCACCTGCACCCAGCCGTCCCGTTCACCGATCACCGGGAGCCAGGTGTCACCGAACTGCTCGGTGGCCATCGTGGCGATCGGCGTCCCGCCCGGGGCGTCGTGCACCGCGGTGGCGCGGAGCGGGTGGACGACCGTGCCGTCCGTCGCGGCGGTCGGGTCCGGATCGGGCGGGGCGCCGTCGATCGTCGTGAAGGTGGTGCTCGCCGGCAGCCCGGCCGCCTCGGCGGTGGGGGTGTCGGCCGCGGGCTCGGGAGTGGGTGCGGGCTCGAGGGTGGGTGCGGGCTCGGGCGCGGGTACCGGTGTGACCGCCGGTCGAGCGGGCGCGGCGACCGGGCTCGACGCCGGCACCGGCTCGACGGCGGCCTGCACGAGCCACCCGCAGGCCGCCACCAGCACGAACCCGCCGAGTGCCGCGCCCGCGAGGCGCGCGGCCGATGACCTGCGCCGGTGCTCGCCCACGGTCGATCCAACGAGTGCCACCCGAACGGGTGACGCCCGATGACTCCCTGCGGTCAGGAACGCGGGATGATCCTCCCGACCCGCCGATTCCGTGATGTCCCGGGGATCGCGGCACGACGTGCCGGCCGGCCGGGGCCCGGACGGCCCACCTCGGCACCCGGCGTCGCCGTGATCGACGAACGAGAACGAGCAGGTGCGCCCCGGGTTCCGGGGTGGCGATCACCGCACCGCCGGACCGGGCCTCGCCGCGCCCCGGCCGCGCCCCGCCCCGCCCCGCCCCGGAGCGGCCCGGTGATCGCCGGACCGGAACAGGCGACGGTGTGTGCCGCGGTTCCCCGTTCCGAGACGTCGATCATGGCATCGGCCGGCCGGTCCCACGCCGCCCCGCCGCAGGCCGGTCCGACCCGGCCCGCGGCCCGCCGGTCCGACCCGCCCCGCTGCGGCGACGGCCCGGTTCCTGCGGCGGCGACGTCGCGCGTCCCCGGGGCCCCGCGCGCCGCACCGCGCCGCAGGCAGAAGGTCAGGCGGCCAGCGCGGCGTAGCGGCCGTTGCCGGCCACCAGCCCGGCGTGCGTGCCGGACTCGACCACGCGGCCGTGGTCGATCACCGCGATCCGGTCGGCGTCGCGCACCGTCGAGAGGCGGTGGGCGATGGTGATCGTGGTGCGGCCCCGCGACAGGGCGTCGAAGGCGCGCTGCACGGCCCGCTCGGTCTCGGTGTCCAGGGCACTGGTGGCCTCGTCGAGCACGAGGATGCGGGGATCGCGCAGCAGCGTGCGCGCGATGGCGATGCGCTGCTTCTCCCCTCCGGAGAAGCGGTGGCCGCGCGACCCGACCACGGTGTCGTAGCCCTCGGGCAGGCCGGCGATCAGCTCGTGCACCTGCGCGGCGCGCGCGGCGTCCTCGATCTCGGCGTCGGTGGCGTCGGGCTTGGCGTAGCGCAGGTTCTCGCGGACGGTGGTGTGCAGCAGGTAGGTCTCCTGGCTCACCACGCCGACGATCGCGGCGAGGTCGGTCAGCCGCATGTCGCGCAGGTCGACCCCGTCGATGGTGACGCGCCCGGCGTCGGGGTCGTAGAGGCGGGCGGCCAGCGCGGCGAGCGTGCTCTTGCCCGAGCCGGTCTCACCGACCAGCGCGAGCGTCGAGCCGGCCGGGACGTCGAGGCTCACCCCGGCCACCGCGGCGACGTCGCTGCCGGGGTAGGTGAAGGTGACGTCGTCGAAGTGGACGTGGCCCCGCACCCGGGAGACGTCGACGTCGACGGGGTCGGCCGGGTCGTCGACGTCCACGGTGAGGTCGAGGTACTCGAAGATCCGCGCGAACAGCGCCAGCGACGCCACGATGGAGACGCCCACGTTGAGCAGCCCCATCAGCGGCCGGAACAGCCCGGCCTGCAGCGTGGTGAACGCGATCAGCGTCCCGATGGTCATCGCCCCAGCCGTGATCGGCAGGCCCGCACCGAGGTAGATGACGGCCGGGATCGCCGCGAAGATCACGTTCATCGACGCCATCCGCCAGCGCCCGGCGAGCTGGCTGCGCAGCTCCAGGTCGATCAGCCGCGCCGAGGACGCGGTGAAGCGGTCGACCACGGCGGGGCCCGCGCCCATGGTCTTGGAGAGCTGGATGCCGCTGATCGACAGCCCCTCCTCGACCGTGACGTTGAGGTCGGCCAGCTCGCGCTGCTGCTGCGTGGTGATCGCGCGGCGCATCTGTGCGACCCGGCGGGTCAGCCAGATCGCGGGCGGCATGACCACCAGCGAGATGAGCGAGAGCTGCCAGGACAGCACGGCCATGGCGGCCGCGGTGGCGACGGCGGTGGTGAGGTTGGAGGCGACCGAGGTGGCCGTGGAGGTGACGACCGACTGCATGCCACCGATGTCGTTGGTGATGCGCGACTGCACCTCGCCGGTTCGGGTGCGGGTGAAGAACGCGATCGACTGGCGCTGCAGGTGCGCGAACACGTCGGTGCGCAGCCGGTGCATCACCTGCTGGCCGATCTTCGTCGAGATCCAGGTCTGGACCACACCGAGCACCGCGGTGACCGCGGCGACCGCGACCATGCCGGCCGCGAGCCAGGCCAGCAGCGGCACGTTCTGCTGGGGCAGCGCGATATCGATCACCGCGCGGAGCAGGAACGGCGAGGCCAGCGCGACGATCGAGGACGCGACGATGATCGCGACGACGACGGCGACCGAGCTCCGGTAGGGGGTGAACAGACGGCCGATGCGGCGCAGGGAGACCTCGCGCGCCTGCTTCTTCTCGGTGGCGGTGACGGGGGTGCGGCCGGGCTTGTACGGCCGGTGCTGGGGATCGGGCTCCAAGTAGGGCTCCTTCAGGACGGAATATACTGAGGTTACCTCATCATGAGGGAGCAACGTGAGGGCCGGGTACGGTATTCCCGTGCCCGAGGAGCCCGAGGAGTCGCTCGCGGAGGCGTTCTGGGCCGTCACCCGGGAGCTGCGCCACCGCAGCCGCGACGCGCTCGCGCCGTGGGCCGTCACGCCGTCGCAGTCGCGGGCGCTGTGGATACTGCTGCGGCACGGCACGATGCGCCTGCGCGACCTCGCCGAGCACCTGCGCATCGCCCCCCGCTCGGCCACCGAGGTGGTCGACGACCTGGAGGCCCGTGGCCTGGTCGAGCGCGGGCCGGATCCCGAGGACCGGCGCGCCACGCTCGTGCACCTCACCGACCAGGGCCGGGAGATCGGGGCCGCGGTCCGGGCCGCCCGGAGCGCGGACGCCGAGGGCTTCTTCGGCCGGCTCAGCGACGCCGACCGCGCCGACCTGGCCCGCATCCTGCGCACGCTGCGCCGGTAGGGCCGGTAGGCCGGGCAGGTCAGCCGGTCCTGTCGGTGCCGCCGGGCACCGGCCGGACCACGACAACATGGGGGCGGACGACCCCGCGTACTGGCCGCGCCACCGCGAGCGGCTGGAGCGGGCGGCCCGCCGCAGGCCCCGGGCCTGCCTACCGGCCCCGCGGCCCGGCCGCACGGAGACCGGCGAAGAACGTCCGCAGGTCGGCGGTCACGTCGTCGGGCACCTCCATGCTCGCGAAGTGCCCGCCGCGGGGGAACTCGCTCCACTGCACGATGGCGCTGTTGTCCCGCTGCGCGAAGTTGCGGATCGTCCGGAAGTCGTCGGCGAACACGGCCACCCCGGTCGGTGCCGCGTTCACCGCGGGCTCCGCCGCGGCCCGCGCGTCCTCCAGGTACGACCGCGCCGCCGTCGCCGAGGTGTTGGTGAGCCAGTAGAGCGTCACCTGGGTGAGCACCTGGTCGCGGGTGAGCAGGCTGGTGCCGTTGCCGAAGGACTCGAACAGCTCGGAGTAGGCGAGCTGGCCCACCGGGGAGTCGGAGAGCCCGGCGGCCACGGTCTGCGGGCGCGAGGCGTTCATCGTGTTGTACCCGCCCACCGACTGGAACCACTGCATGTGCTCCAGCCCCGCGTGGTCGGCGGGGGTCAGCCCCTCGAACTCGGCCGGGTCCCCGGACGGGAAGGAGAACAGCTGCAGCACGTGCAGGCCCAGGAAGCCGGGCGGGTCGAGCAGGCCCAGCTCGCGGGCGATGATCGCGCCCTTGTCGCTGCCGTGCACGCCGTAGCTCGCGTAGCCCAGCCGCCGCATGAGGGTGTCGAACGCCCGCGCGGTGCGTGCGGAGGTCCAACCGGCGTCGGCGAGCGGCACGCTGAACCCGAACCCGGGGATCGACGGCACCACGACGGAGAACGCGTCCTCCGCCCGGCCGCCGTGGGCGACGGGGTCGGTCAGCGGGCCGATCATGTCGAGGAAGTCGATGAACGAGCCCGGGTAGGTGTGCACCAGCAGCAGCGGCGTCGCGTCCGGCTCGGCCGACGGCACGTGCACGAAGTGGACGTCCTGGCCGTCGATCCCGGTGATGTGGTGCGGGAAGGCGTTCATCCGCGCCTCCTGGGCGCGCCAGTCGAAACCGGACCGCCAGTGCTCCACGGTCTCGCTCAGGTAGTGGTTCGGCACGCCGTGGTCCCAGCCGTCGCCGGGCGCCGGGCGCGGCAGGCGGGTGCGGGCGAGCCGGTCGAGCAGGTCGTCGAGGTCGGCCTGCGGGATGTCGATGCGGAAGGGGCGAATGGTCTGCGTCTCGGTCATGGGAGCACGGTAGGAACGAAACAGGAACACTTCGTTCCGGTTCGTGCGACGATTCTCGCGTGCACCAGACCACCTCGCGGGTACTCGCGCTGCTGGCCCTGCTGCAGGTCCGCCCGCACTGGACCGGCCCCGAGCTCGCCGGGCGCCTCGGCGTCAGCGACCGCACGATCCGCAAGGACATCGACCGGCTCCGCGAGCTCGGCTATCCCGTCGACGGTGTCCGTGGCACCGCCGGGCACTACAAGCTGGGGGCGGGCGGGAAGCTGCCGCCGCTGCTGCTCGACGACGACGAGGCCGTCGCCATCGCGGTCGGGCTGCGCGGCGCCACCGGGATCGCCGGCATCGAGGAGAGCAGCGCGCGGGCGCTGGAGAAGCTCGACCACGTGCTCCCCCACCGGCTCCGCCGCCAGGTCGGTGCGATCCACTCCACCACCACCCGCGCCCCGGACAACACCGACACCAACGTCGAGGACCCCGTGGTGGACGCGGCGGTGCTCACCGCGATCGCGAGCGCGATCCGCGACGGCGAGTACCTGCGCGTCGACCGCACCGAGCCCGAGCACGACGGCGCGCCGCCGCTGCTCGTCGAGCCCTACCGGCTCGTCAGCTGGGTGCGGCACTGGTACCTCGTCGCCCGCGAGCCGGACTCGGGCACCTGGCGCACGTTCCGCGTGGACCGGATCGGCCTGCGGATGCCCACCCACCGCCGCTTCGCTCCGTCGCCGCTGCCGGGCGGCGACTACACGAGCTTCGTGCTCCGCGACGTCGCGTCCACGGGGTGGGCGGTGCACGCCCGGATCACCGTGTTCGCGGCCGCGGAAGAGGTGCTCGCGCGGATCAACCCGACCGTCGGCGTGGTCGAGTCGGTCGACGCGACGACGTCGGTGCTGGTCACCGGCGCCGACAGCCTGGAGGTCGTCGCCGTCTACGTCGGCATGCTCGGCCTCGACTTCCGCGTCACCGAGCCACCGGCGCTGGTGGAGCACCTGCGGGTACTCGCGCAGCGCTACGCGGCGGCGGTCGGCGGCTGACGCTGGGATTCGGCCCGTCCGGACGGCACAATCTCCGCACCGGCGGTCGACCCCGTTCCGGGCCGGACGAGTGGGACCGTCGTACGCAAGGTTCGTACGGGAGTCCCACTCGTCGGGTCCCAGGTGCGGCCGTGGCCCGCGGCAGAGAGGGGGACCGGTGACCGGACGGGTGCGGGCCGCCCTGGTCGGCCGCGACGTCGAGTGGCGCGAGCTCGACGGGGCGCTCCAGCGCAGCGTCGCAGGCGGGTTCGGCTGCGTCCTGCTGGTCGGTGACCCGGGGGTGGGCAAGACCCGGCTCGCCGGGCAGTTCGTCGCCGAGCAGGGCGACGCGCTCGCCGTCCTGACCGCGCGCGCCTACCACCTCGGCTCCACCACGGCGTTCGGTGTGTGGGCCGAGGCGCTCGACGGCGCGCTGCGGGCCCGGCCCCGCGAGGAGGTCCGGCGGTTGTGCGCGGGCATCGAGCCCGAGCTGGCCGGGCTGCTGCGCAGCGTGGCCACGCTCGGCGATCGGGGGGACCGGGCGCCGCGGGTCGAGCCGCCGCGGACCCGGTTGCTCGACGCACTGGCCGTGCTGCTGCGGGCGCTGGCCGCGCAACGGCCGGTGGTGCTCGTCGTCGACGACCTGCACCTGGCCGACTCGTCGTCGCTGGAGGCTCTGCACTACCTGGCCCACCACTGCGCCGACCAGCCGGTGCTGGTGATCGGGACCGCGCGGCCGGTGGAGCTGGCCGAGCACGGGGTGGCCGTCGAGGTGCTGGTGCGGCTGGAACAGGACGGCCTCGCGCGCCGGCTCGCGGTCGGACCGCTGGAGCAGTCGGCACTGGGCGAGCTGGCGGCGTCGGTGCTCGGCGACCCGCCGCCCGAGACGCTGGTCACCTGGCTCGCCGACCGCACCCGCGGCAACCCGCTGGACGCCATCGGCCTGCTGCACGCGTTGGTCGAGGAGGGCGCCGACCTGCACCGGCCCGCCCTGCGCCGGCTGCCCGAGGCGCTGTCGGACCGCGTCGCGCTGCGGCTGCGCGGGCTCGATGCCGTCGCCGGCACGATCGTGGAACTGCTGTCGGTGATCGGGCGCCGGGCCGACCTGCGCAGCCTGGTCGCGCTGTCCGGGCGCCCGCCCGCCGAGCTGGTCGCCGGGATCGAGCACCTGGTGCGGGCCCGGCTGGTCGGCGAGGACGACCGCGGCTCCGACGTCACGGTCGAGATCTCCCACCCGCTCGTCGCCGATGCGGTCTACCAGCGGATGTCCGCGGCCCGGCGGCACCTGCTGCACCGGGAGGTCGGGCGGGTGCTGCGGTCGATGGGACGCCTGGGCGAGGCGGCCGGGCACTTCGCCCGCTCGGCGGGCCCCGGCGACGACGAGGCGGTGACGGTGCTGCGCACGGCCGTGCACGCCGCCGAGCGGGCGGGCGCGTTCCAGGAGGCGCTCACCGTGCTCGGCGCGCTGGTGCCGCTGCTGCCGGCGGGCGACCCCCGCTGGGTCGAGGTGGTGGACGCGCTGTCGTGGGACGCGCAGTGGGTGGTCGACCACCGCGCCGACAACCACGCGGCGAAGGGCGTGCCGGCGCTGCGGGCGATGGACGCCGCGCTCGCCGCGCTCGACGACCCGGGTCGTCGAGCCCCGGTGAAACTGCGGCTGGCGACCTTCCTCGGGTGGGGCGACGGTGACGTCGCCGAGGCCGCGCAGATCTGCGCGGAGGCGCGCGACCTGTTCGCCCGGGCCGGCGACCGACGCGGCGCCCTGCTCGCCGCGCACGAGCTGGCCTGGCTGCACGGCGTCACGGGCGACGTCGCCGGTCTCGACACCGAGGCCCGGGCGGTGGCGGAGGAGGCCACCCGGTGCGGCGACGCCGTGGTGCGCAGCCGTGCGGTGCGCACCCTGGGCCAGGTGGCGCTGTGGCGGTGCCGCCCGGCCGAGGCGCAGGCGGCGTTCGACGAGCTGGCCGCGACGTCGGGAGGGGATCCGAACCTGCTGTTCCTGGCCGCGGCCGGGCGGGCGATGACCGCGATCAGTGCGGACCGCGTCGAGGAGGGCCTGACCGCCCTCGACGCCATCACGGCAGCGGCGCCGGGCAACGCGGCCGACTACGACGCGATGTTCAGCCTCCACGCCGGCCTGATCACCCGAGCGCTCGCGGTCGCCCGCGACGTCTCCGGCATCGGGCCGATGCCCGCCACCCGACGGGTGGGTCTCGGGCTCGGCGGGGCGGCGATGGCCGCGGTCGAGGCCGGTCGCTTCGCCGACGCCCGCCGCTGGTCGGGGCGGCTGCGGGCGCTCGGCTGGGGCCTGCACACCAGGTTCGCCGACCACGTCGACGCGCTCCTCGCCTGGCGCGACGGCCGACCCGACGACGCGTGCGCGCTCCTGCGCCGCGTCGCCGCGGCGACGGTGGCCGGCGACCATCTGGTGGCGGCCGTCGCGGCGCTGGGTGATCTCGCCGAGATCGCCGCCCGGTCCGGCACGCCCGAACCGGCCGCCGCGGACGCGCTGGCGCAGATCGCCGGCCGCACCGGCCTCGGGTCGCACCGCGCGCTCGCCGACCTGGCCGCAGCGTGGTGCACTCGTGACGGGGACCTCGCCCGGGTGGCCGCCGACACCCTCACCGACCGGCCCCTGCTCCGCGGCCGCGCGCTCGTCCTCGTCGCCCGCAGCACCGGTGAGCGGGACCAGGCGGTCGAGGCGCTCACCGAGGCCGCGGCCCTGTTCGAGGGCTGCGGCGCGGTGCTGCGCCGGACCGGGGCACTCGACGAGCTGGCCGCGCTGGGCACCCGCGGCAAACGGGCGGCCGCGGCGGCCCTGGGCCCGTCGTCACTGACGGCCCGCGAACGCGAGGTGGCCCAGCTCGCCGTCGACGGGCTCTCCGCCCGCGAGATCGGCGCCGCCCTGTTCATCGGCGAGCGCACCGTGGAGGGGCACCTCGCGCGGGCGTACGCGCGGCTGGGGGTGCGGTCGAAGCTGGAGCTCACCCGGCGGGCCGCGGAGCTGGGGCTGCGTACTCCTGGAACACGTACCTCAGCACGTACCAGTACGCCAGACCCGCAGCGCGCCGGTTCGTAGCGTCCCGGACATGAACAACGCCGCCATGACCGAGACCCCCACGACCGAGACCACCTACCAGCAGCTCCGGCAGCGGCACATCGCCCATGCCGCCACCCTGCTCCCCCCGATGCTCGACCGCCTCACCTGGCCCGCGGACCGCCTCGCCGAGCACCGCACGACCGAGCTGCGCCGGCTGCTGCGGGTGGCCCGCGAGACCTCGCCGTGGCACCGCGAGCGGCTGGCCGGCGTCGACGTCGACACCGTCGACGAGTCCGACCTGACCGGCATCCCGGTGATGACCAAGGACGACCTGATGGCGCACTTCGACGACGTCGTCACCGACGAGCGCCTGCGGCTCGACGTCGTCGAGGACCACCTGGCCGCCCTGACCTCCGACGCCTACCTGTTCGACCGCTACCACGCCGCCGCCTCCGGCAGCTCGTCCGGGACGCGCGGCGTGTTCGTCTACGACTGGGACGACTGGGCCACGGCCATCTGGACGTTCCAGCGGCACGGGATCCGCGGCGCGCAGTCCCGCCCGGCCGCGGAGCAGGTGATGTCGGTGGTGGTGGTCGGCGCGGCCGTGCCGACGCACATGTCCAGCTCCCTCCCGCAGACCTTCAGCATGCAGGATGCGGTGAGCAAGCAGATCCCGGTCACCCGCCCGACCGCGGAGATCGTCGAGGGGCTCAACGAGGCGCAGCCCACGGTGCTCGTGGGCTATCCGTCCGCGCTGCACGTGCTCGCCGCCGAGGCCCGCGCGGGTCGGCTGCGGATCTCCCCACAGGTGATCTCGTCGACGTCCGAGACGCTGCTGCCGGAGATCCGTGCGGTCCTGGCGGAGACGTTCGGGGCGCCGGTGGTCAACGGCTACGGCGCGTCGGAGGCCGCCGCGATCGCCATCGGCTGCGGGGTCGGACCCTGGCTGCATCTGTCGGACGACCTGGTGATCGTCGAGCCGGTCGACGTCGCGGGCCGCCCGGTGCCGCCCGGCACGCGCGCCGACAAGGTGTACCTGACCAACCTGTTCAACCACACCCTCCCGCTGATCCGCTACGAGCTGACCGACCAGATCGAGCTGCTCGTCGACGATGCACCGTGCCCGTGCGGCTGCACCCACCGCCGCATCGCCGACCCCTACGGCCGCCTGGACGACACGTTCACCTACGGCCCGATCGCGGTGCACCCGCACCTGTTCCGCGCACCGCTCTCGCAGCGGGCGGAGATCGTCGAGTACCAGGTCCGGCAGACCCCGGCCGGGGCCACGGTCGTGGCCGCGGCCACCGGGCCCTTCGACACCGCCGCCCTCGCCGCGGACATCACCGCCGGGCTGGCCCGGGTCGGGGTCCCGGATCCCCGGGTGGACGTCGAGGTGACCGACCGGCTGCCGCGCCCGGCGTCGGGCAAGCTCCAGCGTTTCGCCCCACTCGCCTGATCCCGCTTGCTCGCTACCGACGCGGCTGGTGTTCCGGGGGACGCGAGCGTCCGGGCGTCACGGTTGCGGACAGCGGGACGATCCTCGGCGCGTAGAGACCGCCCGTGTGGGTGTCCGGTCCTGTGCTACACAGCCCGAATGGACGACTCCGCGCCCGTCGCCCCGCCCGGGAAGCGGGGCCGGCGCCAGGCGGTCCCGGACCCGGCGACGGGCCCGGTCGCCCGGTTCGCGCACGACCTCGCCACCCTCAAGATCGAGGCCGGTGATCCTTCCTACGACCGGATGCGCGCGGAGTTCGGGGCCGCGGCGTCGAAGTCGGCGCTGTCCGCCGCGGCCCGCGGTCACGAGCTCCCCTCCTGGGAGACCACCTGGGAGTTCGTGCGCAGCCTCACGCCGGCCGGGTCCGATCTCGACCGGGTCCGGGAGCTCTGGCGCGCTCGGTGGGAGGCGGCCCGGGCCGGTGCCACCCGCCGCGACGCTCCGCCACCGCCCGTGGAGCGCTCCGCCCGCCGCATCATGGCGGTCGGGCTGGTCCTCGGCGCGACGGTGGGCGGCCTGCTGTGGCTGCTTGTCGCCGCCGCGAGCGCTCCACCGGCGCCTCCGATCGAGGGCGACGCAGCGGCCTTCGTCGCCGACGTCACGATCCCGGACGGGAGCGTCGTGCCCGGGGGCGAGCCGTTCGTCAAGACCTGGGAGATCCGCAACACCGGGGCGGTGCCGTGGACCGGCCGGCACCTCGAACGGCTGCCCGGTGGTGCCGGGACGGCCTGCCGCACCCCCGACCGGGTCCCGGTGCCCCCGACGGCACCGGGTGAGGCGGTCCGGGTGAGCGTCACCGTCGACGCCCCACCCGGCCCGGCGACGTGCACGGTCCACTGGAAGATGGTCGACGGCGACGGGCGGGTGTACTTCCCGAAGTCCCGGCCGCTGTTCTTCGAGGTGACGGTGGCCGGCTGAGAGCCCGCCGCTAGCGGTGGATGCCGACGCACGCGCCGGGACGCTCCACGCCGTTCTCGGTGATCGACCCACAGACGCGGCCCGTCGGGTAGTCGCGACCGGGGTGGATCGTGAAGTCCTCCGCCGTCCGCGTCCCGCTGTACAGGCGGGACCGGTGCTGTTCGACCTGTCGGTTGTGCACGTCGAAGAAGGTGATCCGCAGGACGACGTTGTTGAGGCCACCCGCCGGGGCCACGAAGTCGACCCGCGCACTCTCGACGTTCAGGCCGCTGCCCCGCACGGCGATGCACAGCTGGTTGGGTCCGATGCCCCGGATCCGGTAGTCGCCGATCGCCGTGCAGCCCGAGCTCGAGGCATGCGCGACGGTGGGTGCCAGCAGGGTCGCCGCCAGCGCAGCCGCGGTGAGGCCGGTCGCGGCCAGGCTCCTGATCATGTCGTCCTCCGGTCGTCGTCAGTGGTGACCGGGACGCTATGAGCCCGACCGGAGTCGTGGTGCGGATCAATGACCAGCGATCTGACCAGGGACGACGACTGGTCGGCCATGGTCGACCGGTCATTGCCGAATCATGGCCGGAGCGCGACGACGACGGCGATCACGACGATCTTGAGCAGCCAGTCGCCCGCGTGGCTGGCGGCGAGCCGCGGCGGCACTCGCTCGTGGAACACCGAGCCGGCGAGCAGGACCAACGGGAACCCCACCCACAGGACGAGCGCGAACAGCAGCGCCGGACCCAGCGCGTCGAGGCCGAGTCCCCGGGCGATCGACGCCACGCACGCGGGCGCCGTCGCGCGCATCGCCACCCACCGCTCCCAGGAGCGGTTCGTCGCCCGAGTGGAGGCGTCGTTCTGGCACGCGGGTTCCCCGAGCCCCACGACGGCGCGCCACTGGTGCCGTGGATGCGCATGATCACCGCCGACGGCGAGCCCGCGGGGTTCGTGATGCTCGCCGAGCCGACGCCCTCCTCGCCCGAGCCCTACCTGTGGCGGCTGTTGCTCGACCGCCGCCACCAGCGACGCGGCATCGGCGCCCGCGTCATCGAGCAGCTGGGCGCGGAGTTGCACGGACAGGGCCACGACACGCTCACGACCAGCTGGGCGGAGGGCCCGGGCGGGCCCGAGCCCTTATACCGCGGCCTCGGGTTCGTCCCCACCGGGGAGATCGACAACGGCGAGACCGTGGCAGCCCTGAAGCTGAGATGAGCAGACGGGCGAGTCCGGGCTCGCGCGCTCGACGGCGTTGTGCGCGCCGCCGGCGGCGCGCAGACGGCCGTCCGGTGTGCGAGACGCCACCGGGCGCGCGGGGCCGCGCCGCACTCACGCGTGCTCCATCACCAGCACCCGCCAGGCCGGGTCGGCCGGCCGCCGGGTTTCCGCGGCTCCCGCGCCGCGGCCGGGTCCAGGCAGGCACTCGATCACGGCGAGGGCCTGCTCCGCGACGCTCGTTGTCCGGCCCCCGCCGCGGGGAAGGATCGCCTCCCGGAGATCAGCGGGGCGGCCAGCCCGGTGCCGCCCTGCCGCATCAACGACACGTGCAGCTCGATCAGTCGCGCGGTGGCCTCGGCGATCTACGCCTTGGTGACGCGCCGCGCGAGCCCCACCGTCGCGCGACTCGATCGCGTCCACGACCCAGCGGAGCTTCACGACGGTGGCCGCCAGCTCGTCCGCGGTACGCGGTGCACCCCGGCGCAGCTGACCCGGCTCGGCCTGCAGCTCGATCTCCTGCCGTGTGAGCCGCACGGACTGGGCGGTGGCCGCCACCTCGAAGCAGAGGCGACTCTCGATCTGCCGCTGCTCGGTGCCCTCGCCCGCAGCGGCGAGCCGCCCCAGGATCTCGCGCAGCCGGGCGATCTCCGACGAGGTGGCCCGCTCGGCCGACAGCCGCGCTACCGTGCCGCCGACCATGCCCAGGTTCTCCTGACCGATCGCTGCGCGTTTCCCACCCGCAGATGAGTTCTGGAGGGTCGGGGGGTCTACTCCCCCATGGGCACTCTGAGCTACACGATGAGCATCTCCCTCGACGGCTACATCGAGGACCGGTCCGGCGGCATCGCCTTCTCCGACCCGGACGAGGAGTGGCACCGCTTCGCCAACGAGCAGACCCGCGAGACGGCGGTGTTCCTGTTCGGCCGCGGCCTCTACGAGGTCATGGAGGACTTCTGGACGGCGCCGGAGCGGGCCGACGGGCCCGAGGTGGAGGCCGAGTTCGCCCGGTTGTACGCCGCGGTACCGCGGATCGTGTTCTCCGACTCGCTGGAGTCGGTCGCGCCCGGGTGCCGGTTGGTCCGCCGCGCCGACGCGATCGACGAGGTCGTCCGGCTCAAGGAAGAGACCGACGGCGACCTGGGCGTCGGCGGCGCCGGTCTGGCCGCGTCGCTGCTGGACCTGATCGACGAGTTCCGGCCGAGTGTGGTGCCGACGTTCCTCGGCGGCGGCAAACCGTACTTCCCGCTCGGCGCCGACCTGCGGCTGCGGCTGGTCGAGCAACGCGCCTTTCGCGGCGGCACCGTGTACCTGCGCTACGAGCGGATCCGCTGAGCGGTCGCGGTTGCCGGCGGCGTCCACGAAGATTTCAGGCGGCGTGGTGGGTGGGTGGTCTGCGTCGTGGGGTCTGGTCCTGGTCGATCCAGCGGGGTGGGACGAACTCCGGGAGCCCGTCGCGGATCCGTACGACCCATTCCGAGTGGTGCAGCAGCCGATGGTGAGTCGGCGGCGGGAATCTCACCCGCCGCCGCTCGTAGAACCGTGCTTGACACTCTCGTGTCACACGGCTCCCGTTACCGAACCACTCGGCAGCGCACCATGCCGCCAATGCGCGAAGATTCCCGGTTGATCTGCG
>NZ_JAJCYB010000015.1 GCF_029263155.1 Pseudonocardia sp.
GAGCTGCACGAACAGAGCCCCCCACCCGGGCCGGATCACGGCCTGGGACGGCACCACGGAGCACCACGCAGCCCAGCTGAACCGCATCCCGACCCCCTCCAGGAGCCCGCATGACCCGCCTACCGAGCAGATCTCAGTCCCGAACCGGCTGTTCGACACCGGCCACCTAGGCGCCTACCGCAGGTGGATCCTGGGGCAGCGGCGCCCCGCCTGACGTTGGCCTCGTCGAGGCGCAACCTCTCCCGACGGTCGTGGTGTAGAAAGTCCTCCCCACCGCCGCCCGTGCCGCTCTCCAAGACCTTGACGCGTCGAGGAGTACGTCCGCCAAGCACTGGAAATGTCTGTGTCAGCAGACACACTGTGTGCGTGTTGAGACTGCGCAGCGTTCCGGAGTGGGTGCGGCCGCCCCTGCGGGCGGTCTCGGGGACCGAGGAGTTCCAGTTGTGGGTGTTCGGTCGGACGCGGGCGCCGCAGGCGCTGGGGTCGTGGTCGGCGCTGTCGTGGCTGAGCACGACAGATGAGGTGCAGAGTCCGGGTCTGCTCGTCCGGCGGAACTCGCCGACTGAGGTTGCGGCCTGGGCGGAGATGGTGGTCGCGGACGAGGTTGCGGACGGCGGCGCATACCCGCCGACGTCGTGGTGGACCGAGCACAGAATCGAGGTCCCGGACCGGTTGGATCGCGAAGAGTGGGCCAAGCGGGTCGGCAGCCTCTACGAGCGCCACTATGCGCACGGCGTCCACGTGGCGCTGGCCTGGCTGACCGGGTCCGTCGATGATCCGGCGTTGATGGTGCCGATCCGCGACGGCGACGGGGAGTTCATCCTGCAGGCGACCCGGGATGAGTACCGGTCGGTCCTGCGGAAGTTGTCCGCGCCGTTGCCCGGGACGGCGACGCCGCGTCCCGGGCGGTCGCTTGAGCATCGTCGCTGACCACACTCACCCGAACTCGCGCGCGAGCGCCGGTTCACGGTGACGCGCGTCCGTGGAGTCGGCGGAATCGTCGGTGTGCCACCGGGTGAGCTGCTCGGCGCGGTTCTCGACGTCGGCGCGCTCATCGAGCGCGGCGCGGGCGTTGATTTCGGCGAGCGCACGGCCGGCGCGGGTGAGGGCATCGGCGGTCTCGTCGGCGGTCGGGACCCGGACGCTGTCCTCGTCCTTCTGCGCCGGTTCCGCTGCCGCGATGTCGCGCAGGTCGGGCACCAGGACCTCGGCGCCGTCGTGTCCTCGGTCGACCGTGTCGGCGGCTGGTTCGTCTGCGAGGTCGTGTTCGGTGATGGCGCGGTGGGCGTCGTCCTCGGCGCGGGCCTGTTGGTCGGCGGCGAGCCATTCCTCGGCGGTGACCAGCTGCTCCGGCTCCGCGTCGTCGGCGTGCCGCTCGGCCAGCAGCAGGCGGGATCGGTCGGCGGCGGCGCGGGTCTCGGCGGTATGGGCGAGGAACGTCCCTCGGGCATCGTCGAGGCCTTGGAGTTCGACGGCGCGCCCGTCCAGGGTCTCGGCGAGCGCGGCCGCCGCTTCCGCTTCGCGGTGCAGCCGCGCTTCCTCGGCGGGGTCGGGAGTGCCGGCGGCTTCGGCGCGGCGCAGGGTCGCGGTGTGGTGGTGGTGCGCGGCGGCTTGGCAGGTGCCCGCCAGCTCGTTGCCGACGTACCTGGGTCCCCATGCCTGTTCGCGTTCCCAGGCGCGGATGCGTGCGCGGTGCTGGCCGTCGGACATCTCATGTTCGGTCTGGTCGATCTCCGGGCGGCCGAGGGCGGTCCAGGCGGCGCGGTAGGCGGCATACTGCTCGACCTGGCCGGGCTTGGGCGCGGCGCCGAGCGCGTCGTCGGGGTGGTCGTGCTCGCGCAGCTCTCGGTACGCGGCGACCACGCCGGCCCGGTGTGCCCACACGTCGCGATCCGGACCGTCGGCCGGCGGGACGCCGAGGGCCTCGACCGCCCACGCGGGCGGATCGTCGGCGGCCTCGGCGCCCAGCTGGGCGGCGCGCGTGTCGGCCGCGTCGGCGAGCGCGCCGAGGTAGGTGTTCCACTCGGGGCTGGCGGTGGCGGGTATCCATTCGCGGTAGGTCGAGCCGAGCGGGTCGAACCGGCGAGTGTTGCCGTCGGTGATGCGCGAGTAGATGACGTTCGTGGTGTTGGTCGCGCCGGCGAGCGGGCAAGACGCGACGGCGTCGTGCAGCAGCTGGCGCGGGTCGAGACCGGACAGCTCGGCGCGCCGCAGTACGCGGGTGAGCGACGGCGCGCCGTTCTCGGCGGCAATCCGGCCGCGCTGCTCGGGGGTCAGGGCACCGGTGTCGGTCAGCTCGTCGAGCCAGCGGACGGTGCGCTCGGTGGCGGCCAGCTGGGCGGCGTCGGCGAGCAGCTCCGCCGGGGTGGCGACGTTGCCCATCTGGGCGGCCGACTCGGTGGCGAGGGCGACCGCAGAGCGGGCGTCGAGCGGATCGTGCTCGTCCAGCAGCCCGGCGAGTACCGCGACCGGGTCGCGGTGTAGCTGGTGCGCGTCGCTGCCCTGCGCGGGGTCGGCGACCTGGGAGATGGTGGCGACGTGCGCGGTGTTCGCCTGCTGCCCCCGGGACAGCGCGACGTACAGCGCGGCCGGTGAGGTTGCGCAGGTGATGACGGCGTGGCTGCGGTCCACGGTCTGGCCCTGGGCGGCGTGCACCGTCGTGGCGTAGGCGAGGGCGAGGTGCTGGGCGACGTAGTCGGCGGGCAACACCAGGCGCTCGCCGAACCCGTCGCCGGCCAGGGTGGTGACGTCGAGCCCGCCGTCGTCACGGACGGCGGTCACCCGGTAGGTCTCGCGGTTGATCGGCCCGCGCCGGTTGCCCTCGACTCCAGCGAGGTGCCAGGAATTGAGCCGCGCCTGGACGAGATCCCCGACGCCGGCGTAGGTGCCCTGCATGCCCAGGTCGACACCGTCCTCTTCAACGCGGCCGAGGCGGACCAGTTCGGCGCGCAGCTCGGCCGAGAGGCGGGCGGCCTGCTCGTTGGTGTCGACCAGCAGTAGCGAGCGCCTCCCGGCGAGGGTGTCGGCGAGCCAGCCGAGCGCGGCCGAAGTCTCGGCCTGCTCACGGGTGCCGGCGTCGAGCAGCCGGCCCTGTCGGTGGTAGGTGCGCAGGACCGTCCGGTCGCCGGCACGCAGCCGCAACGACGCGTCCCGCTCCCAGGCGTGCTCGAAGCGGCGGGCCTCGGCGAGCTCGTAGCGGGTGCCGGACTGCGCGAGCAGGTCCATCGCGCCGCCGGCGCCGATCGCGGCCAGCTGGCGGTGGTCGCCGACGAGCAGCAGCTTCGCCCCGGCCTCGTTTGCTCGATGGTGGATCTGGGCGACCGCGGCGGTGTCGGTCATCGCGGACTCGTCGACCACCACCAGGTCGCCGACGCGCAGCCGCCACGCCTCGTCCTCGCCGGCCGGGCCGCGCTCGCCTGCTGCGGTGTTGAGCCGGTTCTGGGTTTCCAACCACCGAGTGACGTTCCGCGCGGTGAGTCCCTCGGCGGTGAGGACGTCGGTGGCGATCTGCGAGGTCGCCAGGCCGAACACCCGCCGCTGTGCGCCGGCGGCCAGTTCTGGGTCGGTCCAGCCATGTGCGATCGTGCAGACAACGAACGACTTTCCGGTCCCGGCCGGGCCGACCAGCGACTCGACCTGGGCTCCGGAGGTCAGCACGCCGCGGACGGCGGCGGCCTGGTCGACACCGAGCTCAAGCCCGGACTCGCGCAGCTGCTCGAGGAACCGCCGCGCCGCCGGTCCGGGCAGCGCCGCCGCCCCGCCGGCGGCGGTCGCGGCCACGAGCGCCCGCTCGGTGCGCACCTGCTCGGGTGTGGCATAGAGCTGGGCCCCGGGCGCTTGGTAGGGCGACTGCCCGTTCGCCAGGCGCAGATCGGCGGGGAGCAGCTCGTCTCCGGGCCGGGCTTCGTCCAGCACCGTCGCGTACCGCAGCGCCTCGTCGGTGAGACGGTCCAGCAGCCGAGCCACGTCGGTGCCTTCGGGCAGCCCGAGGTAGTCCGGGAGCGCTGCGTTGATCGCGCTGGCCAGGTCGGCGCGGGTCCACCCGGCCTTACGTTTCTGGACCTCGGCAAGCGCCAACTCGATCACCGCCCCCGGTGACCACGGCATCGGGGTGGGTCCGCCCTGCTCGCGCGCGTCCAGCGCGGCGTGGGCGACGCTGGCCAAGCCGCCGGTGACGTCGGCGCGGATGCGGCCGTCGATGCGGTCGAGCAGCTGCTCGCGGGTCTCCCCCGTGTGCGACTTGGCCTTGCGCGTGATGAGGGTGGCCTGCTGGGCAAGCCGGTCGCGTTGCAGGCCGTTCGGGGCCTGACCGTAGCGTTGCTCGAACGCCTCGATCAGCTCGGCCGCCTTCGCGGTCACCTTCCGGCGGCGGGTGGAGATCAGGTCCATGGCCTGCTGCGGGACTCCAACGACCTCGCGTGCCTTGCCATCCGGGCGGGTGGCCACCAGCATGCCGAGCGCGTGGGTGAGCCGCTCCTCGGTGGTTCGCTCGGCCACCGCTGCGGCGGCGGGCCGGAACTTGTAGAGCGCCTTCGAGTCCAGCGTCCGCCAGGTGCCATCCGGGCCCTCGACGCGGTTGAGCACCCCGTTGTGGATGTGGAGGTGCGGGTCGTGTTCGCGGGAGTCGTGCTGGAAGAACGACGCGACGACCCAGTCGTGCGCGTCGACCCACCGCCCGGCGGCGCCGCCGTGATGCCCAACTCGGGAGTAGCCGGCTTTCTCCGCGAAGTAGGCCAGCCCGGCGTTGTTGCCCGCCCAGATCGCGTCCTCGACGGCGGTGCGGAACTCGGCCCACGCGGCGGCGGTGTCCTCGTCACCTGCCTGGCGGGCGGCGACCTCTTGTGCCTCGAACGCGGTGTGGATGAGCGTCACCGACTTCTGAACGTTGAACGTCAGGTCGAAGAAGGCGACGTTGTGCCGGGCGTTCTGGCCCGCCTCGACCCGCAGTTCAGTGCGACGTTCAGCGGTGGCGTCCGGTTCGCGTTCAAGGGCGGTGGCGTACAGCTCGCCCTCGGTCAGGTACTTCCGACCGACGTGGCCGAGGGTGGACACCTCGTCCCAGCGCCGCGGGTCGCTGAACCCCTCGGCACGCGGATCGAGGAACCGCTCGTAGACCGCCCGCATGTCCTGGGCGTCCACCAGCCCGAGGAGCCCGAGTTTCTCCGCGCCGGCCCCCCACCAGCGGCCCGGCGGCTCACCGGCGGCGACCGCCCCGGTGTAGTAGCTCTCCCGGCCCGTAGCGACCTCCTTGAGCAGGTACTCCGGGCTGTAGCCGCGGGTCACCTTCAGCACCACGGCGACCACCCCCTGAGCGAAACGATCTTGCAGAGATCGACTTCGGGCGCGCCCGCGCGCGGCGGCGGTCCGGGCCGGCCGGAGGCCGGACCGCACCCTCGGATCGGGATGCCAAGGTGTGCTGCTCTTGTTCTTGTCGTTCGTGGCTCTGGCTCTGGGCTCGTGATGGTGGTGGTTCTGCTGGAGTGCTGCTGGGCGCTGAGTCGGGTCGATGTCTCGGTGGTCGGGTTCGGGTCGGTGTTGATCGTCGGTCGGGTCATCGCTGGGTGTCCTCATCGGCGGTTGCATCGGGTTCGGCCCGGTCGTTTAGGTCCGCTGGGTGCTCGCGGAGGTGTTTGAGGACGTGCGCGGCGGTGCCCCGCGAGACCTCGGCGGCGGCTTCGAGTTCGGTGACGGTCGGCAGCGCGCCGTGCTGGTCGGCGTGCCGCTGGGCGGCCGCGCGGGCTCGGTCGCGCGCCGGGGACGGCAGCGCTCGTGCCTCGGGCCGTTGAACGGGCGCCTCCGGCAAGGCCGGAGCGGCCTCAGCCGGGTGCGAAGGCTGAACGCCGGGCGCCCGGACTACCGCGCCGTTGCGGTGCGGCTCGTGGTGAACACAGGCCGCCGGATGAACAGCACCGTTGAACGGCGACGGCTGTACGGGGCCAGATGAACACCGCTGACCGTCGGTCCAGGTCTCAGCGGGATGGTGGTCGGCGATGAGCAGATAGAGCAGGTGAGCGACGATCGCGGCGGCGATCGCGGGCCAGGCGCCAACCCCGAACCGCAGTGCGGCTGGCGCGACGAACCCGGCCGCCCCCGCGCCGGGCGGTACGTCGGCGGCGAGATAGGCGGCCTGGGCCAGCCCGGACAGACCGGCGGCGAGGATGACGACCGCCCAGGCGTAACGGCGCCCACCGTCGGTGAGCCGGGCGGTGCCGGCGTATGCGACGAGGGCGAGCCCGTCGGTGATCAGCGGGTAGAGCCACGCGATCCCGGCCGGCACCCGGGCGGCGACCGCGACCTCGTACAGGCCGTGCGCAGTGGCCACTGCGGCGCCGAGCGCGACGGCCAGCCCGGGCAGCCAGATCGCCGCCCGCAGCGCCCGCCGACGCGGCTCCCCCGGCGCCGGCTCGTGCTCGCAGGGCGGCAACACCGCCGCCCCGTTCACGGTCATCGGGGGGCACCATTCTGCGCGGTGGCCGGCGCCACCGGGCGCGGAGCGGGCTCGGGCGCGGGCTCGTCCCGGGCGGTGGCCCACCAGGCCGCGATTGACGCGACCGCGTCGACGCCGGGGACCGGGATGGCGCCGGTCGGGTACTGGTCGCGGTCCGGGCGGGTCATGTGCCGCTCGCGTGAGCACGTGCCGACCTGCGCCTTGATCCGGCGCACCACGGCCGGGCGTTGCCGGTCGTGCCAGTCCCCGGCGAGCTGCACCGACGCCGCCGCGCTCTGGTAGGCGACGAGCCAGGCGTGCATCAGCCAGAGCAGCTCCTCAACGACGTCGGGGTGGTAGAGCCAGCACTCGGGCAGCCCGACGACCGCGTCGGGGTATCGCAGGTAGACGGTGTGTAGCCAGACGACCAGGTCATCGAGTACCTGGGCGAGAACCTCGGGGTCGTGGGACGCGGACAGCCAGGACGGCGCCGGGGTCGGCCCGGTCCGGGCCAGCGCCGTGGCCACCGTGTCGGTCAGGCGGGCGACGAGCCCGGCGATCTCGTCGACCCGCTCCGGCAGTCCCCGCAGCGCGGCGAACTCGCGGCGCAGCACCTCGACCTCGCTGGCCAGCCCGGCCAGCGCCCCGGGCCGCCCGCACTCGTGCGCGCCGTCCCCGGCGGCAGGGCTCGGCGGGGCGGCAGGTGGCGTCCTCGGTGGCGGGGTCATCGGTTCCACCCGTCCTCCGGCGGCAGGGCTCGCCGGGCTGGCCGCATCGGCACCACAACATCGCCGTCGACGACGCGCGGATCGCGGTAGGAGATCGGGCCGCCGCGCCCTGTCACCCGAACCCGCAGCGCGGTGATCCAGCCCCCGACGACGCGGAGGCCAGCGCGGACCCAGCCGATCACCGGCCGGCTACGCGCGGCGATCCAGCGTCCGGTGGCCGAACGCCGCCCGGCGACGTACGCCCTGGCGCGGACGGTCAGCGCGCCGGGGTGGTGATAGTCGTGCACGTCCCGGCGCCGCCACGCCTGCTCGGCTCGCCCGACAACGGGCGGCATGTCGCGGCGGAACACCACGACCCGCCGCGCCGGGAGATTCGCCAGCTGCGCGGGCGAGAGCACCGGCACTCGCCGGGTGGACCGAGACGCGAGCCGGCCGTGCAGGTCGGTGGTGATGATGGGTTCCTCGCGGTCGCCGGCGAGGGTGGACCAGTAGGTCAGGTCGTCGCGGTCCGCGGTGCCGCCGAACAGGATGCGGGCACCGGAGTTGTTGAGTATGACCGCGGCCTTGGCCTCGCCGTAGCGGTCGACGAGCTGGGCGCGGGACTGGAAGCAGGCCACGATCGACACCCCGCGACCGCCCATGTCCGCGGTCCACCGGTCCAACGGAACCGGGCAGATCAGCGCCGCCTCGTCCAACCGCAGCGACAGCGGCGGATCCAGTCGCCCGCCCGGGCGAAAGGCGGCCAGCCGGCGGGCCTCGCGCGCGATGTGCCCGGTCAGCGCGCACACCAGCGGCGCGACCTGCGCCTCCTCCCCACCCAGCAGATACACCGTCGCCTTGCTCGCCAGCAGGGCAGCGACATCGAAGGCCCGCCCGCCCTGCCCGACCGGCGCCGCGGCCGCCCGCGCCGGCCCGTGGGTGAGCCACCCCAGCGCGGGAGCGATCGTGGCGGTGATCGAGGTGCGGGTGCGGTCGTTGGTGGTGATGAACTGCCCAACCGAGGTCTCGAACGCCGGCTCCGGGCTGCCGCGCAGCAGCGCCATGATCTCCGGCTCCTCGCGATCCAGGTTCGCCAGCCAGCGCTGCACGTCGAGCATCGTCTTACCGCCGAGCGCGGCGGCGTGCATCAGCGCGGCGAGGTTGCGACGGGCCTGGTCGTCCCAGAACTCTCGATCGCCGCTTCCGGGCCGGTTGGCGGCGGCGAGCATGTCGGAGGCACGCTCGTTCGCGGTCACCGGATCGGCGCAGCCGGTGAGCGGATCGAACGTGATCGTCGAAGCGAGCCCGCCCAGCCCGACGGGGTTGAACACCAACACCGGACCTTGCTCGGCGCGCAGCGGCCCCGTCTGCTCCAGCAGATCCATCCGTGTCGAGGTCACCAGCACAGCGCCCGGGGCGTCCAGCACGCGGCCGGCCAGCCACTGCGTCTTACCGACCCGGGGCCCGCCGAACACGACGACCACGTCCTCGATCGAGGCCCACACCCGCAGCGCACCGACCCGGCACAGCTCGACCCCCACCTCGATCGCGGGTAGCCAGGCGAGCTGCCCGAGCCGCGCGCGGCGGCTGGCCGGCGCGAGCGAGGGGCGGACCGCGGGGGCACGGCGACGCATCGCGACCGCCGACCCGGCCCTGGCGATGTCCACCGAGGACGCGACGCCGGACTTGCGGCGAACGCGCGCGCCCCATCGGGTGACCGTCGCCTCGGACCGGGACCACTGCACCCACATCAACCAGCCCGCGACCAGCCCGACCAACCCCAGCAGCCACGGGTCCGACTGGCGCACCAGCGTCATCGCCGGCAGCACCGCCGCCGCGGCGAACCCGACCGCCGCACCGCGAGCCCCGCGCCGCCAGCTAACGAGTGCGCCCGCCACGAGCACCGCCAGGATGATCAACGTCGAGCCGTTCATGCCGACACCTCCCGCGTCTCCGTGCCAGCGAGCACGGCCCATCGCCGCGCCGTCTCCTCGCACACCCCGCACACCTGGGCCACCTCGCGCGCCGGGCGCCCGGCCGCCAGCAGCGCCCGCCCGGCTGCGGAGCGCTCGCGCCGGTTCGCTGCCGTCCGCGCCGTCTCGACGAGCGCGGCGATCCGGTCCACAGGTGGCCGGGGCAGCCCCCGCCGCTCCTCCGGCGTCAGCCCGCCCGCGATCCCTTCACCGAGCGAGCGCAAGGCGAATGACAGGCACTCCGGATGCACCGGGCACGCAGCACAGACCCGTTTGGCCGCCGCAACCTGCGCCTCGTACGCCCGGCCGCTGTTGGCCTCAGGGAAAAACAGCTCCGGGTCGACCTGCCGGCACATCGCCAGCTCCCGCCAGTCCTCCACCGCGTCGGCCGTCACCGCGGTGGTTGTCTGGGCGCTCATTCGCGGTTCCCCAGGTGATCCGCCAGGCCGGCCGCCCGGCCCAGCCGCTGAGCCAGCTCGACCACCGCCGGCCCGATGTCCTCAAGCTCGACCACCAGCGCGAGCGCGGTCTCAGACCCCGGCCGGTCACCCCGGTCGTCGTACAACGACGGATCGCCGGCCTGAACCTCCGCGAACCGTGCCAGCTGCCCCACCAGCTGCTGGAGGCCGAACACGGCCGCGTGCAGCGACGCGAGCACGCTCCCGGCCGTCGCCGGGTAGGGCAGCGCGGTCCGCTTCTGGGTCGCGTTGTTCAGATACCGGACCAGCCGCTCGACCATGACGGCCGCCACCACCGTCTGCTCCGGGCCGTAGGGACCGTCATAGGGCCAGTACGCCTCCACCACCTCATAGGCGTCCACCGACGCCGGCCTGTCGTCGTGGGGGTTCACCGGGCACCACCCGGCGTCTCGGACTTCTTCAGCACCGGCGTAGTCGACTGGTCGACCGTGTCCAGCAGCCCGGCCACCGCGCCGGGCAGACCCGACCCGGCCGGAGTGGAGATGAACAACACCAGCGCGAGCAACGAGAAGGCGACCGCACCGCCCGGTACCCGCGCCTTCGCGCAAATGAATGTGCCCAGGAGCGCGAACATGATCAGTACGCCGACGTTATCCATCACGCGACACCTCCCAGCCGTGCGGTCGAGTCGTTGAGGTCCGAGTGGGCGGCGCGATTGCGCCAGTAGGCCGCCCAGCACCGCGCGTGCGCCTCGGCGGCCAGCGCGGCGCGCCAGATCAGGCGGTCGTGCGCCCGCTCGAACAGCACGGACCAGAGCTGCGCCTCCAGCTCGTAGGCCCGGGCGACCTCGGCGTCCCGGCCGAGGAACGCAGGGCCGGCGACGAGCCGCTCCCGGGTCTGGAGCAACTTCGCGAGGGCAACGTCGAGCTGGACGGTGATCGGGAGTCGGGTGGCGGTCATCGCTGTCCCCAACCGGACGCGTCGATCGCGGTCTGTTCGGTCACGGCGATCTCCGCCATCGCCTCGATCGCCTTCGCCGGGACGATCAGCCGACCGCGGATGCGCACGGCCGGGAACTCGCCAGCCCGGATGGCGCGGTAGAGCGTCACGGGCGAGGTGCCGAGCATCCGTGCCACCTCGTTGACGCTGTAGAAGCGTGGCGCCGTTGTCACGGGCGCGGGTACATCAGTGCTCATGTCATGGCTCCTTGATCGCTGGCTGCGGATCGACGGCCGGAGCCGTCCGGTCCCTGAACTGCGCGTGCTCGATGTCATGTCCCGAGATTCCGGCCAAGCAGGACGACCAGGCCACGGTCGCGGAGCGACCTCTGGACGACCTCCGAGCGACCTCTAACGGCCCAAACTAGCCAAACTAGCCAAACTCGCTATACACGCCACAGTAGCAAAACGCGTCAATCTCGCCAACAGGTCGCGTCAAACTCGCCGCATGAGACGATCGGGCCATGAACGGCAGGCTTGTCACCACAACGGAGGCAGCTCAGAAGGTCGGCGTCAGCGCGCGTTCGCTCGCTCGCTGGGTGCAAGAGGGACGCGTGCAACCGACGGTCCGAACGCCCGGCGGTCACCTCCGCTGGGACGTCGAACAGCTCCGCCGTCAGCTCGCAGAGGCACCCGTGCCTGAGGCCGCCGACCAGCCCGAGCTGGAGCCAGTCGCGGCCGCGATCGTGGTCTCGGAGCTCGGCGTGCTCGTCGGCCGGCGTCACGACGGCAACCCGCCGTGGACGTTCATCGCCGGCAAAATCGAGCCCGGCGAGAGTCCAGCGGATGCCGCGGTCCGCGAAGTCAAGGAGGAGACCGGCCTCGTCGTGCGAGCCGCTGCCCGCCCCATCGGGCGGCGGGTCCACCCGAGGACCGGGCGCATGATGATCTACCTGGAGTGCTATCCGACCGAAGGCACCGACGTGCAGGTCGGCGACCCCGAAGAGCTTGCCGAGGTGCGATGGCTCGACCTCGACGAGCTGGACGGGTACCTGCCCGGCATGTTCGAGCCGGTCCGGACCTACCTGGGCAAGGCGCTCGGACGGAAGTAGCTCATTACGCCAAATGGCCCCACGATCCGGCCCCCATTGCGTACCGTGACGATCACGGCCGTCAGGGGGAGGACATGCCGGATCGTGATCGGGTCGCCCGGACCCTGCTCGAACAGCGCATCTGGGATCGTGAGGCGACCTACGAGGAGCAGGTCGCCGAATTCATGGCGCTCGCGCGCAAGCTCAATGAGCCGGCCACGCTGAGCGTCCGGCACCTCCAGCGTCTCGCCGCCGGTCAGCGTTCCGGTGAGCGCGCGACCCCGAGTACACGTCGCGTGATGCGGCAGCTGTACGGGAACTCGCTCGACGACCTCCTCGGGCCACCTGCGCGGGTTCCCGCCGTCGTTGACCCGTCACCGTCAATCGCGCCACGGCCGGAAGCACGTCTGCTCACTACTGCGGCAGCCCGCGAGTCGCTCGACTTCGCTGCCTGGGCGGACTCCGACCATGTTGCGCCGACGCTCGTCGAGCACGTGCGCTACGAGTTGGGCCGCATCGCCATCGACTACGTCTGCACGCCGCCGTTGCCGCTGCTCCGCGACCTTGTCGAGCTACGCGACACTATGTTCAACCTGCTGCGCGAGCGGCCCAATCCGCGGCAGTCGCGCGACCTGTTCTTCATGGCCGGAACAACCTGCGTCCTGATCGCCCACGCCACGCAGAACCTCGGCGACCCTGGCTCGGCGATGGCGCAAGCCCGCACCGCCTGGGCGTGCGCCGAGCAGGCGGATCACCACGGCCTGCGGGCGTGGTTTACGGGACGCAAGCGCTGATCGCGGAGTGGTCCCGGCGCTACAAGGAGGCTGTCGCCTTCGCGCGCGCTGGCCAGCAGTTCGCGGTGACCACCGACTCGTGCGTGCGGCTCGCGGCCATCGAAGCTCGGGCCCTGTCGAAGCTCGGCAAGCCTGGCGCGGCGGTCATCGCTATCGACCGCGCGCAACGGGCACGCGACCAGGACACGGGCGCCGACGACCTGGCGAGCTTCGGTGGCATCTTGACCTTCCCGTTCGCCAAGCAGCTCTACTACGTCGGCGGGGCGCTCACCACGGCCGGACACCCGGACGCCGAGCGCCTGGCGCTCGAAGCCATCCGCCTCTACGAGAGCGGGCCGGTGGAGGAGCGCTCGTACGGCGACGAGGCGCTCGCCCGAGTCGACGTCGCGACCGCACGGCTCAACGCCGGCGACCTGGACGGCGCGGTCGCTGCGCTCGCTCCCGTCCTGGAACTACCTCCGGCGCAGCGCATCCACCAGCTGTGCGACGGGCTCGTACGCGTGCGCTCGGCACTCGCCCTACCGCCGTTCCATGACGCCCGCAATGGAGTTGAGCTGGTGAGCGCCATCGACAACTTCTCCGATCGTGGGCTGTCGACGGACGCACTATCGTCAAGCCGGTGATCGCAGACTCGGCGGATCAGGCCATTCTCGACGCGGCCTGCTCAGCGATCGACCTCGACGACGGCCCAGTGACACTGCTCAAGAAGCACGCAACGGGGATCTACCTGCACGAGCCGGCGCAAGTCGTGATGCGGGTTAGCCGAGGCAAGGAACGCGAGCGCGGTCGGACCGCCGTAGCTATCGCCAGGTGGCTCAACGAGCAGGACTTTCCCGCGACCGAGCCGCTGGACGTCGTACAGCCGTTCGACCTGGACGACGCATCGGTGACCTTCTGGCACTACTACCCACAGGGCGATCGACCAGCGCCTGAGCCGGCCGCGCTCGGGACACTACTGCGCCAGCTGCACCGCCTACCGGAGCCCCCGATCTCCCTTGCCTCTTACCGCCCTCTCGTGCGGCTCGGCGCGGCCCAGCGCGCGGACCACCTGCCGGACGACGACCGGCAGTGGCTAGGCCAACGTCGTAGCGAGCTACTCGCCGACTACGACCGGCTCGAGTCCGAACTCGGCCACGGGTTCATCCACGGCGACGCCTATCCGGGCAACGTGCTGTGGGACGGCGACCGCCCCATCCTCGGTGACTGGGACGAGATCGCTCGTGGTCCGCGCGAGCTCGACCTCGTCAACACCCACCAGGGCGCCCGCTTCGGTCGCAGCGCTGCCGACCGGGCCGCCTTCACCGACGCGTACGGCTGGGACGTTACGAGCTGGCCCGGCTTCTCGACACTGCGCGCGATGCGCGATCTCCACACCCTCGCAGTCTTCATCGAGCGCGCGGCCGCCGGCGATGAACCGGCCAGCGCGGAGCTGCGCCACCGGATCGCAACATTGCAGCTCGACCAGCCGGACGCCAGCTGGCAAAGCGCGTGACCGTGGGCGGACTCGGCGCGACGCCACCCCGGGATACTCGATGTACGACCGCTCGCTGTAGCGGGTCTCGCCAGGATGAACGATGGTGAGGCTGCCGATATCCGGCATGCTTGCCCGATGGCTGGCTTCGTGCGCCTGAGGCGGTTCAGGCACGAGTTCAACCCGTTCACCAACCAGACACCCGACGAGAAGGCCGATCTTTCTGGACTTGCTCAGCTCCTCGACGCCGTCGACCGACCCGCTGTCAGCACGACGGCCCGGATACCCACGCTGAACCGGCGGGAGATGCTGCTCAAGGAGTACGGCGAGGTCGGAAGCACGTTTCGGATGCTCACAGATATCCGGTTCAAGCTTCTTGCCTTCATCCCGCTCGCCGCAGGTGCCGCAGGTGCCGTGCTCGCGCGGATCGGCCCGGGCCCGATCACCTTCGCGTTCTTCCTGTTCGGTCTCGTGGTCACGCTTGGCCTCGCCACCTACAACGCTCGTAACGACCAGCTCTACGACACCCTCGTGGGTCGCGCCGCTGCTCTCGAACGCATGCTCGGCGACCCCGACGGGGCGTTTGCGAATCGGCCGCAGCCCTGGCTGCGCGTGGCACTCGGCGGCGGTCTCAAGTGGGAAGTCAACCACCGGACTGCCGTGGCCGCCATCTACTACGCCTCGATCGGACTCTGGGTGTTTGGCGTTGTTGATGTTGTGGCGCAGCTGGCATACGACCTCATCGCTGGCGGACCCTCTCCCCGGTGGCTCGGACTGGGCGCGGTCGGGTTCGCCGCTGTGGTCACCATCCTCGGGGCGTTTGCGGTCGCACGACGAAAGCATCGCAGAGAGCGGGAGCTGCGGCGCCTCGCCCGGGATGCCGTGATGTCGGTGGAAGCAATGTGGGCCAAAGGTTGGGACGTGGCAGTGCGGGCTCGCGACGACGGGATCCAGACGCTCAGTCGGCTCGCCGACGAGGATCCGGAGCTGATCAAGACGCGGATCAGATTCATTGCCAGGCTTCCGCCCTCGGATCTCACCTTCTTCCTCGGGTCCGCGTCGGGAGTGCAGGCCGCAGCGCAGATGGTCGCGTACCTCACTGATTTCCCACCGGAATGGCTGTACGACTGCGCCACAAGCCGCCGTCGAGCCCTGGCTTGACAACTGGACCGGTCGCCGTAGCCGGGATACAGCGACGCGAGGGGCGACTAGATTCAATGCGAGTGACGACGTGGTGTGGCACGATCACAGCAGGGGGGCACGTGGTGATCCGTGCGGGGATCTTCATCGGAGTCGACCAAACCGGCGGGCTCACGCGGCTTCGGGACGCCGCCGCCGGCGCCGAACGGATGCGTGACTGGGCGCTGACCCAAGGCGTCACGCCGCGGAATGCTGTACTGCTTGGGCCCGGCCCGGCCCGGCGGGTGAGCGCCCGTACCATAGGAGCGTGACAAGCAAGGACAAGCTGTTGCAGCTCGTCGAGCATCTGCCCGAGGACCAGGCCGACGAGCTGCTGAAGCTCGCCACCGAGCGGTACGGAGTCCCCGACCAACGACGTCCGATGCCGGCATTCGTCGGGATCGGCGACAGCGGCCGCTCCGACATCTCCGAGCGCGTCGACGACCTGCTAGTCGACGGCTTCGGGCGTCCCTAACCGCCCGTGATCATCGTGGACACGGGCGTGCTCTACGCCCTGGCCGACCGCCGCGACACCCACCACGAAGCCTGTGTGCGCTGGCTCGTTGCCGCTCCCCGCTCCCTGATCGTGCCGCCGCTGGTCATCGCGGAAGCGTGCTACCTGATCGGCCGACATCTCGGGGCCACCGCCGAAGCGACCTTCCTCGACGAGTTCGTACCCGGCAAGGCCCTCTCACTGGGCGACCTCCAGCAGCAAGACCTTGAACGGACGGCCGTCCTGGTCCGCCAATACGCCGACCTCGGGCTCGGCGCCACCGATGCCACCGTCATCGCCACCGCTGAGAGGCTGGACATCGCCAGCATCGCGACCGTCGATCGCCGCCACTTCACCGTGGTCCGACCCAAGCACGTCGGGTCGTTCACCTTGCTGCCCGAAGTGCTGTGAGGCGCGCTGGACGCTGGGGCCGCGTGGAATGGATCGTGGAATGAACTACCGGCTAGGTGGCCGGTGTCGAACAGCCGGTTCGGGACTGAGATCTGCTCGGTAGGCGGGTCATGCGGGCTCCTGGAGGGGGTCGGGATGCGGTTCAGCTGGGCTGCGTGGTGCTCCGTGGTGCCGTCCCAGGCCGTGATCCG
>NZ_JAJCYB010000016.1 GCF_029263155.1 Pseudonocardia sp.
CGCCCACAACGGCTGCCTGATGATCATGCCCGGGTCGCACAAGGAGTTCGTCGCCTGCGTCGGACAGACCCCCGCCGACCACTACAAGCAATCCCTGCGCGAGCAGGAGATCGGCACCCCCGACCAGGACAGCCTCACCGCGCTGGCCGACCGCCACGGCATCGCCATGCTCACCGGCGCCGCCGGCTCGGCCACCCTGTTCGACTCCAACTGCATGCACGGCTCGGGCGGCAACATCACCCCCTACCCGCGCTCGAACATCTTCGTGGTGTTCAACAGCGTGCACAACGCGCTGGAGGAGCCGTTCGCCGCGCCGGCGCCGCGACCGGCCCACGTCGCGGCCCGCACCGTCACACCCGTGTCCTGAGCCGGAGGCGGCGGCCGGGCAGCGGGCGCCGACCGGGGCCGCGGCGGACATCCTGAGCTGCGCCGGTCCGGGAACCCGCTGTTCCGGGCCGGTCCGAGCGGCCGGCGGACCGAGGGACTTCCCGCCGGGACACCGATGCTGTGCCACCGATCCGCGAGTGAGCTCCCCAGTCCGCCTCGCACATGTCGGTCATCCGCACCCCGGGTCCTCGTCCCCGGCCCGCCGGCCGCCCGTCAAGTTGTAGCGGAGCGACGGTGCCGTGCCCAGCGGAGGCGGGACATCGTCAGCCGTTCGTCAGGAGCGCGGTCAGGAGGCGAGCGCGGCGTCCAGGCCGCAGATCGCCAGGGAGCGGTACAGTGCCGGGTGCGCGCCGCACACCGTCATCCGCCTGCCGGACGCGCGCAGGGCGTCGTGACAGCCGACCAGCAGGCCGGCGGCCCGGCAGCTGAGAAACTCCGCTTCCGACAGGTCGACGACGACGTCGCGGGAGCTGTCCACGGCATCGTCGAGTGCGAGTCCCAGGTGCGGGGAGCCCATCAGATCGACGTCACCGTGGACCTCGATCCGGTGTTCCTCGGCGACCGTCACGACCAGTTCGACGTCCGCCGTGCAGATCACGTGCAACGTGCCCCTCCGTCAGCTCGACTCACGCGATGCCGGCCGATCCTCGCGCGGAACGGGTCGACGCCGGCACCCCGATGCCGATCCGTCAGGAGAAAGTCAGGTGGATGCGCGCCGGGACGGTCCACCCTGGGAACCGTCGACCGGATCGGGCCGGGGGAGGATCGTGCGCAACGGTTTCCGCGAGCGTCGCCTGCTCGCCCGGACAGCGAAGCAGCTGGCTGCGGACGACCCGCAGCTCGCGGAGGCGTTCCGGCTCTGGAACGCGCGGTGCTGCGGTGTCGAGCCCACCGACGACACCCGGGTGGTGTCCGACCGGCTGCTGCGGATGGTGTTCTGCGCGGCGGTGGCCGCCTGCGTGCTGCTGGCCGTCACCGGTTGCGGACCGTTCTGAGCGTCCGCGCCGCGTTCACCGGGGTCGGCGGGACCGGCCGGCGGGCGGCGGTGCCTGGTCCGCCGCGGTGACCATGAGCCACACCGCTGCGGCGGCGCAGACGGACAGGACGACGACGGTGACCGATCCGCTCAGCGCGGCCAGGCCCAGCAGGATCGCCGCGGCCTCCCAGCCCGTGACGACCGTCGTGTCCTCGTCGAACGGCGTCGGCACCGCGCCGTCGGGTCGCCCGGGCCCGGGCGGACCCGGCTCCTCGGCCGGGGCGCCGGCGGCCTCCTCGTGGCGCATCCAGGCCCACCGGCCCGTTCCGTAGGGAAACCACATCTGCGTCCACCTCCCCGCCGAGCATCCCCGCCGACGCGGTCGCGGACACCCGGCCGGGCGCACCGTCAGGTGATCGCAAGGACCCGACCGCGGCATCCGGCGGTTCCGATGACGCGAACGGCAGGCCGCTGAGCTGACGATCTGCTTGCATACGGTGTGACAGCCTGCCCTCGACGCCCCGGCATCCGGCCGATGCGCGACCATCAGTGACGACGGAGGGAGTGGCGGATGCCCACGGGTCTCGAGGTGCTGCACCGGACGGCCGTGCAGCGGTCGCGGCGGCGCCGCACCGTTCCGCGACCGTGACGGCCGCGGACGACCACGGCGCCCCGCCGGCCACGGCGGTCGGCGCGATGGACGCGCGGCTGCTCCTGGTCGAGGACGACGAGCGCATCCGCCAGGCGCTCGGGCTGGCGCTGGCCGACGAGGGCTGCGAGGTCGTGGAGGCGGAGTCGGGCGAGGCGGCGCTGCGGCTGATCGGGTCGACGCCGGTGGACGTCGTGCTGCTGGATCTCATGCTGCCCGGCGTCGACGGGCTCGCGGTCTGCCGCACGCTGCGGGCCGGGGGCGACCTGCCGATCATCATCGTCTCCGCGCGGACGGACACCGCCGACGTCATCGCCGGGCTGGAGGCGGGCGCCGACGACTACGTGACGAAGCCGCTCGTGGCCAGCGAGCTGGCCGCCCGCATCCGTTCGCTGCTGCGGCGCCGGCAGCCCGGGCCGGGCGGGCCGCGGACGCTGCGCATCGGCGATGTCGAGGTCTCCCCGGACGAGGAGCTCGTGCGCCGCGACGGCGAGGAGATCCACCTGACGCGCACGGAGTTCGGCGTGCTGCTCGAGCTCGCCGAGGCCGGGGGCCGGGTCGTCACCCGCGAGGAGCTGCTGCGCCGCGTGTGGGGCTACGACTACTTCGGCGACACGCGGCTGCTCGACGTCCACGTCCGGCGCCTGCGGCGCAAGGTCGAGCGCGACCCGGACGCGCCCGAGTGCGTGCTGACGGTCCGGGGGCGGGGCTACAAGGCCGGTCGGGCCGGGTGACGCGGCCCGCGGTGCCCGTGCACCTGTCCCTGCGCTGGCGGGTCGCGCTGGCGTTCGGCGGCGGGGCGCTGTTGTTCACCGGGTTGTTCGCCACGGTGACGTGGAACCTCGCGTCGGACTACATGCTGCGCCAGCGGGAGACCAGCGCGATCCTGCAGGCCGAGCTCAACGTCCGGCTGGTGGACGCGTCGCTGAGGGAAGGATCGGAGGGCCTCGACGACCTGTTGACCGGGCTGAGCACCGACTCCGAGTCGACGGTGCTGGTCCGCCGTCCGGAGGGCTGGCTCACCAGCGGGCGCCAGGTGGTCCCCGACCAGCTTCCCGCGTCGCTGCGGGCCCTCGCGATGGAGGGCGTGGCGGCACGGCAACGGCTGATGGTCGACCGCGTCCCGGTGCTCGCCGTCACCCACCCGGTCGCACTGGCCGACACGGTCTACGTCGAGCTGTTCCCGCTCTCCCAGCTCGACCGGACCTTCCGGTTCCTCAGCACGGTCCTCGGCGCCGGTGTCGCGCTGTGCGCGTTGCTCGGGGTCGCGCTCGGGTCGTGGGCGAGCCGGCGGGCCCTGCGGCCGCTCACGGAGCTGACCGGTGCGGCGTCGCGGGTGGCCGGGGGAGACCTGACGGCGCGGCTGCCCGAGCAGGGCGATCCCGACCTGGCGCCGCTGGCGGTGACGTTCAACCGCACCGCCGAGGCGCTGGAGAACCGGGTGCGCCGGGACGCGCGGTTCGCCGGCGACGTCAGCCACGAGCTGCGCTCCCCGCTGACGACGATGGCGAACGCCGCCGAGGTGCTCGTACGGCGCCGCGGGGAGATCTCCGGCACCGCGGGTCGCGCCCTGGACCTGCTGCTCGGTGAGACCGGCCGCTTCCAGCGCATGGTCGTCGACCTGCTCGAGATCTCCCACGACGAGCGCGACGGACCCACCGAGCCGGTCGACCTCGCCGATCTCGTGGACAACGTGCTCAGGTCCCGGACCAGATGCCCCGGTCTCGTCGTGGAGTACGCCGAGCCCGCGCCGGTCGTGCAGGGGGACCGGCGACGGCTCGACCGCGTGGTGGCCAACCTGCTCGACAACGCGGACAAGTACGGCGGCGGCCCGGTGCGCGTGGCGGTGACGCGCAGCGGGGGCAAGGCGCGCGTCGAGGTCGACGACGCCGGGCCGGGCGTCCCCGAGGAGTACCGGGACGTGGTGTTCGAGCGGTTCGCCCGCGGTGCCCAGGCCGGGCGGCGCGGCGGGAGCGGCGGCAGCGGTCTGGGCCTGGCGCTCGTCGCCCAGCACGTCCGGCACCATCGCGGGGCGGCATGGGTGGAGCAGCGGCCCGGTGGCGGTGCCCGGTTCGTGGTCGAGCTGCCGGAGTCGACGTGAGGCGGCGCGCGCTCGTACTGGTCATGGCCGCGGCCCTCGCCACCGGGTGCGGTGTCGCCGTCGACGCCGCGCCCCGCCCGCTGGAGCCCGTCACCCTGGCCCCGCCCCGGCCGACGCCGACCGTCGTCCAGCGTTCCGACGACGGCACCGTCGAGTGCCCGACCGGCACACCCGAGCCCGCCGCGACGGCCGTGGCCGGGGCGACGGCTGGGGCGACGGCTGGGGCGACGGCCGGGCAGCCGACGACGCCCGCCTCGGTGGCCCCGGCGTGCTGATCCCGCCGCGACGGGAGGCCTCCGGATGGGCCGGGGTGCCGGGTGCCGGGGCGCCCGTCAGGCCAGGGAGAGGAAGAGCTTCTCCAGGGCGGACTCGTCGAGCCGGCGGGCGGCCGGGTCGTCCTGTTCGAGGCACTGCTTCATCCCCGTAGCAATGATCTTGAATCCGGCCCGGTCGAGGGCCCGCGAGGCCGCGGCGAGCTGGGTGACCACGTCGGCGCAGTCCCGGCCCTCCTCGATCATCCGCACCACGCCGCCCAGCTGGCCCTGCACCCGGTTGAGCCGTTTGACGACCTCGCCGAGCTGATCGCGTTCCACGTTCATCCGAACCTCCCCGTCATGTACCCCCGAGGGTATCGCGTGCGGGCCCCGCTGTCCCCGGGCCGTCCGGTCGCAGCGGGGAGCCGGGATCGAGGTCGAGGGCGCGGACGGCCGCGGCGACGTCGGCATGCATCCGGCCCTCGGTCAGCAGGGCGGCGCTGTCCGCGGAGCGGGCGAGCACGTCGCTCACGGGGCCCCGGGTCGCGGCGAGGTGCAGGGCGACCCCGGCGGCGCGCAGCGCGTCGTCGAGCTCGGCGAGCACCTCCGTGCCGGTGTAGTCGATCCACGCCAGCGAGCTCGCGTCGAGGACCACCGCCCGCAGCTGCGGGCGCAGCGCGACGGCGTCACCGATCCGGTCGGCCACGGCGCGGGAGTTGGCGAAGTACAGCGGCGCGTCGAGCCGGAACAGGGCGACCGACGGGTCCGTGCCCGCGTCGTCGTGCCGGGCGAGGTTGCGGTAGCGGGCCGTACCGGGCACCCGGCCCAGTTCGGGCAGGTGCGGTCGGGCGGACTGGCGCAGGAACACCACGATGCTGACGGCGGCGCCGACCCCCAGCCCGGTGGCGGGGCCCAGCACCAGGGTGGCCAGGAACGTCGCGACGAGGGCGACCAGGTCGCTGCGGCGGACCCGCGCGATGGACCGCGCCCCCCGCACGTCGACGAGCGAGGCGACGGCCACCATGATGATCGCCGCGAGGGCGACCTTGGGCATCAGCGCGAGCAGCGGGGTGATGGTCACCAGCGCGACCGCGACGACCACGGCGGCCAGCACCCCGGACATCGGCGTGCGGGCCCCGGCCCCGAAGTTCACCGCCCCCCGGGAGAATCCGGCCGCCACGGTGAAGCCACGGAAGAAGCCCACCGCGACGTTGGCGGCGCCGATCCCGATGAGCTCGCCGTTGGCGTCGACCCGGCGGCGGGTCCGCCGGGCGAAGGTCGTCGCCGTGCTGATCGACTCCAGGTAGGACACCAGGGCGAGCGCGGCGGCCGCGGGCAGCAGCGCGCCGACGTCGCCGGGGTCGAGCGAGGGCAGCGCGAACCCCGGCAGCCCGGCGGGCACCTCCCCGAGCACCGCGACCTCGCCGGAGAGTCCGGGCAGCAGCACGACCAGCGCGGCGGCGACCACCACGATCAGCGGCCCGGGGGCCCTCGGGACGACGCGGCGCAGCAGCAGCAGCGCGGCCACGGCGCCCACCCCGACCGCCAGGGTCGCGGGGGAGATGCCGCCCAGGCGCGGCACGAGCCCGGCGACGGTGTCCACCAGCGTCGTGGAGCCGCCGCCACCCGCGACGCCGAAGAAGTCCTTGAGCTGCGACGCCGCGATCGTCAGCGCGGCGGCCGTGGTGAACCCGCTGATCACCGGCACCGAGATGAAGCTGACCAGCGTGCCGACCCGCAGGACGCCCGCCCCGATCTGCAGCACGCCGGTGAGCACCGCGAGCAGCCCGGCCAGCGCGACGTAGCGCGCGGGGTCGCCGTCGGCGAGGGGGGCCACGGCCGCGGCCACCAGCAGCGAGTCGATGGCCACCGGGGCGACCGAGGAGTAGTTGCTGGTGCCGAGCAGCGCGTACACGAGCAGCGCGACGATTGCGGCGTAGAGCCCCGTGATCGGGGGCATCCCGGCCAGTGCCGCGTAGGCCATGCCCTGGGGGATCAGCAGCACGCCGACCGTGGCGCCGGCCCGGGCGTCCGCCCCGAACGTCGGCCGGTCGTAGCGGCGCAGCCACCGCAGCGGGGGCAGGAACCGCGCCGCGGTCACGTCGTTCACCGCCCGAATAGTACGGACATTCGGGCTCAGGTGTCGATTGTCGGGTCGGTCACCCGGGTGACCCGCACGGCGGCGTCGACGAGGTGCCCGCTGGTGAACCCGAGCCGGGCGTACACCTCCGGGCCGGGGGCACTCGCGCCGAACCGCTCCAGCCCGATCACGGCGTCGCCCGGCCGGCTCACCGCCCGCCAGCCGACGGGTGATCCCGCCTCGACCCAGACCGCGGGCAGCTCGCCGAGCAGCTCGTGCAGCCTCCCGCTGCCGACCGCACGTTCCCGCCAGGGCACCGAGACCACGCGGGCGGCGGGCCCGTCGAGCTCGTCGAGGCGGTCGGCGGCGGACAGCGCGAGGCTCACCTCGGAGCCCGTGGCGACCAGTACCACCTGCGCGGGCCGGGCCGGCTCCCGCACGGTCCGCGCCCCGTGCTCGGCGACCACCGCCGCCGGCACGGGATCGAGCACCGGGAGGTCCTGGCGGGTCAGGACGAGCGCGGTGGGACCGTCGGTGCGGGCCAGCGCCGTCGCCCAGCAGGCCGCGGTCTCGTGGGCGTCGGCCGGGCGCAGCACGGCGAGACCGGGGATCAGGCGCAGGGCCTCGACGTGCTCGACCGGCTGGTGGGTCGGCCCGTCCTCACCGACCACGACCGAGTCGTGGGTGAACACGTGGACCACCGGCAGCCCCATCAGCGCGGACAGCCGCAGCGCGGGCCGCAGGTAGTCGGAGAACACCAGGAACGTGCTGCCGAACGGGCGCAGCCCGCCGTGCAGGGCGATCCCGTTGAGGACCGCGGCCATCCCGTGCTCGCGGATGCCGAATGCGACGGTGCGCCCGGAGAAGTCGTGGCGGGTCACGACGCCGTGGCCGGGGAGCGCGGTGCCGGTGGAGCCCTCGAGGTCGGCCGAGCCGCCGACCAGGCCGGGGCACGCGTCGGCCGCGGCGCGCAGGGTCGCGCCCGACGCCACGCGGGTGGCGGTCGCGGCGTCGAAGTCCGGCGGGTCGAACGCGGTCCGGCCCGCGGCGTCGGACCACCGTCGCCAGCCGTCGGCGTGCGCGTCCGCCCAGTCCAGGCGCGTGCGCCGGCCCCTCCCGGCGATCTCGGCACAGTGGGCGGCGACGTCGGAGGGCACGTGGAACGGCTCGTCCGGCCACCCGTGGCGCGCCCTGAGCTCCGCCACCCCGGCCACGCCGAGCGGCGACCCGTGTGCCTTCGGCGTCCCGGCGACGGGGGAGCCGAAGCCGATCACGGTGCGGACCGCGACCAGGCTCGGGCGGGCGGTCTCCTCGGCGGCGTCCTGCAGGGCCGCGCAGACGGCGTCGAGGTCGTTGCCGTCGCCCACCCGCGCGGTGTGCCAGCCGTAGGCCGCGAACCGGGCCAGCGGGTTGTCGCTGCACGACCGCGACGCCGCGCCGTCGATGGTGACGTCGTTGTCGTCGAACACCACGATCAGCCGACCCAGACCCAGGTGCCCGGCCAGCGACGCGGCCTCGTGGCTGATCCCCTCCATCAGGTCGCCGTCCCCGGCGAGCACCCAGGTGCGGTGGTCCACGACGGGCCCGTCGGCGTTGCAGCGGGCGGCCAGCATGCGCTCGGCCAGTGCCATGCCCACGGCGTTGGCCAGCCCCTGACCCAGCGGTCCGGTGGTCGTCTCCACCCCGGGGGTGTGGCCGTGCTCGGGATGGCCGGGCGTCCGCGAGCCCCACTGCCGGAACCGGGCCAGCTCCGCGGCGGGCAGGTCGTAGCCGGTCAGGTGCAGCAGCGCGTAGAGCAGTGCCGAGCCGTGCCCGGCGGAGAGCACGAACCGGTCGCGGTCGGGCCAGCCCGGGTCGCCCGGGTCGTGGCGCAGGAACCGGGAGAAGATCGCCCAGGCCGGCACGGCCGCGCCCAGCGGGAGGCCGGGGTGCCCGCTGTTCGCCGCCTGCACCGCGTCCGCCGCGAGCATGCGGATCGTCGCGACGGCCCGGCCGTCGACGTCGTCGGGGGCGGGGGCCAGGTCGGCGACTACCGCGGTGGGGGCGGTGGGGGTGGCGGTCAACGGATGGCCTCCTCGGGACGTTCCATGGGCACGGCCCCGACGCTAGGCAGCACCGGCACCCGGGCGGTTCCCCGCGCGGGGGGAGACGGCCGGGGACCGATTGTCCGGACAGCTACCATCGACCGATGGTCGCCCGCCCGCTGCGCCTCGTGCTCGTCGACGACCACGAGATGGTCCGGACCGGGCTCAAGGCGATGCTCGCGGGCCTGGACGTCCGGGTCGTGGGGGAGGCCGCCGACGCCGAGGGCGGCGTGCGGGCCGCGGTCGACCTCAACCCCGACATCGTCGTCACCGACGTCCGGCTCGGCCGGCACAGCGGCCTGGACCTGTGTCGCACGCTGCTCGCCCGCGACGCGGCGCGACGGATCGTGATGCTCACCGTGTACGACGACGAGCAGTACCTGTTCCAGGCCCTGCGCGCCGGGGCCCGTGGCTACCTGCTCAAGCAGATCGACGGCGAGGAGCTCGTCCGCCAGCTCCACCGGGTCCAGGACGGTGAGATCGCGGTGGACGCCACGCTGGCGGGCCGCGTGGCCGCGTCCGCCGCCCGCATCGACGCGGGCGAGTTCTGGCCCGGTGCCCGCCTCGGCCTCACCCAGCGCGAGAGCGAGGTGCTCGGACTGATCGTCGCCGGGCTGTCCAACGGGGCGATCGCCGGGCGCCTGATCGTGGGGGAGGAGACCGTCAAGAGCCACGTCCGCGCCGTCTACCGCAAGCTGGAGGTGCCCGACCGGGCCGGAGCGGTGGCGGTGGCGCTGCGGGAGGGCCTGTTCCGCTGACCCCGCGGGAGCTACGCGGTCTGCAGCGGCGCTCCCGATCCGCGCAGCACCGCGGCGTTGCGCCGGACGAGGCGGGCCAGCGTCGCCTGGGCGGCGGCCACCCGGTCCGGGGCGCCCCGCCACTCCAGCAGCGCCGGGCTCACCAGTGCCCGGCCGAAGGAGAACGTCAGCGGCCACGGCGTGTCGATCTCCTGCATCGCGGCGAGGTGCGCGGTGGCCGTCTCCGGGGCCTGGCCGCCGGACAGGAACGCGACACCGGCGAGCCCGTCGGGCAGCACGGCGCCCAGCACGTCCACCGTCGCCCGGGCGACCGCCGCCGGGGGGCACCGCTGCGGGGACCCGTCCCCGGGCACCACCATGTTCGGCTTGAGGACGGTGCCGCGCAGGTCGACGCGCGCGTCGCGCAGGGCGTCGAACAGGGCGGTCAGCGCGTCGGTCGTGGCGCTCGCGCACCGCGAGAGCGGGTGCGCGCCGTCCATGAGCACCTCCGGCTCGACCACCGGGACGATGCCCGCGGCCTGGCAGGCGCTCGCGTAGCGGGCGAGGGCGTGGGCGTTCGCCGCGAGCGCCCACGGGCTCGGGGTGGCCTCCCCGATCCGGATGACCGCGCGCCACTTGGCGAAGCGCGCCCCCAGCTCCGCGTACTCGGCGAGGCGGGCCGGCAGCCCGTCGAGCCCCTCGGTGACCAGCTCGCCCGCGGTACCGGGCAGGTGCGTCGTCCCGGTGTCCACCTTGATCCCCGGGAGCAGGCCCAGGTCGCGCAGCGCCCGCGGGAACGGCCGGCCGTCCGCGAGCCGCTGGCGCAGCGTCTCGTCGCACAGGATGACGCCGCTGACCCCCTCGTGCAGGTCCGGCGTGGTGACGAGCAGCTCGCGGTAGTCCCGGCGGCCGGTCCCGGTCGGCGTGACACCGGCCTTCTCCAGCCGGGCCGACATCGTGGCGATGCTCTCGTCCGCCGCGAGGATCCCGCGGCGGTCAGCGACCAGCTCGCGGGCGGTGGCGTGCAGCGCGGCGGTCGTGGCGTCGGGCGCGATCGGCATGCGGGTCCCTCCGGTGTCCCTCCCGGCCGGGTGCCGGGCTCGTCGGCGACGCTACGAACGCGCGGGCGCGCTGCCGTCCCCCCGGCGGAGGACGTGCACGGGGAGGCCGGCCCGTCGGGCGACGGGAGGGGCCCCGGGCCGGCCACGGGGGAGGCCGGGCCCGGGGCCCCGGTCGGGTTGACGCGTCAGGCCGCGTCGGCCTCGGCGCGCGCAACGACGTCGGGCACGCCGACCTCGTCGAGCACCACGGCCCGGTATCCGGCGTCGGCCAGCACGCCGGCCGCGATGCTCGCGCGCCGTCCGGTGCGGCAGGCGACGAGCACGGGCCGGTCGCGGTCCAGCTCGGCGGGTATCCCGTCGGTGAGCAGGTCCGGGAGGAATCGGCGGACGGATCCGTCGATGCTCGCGTCCGCCCACTCCGACGGCATCCGCACGTCGAGCACCTGGGCGTCCGGCTCGGCCATCAGCTCGCGGAACCGGTCGATGCCCACCAGCTCGAACCCGACGCCGGCCCGGTCGGCCGGGAGGCCGCGGACGACCCCGACGACGGTGTCCACGCCGATCTGGGCGAGCTGGGTGAGCGGCTCGGTGACGTCCTGGTCGGCATCGGCGACGAACACGATCGGTGAGCTCCGCGGGACCAGCCAGCCGGCCCAGCTGCCGAAGTCGGTGGTGACCTCGATCGCCAGCGACCCGGCAGGATCCCGGCCGCCTGCTCGGCGCGCGGGCGGACGTCCACCACCTGCGTGCCCTCGGGCTGGGTGGCGATGTCGTCGACCGAGAGCTCCGGGAGGTCGCCGTCGGGCATCGCGGGCACACCCAGGACGTTGGCCGGGCCCATGAACCTGTAGAACGCGGGGATCGGCATCGCCGATCCGAGCAGCTGGTCGACGAACTGCTCGGCCGTCGGGATCGCCAGGAGCGGGTTCTCCCTGCGCTCCTGGCCGATCGTGGAGGTGAGGCGGCCCGCGCCGGACGCCGTGCAGAACGACCCCTGGCCGTGGGTGGGGTACAGCCCCAGGGAGTCGGGGAGCCCGGCGAGCCGGTGCAGCGACTGGTGCTGCAGCGTCGCCATCGTGCGGGCGCGCTCGGGACCCAGCAGGTCGGGCCGCCCGGCGGAGGCGACCAGCAGGCTGCCCCCGGAGAACAGTGCGGCCGGCTCGCCGTCGACCAGCACCAGGTAGCTGGTGTGCTCCGGAGTGTGGCCGGGGGTGTGGATCGGCCGGATCGTCAGCGCGCCGCCAGGGATGTCCTCGAGGTGGAACGCGGGCGTGCTCGGGTACGCGGGCGCCGCCGCGGCGGGCAGGACCAGCTGTGCGCCGGTCGTGTTCGCGGCCTGCTCGGCGCCCGAGACGTAGTCGTTGTGCAGGTGGGTGTCCAGGACGAAGCGGAGCTGCACATCCTGCTCGGCCGCCGCGTCGAGGAAGCGGTCGATGTCGCGTTGCGGGTCGACGAGCACCCCCTGCCCCTCGTGCACGAGCAGGTAGGTCTGGTCACCGAGGCCGGCGGTGCGGAACGTGAGGACGTCCATGTCCTCTCCTCTCTGGTCCGTGACGATGCCCACGAGTGTGTACGGATGGCCGGACATTGACAAGCGACCGCGCAGACCTGCGCATCGAGGCCCGGACGCCGGGAAGGGGCCCCCGCGGGCCGGGAGACCCGGACGAGCCAGTCCTCGCTTGATGTCCGTACAATTTCTCGTGGTTCCGTCGCGGCTGTCCGGTACGTCCCGCCCGCGCGGCGACCGGCGCCTCGCGTAGGATACCCCTTGGGGTACCCACATCGGGCGATGTGCAGCCTGCGCATCCGCCCTCCGTGACCACGAATCGGAGCACGCATGACCGTCAGCACGCCGACCGCGGCACCGGGCACGATCGACGTCGCCACGCTGCAGGCCGAACTCTCCACCAACCCGGACACGCTGCTCGTCGACGTCCGCACGCCCGGCGAGTTCCAGGGGGCCTCGATCGAGGGCGCGGTGAACCTGCCGCTGTCCCAGGTCGACGCGCACCTGCGCCGGATCGTCCGCGACGCGGGCGGGCGGATGGTGCTCGTCTGCCAGTCCGGGACCCGTGCGGAGCAGGCCGCCACGACGCTCGCCGGGGCCGGGCTCTCCGACGTCGCCGTCCTCGACGGTGGGATGAACTCCTGGGTGGCCGCCGGTGCGCCGGTCCGCCGCGAGGAGCAGGCGAAGTGGGCGCTGGAGCGGCAGGTCCGGCTCGTCGCGGGCGGGATCGTCGCCTCGTCGATCGCGGGGAGCGTGTGGTTCCCGAAGCTGCGCTTCCTGGCCGGCGGCATCGGGGCCGGGCTGGTCTTCGCCGCGGTGAGCAACTCCTGCGCGATGGGCAGCATGTTGATGAAGCTGCCCTACAACCAGGGGGCCGCCGCCGACGTCGAGAAGGCCATCGAGCGGCTGCGCGGCTGAGTCTCCCGCCGCGGCTACCTCGGCGGGGGGATCCGGTCGCGGTACGACCGGGCCTACCGTCGGGGCCGTGCTCACCGCGGTGCTGTTCGACGTCGACGGGACGCTGGCCGACACCGAGCGCGACGGGCACCGGCCCGCGTTCAACCGAGCCTTCGCCGAGCACGGGCTCGCCGACCGGTGGGACGTCGAGGACTACGGCCGCCTGCTGTCGGTGACCGGCGGGCAACGGCGCATCGAGAGGTTCCTCGCCGAGCGCGGCCACCCCGACCCGGCGGGTCTGGCCCGGGCGCTGCACCGGGCGAAGACCGAGCACTTCGTGGAGTGGGTCCGCTCGGGGCCGGTGCGGTGCCGGCCCGGGGTGGACGTCCTGCTCGCCGACCTCCGCGCGGCGGGCCTGCGGCTCGGCGTCGTCACCACCGGACGACGGGCGTGGGTGGCGCCGCTGCTGGACCGGTTGTTCGGGCCCGCCGCGTTCGAGACCGTCGTGACCGGCGACGACGTCGAGCGGCTCAAGCCCGCCCCCGACGCCTACCTGCTCGCCCTGCGACGGCTCGGGCTCGACGCCGCGGCCGCCGTCGCCGTCGAGGACTCCCCGCCCGGCCTGGCCGCGGCCCGGGCCGCCGGCCTGCCCGGCGTGGTCGTCACGAACGGGTACACGGCCGGCGCCGGTTTCCCCGGGGCCGCGGCCGTCCTGGAGTCCTTCGACGGCCTCGACGCGGCGGGCCTGCGGCGAGCCGCGCACGCACCGGCCACCCGCGCACGTCCCGACATGCGCGGATGACCCGAAGGTGCGCGGATCGGGCGCGGCGTGGCTCAGGCGGGGGCGACCCGCACGACCGGTCGGGAGCCGTCGTCCCACGCCCCGAACCCGCCGATCAGGTCGGACACGTCGGCGAACCCGCGCGCCCGCAGCGCGGACGCCGCGATCGAGGACCGGTAGCCGCCCGCGCAGAACACGATCGTGGGCTTCGCCGGGTCGAACTGCGACACCCGCGCGACGAGCTCGGGCAGCGGGACGAGGTCCGCGCCCGGGACGGTGCCGCTGACCCGCACCTCGCCCGGGCCGCGCACGTCGATGACCTGCACGTCGGTGGGGGCGGCGGTGACCTGCGCGGCGGTCAGCCGGCTGCCTGGGGTGAGGTGTTCCGCGGCGACGCCGGCCGCGCCACCCGCGAGGTGTCCCACGACGCGGTCGAACCCGATGCGGGCCAGCCGGTTGCGCGCCTCGGTCTCCGTGCCCGGGTCGGCGACCAGCACGATGTCGTCGCCCGCGCCCAGTACCTGTCCGGTCATCTCCGCGAACCGCCCGCCGAGGCCGACGTTGACCGAGCCGCGCAGGTGCCCGGTCGCGAAGTCCTGGGGGTCGCGGGTGTCGAGCAGCACGGCTCCGGCGGCCTGGGCGGCGAGCGCCTCGGCGGCCGACAGCGCGGGCACCGGCTGCGTCTCGTCGAGGGTGGGGCGTTGCTGGCGGTTGCGGACCGAGGCGTACGCGAAGTAGGCGGGCGCGGTGCTCTGGCCCTCGCAGACCGCGGCGACGAAGTCGTCCTCGGCCATCGGGGCCAGCGCGTAGTTGGTGCGGCGCTGCTCGCCGACGGTGCTGGTGGTCTCGGTCGAGAGGTTCTTTCCGCACGCCGACCCCGCGCCGTGCGCCGGGTAGACCCCGGTGGCGTCGGGCAGGGTGAGCAGCTGCTCGCGGGTGGAGCGGAACAGCGCCCGGGCCAGCTCCTCGGACGACCAGCCGTTCGCGCCGAGCAGGTCGGGCCGGCCCACGTCGCCGATGAACAGGGTGTCCCCGGTCAGCACCCCGAACGGGACCTCGTCGCCCGCCGCCGCCCGCACCACGATGCAGATCGACTCCGGGGTGTGGCCGGGCGTGTGCCGGATCTCCAGCTCGACCTCGCCGAGCGAGATGCGCTCGCCGTCGCCGAGCCGGTCGATCTCGAACTCGACCTGTGCCCCGGACCCGTAGGCGATCCGCGCCCCGGTGGCCGCGGCCAGCTCCAGGTGGCCGGACAGGAAGTCGGCGTGCACGTGGGTCTCCAGGACCTGCTCGATGCGCAGGCCCTCGGTCTGCGCGTCGGCCAGGTACTCGCTGACGTCGCGTTGCGGGTCGACCACGACGGCCCGGCCGCTGCTCCGGTCGCCGATCAGGTAGGAGGCCTGTGAGAGGCAGCCGAGGTAGTACTGCTTGAAGGCCAGTGCGCCCGTGCCGTCCATGTGGGTCCTCCATGCTGCGGCAGTCTGCTCACTTTGACCGTACATCTGCGCCGCGGCCCGGTCGAGGGCTGACGCGGCCGGACCGACCGATGAGTTCGGTCGGACGCGCGGGTCGGTACCCGTGACGGCACATCGCCGTCACGGGGTCGCCGCCGCGTGCGGCTCCGGGGGACAGGGGGTGAGCCGTGGTGGAGCAGATGGTGGCGGTGGGCGGGGTCGAGCTGTGCGTCGAGACGTTCGGGCGACCGGCCGATCCGGCGGTGCTGCTGATCGCGGGCGCACCGACGTGGCTCCGCTCAGCCGGTCCCCACCCGGTCCGCGGCGGGAGCGCCGGGCAGCCGCTCGACGGTCACCGTGGCCCCGGCCGGGTGTCCGGTCGCACCGGCGGGGACCCGCAGGACGCCGTCGGCGCGGGCCAGCCTGCTCAGCGCCCCGGCCCCGCGCCCGCTCGGCACGGCGGTGAGCGTGCCGTCGCGGTCCTCCAGGCGGACCAGTACGCTCTCCTCGACGTGCCCGGGGGAGTCGACCGCGGTGCCGAGCACCGCGGTGACCCGGTCCACCGGGCGCGGCGCGCCTCCGGTGAGCGCAGCGATCATCGGGGCGGCGAAGGTGTCGAACACGTGCGCCGCCGAGACCGGGTAGCCCGGCACGCCGACGACCGGCACCGGGACGGTGTCCTCGAGCACCCCCAGCACGACGGGGTGGCCCGGCCGCATCGCGACCCCGTGCACCGCCACCTTGCCCAGGGTGGCGAGGACACCCGCGGTGTGGTCGTCGCGCCCGGCGCTCGATCCGGCGATGACCAGCACCAGGTCGGCCCCGTCGGCCGCCGCACCGACCGCGGTGGCCAGCAGCGCGGGGTCGTCGGGGACGACGGGCAGCACCCGGGTCGCGCAGCCCGCCTCCTGGGCCATCCCGGCGAGCATCAGGGAGTTCGTGTCGACGATGCCGCCGGGCCCCAGACCACCGGGTTCCAGCGCGCTGCCCACCGGCCGGATCTCGTCGCCGGTGGGCAGGACCGCCACGACCGGGCGTCGCACCACCGGCAGGTCACGGTGTCCGGCGGCGGCGACCATCGCCGCGTCGACCGGGCGGACGCGGTGCCCGGCAGGGAGCAGCCGCTCCCCGGCGACGACGTCCTCGCCGATCGGGCGCACGTGCCGCCCCGGCGGCGCGGGCGCGACGATCTCCACCGTGCCGTCCGGGACCCGGCGGACGTGCTCGCGCATGATGACCGCGTCACGGCCGGCCGGCAGCGGGTCACCGGTGTCGACGACGTCCCAGGAGCCGGGGGGCAACCGAACCGGGCGGTCCTGCGAGGCGTCCACGGTGTCCGCGGAGCGCACCGCGACGCCGTCCATCGCCGCGCGCTCCTGTGCGGGGGAGGACCACAGGGCGTGCACGTCCGCTGCCGTGGTGCGCCCGGCGGCGGCGTCGAGCGGGACCCGCTCGACCGGCCGTCGCGGAGCCCACCCGGCCTCGGCACAGCACGCGAGCCAGGTGCGGTGGGCCTCGCCGACCGGGCCGGCCGGGGTCGGCGCGAACCGGGCGGTGGACACGTCGCCTACCGGGACACCACGGACAGCGGCAGCGCGCGACCGGCCAGCTTGCGCTGCGGGGCGGGCAGGACCGTGGCGATCCGGGCCAGCTCGCGCGCCGAGGCCGACCCGGGCGCGTCGACCACGACGGGCACCCCGCGGTCACCTGCCTCCCGCAGCTCGATGTCGAGCGGTACCTGCCCCAGCAGCGGCGCCCCGGCCTCCTCGGCCAGCAGCGCCCCGCCCCCGGTGCCGAACACCGACGTGTGCTCGCCGCAGCTCCCGCACACCGACGCCGTCATGTTCTCGATCACCCCGGCCAGCGGCACCCCGGTCTCGGCCGCCATCCGGGCGACGCGGGCGGCGACGACCGTGGCCGTGCGCTGCGGGGTGGTCACCGCGAGCAGCGTGGTGTCGGGCAGGAACTCCAGCAAGGACAGCGTCGCGTCGCCGGTGCCCGGCGGCAGGTCGACCAGCAGCGCGTCGAGGCTGCCCCAGTAGGTGTCGGTGACGAACTGCTGCAGCGCCTTGTGCAGCATCGGACCACGCCACACGACCGGCTGCTCCTCGTTGACGAAGAAGCCGATCGACATGAGCCCGACACCGTGCGCCGGCACCGGCATCATCAGCTCGCCGAGCACCACGGGGTTGCGCCGCACCCCGAACAGCTGCGGCATCGAGTACCCCCAGACGTCGGCGTCCAGGACCCCGACGCGCTTGCCCTGTGCCGCGAGGGCCACCGCGAGGTTGGCGGTGACGGTGCTCTTGCCGACCCCGCCCTTGCCGCTGGCGATCGCGTACACGCGGGTGCCACCGACACCCAGCGTGCCGTTGAGCGGCGGGGCGGCCAGCTTGAGCCGGTCGGCGAACTCGGCCCGCTCGCGCGGCGCCATGGTGCTGAACGCGACCTCGACCTCGCGGACGCCCGCCTCGCCGGAGACGACGGTGGTGACCGCGTGGCGCAGCTCGTCGACCAGTGGGCAGGACTCCGTGGTCAGCCGCACCTCGACGCGGACGTGCCCGCGCCGGGCGGTGATCTCCCCGAGCATGCCCAGCTCGGCGAGCGGCCGGCCGATCTCCGGGTCGTGCACCGCGGCCAGGGCGTCGCGGACGGTGTCGGTGTCGACCCCGGCGGGACGGGTCAGCAGGCCCATCAGGACGTCCCGCCCTCGGCCGGGGCGGTGCCGGGGGAGTGGAACGGCGGCTGCCCGTCCCCGTCGACCCGGAACGCGCGGCGGCGCGGCTTCACCGGGCGCATCAGGAACTCCGGGCGGCGCTGGCCACCGGGGCCGAGCATCGGCCGGGTCTTGGCCAGCCACTCCCGGTAGACCTCCATCGACCGGGCGGTGTCGACGTAGACGTCGCCGTACTGGTCGCCCGCGTGCGCCTTCTCCAGCCGCACCTTCTGCAGCCAGCACTGCATCCCCGACCACGGGTCGGGCTGCACGGCGAACGCGAGGTTCTGGTGCACGCCCGGGTCCTTCCACCAGATCCGCTCCGAGTCCGGGTCGTCGGAGGAGAAGGGCTCGATGCCGCCCTTGTAGCGCAGCAGATGCGAGTCCGGGCCGTCCGGGTGGGTGATGTCCACCAGGCCCTGCGACCAGCGGCTGCCCTCGGTGTCGTGCAGCCGCCAGCGGCCCATGTGGTGGGAGAGCGCGCAGACGCCGGGCCGGATGCCCTCGGTGACCCAGACCCGGGCCACCAGGTAGCCGATGGAGGTGTTGAGCCGGACCAGGTCGCCGGTGGCCACCCCGTGCCGGGCGGCGTCGACGGAGTTGAGCCACATCGGGTGGGAGTTGGAGATCTCGTTGAGGTACTTCGCGTTGCCCGAGCGGGTGTGGATCAGCGTGGGCAGCCGGAAGGTGGGGACCAGCACCAGGTCGCCCGCCGCCAGGTCGATCTCCGAGGCCGCCACGTGGGAGCGGATGTAGCCCGGGGTGGCGTGCTCCTCCCAGCCCCAGTCGCGCATCGTGGGGGAGTAGACCTCCAGCTTGCGCGACGGGGTCAGCCAGCCCGCGGTGACGGTGCCGTCGTCGTGGCGCACGCCGACCGCGCCCGCCTCACCGATCAGCGGCGGCACCGAGTCGAGGTCGGTGGGCTTGCGCAGCACGCCGGGGGTCGCCGAGTCCGGGCCGTCCGGGACCGCCCCGTCGAGCTCGGTGTCGGTGAGCGCGCGCTCGTCCTGCCGGTAGAGCTTCTCGGCCACCTCGACCACGCCGTAGCGACGCATGTACTCCAGCGGCGTGAGGCCCTCGGCGTCGGCCTTCTCCTTCAGCCCGGGCACCCGGTTCTCGAAGATCCACCGGTAGTACTCGTCGACGGTGATCTTCTCGCCGGGCCGGTAGGGCGACTCGAAGTGCTTCCGGATCCCCATCGACCCGTCCGGGTCGATCCGCCAGGACAGCTCGAACCAGAGCTCGTTCTCCTCCCACACCTCGCCGGGGTTGGCGTCGCGGGTGTCGCCGACCGGCATCCCCATCTTCTCCATCGCCACCCGGCGCACCGGCTGGCGGAAACCCAGCCACTTGGCCGCGTGGGTCTCGTAGGACTGGGTGTCGTGGCGCTCGGTGGAGTGGCCCATCGGCAGCACGTAGTCGGCGAACTCGGCGGTCTCCGACCAGGTCGGGGTCAGGGCGACGTGCAGGCCGACCTTCTCGGGGTCGGTCAGCGCCTTCATCCAGGTGAAGCCGTCGGGGTAGGTCCAGATCGGGTTGAACACCCGGGAGAAGTAGACGTCCATCCTCCCGCGGCCCTCCTGCAGGAAGTGCGGCAGCAGGATCGACATCTCGTTGCAGGACATCGGGTACTCGGCCGGCCAGGCCAGCTCGTTCCAGTTCGCGTGCGCGGGCACGTCGGGGCCGTGCGGGATGAACTTGTTCCAGCCGTTGGGCTGGGTGCCGCCCACGCCGCCGATCGAGCCGGTCAGCGCCAGCACGAACCACATGCTCCGCGCCACCTGCCAGCCGCCGTAGTTGCCGGCCGCGGCGGAGCGCCAGATGTGCGCGGCGAGCTTCCCGTCGCAGCCGGCGACCAGGCGCGCCACCTCCTCGATCCGCTCCACCGGGACCTGGGTCTCGGCGGCGGCGAACTCGAAGGTGTAGCCGGCGTAGTCGGCCTCGATGCAGTCGAGGAAGGACTCGAAGGTGGGCTCGGCGGACGGGTGGCGCTCGCGCAGGTAGACGTCCCAGTTGAACCAGCGCCGCAGGTAGGGCTCGTCGATCTGGCGGGTGCGCAGCAGGTAGGACGCGATCGCCAGCAGCATCGCGGCCTCGCTGCCCGGCCACGGCGCGAGCCACACGTCGGCGTGCGAGGCCGTGTTCGACATCCGCGGGTCGACGACGACCAGCTTCGCGCCGGCCTGCTTGCCCTCCATGATCCGCTGGGCGTGCGGGTTGAAGTAGTGCCCGGTCTCCAGGTGGCTGGAGAACAGCAGGATCACCTTGGCGTGGGCGTGGTCGGGGGAGGGCCGGTCGAACCCGCCCCACAGGGTCTGCCCGAACCGCGCTCCCGACGAGCAGACCTGGGTGTGGCTGTTGTGCCCGTCGACGCCCCACGCCTGCAGCACCCGCTCGGCGAAGCCGTCCTCGCCGGGGCGCCCGACGTGGTAGGCGACCTCCTCGTTGCGGCCCTCGGTGATCGCCGCCCGGATCCGGGCGGCGATGTCGTCGAGGGCGTCGTCCCAGCTGACCCGCTCCCACTGCCCGCCGCCGCGCTCGCCGGTGCGGCGCAGCGGGTGCAGGATCCGCTCGGGGTCGTCGATCTGGTTGATCGTGGCCGGGCCCTTGGCGCAGTTGCGCCCGCGTGACCCGGGGTGCGCCGGGTTCCCCTCGACCTTCTTGACCGACAGGTCGTCCTTGTCGACGTAGGCGAGCAGCCCGCAGGCCGACTCGCAGTTGAAGCAGGTGGTGGGCACCAGCATGTAGCTGTGCGGCACCTTGCGCGGGTGTGCCTTGGCGTCGTAGGCGACGTGGTGGTCCCACTCGGAGACCGGCGGGTAGTTGCGCAGGTGCTCGTGGGTGCGGGCGCCGGGCAGCGGGTGGCCCACGGCGGGGGTTGCCGGTGTGGTGGGCGCCGGGGCGGTGGGGGCGGCGCCGGTGGTGTCGTGGCGGGCGGTCTCGGTCATCGGGATTCCTCGCAGAGGGGGCGCGGTGTGGTGGGCGCGGTCCGGGAAGGCGCGGTGGCGCGGGCGACGCCGCGGGTCAGGAGAGCGGCACGTCCTGGCCGGCTCGGACGAACACGGACTCGTAGGCGAGCAGCGCCACCTGCACGGCGAGACCGGCGACGGCGACGAGGACGACGGCCCCGCCGCCCCAGGCCGGGACCGTCAGCACCGCGGCGACGGCCGCGAGTGCCACGGCGCCGAACCAGAACAGCCGGGCGTAGCGGCCGTGGGTGATCATGTGGGCTCCCGTCGCGGCGCCCTTGCTCGAGTGCTTCCCGCCGTACTCGATCAGCAGCATGAGCACGTGCAGCACGGTGGCGACGAGGAAGACCCGCGAGATCAGCGCGAACTCCGGCGCCGGGGTGCCGGCGAGCGCGGCCGCCACGGCCAGCGCGCCGCCGCCGACCATCACGGCCTGCACGATCAGGTGCCAGAACAGCAGCGGCGACTGCCACAGGTCGCGGCCCTCGGCCTGGCCGAACAGGAACCCGGTGTACCCGGCCAGCATGGCCCCGGTGGGGATGCCGAGCACCGCGAGCACGGTGAACGCGGTGTCGGCCGAGGCGATCAGCCCGGTCTCCACCCCGATGCCCAGCAGTAGCCAGATCCCCGCCACCGCGGCGAACAGGGCCAGCGCGTAGGACCCCAGCACGAGCCAGGACCCGAAGTTGGACTTGAGGAAGATGTAGAGGAAGCGCTCGGGGCGCTTGAGGTCCCAGATCAGCAGGGCGCCGGTGATGCTCACCCCGGCGACCCCGAGCGCGGGGGCGACGACGGTCGACAGCACCCCGAGGTCGATCCCCAGCAGCAGCGCCAGCGCGGCGATGAGCACCGCCCCGCCGCCGACGGCCTTGGTCCACAGGTAGGTCGTGACCCGCCAGCCCCACGGCCGCGTGTGCTCGGTGTTGAGCGTGGTGCGGGCGCCCGTCACCGGGTCGACCGGCAGGTCCTTGCCGACGTCGACGCGGTGCGCGTCGGGGGAGGAGAAGATGTAGCTGCTGTCCACCGGGGCTCCCAGCGGGTCGAGCACGGCGCGGTCGGCGCCCAGGTAGAACACGTTCGGGCCGGTGTTCTGCTCCGGTGCTCGCACCGTGACCGGGTTCGAGTTGACCAGCTTCGAGATCCCGCTGTGCGGGTCGTCGAGGTCACCGACCCAGATCGAGTGCGTGGGGCAGACGACGACACACGCCGGTTCCATGTCCTCGTCGATGCGGTGCGCGCAGAAGTTGCACTTGGCCGCGGTGTGGGTGTCCTCGTCGATGTAGATCGCGTCGTACGGACAGCCCTGCATGCAGCTCTTGCAGCCGATGCACCGGTCCTTGTCGAAGTCGACGATCCCGTCCTTGCGCTTGTACAGCGCCTTGGTCGGGCAGATCTTCACGCACGGCGCGTCCGTGCAGTGGTTGCAGCGCATGACGCCGAAGTCGCGGGTGTTGTTCGGGAAGGCGCCCTGGTCCACGTACTTGACCCAGGTCCGGAACTGTCCCACCGGGATCTCGTGCTCGGTCTTGCACGCCACGGTGCAGGCGTGGCAGCCGATGCAGGTCCGCTGGTCGATGGCGAAGCCGTACCGCACTCGACACCTCTCCTCTTCGAGGGCTCACCGAGGACGGTGACCCGCCCGCCGAGTGATCTGGCGTGTGAGTCTGCCATGAGTCCGGATGTACGGACAAGCCACTCGGTCCGGCGGTATCGGCGGTGTCAGTGCCGGTAGTCCACCGCGCTGTAGCGCTCGAGCCGGTCGAGGCGGTGGTCGCTCTGCATCCGGCGGACCGTCCCGCTGCGCGCGCGCATGACCAGCGAGTCGGTGGTGGCGGTGTCGGGGCCGTAGCGGACCCCGGCGACCAGGTCGCCGTCGGTGACCCCGGTGAGCACGAGGAACGCGTCCTCACCGCGCACGAGGTCGTCGCACTCCAGCACGGCGTCGAGGTCGACACCCGCGGTCTGCAGGTGGACCTCCTCGGCGGCGTCGCGAGGTGCGAGCCTGCCCTGCAGGGTGCCACCGAGGCACTTCACGGCGCAGGCGGCGATCACGGCCTCGGCCGTGCCGCCCAGTCCGATCAGCATGTCGATCCCGGTCCGCGGGCTCGCCGCCATGATCGCCGCGGACACGTCGCCGCCGGTGAGGAAGCGGATGCGGGCACCGGCGTCGCGCACCTCGCGCGCCAACCCCTCGTGGTGGGTGCGCGCCAGCATGCCGACGGTGACGTCCTCGACGTGGCGGCCGGTGACCTTGGCCAGCCGGTGCACGTTCTCCGCGACCGACGCGCGGATGTCGAGCTGGTCACGGGCCTCCCGCCCGGCCACGAGCTTGTCGATGCGCAGGCACACCGACGGGTCGAACATCGCTCCGCTCGGGGCGACGGCCAGTACGGAGACCGCGTGGGACAGGCCCTTCGCGGTGAACGTGATCCCGTCGACCGGGTCGACGGCCACGTCGTAGCGGCCGCCGCTGCCGTCACCCACCCGGTCGCCGCGCTCGAGCCGCACCTCGTCGTCGTCGGTGCCCTCGCCGATGACGATCGTGCCGGCCATCTCGACGCTCCCGATCATCGCCCGGACGGCGTTGACGGCGGCGGCGAGCGCGCCGCCCGCGTCGTTGCCCCGACCCACCTGCCGGTCGCCATCGCCGCCGCCTCGGTCACCCGGACCAGTTCCAGGGCGAGGTTCCGGTCGGGCACGGGCCCGCCCCGCGCCGTCGCAGCATCGGTCACATCGCCACATCCTCCCGGCCGCAGGGGCGGCTCGCCCGCCCCGTCGTCGACGACCGCGGCGCGCACCTGGGTGCCCGCGGCCGTCTCCGGTCCAGCTCACAGGCGCCGGGGCCGGGGCGCATCACCGTCAGGGGGGAGGGCGGCGGGGGTCCTGGGGGTTCAGCTCACCCCCTGCACCGACTCGGCACCGGCGGCGGCGACCGTGCGGTCCTGGTCGGGCATCCCGCCGCTGACCCCGATCGCGCCGACGATCTGGCCGTCGACCGAGATCGGCAGTCCGCCGGCGAAGACGACGACGTTGCTCTTGCCGCCCTGCAGCGTCTGGATCCCGTACGCGGGCCCGCCGGGCTGGGCGATCTCGCCGAGCTTCTCGGTGGGCATGTCGAAGGCGCGGGCGGTGCTGGCCTTGTCCAGCGCGATGTCGATGCTGCCCAGCCACGCCCCGTCCATCCGGGCGAACGCGGTGAGGTTGTTGCCGGCGTCCACGACGGCGACGTTCATCCGGAGGCCCTCGGCGGCCGCCGCCTTCTCGGCGGCCTCGACCACCGTGCGTGCCTGCTCGAGGGTGATGCCGCTCTGACTCGTCAGGTGTGTCATGTCCCGTCCTTCCTGGTGTCGTGACGTCCACCCGGTGGCTGCCCCGGCCGGGGCCGGGCGAAACCGGCCCTCGCCTGTGCGCGGGCGATCACGATGGCGGCGGCCAGTCCGAAGACGACATGGACGAGCAGGCTCGGCCACACCGCCGCGGCGCCCTCGGTCCACGGGGCGGGGCGGCGGTACAGCAGCGGCAGGGCCAGCGCGTTGACCACCAGCCAGTAGGTCGCGCCGTAGACGACTCCGCCGGCGACCGCGATGCCGGGGCGGGGACGCAGCGCGGCAGCGGCGACGGCGAGCGGGACGGCGCTGACGACACCGATCACCAGGTGCAGGGCGAGCAGCACCACGGGACGCCGGGTCCCGGTGAGCTGCTCGGCCAGCAGCTCGCCGTAGCGGTTCACCTCGAAGCCCGCCACGGACAGCGCCAGGCCGACCGGCACCATCGCGAGCGCACCCACGACCCCGGCGACGACCACGTCCCGAGCCCTCACCGGGCGGCCTCACGTGATCGGGCCGAGCGCCGTGGCCTGCTCCCGGCCCCGGGGCGGCGCCGCGCCGGTCGCGGGTGGTTCACCATGGCTCCCAAATGTCCGTACACTATGTCTGGTTATTCGGCTACAGAGGGAATAGTCCCGAGTGTGGTGCGGTTCGATCATAGTACCCCCCGGGGTATGCCGAGCCCGGACACGGAGAAACGGAGACGAGATGCTGCTCGAACGGATCTACGACAACGACCTCGCCCAGGCCGGCTACCTGATCGGCTGCCAGGCCAGCGGAGAGGCCGCGGTGGTCGACGCCCGCCGCGACATCGGCGTCTACCTCGATCTGGCGCAGCAGCACGGGATGCGGATCGTCGCGGTCACCGAGACCCACATCCACGCCGACTACCTGTCCGGCACCCGCGAGCTGGCCGCCGCGACCGGCGCCGAGATGTACGTCTCCGGCGCAGGCGGGGAGGACTGGCAGTACGGCTTCGAGGCCACCCGGCTGCACGACCGCGAGGCGATCAGCATCGGCCGGCTGCGGATCGAGGCCCGGCACACCCCGGGGCACACCCCGGAGCACCTGGCGTTCCTGGTCACCGACGGCGCGTTCGCCGAGGAGCCCGGCTACATGCTCTCCGGTGACTTCGTCTTCGCGGGCGACCTCGGCCGGCCGGACCTGCTCGACGAGGCCGCCGGCGGTGTCGACACCCGCTACGAAGGGGCGCGACAGCTCTTCGCGAGCCTGCGTGACACGCTGCTGGCCCTGCCCGACCACGTGCAGATCTTCCCGGGCCACGGCTCGGGGAGCGCGTGCGGCAAGGCGCTGGGCGCGCTGCCGTCGACCACGGTCGGCTACGAGCGGCGCAACGCCTGGTGGGGCCCCTACCTGAGCACGGGTGACGAGCAGGGGTTCATCGACGAGCTGCTCGACGGGCAGCCCGACGCGCACGCCTACTTCGCCCGGATGAAGCGGCAGAACACGCAGGGCCCGCAGATCCTGGGCGACCGCGGGGAGCTGCCCGAGCTCGCCCCGGCCGACGTGGCGGCCTCGCTGGCCGACGACTCGGCCATCCTCGTCGACTCGCGCCCGGCGACCGAGGTCCGCGAGGGCACCGTGCGCGGGGCGCTCGCCGTGCCGGCCGGCGGCAAGGCGGCCAGCTACGGCGCCTGGGTGTACGACCCGGAGACCGAGACCCGCCCGCTGGTGCTGTTCGTCCCCGACCGGGCCACCGCGCAGGACATGCGCGACCACATGATCCGGGTCGGGATCGACGAGTTCGCCGGCTTCGTCACGAGCATCGACGGGCTGCCGACCGAGGTCCCCGCGCAGGTCGCGCCGGCCGACCTGGACACCGCCGGTGCCGCGCTCGTCCTGGACGTGCGCAACCGCACCGAGCACGCCGCAGGCCACGTCCCCGGATCGCAGCAGCTCAGCGCCGGCCGCCTGCTGTGGAACCTGGACACCCTGCCCAAGGACGGGCTGATCGTGACCTACTGCCAGTCCGGTGTGCGCAACTCCGTCGCGGCGAGCGTGCTGCGCCGGGCGGGCTACCAGGTCGCCGAGCTGGAGGGCAGCTACGCGGGCTGGAGCGCCTGGCACGACCGCGAGCGCATCTCGGTGGCCTGATCACCGCGCCGTCGGCCGCCCGAGCTGCGCATCCTGTGGTCAGCAGCGCACGTCCCGACGTGCGCAGGAGGCCGGAGGATGCGCAGCTCGCCCCGGATTTGACGATCTAGAACGTTCGCTCTAGATTGCTCGCGTGTCCCTTCGTCTCGGGCGAGCGCGTCTGCGGGTGTGGACGACCCTCGCGGCGTCGTTCGCCCTCGTGGCAGTCACCGTGGGTACGGGGACGGGGGTCGCCGCGGCGGCACCGCCCGAACCGGGTCCCGGCGTCGAGTACGTCGCGCTCGGGGATTCCTTCGCAGCGGGCCCGCTGATCCTCCCCCAGGAGACGGGTGGCCCCTGCTTCCGCTCCTCGGTCAACTACCCGCACCTGCTGGCGCGTGCCCTGGACGCGCAGGTCTTCCGCGACGTCACCTGCAGCGGAGCGACGACGGCCAACGTCCTCACGACACCGCAGCCCTCGGGGTTCCCGGGCGTCGCGCCCGTGCCCGTCCAGCTGGACGCGGTGACGTCGACCACCACGCTCGTCACGCTGTCGATCGGTGCCAACGACGCCGACCTGGTCGACATCGTGAGCGGTTGCCTGAGCCTGCTCCCGCTGGGCCCGTCCTGCAGGACGACCCTGACCGCCGGCGGGGTCGACCGCGGGGCCGAGGCCGTCGATGCCGTCGCGCCGCGCATCGCGGCCACGCTCGACGCGGTGCGGGCACGGGCACCGCAGGCCCGCGTCCTGATCACCAGCTACGCCAACTACATCCGTCCCGGCGGCTGCTACCCGGTGCAGCCGATCCGGGGCGAGGACGCCGACTACGTCCAGGGCCTGGTGGGCCGTCTCGGGGCGCTCACCCGTGCGGTCGCCGCCGACCACGGCGCGGAGTACGTCGACCTCATCGGTCCCGGTGCGGGGCACGACGGATGCGCGCTGCTGCGGAACTGGGTCACCTTCGTCACCCCGGGGGTCACGCTGGGACTGGTGCCGCTGCACCCCACCGCCCTGGGCGAACGGAACTTCGCCCGGATCATCGAGGGGCACCTGACCGGCAGCGGGTGACGCGGCCGGACGTGGGTGCGCGGTGGTCCGGACCGACATGCGGGTTCAGCGCCGCAGCGCGCGGACCAGCGTGTCGATCGCCGAGCGCTCCTCGCCGTCGACCTGCACCGGGCGGCGGATCCGCTCGGCCCGCACGACGTCGAGCCCGGCCAGCGCCGCGGTGACCTCCTCGACGGTGTGCAGGACCGCCGGGTCCTGCGGACCGCCGACGCCGTCGGTCAGGTTGGCACGGTCGTGCCCGACCAGCAGCAGCGTGCCGCCCGGGGCCAGTGCTTCTGCGGCGGCGGCGAGGACCGGGGTGAGCACCTCGGCGGGCAGCTGCAGGTAGGCGACGACGACGAGGTCGTGGTGCCCCGACTCGGGTCGGTAGGTGGTGACGTCGGCCTGCACCGTCTCCACGGCGACGCCGTGCTGCTCGGCGAGCCTGCGGGCCTTGTCCAGCCCGGCCGCGGAGAAGTCGACCGCGGTCACGGTCCAGCCCTGCTGCGCCAGCCACACCGCGTTGCGCCCCTCCCCGGCGGCGAGGTCCAGCGCCCGGCCGGCGGGCAGCCCGGTCACCTCGGCCGCGACGGTCCGGTTCGGCTCGCCGCTCCACACCAGCTCGGTGCCCGCGTACCGCTGGTCCCAGGCCGTCGCGTCCATCGTCGTCTCCTCTCGTCGGTCGGGAGCAGTCCAGGATCACCGTACCCCCGGGGGTGTATGGCGGGATCGGCGATGCGCGGGCCCGGCGGAACTCCGGTGGTGGGCGGGGCGTGGGCGGGGTACCCGCGCCGCATGCGCACTCCACGGGGGACCCCCACGGCAGGCCCCGGCGGGCCGCAGGCGCCGGACACCGCAGCGCTGGTGCCACGGTGGTTCCTGCGCACCGTCGCCTACGCCGGCGGGCTGCTCGTGCTGGGCGCCGCGGTGTGGGCGGTGGTGTGGATGCTGCTGCAGGTCGCCCTCGTCGCGTTCGCGCTGCTGGTCGCGCTCCTGCTGGCCGCCCTGCTCGCCCCGCTCGCCCGGGTACTGCGCCGCTGGCTGCCCGCCTGGGTGGCGGCGCTGCTCACCGTGGTGGCCCTGCTCGCCGTGGTGGTGGGCATCGGCTTCCTGCTCGTGCAGCGGGTCATGGGGCAGCTCGGCAACCTCACCGGCTCGCTCACCACGGGCATCGACCAGGTCCGCGGCTGGCTGATCGACGGGCCGCTCGCGCTGCAACCTCGGCAGATCAACCAGGTGGCCGACCGGATCGTCTCCGGGGTCGAGTCGGCGGCCCCGGACGGCTTCACCGCGGCCAGTATGGTCATCTCGGCGCTCAGCGGCGTGGCGATCGTGCTGTTCGTGCTGTACTTCCTGTTCAAGGACGGTCCCAGGCTGTGGGGCTGGGTCGTCGAGACGGTTCCTGCGCAGCACCGGGACCGGGTCGGGGAGGCCGGACGGCGGGCCTGGGAGACGATGAGTCAGTACACGGTGGGCGTCGTCGTCATCGCGCTGACCGATGCGGTCCTCATCGGCGCCGGGCTCTTCGCGCTCGGCGTACCGCTCGCGCTCTCGCTCGCGGCCCTGGTGTTCCTCGGCGGGTTCGTCCCGTTCCTGGGCGCCTTCCTGAGCGGGGCGGTGGCGGCGCTGGTCACCCTGGTGACCAACGACCTGGTGGCCGCGTTGATCGTCGTGGGGATCGTGCTCGTGGTGCAGAACCTGGAGGGCAACCTGCTCCAACCCCTCGTGCAGGGCCATCAGGTCCGGCTGCACCCGGTGGTGATCCTCGCCGCCGTCAGCGTCGGCTTCCTGGTGTACGGGATCGGGGGCGCGGTCGTCGCCGTGCCGGTCGTCGCCGTCGCCTACCGGGTGGGCAGCTACCTGCGCAACGGTGACGAGCCCGGCGGCGCCGCGGGCGGTAGTGGGTCCGACCCCGGTGGTGCGGTGACGGGGTAGCGGTCCCGGTGCCCGCCCTCACCCCCTCCGCTCCACCGTGAGGGGGATGGCGCTGATCGAGATCGTACCTAGGTTCGGCGCAGCAGGCCTGGACCGGCCGTCCCTGCCCGGACGGTGCGGAGGCCACATAGCGAGGAGGAACCATGGTCGCCGACCGGACGACGCTCGCTCGGTTCCTGATCGAGCAGCGCAGCCACCACCCGTCGGCGAGCGGGGAGCTCAACGGGTTGATCCTCGACGTCGCACTGGCGTGCAAGGCCATCTCGAAGCGGGTGGCCTACGGCGCGCTCGGCGGGGTCCTGGGCGCCGAGACGACCACCAACGTGCAGGGCGAGCGGCAGCGGAAGCTCGACGTGATCGCCAACGAGCTGTTCCTGCGGGTCAACGAGTGGGGCGGGCTGGTGGCCGGGATGGTGTCCGAGGAGCTCGACGACCCGCACCCGATTCCGCCGCAGTACCCGCGCGGCAAGTACCTGCTGGTGTTCGACCCGCTCGACGGCTCGTCCAACATCGACGTCAACGTCTCGGTCGGCAGCATCTTCTCCGTTCTACGGGCTCCGCATCCCGGGGTCGACGCCACGGCGCCGGACTTCCTGCAGCCCGGGTCGGAGCAGGTGTGCGCGGGCTACGCGATCTACGGCCCGTCGACCGTGCTGGTGCTCACCGTCGGCACCGGCGTGCACGGCTTCACCCTGGACCCGGAGCTCGGGGAGTTCCTGCTCACCCACCGTGACCTGCGGATCCCGGAGTCCGCCTCGGAGTTCGCGATCAACGCGTCCAACCGGCGGTTCTGGGAGCCGCCGGTGCGCCGTTACGTCGACGAGTGCCTCGCCGGCCGGTCCGGGCCCCGGGGCAAGGACTACAACATGCGCTGGGTGGCCTCGGCGGTGGCCGAGCTGCACCGGATCCTCACCCGGGGCGGGGTGTTCCTGTACCCGCGCGACACCAAGGAGCCCGCGCGGGCGGGCCGGCTGCGGCTGCTCTACGAGGCGTCGCCGGTGGCGTTGCTGGTGGAGCAGGCGGGCGGGCGGGCGAGCACCGGGCACCGGCGGGTGCTCGACGTCGTCCCCGAGCACCTGCACCAGCGGATCCCGCTGGTGTTCGGGGCGCGCGACGAGGTCGAGCGCATCGAGGACCACTACGCGGGCGGCCTCGACCCGCTACCGCAGCAACCCCTGTTCGGGAGCCGTGGCCTGTTCCGGGTGCGCGGCCAGTGAGGAGCGGACATGTCCCAGCAGCATCCCGTCATCGCCGTCACGGGCGCCTCAGGCGCCGGAACCACCTCGGTGATGCGCACCTTCGGGCAGATCTTCCGCCGGGAGCAGATCGAGGCGGCCTACGTCGAGGGTGACAGCTTCCATCGCTTCGACCGTGCCGAGATGAGGGCCCGGATGGCGGCCGCGCTGGAGAACGGTGATCACACCTTCAGCCACTTCGGGCCGGAGTCGAACCTGTTCACCGAGCTGGAGGACCTGTTCCGGGTCTTCGGCGAGACCGGTAGCGGCCGGGTGCGCCGCTACCTCCACGACGACGCCGAGGCGGCGCCGTACCGGCAGCCGCCCGGGACCTTCACCCCGTGGGAGGACCTGCCACCGGGTGCGGACCTGCTGTTCTACGAGGGCCTGCACGGTGCGGTCGCCACCGACAAGGTGGACGTCGCCCAGCACGTCGACCTGCTCATCGGGGTCGTCCCGGTGATCAACCTGGAGTGGATCCAGAAGGTGCAGCGCGACAAGGCCGAGCGCGGCTACTCCACCGAGGCGGTGATGGACACGATCCTGCGCCGGATGCCGGACTACGTGCACTACATCGCACCGCAGTTCTCCCGCACCCACGTCAACTTCCAGCGGGTGCCGGTGGTGGACACCTCCAACCCGTTCATCGCGCGGACGATCCCGACCGCCGACGAGTCGATGCTGGTGATCCGGTTCGCCCGCCCGCAGGGCATCGACTTCCCGTACCTGCTCTCGATGCTGCACGACTCGTTCATGTCGCGGCCGAACACGATCGTCTGCCCCGGCGGGAAGATGGACCTGGCCATGCAGCTGATCTTCACGCCGATGATCTGGCGGTTGATGGAGCGACGCCGGCATTCTTAGCCGTTCAACGAAGGGTGTGTACCTAACTCTCAATAGACTGACGAATGATCCGGTGCGACGCTTCGTGCATGGCAGACAGGTGGAGCGCGGGAGTCATTCCCTACGCGGAGATGGGTTACTGGGAGCCGGACTACGTGCCGAAGGACACCGACGTGCTGTGCGCCTTCCGGATCACGCCGCAGGACGGCGTTCCCCCCGAGGAGGCCGGCGCCGCGGTGGCGGGGGAGTCGAGCACGGCGACCTGGACGGTGGTGTGGACCGACCGGCTCACCACCCACGAGCACTACCAGGCCAAGTGCTACAGGGTGGACGCGGTGCCGAGCCGTCCGGGCGAGTGGATCGCCTGGATCGCCTACGACATCGACCTGTTCGAGGAGGGCTCGATCGCCAACCTCACGAGCTCGATCATCGGCAACGTGTTCGGGTTCAAGGCGCTCAAGGCGCTGCGGCTGGAGGACATGCGGATCCCGGTCGCCTACATCAAGACCTTCCAGGGCCCCGCGCACGGCATCGTCATGGAGCGCGAGTACCTCGGCAAGTACGGCCGGCCCCTGCTTGGGGCCACCACCAAGCCCAAGCTCGGCCTCTCGGCCCGCAACTACGGCCGCGTGGTCTACGAGGCGCTGCGCGGCGGGCTGGACTTCGTCAAGGACGACGAGAACATCAACTCGCAGCCGTTCATGCGCTGGCGCGACCGCTACCTGTTCTGCATGGAGGCCGTCACCAAGGCGCAGGCGGCCACCGGCGAGGTCAAGGGCCACTACCTCAACGTCACCGCCGGCACGATGGAGGAGATGTACGAGCGCGCCGAGTTCGCCAAGGAGATCGGCTCGGTCATCGTGATGATCGACCTCACGATCGGCTACACGGCCATCCAGTCGATGGCCAGGTGGGCCCGCGCGAACGGCGTGATCCTGCACCTGCACCGGGCCGGGCACGGCACCTACACGCGGCAGAAGTCCCACGGCGTGAGCTTCCGGGTGATCTCCAAGTGGATGCGCATGGCCGGGGTCGACCACATCCACGCGGGCACCGTGGTCGGCAAGCTCGAGGGCGACCCGATGACCACCGCCGGGTTCTACGACACGCTGCGGCAGGACCGGACGACGGCGGACCCGACCAAGGGCCTGTTCTTCGACCAGGACTGGGCCTCGATGCCCGGTGTGATGCCGGTGGCCTCCGGTGGCATCCACGCCGGCCAGATGCACCAGCTGCTGCACCACCTCGGCGAGGACGTCGTGCTCCAGTTCGGCGGCGGCACGATCGGTCACCCGATGGGGATCTCCGCGGGTGCCGAGGCCAACCGGGTCGCGGTCGAGGCGATGATCAAGGCCCGCAACGAGGGCCGTGACTACTACAAGGAGGGCGAGGACATCCTCAGGTCCGCGGCCAAGAACTGCCGCGCGCTCGACGTCGCCATCGCGACCTGGGGCGACATCAGCTTCGACTACGAGTCCACCGACGTCCCCGACGTCGTCGCGACCCCCACCACCGTCTGAGGACCAGGGACACGACATGCGCATCACCCAGGGAACGTTCTCCCATCTCCCGGACTTCACCGACGAGGAGATCCTCGCCCAGATCACCTACTGCCTGGACAACGACTGGCCGCTGTCGGTGGAGTTCACCGACGACCCGCACCCGCGCAACTCCTACTGGGAGATGTGGGGCCTGCCGATGTTCGACATCACCGACGCCGCCGGCGTCATGATGGAGGTCACCGCCTGCCGGCGGGCCTACCCGGACCACTACGTCAAGCTCAACGCCTACGACGCGAGCCTGGGCCGGCAGACCACGGCGCTGTCGTTCATCGTGCAGCGGCCCGCCGAGGAGCCCGGTTTCCGCCTGGAACGCCAGGAGGTCGGGGACCGGCAGATCCGCTACACCACCCACGCCTACGCGGCCGACCGTCCGGTCGGCGAGCGCTATGGCCGGTCCTGACCGGCCGGGCGCGGTGAACGGCGGTCCGTCGCGGTCGGGCTTCGGCATGCCGACCGCGGCGGACCTCCGCCGTGAGGCGGAGCAGGAGGCCGAGGCCGCGCAGGTCCTGCCCGCCGACGCCGTGGTGGACCTGGCCGAGCTGCGGGCCTCCACCGGGACCGACGAGGTGCTGGCCTCGCTGGACCGGGAGCTGGTCGGGCTCGCGAGCGTCAAGGAGCGGGTCTCCGAGCTCGCCGCCCTGCTGCTCGTGGACCGGGCCCGCGAGAAGTTCGGGATCACCGCACCGCGCCCCAACCTGCACATGTCGTTCACCGGCAGCCCGGGCACCGGCAAGACCACCGTCGCGCTGAGGATGGCCGAGCTGCTCCACCGGCTGGGCTATCTGCGCAAGGGCCACCTGGTCACCGCGAGCCGCGACGACCTCGTGGGGCAGTACGTCGGGCACACCGCGCCGAAGACCAAGGAGGTGGTCAAGCGGGCGATGGGCGGGATGCTGTTCATCGACGAGGCCTACTACCTGTACAAGGCCGACAACGAGCGCGACTACGGGCAGGAGTCGATCGAGATCCTGCTCCAGGTGATGGAGAACCACCGCGACGACCTCGTGGTGGTGCTGGCCGGCTACGCCGACCGCATGGACGTGTTCTTCCGGGCCAACCCCGGGATGAGCTCGCGCATCGCCCACCACATCACGTTCCCCGACTACACCGTCGACGAGCTCGCGTCGATCGCCGACCTGATGACCCGCGAGATCGGTTACGGGTTCTCCGACGGTGCGGGTGAGGTGTTCCGGGCCTACCTGGAGCGGCGGATCTCCCAGCCGTGGTTCGCCAACGCCCGCAGCGTGCGCAACGCGCTGGAGCGGGCCCGTCTCCGGCACGCCCGGCGGCTGCTCGACGGCGCGGGAGGGGCCGTGGGTCGCGAGGCGCTGACGACCTTCGAGCGGGCCGACTTCGCCGGCAGCCGGGTCTTCGCGGGTGGGGCGGCCGCGGTGGCGCGGGACACCGCGGCCGCCGGCGCACCGGCGGCGGACGACCGGTAGGGTCGGGCCCGACATACCCCATGGGGTATCTGACCAACGGAGAGGAACAGCATGCAGGCCACCGAGATCACCCAGGACGCCTTCGTCGCCGCCCACGCCTCCGGCGCGCCGGTCGTGGACGTGCGCTCGCCGGAGGAGTACGCCGCCGGACACGTCCCCGGCGCGGTGAACATCCCGCTGGAGCAGGTCGCGGCCCGGCGGGAGGAGTTCGCGTCCGACTCGCCGATGCACGTCATCTGCCAGTCCGGTGGCCGCAGCATGCAGGCCTCCGAGGCGCTCGCCGCCACGGGCGTCCCGGCGCTGTCGGTCGCTGGCGGCACGAAGGGCTGGATCGACGCCGGGCGCCCGGTCGTGACGGGCTCCTCGCCGCGGTAGGACGGCCGGGCCCTCGCGGGCCGCCGGCCGGAGATCGGCTCCGGTCGGTCGTCCGTACCCATCCGTGGCCGACAGCCGAGCGCCGTTTCCGGGCCCCCGCCCCGGGTACGGACATCCGTACGCGAGGTCGTCAGGTCCCGCCCCGGTCGAAGGGAACCAGGAATGACCGCTGTCAGCCCGCGCCCCAACGACGGGGGCCCTCGGCGGCCACCCCGGCCGTCGCGGGGTTCGCGCCTGGCGCACGTGCTGCGCGCGCTGCTGCGGTTCGCGACGCCGCTGAGCTTCGGGTTCGCCGACCACCCGTTCCGCGGAACTCGGTGGAGGTGACCGCTGTGGCGCACGACGACGACGGGCCGGTCGTGCTCAGCGAGCGCGAGCACGTCGTGCTGCACCGGCTCGAGCAGGATCTGGGGGCGCCCGCTCCTCGGCCCGGACCCGGGTGCGACACCGACGTCGAGCCTCGACCCCCGGGGGGTGACGTCGCGCTCGCGCTCCTGGCCACCGTGTCGGCCATCTGGATCGCGGCGTTCGTCGCCGGTGAGCTCGCCGGGCTGGCGGCGGGGCTCGTGGCGGGTCCGGCCGCGGTCCTCACCCTGCTCCTCCGACGACGCGGTCGTCGCGGTGTACCCGCGCACGGACACCTCACGGTGCGATCACGACCCGGGGACAGCTGACCCGCCGGGGGGATGCTCGACCGCACCGAGCCGTCCACCGATCAGCCGAGCGGGTCCTGCTCGGCGTTCAGCACCCGCTCGGTCAGCTTCTGCGACTGCGGCGGGATGCCCACGGCCTCGGCTCGCAGGCCGGCGACTCGCGCCTGGTCGAGCACCGAACGCAGCACCAGCGCGCCGGTGGTGTCGATCCGGCCGAGCCGGACCAGGTCGACGACCAGCCGGTCGGCGTCGGGGTGTGCGGCGAGCGCGTCGAGCAGTGCGGTGTCCAGCCGCTGCGCGGTGCCGAACCACAGCACGCCCCGCGGGGTGAACACGACGGTCGTGCCGTCGAGTTCCACGTCGATGTCGAGGCGCAGGGACCGCCAGAGGAACACCGCGACGGACAGGCCGATCCCGATCAGCACGGCGATGTCGAGCCGGGGGGCGAGCAGGACGGTGGCCAGGAACGTGCCCCAGGCGATCACGGCCTGGGGCACCGACACCCGCCAGATCCGCAGCAGCGGACCGAACCGCATCAGGTTGATCACGGCCACGATCACGATCGCGCCGAGCACGGCGAGCGGCAGCGGTTCGAGGACCGCGGCGAAGGGCAGGAAGGCGAGCACGGCCACGCCGGTGACACCGCCGGAGAGCCGGGTCACCGCGCCGGACATGCGGTTGACCGAGCTGCGCGAGAACGAGCCTCCGCACGGCATCCCGCCGAAGGCCGCGGCCGCCAGGTTGGCCGCGCCCTGGCTGACGAACTCGCGGTCCGCGCTCCAGCGCGTGCGGTCCTCCGAGGCGAACCGGCGCGAGATCGACGCCGCCTCGGTGAACCCGATCAGCGAGATGAGCACACCCGCGACCAGGAGTTCGGGGATGCGGTCCCACGGGATCGCGAGCAGCGTGAAGGGCGGGAAGCCGGCCGGGATCGTGTCGACGACCGGCCCCGGGTAGAAGCCGAGTGCGGAGATCACGATGCCGAGCACCGCGGCGACCAGAACGCCCGGGAACAGCGCGTGCAGGCGCCGCCCGCCCAGGATCACCGCCGCGGTCATCACGGTCATCGCGACAGCGGGCAGGCTCCACAGGTTCGGGTGCACCAGTGACCACGCGCCGTCGACGATCTCGTTCTCGAACGGCGGCGGGGGTACCCCGAGCGCCTTGGAGGTCTGCGAACCGGCGATGAGCACGGCCGCGGCCGGCACGAAGCCCAGCAGCATCGGCTGGGACATGAGGTAGGCCAGCCAGCCGGCGCGCACGACGCCGAGCAGCACCCGGACCACGCCGACGACCAGGGCCAGTGCGAGTCCCAGGCCCAGGTACTCGGGGCTGCCGGGGGTCGCCATGGTGCTCAGTGCCCCGTAGGTCAGCAGGGCCGTGATCGCCACCGGGCCGGTCTGCAGGTAGGGCGAGGAGGCGAACAGCGCGGCGAGGATCGGCGGGACGGCGCCCGCGTACAGCCCGACGATCGGGTCCATCCCGGCGAGGTCGGCGTAGGCCAGCGACTGCGGCACCCCGACCATCGCCACGCTGAGGCCCGCCACGACGTCCCGGGACACCGACCGCACGCGGGAACGGCGCACCGCTCCCGCCGGAACCTCACGCACCGCCCGCACCCTCGCCGCCTGTCCGATCACATTGTCCGGATGATTGTCGTGCGGACAGTGTGCCGTGCCCGGGCCCTGCGAGGCCACGCGCGGTGGGCGCTCATGCGCCGAGCGGGCCGGTCGTCACGGGGGAGTGCCCGCCGCCGGCCCGTGGTGCATCATCCGCACAGTGACCACCAACGCGCGCCTGCGCGCCTTCGTCGTACTGGCCGAGTGCGGCTCGGTGCGGGCGACGGCGCAGGCGCTGCACGTCACCGAGCCGTCGGTCTCGGCCGCGGTCGGCGCGCTGGCCCGCGACGTCGGGGTCCCCCTGATCGAGAAGGACGGCCGGGGCGTCCGGCTGACCGTGGCGGGCGAGCGCTACGCGGGTTACGCCCGTCGCATCCTCGGCCTGCACGCCGAGGCGGTCGCCGCGGCGCGCAGCGAGGCCGATCCGGAGCACGGGCTCGTCCGGCTGGCCGCGGTGACGACGGCGGGCGAGCACGTGCTGCCCGACCTGCTCGTGTCGTTCCGTGCTGCCCACCCGGACGTCGACCTGCACCTCGAGGTGCGGGCCCGGGACGGCGTGTGGCCGATGCTCGCCCACCACGAGGTCGATCTGGTCGTGGCCGGGCGACCGCCCGCCGAGCACCCCGGACGGGTCCGCGCCGGCCGGGCGAACACGCTGGTGGCCGTCGGCGCGCCCGGTGCGGTGGCGGGCTTCGCGCCCGACCGCACGCCGTGGCTGCTGCGCGAGCCCGGCTCGGGAACCCGCGCGACCTGCCTGTCCGTGCTCGCCGGGCTGGACACCGACCCGCCGTGCCTCACCCTCGGCTCGCACGGGGCGGTGGTGGCGGCCGCGGTCGCCGGGCTGGGCGTCACGCTGGTGTCGGAGCAGGCGGTCCTGCCGTTGCTGGCGGCGGGACGCCTGGTGGTGCTGCCGGTACCGGGCACCCCGTTGGCGCGGCCGTGGCACCTCGTGTCGGCCCCGCGGTCGACGGCGTCGGCCGAGCTGTTCGTCCGGCACGTGTTGGAGCGCCCGGAGTGGTCGGCGTCCTAGTGGGCCTCGCTCCCGGCGGCCGGCAGCGGGAGGGTCACGCGGACCGAGGTGCCGCCCCCGGGCCGGGACCGCACGGTGACGGCGCCGCCGACGAGCTCGGCGCGCTCGGTCATGCTGTGCATGCCGTAGCCGTCGGACTTCTCGTCGGGGTGGAAGCCGCAGCCGTCGTCGACGATCTCCAGGCGGGCCGTGGCGCCGTCCACGGCGAAGCTCAGCCGCGCGTGGGCGGCACCGGAGTGCTTGACGACGTTCTGCAGCGCCTCCTGGGCGATCCGGTAGAGGGCCAGCTCCCGCGCCTCGGGCAGGCGGACCTCGGCGACGTCGACGGTGACCGGCAGCTGCGGCAGCGAGCGGGCCAGGCTGGTCAGCCCGCCGGAGAGGCCCAGGTCGTCCAGTACCGGGGGGCGCAGGCCGCCGATCGCGGACCGGGCCTCGTCCATGCTCAGGTCGGCGAGCCCGCGCGCGAGCCGGACCTGCTCCGCGGCGTCTCCCGGCCGGTCGGGCAGGGCCCGCTGGGCGGCGTCGAGGTGGTAGGCCAGGCTCACCAGCCGCTGGGAGATCCCGTCGTGGATGTCGCCGGCCAGCCTGCGCCGCTCGGTCTCCTGTGCGGTGATCACCTGCTCGGTGAACCGTTCCTGGGCGTGTTCGCGGGCGACGAGCCTGCGGTGCAGCCGGGCGGAGTGCATCGCCCCGGCGACCAGGCTGCCGATGACGGTGAGCAGCCGGATGTCGGCCTCGGTGAACTCGCGGCGCACGACGGTGTGCACGTTGAGCACACCCACCAGCCCGGCGGCGTCGGCCGCCATCGGCACGCTCGCCATCGAGGTGAACTCCGAGCCGCGCAGGGCGGGGATCCGGACGTAGCGCGGGTCGCGCTCCTTGTGGTCGACGATCACCGCAGGCCGCCGGTGCTGCGCCACCCAGCCGGTCACGCCCTCGCCGATGCGCAGCTGCACCTGGCCGACGGCGGTGTCGAACGGTGGTGTCGCCCCGGCCAGGCTCAGGGAGCGGTCGGCGTCGTCGAGAACGTGCACGAAGCAGACGTCGGTGGTGGTGGCCCCGGTGATCAGGCCGGCCACCGCGGCCGCCAGCGGCTCGACGTCGGGCCCTGCTGATACGGCGTCGATGATGGCGTGCAGCAGGGCGACCTCGTTCTGGGCCGTGCCGGGAACGAACGCCGGGTCGGTGGCATCCGACCCGCTGCGGGTCACGCGAGGCCCGATCCGGCTACCGCCGGCGGCAGGCCGGACCGGGGTGGCGCGACGACGGGCCCGGCGGGCTGGGCCCGGTCGCGCGCTGCGCGTCGGCCCACTGTGGACACCTCCGGGTCGAGCGGCGGTCCGGTGCTCCGTCTCGCGGTCCGGGCCGGTCGCGGGGGTGAGTGCGGCGCAGTACTGCGCGTGCCGCGCCGGGATGGTAGCGGAGGGTACAGGTGAGTGCGGTGGTGTCGGAGCCCGCTCGGGCGGTGCGGGCGGCCCGGCGCGACCGATCTAGGTCGCTCCCTCTAGAGTGCCCGTTCCATGAGCAGTCGCACCGAGGCCCGCTCCCCACGCCGGGTCGCCGCGGCGGTGGTCACCGGCCTGGCTCTGGTGGCCGCCGCCGCGGCGCTCGCCCCGGCCGCGGTCGCCCAACCGGCCGCCCCGGCGAGCGGCGGGACCGTCGGGCTCCCCGCGCCGCACCGACCCACCTCCACTGCCGAACCGCTGGCCCGTCCACTGGCGGAGCCGGTCTGGCTGTGCCGACCCGGGCTGCCCGACAACCCGTGCAACCAGGACGTCGACGGGAGCCCGCAGGACGCGCGCCCGCCGTTCCGGGTGGCCTACCCGCGCAGCGGCGGGCGTACGACGCTCGACACCGCGACCGTGCCTCGCAACGGTCCGGTCACCGTCGAGCCCTTCGCGCCGCCGGACGAGCCGTCGGTCGACTGCTTCTACGTGTACCCCACGGTCGACCTGCTGCCGAACCCGCCGCTGCGGATCGGGTCCCGTCCGCCCCGGCCGACCGACACCGAGATGGCTGTGCTGCTCGCGCAGGTCGGGCCGATGCTGAACCAGTGCCGGATGTTCGTCCCGACCTACCGGCAGACCACGCTGCTGCAGCTCGCGGGGGCCGGGCTGGCCGGCCGGGAGCCGGACTTCACGCTCGGTCGCGCTGATGTCGACCAGGCGTTCGCCGAGTACTGGTCGCGGTACAACCTCGACCGCCGGACCGGCGAGCGGCGCGGAGTGGTGCTGCTCGGGCACTCGCAGGGCTCCTCGGCCCTGGCCGAACTGCTCGCGCGCGAGTTCGACGGCACCCCGGCGCAGGCTCAGCTCGTGTCGGCCGTGCTGCTGGGGACCGACATCATCGTGCCCGCCGACGGCCCCGGGGACGGCGCCGGCGACGACACGGTCACCACCTTCCGGGAGGTGCCCGCCTGCGAGCGAGCGTCGGCGGCGGCGCCGATCCCGGTCGGGTGCGTGATCGGGCAGGTGTCCTACAACGTGCCCGAGGGTCGGACTCCGCCCGAGGACTCGGTCTTCGGGCGGTCGGACGCCGCCCACCGGGTGCTGTGCAGCAACCCGGCCGCGCTGCTCGCCGGGACGGACCCGGACGATCCGGCGGCCGCGGAGGCCCGCCTGCCCTCGCGGCGGCTGCTGGAGGGCGGTGTGCTGAACCCCGGCGGCCATCTCGGACTGCTGTCGGCTCGGTTCGTCCAGGACGTCCCCGCCGGGTACGCGCGTCTGCCCGGTCTCGTCACCGGTCAGTGCCGCAGCGAGGTCTCCGGGGCTGGTCGCGTGAGCTGGTTCGAGGTGGACGGCCCGCCCGGCATCATCGGGGAGCCCGACCGCTCCCGGGCCGGCCTGCACGTGCAGGACTACAGCCTGGTCCTGGGTGACCTCGCCGCGCTGATCGACGCCCAGATCGAGGCCTGGTCGAGCAGGTAGCGGCCGCACCGGGGTGGGGCCCGGGCCGCCCGGACCAGGAGGGTCCGGGTCGGTGCCGGGGGGATGGATCACGCGGCCGGGTCACGCGAGGACGACGGCGGCGATCCCGACCACGGTCGTCAGTACGAGCAGCGCGACTCCGGGTACCGCCGCGCTCGACAGCGGACCGTTCCCGGCCCGGGTGGCCCGCTCGACGTGCAGGTACCGGATCGGGGCGACGACCGCGGCCAGCATCCCGCCGGTCGCGAGCAGGAGCAGGCCGGGCCACGGTGGGACCGGGTGGCCGGCCGGATGGGCGTGCACGGCGAGCAGGCCGACGGCGGCTGCGGACAACCCGGTCCGCTGCCACGCCAGGGCGGTGCGCTCGGACTGCGCGCCCCGGTCGTGGACCGGTTCCGACCGGCTCACGGGCGGGTCGTCGCGAGCACGACGAGCACGGCCACCGCGACGACCACGATCAGCAGCCCCGCGACGAGCAACCGGGGAAGCGGGTCGACCGGCAGCGACCGGCCCTCGCGCAGCGCCCGCTCGGTCCGGTCCCAGCGCAGGTAGGCGCCGACGGTCACGGCGAACGCGAGGACCAGGAGCATCGCGGTCAGGGCGTTGCGCACCGGCGCCGGTCCCAGGTCCGGCACCAGGCCCGCCAGGGCCACGGCCCCGGCCACCAGGGCCAGTGCGGTGCGGACCCAGGCGAGGAAGGTGCGTTCGTTGGCCAGGGTGAACCGGTAGTCCGGGTCCGTGCCGACCGAGCGCAGTGGTGGGCGTCGGCCTCTCATCGATCACCTCCGGGCGCCTCGATCCCGAACCTACCCGGTGCCGTGTCGTTTGTCCGGACACGCGGGCGTGCTTCCTGTCCCGTGGAACGATGATCGGTTCGCTCGCCATCGACGCGACTTTGTCCGGTAAAGTCGTCCGGGCAACATCACATTCGGCGAGTTTGTCCAGCGAGGTGCACATGGCAAGGGGTGTCAAGGCGCGGCCGCTGGACCGTACGAACCCGCTACCCCTGTGGGCCCAGATCGAGGCGGATCTGCGCCGGCGCATGCGGTCGGGTGCGTTCGAGGACCGCTTCCCCGGCGAGCATGAGCTCGTCGCCGAGTACGAGGTCAGCAGGCACACGGTCCGCGACGCCCTCCGGCGGCTGCGCGACGAGGGCATCCTGGACTCGGGGCGGGGCCGGGGCACGTGGCTGCGCAAGCCCCGGATCGAGCAACCGCTCGGCGCGCTGTACTCGCTGTTCAAGTCGGTCGAGGCGATGGGGCTGGAGCAGCGCAGCGTGGTCCGGGCGCTCGAGGTGGTGGTGGACGAGGCGGTCGCCGGTCGCCTGCAGCGCCCCCCGTCGACCGAGCTCGTGTACCTGGAGCGCCTGCGCCTGGCCGACTCCGAGCCGCTGGCCATCGACCGGACCTGGCTCCCGCGTTCCATCGCGGGCCCGCTGCTCGATGCCGACTTCTCGCACTCCGGCCTGTACGACGAGCTCGCCGGCCTCACCGGGACCCGGCTCACCGGGGGCAACGAGGTGATCACGGCCGCCGTGCCGTCGGCGGCCACCCGCAAGCTGCTCAAGATCCCGGCCGGCACGGCGGTGATGGAGGTGCAGCGGATCGGCTGCCTGCGGGACCAGCCCGTCGAGTGGCGCGAGACGCTCATCCGCGGCGACCGCTTCAGCGTGGCGGCGCAGTGGTCGGCGCAGGACGGCTACCGGATGGGGGTGGCCGGCGACGAGGTGCGGGCGGGGGGATCGGAACGGGACCGGTCCGGGGCGAGTGCGAAGCGCCGTCGCTGAGAATCCCGCGCCCCGACTTGTGTGGCGGTGCCCACACCCTTACGGTAGATGTTCGGACAAATTGTCCCGCATCTGAGGAGGTGTGTCGCATGGCGACGCGAACCCACCACAAGGTCGCGATCGTGGGAGGCGGTAGCGCGGGTGTCTCGGTCGCCGCGCGGCTGCGCGCGGCGGGCCAGCAGGACGTGGCGGTGATCGACCCGGCGACCACCCACTACTACCAGCCGCTGTGGACGCTCGTCGGCGGCGGCCGGGCCCCGGTCGAGGAGAGCGCCCGCCCCCAGGAGTCGGTCATGCCCAAGGGCGTGGTCTGGATCCGGCACGCGGCGGCCGAGATCGACCCGGACAGCCGGGAGATCACCCTCGACAACGGTGGGACCGTCAGCTACGACTACCTCGTCGTCTGCCCGGGCATCCAGCTCGACTGGGACAAGATCACCGGCCTGTCCTCCACGCTGGGCAAGGACGGCGTGTCGAGCAACTACCTCTACGAGCTCGCCCCCGCCACGTGGAACTTCATCCGCAACACCCGGTCCGGGACCGCGGTGTTCGGCATGCCGGCGGGCCCGATCAAGTGCGCGGGTGCGCCGCAGAAGATCGCGTACCTGGCCGCGGACCACTGGCGCCAGCAGGGCGTCCTCAACGACATCGACATCCACCTGGTCCTGCCCACCCCGGCCATGTTCGGGGTGAAGGAGTTCTCCGACGTCCTCGTCGACGTCGCGCGCCGCTACGGCATCACCGTGCACTTCGAGAGCGAGGTGACCGAGGTCCGCCCGGACACCCGCGAGGCCGTGGTCACCGACAAGAAGAACGACACGACCCTCACGCTGCCCTACGACGTCATGCACCTGGTGCCACCGCAGAGCGCCCCGGACTGGATCAAGAAGGGCCCGCTGGCCGACCCGAACAACCCGGCCGGGTACGTCGAGATCGACAAGCACACCATGCAGCACACCCGCTACCCGAACGTGTTCTCCCTCGGTGACGCCGGGTCCTCGCCGAACTCGAAGACCGGGGCCGCGATCCGCAAGCAGGCGCCCGTGGTGGCGAAGAACCTGGTCAGCGTGATGAACGGCCAGGCGCCGACCGATCAGTACGGCGGCTACGCCTCCTGCCCGCTGACGACGGCCCGGAACAAGATGCTGCTCGCCGAGTTCGACTACACGATGAAGCCGACCCCGTCGATCCCGCTGATCGACACGATCAGGGAGCGCACCGACATGTGGTACCTGAAGCGGTACGGCCTGCCCTTCATGTACTGGAACCTGATGCTCCGCGGCCGGGCCTGAGCCGGCCGGTACCCGCGCGCACCCCGGCTTGCCCGAGTGACGACGAGGGGGCGCGCCGTGGACGGAGACGGCCCGGATCCGCACGGGAGCGCCGCGATCAGCCGGGCGGCCCGGGTGCTGCAGCTGCTGCACGACCATCCGCAGGGGCTGAGCCAGACCGAGATCGGTGAGCGGCTCGAGCTGGCCCGTTCCACCATCGGCCGCACGATCGCGGCGCTGCGCGACGAGGGGTTCATCGCACCGATGGCCGCGCGCGGTCCCTACCGTCTCGGACCGGCGATCACGGCGATGGCGCACTCGATCCGGCGCAGCGCGGCCATCGAGCTGCACGCCGCGCTCGAACAGCTCGCCCGGGCCGCCGGGGAGACGGTGCAGCTGTTCGCGTCCGAGCCCGGCGGGGTCACGCTGCTCGACCAGGTGGTCGCGCCGCGGCGGCTGCGCGTGGTGGGGCAGGTCGGCGAGTCCGCCGCCCTGCACTGCACCGCGCCCGGCAAGGTCGTGCTGGCCGCGGCCACACCGGCGCAGCGCGCCCGCCTCCTCCCGCGCACCCTCCCGGCCCGGACCGCGTCCACCATCACCGACCGGAACGCGCTGTTCGCACAGCTCGCGACGGTGCGCGGCTCGGGGGTCGCGTTCGACCACCAGGAGGACTGCGACGACGTGTGCGCGGCCGCCGTCGCCGCCGGCCCGCCTGGCGCGGGGCAGCTGGTCGTCGCCGTCGCCGCGCCGGCCTCGCGGTTCGCGGGGCGGGAGGACGAGTTCGGGACGCTGCTCTGCGGATGGGCGGCGGCGGTGCGCGACGACGGCCGTCCTCAGCGGGCCGCGACGCCCCCCACGTGGTCCACGTGGTCGGCGGGAACGACGGCGGAGTAGACCGCCGTCCAGCAGCCGGGGCAGGAGTACTGGCGGAACACCACCGGCGCGTCGACGTAGTCGGCCGGGTCGGCGAGCATCTGGGGTCCCGCGTCGGTCGAGGGGCCCTCGTGCACGCCGAGCCGCAGGGCGGCGGGCTCGCCGAGCCGCTCGCCGCAGTGCCGGCAGGCGATCACGGTGCGGCCGTCCTCGCTCACCTCGACGAGGTTGTCGTCGAGCCGGCGCCCGGTCGCGGCGTCGACCTTCGTCCCGGGCTCGCCGGTGACCGACGAGCGTGCCCGCCGTGCCGCGCGCCCGTGGTCCCGCTCGGCCGCCGTCGCCGCGGCGTCGATCTCGCCGCCGTCGAGGACGACACCGTAGACGTCGCGGGCGGCCGCGGCGGTGATCTTCTCCTCGCGCAGGTCCGCGGCCACGGCGGCCGGGTCGCGGTACAGCGGGTCACCGTAGCCGCCCCCGCCCTGCCAGGTCATGGCGAAGACCTCGCCGGGCGCGAGGTAGCTCGACGCGTAGTTCTGGCCGATCTCGCAGGTGTCGCTGACCTCGGCGAGCGTGGAGGGCACGGTCCCGGCGGCGAGCAGTTCCGCCACCCGGCTGCGCCGCGCGACGACGTCGAGACCGCTGTTGCCGGGGTGCCCGCCCGACAGTCCCGCGTTCTGCGCGACGGCCTTGCCCGCCGACGCGAGCACCAGGCCCATCGGCAGCGACGTGCCGTGCGGGGTGATCGCCACCGACGCCCCGACGCCGCCGCGGTGCCGTCCCGGCCCGCCGGAGTCGGGTTCCTCGCGCCGCCACAGCGTGAGCACCGGGTAGAGGAACTCGGTCATCTCGACGTCGGGGATGCGGCCCATCGGGATGCAGAACAGGCCACCGGTGTCGATGCCGTCGGCGTGCGGGCGGGCGCCGTAGCCGCCGGCCATCGGCTCCATGATGATGTTGAGGAACGGGACGGGTTGCTCGCCGCGCTGGTCGAGGCCGGCGATGACCGCGGTGTCCCAGGTCCCGCAGCAGGTGGCCTGCACGTTGCGCCCCAGCTCCAGGTCGCGGTCGAGCATCTGCGACAGGCACTCCGCGACCAGGCTGCCGGTGAGCCACGCCGGGCCGATCGGGCCGCGCCCGACGGCGGCGGGGTAGGTCGCGTTGTTGAGCGTGCCCTCCTCGGTGACGAGGTCGAAGCAGCGCATCAGCCCCCGGCCGACCAGGGGATGTCCCCGGCGAGGATCGGCAGCAGCGCGAGCATGACGCCGCCGCGCATCCCGGCGTAGGTGCAGTTGATGACGCCGGCCTGCGGGTCGGTGCCGGTGAAGTCGAACGTCAGGTGCCCGCCGGTCTTGGTCGTGGTCACCGTGATGCGGTGCAGCCCGCGGTCGCCCTCGTGCGACTGGTCCTGGTAGCCCGTGGCGCTCCAGGAGCCGTCGGGCAGGCTCGTGAGCTTGTCGCGCAGGCGCGACTCGGCGTCGCTCATCATCCGCTTCATCACGGCCTTGACCGTGTCGGCCCCGTACTGCGCGATCAGCGCGAGGATGCGCTCCCGGCCGACGTTGTTCGCGCCGACCTTGGCCCGCAGGTCCAGCCCCACCAGCATCGGGACGCGCGAGCGGCGCACCCACAGGTCGGCGACGTCGCGTTGCAGGGTGAACCCGCGCACCACCTTGACCGGAGGCGTGGGCAGCGACTCGGAGAACACGTCCTGGGCGGCGGGGGAGAAGGAGCCCAGCCCGACGCCACCGAGGTCGGGCTCGTGGCAGATGGCGCTGGTCCAGGCGAACAGCTTCCCCTCGTGGAAGACCGGCTGGTAGACCATCGTGTCGTTCTGGTGGAGCCCGCCGCCGACCCACGGGTCGTTGGTGAGGAACATGTCGCCCTCGGTGATGCCCGGGTTGACCGCGCGGTGCCGCAGCGTCCAGTAGATCGCCAGGTCCACGGCGCCGACGAGCATCGTGTTGTACAGCCCGACCTGTACCTCCTGGCCGAGCTCGTCGGAGATGGCGAAGTCGAAGTCGTTCGCGTCGGTGACGATCGGCGAGCCGGACATGCGCTTGAGCGCCTCGCCCATCTCGTCGGTCACCGACCACAGGCGGTGCCGGACGACCTCGTAGGTGAGCGGGTCGAGGCCGTCGATCTGGTCCTGGGTGACGGTGTGCGTGGCCAGCGTCGACGGGAGCGAGGCCTGCAGCTCGGCCGGGTCCACGGGGCGGCTCGAGAAGACCTCGGAGCCGGGGATGGGCATGGTCATGACGCGCTCCCGACGCTCGGGTGGAGAGGACTGGTGCGGATGGCGAGGTTGCCCAGGCGATCGACCGTGCCGCTGGTGCCGCCCGGGACGACGACGGTCGTGGTGGGCACCTCGACGACGGCGGGCCCGGTGAGCACGTGGCCCGCGCGCAGGCGCCGGTAGTCGTAGATCGGGGTGTCGACGAAACCGGTGGCGGCGTCGAGGCAGACCGGCCGGTCCCCGGTCCACGCCTGCGCGGGATCGGGCGACTCCGCGGCCGGGATCTCCGGGAACTCCGGGGAGAACGGCAGGGCCCCGACGCCGCGGACGCGGAACGTGATGGCCTGGATGCCGGCCTCCCGGAACCCGGCCTCCGCGCCGTACAGGGCCGCGTAGCGGGCCTCGAAGGCCGCGGCCGCGCCCTCGATCGCGGCCGTGTCGAGCGGCCCGCCCGGCACCGGCGCGGTGACCTCGGCGAGCTGCATCGTGTAGCGCATGTCGATCTCGCGGAACAGCTCCACCGAGGAGAAGTCGACGCCCTGACGGCCCAGGCCGTCGCGCACGCGCTGCTCCAGCTCGGCGAAGTTGCGCTCCGCCCGCGCCGGGTCGAACGGGACGAACGTGGGGTCCGACAGCTCGGCGGCGAGCACGATGTCCGACGCCGCGAGCCCGAACGCGGAGAACGCCGAGGCCACCGGCCCGAGCGGCACGACCACCTCGGCGACGCCCACCTCGGCGGCGTAGCGCGCGCAGTGCGCGGGCCCGGCGCCACCGAACGCGTAGAGCACGAACTCGCGCGGGTCGTGCCCGGCCTCGACGACGGACTTGCGCAGCAGGTCGCCGGTCTGCGCGTTCTGGACGGTGTGGATCGCGACCGCGGCCTCCTCGACGGACAGGCCGAGCGGCTTGGCGATCCGGATGTCGATGGCCTGCCGGGCCAGCTCCAGCGAGAGCGGCTTGCGGCCGCCGAGCAGGCCGCGCTCGGGCAGGATGCCCAGCACCAGGTTCGCGTCGGTGTTGGTCGGCTCGGTGCCGCCCTGGCCGTAGCAGGCCGGGCCGGGCACGGCCTGCGCGCTGCGCGGCCCGACCCGCAGGTTCCCGCCCGCGTCGAGCCAGGCGACGGCGCCACCGCCGGACCCGATCGCGTCCACCCGCAGCGTGGGCACGTTGATCGGGTGGTGGTTGATCACGGTGGTGGTGTCGCGCACCGGCTCCCCGTCGACGATCAGCCCGGCGAGGAACGTGGTGCCGCCGACGTCGGTGGAGATGATGTTGCGGTGGCCGAGCTGGCGCCCGAGCTGCACCGCGCCGACGACGCCGCCGGTGAGCACCGAGCCCACGGTGCTGATCGCGGCGGCCGGTGCCTCCGCGGCGGCCACGGCACCGCCGTTGCTCTGCATCACCAGCAGCGGCCCGGCGAGGCGCCGGGCCCGCAGCGCGTCCTCCAGCGTCGCGAGGTAGTCGCGCAGGCCGGGCCCGACCTGGGTGCTCATGATCGTCGTCGCGTTGCGGGAGAACTCCCGGATGCGCGGGCTGACCTCGCTGGACAGCGCCACGAACACCTCCGGGTCCTGCTCGGCGACGAGCTCGCGCAGGCGCCGCTCGTGCGCGGGGTTGCGGAACGACCAGAGCAGCGACACCGCGATCGCGCGGACGCCGTCGTCGAGCAGGGCGCGGATCGAGGCCCGCGCCGCGTCCTCGTCGAGCGCGACGATGATGGTGCCGTCACGGTCGATGCGCTCGGTGACCTCCAGCGCGTGCCGCTTGGGCAGCAGGTGGTGGTTCTTGTCCTGCGCGAGGACGTGCTGCAGCTCGTGCGGCGAGCGGCCGAGGTAGCGGCCCTCGACGTTCATGATGAAGATCGAGTCGCGGTGGCCCTTCGTGGTCAGGAAGCCGACCGGTGGCACGTTGCCCGTCACCAGCGCGTTGAGCGAGGACGTCGTGCCGTGCGCGACGTGGTGGGTCCCGGCGAGGAGCTCGGGGAGGGGCCTGCCGACCTGCTCGGCGAGCAGCTCCAGCGCGTCGAGCACGCCGCGGGAGTAGTCCGGTGGGGTCGACGGCGACTTCGCGGCGACCACCGTGCCGGCGTCGTCGTCGAGGACGGCATCGGTGAACGTGCCGCCCACGTCCACGCCGATGACATAGGTCATGACTCACGCTCCTTCGCGGAGGCGGCCGCAGTGAGCTGCGGTCCTGACGGTTGCGTAGACTATTTAACGTCTGCGAAGGTAGTCAAGGACGAGGGGAGGGCCGATGCGGCTTCGGCGGGTCGAGGTGCTCGGAGGCGGGCCCGGTGGCCTCTACGTCGCGCGCCTGCTCGCGCTGGCCCGCCCGGGCTGCGAGGTCGTCGTGCACGAGCAGGGCGAGCGCGGCACCACGTTCGGCTTCGGGGTCGGGCTCGCCGCGGGCACGCAGCGCAAGCTGGAGGCCGCCGACGCCGACACCCTGCGCGACATCCGGGCGGCCGGGCGTCGGCACGACATGACGATGGACGTCGGCGGCGCGGTCGCGCGGGTCCACAACGACAACCTGATCGGCATCGCGCGCACCGAGCTCCTCGAGGTGCTGGGGCGGCACGCGGAGAAGGCGGGCGTCCGGCTGGAGTACGGCGAGCGCCGGGCGGTCGCCGACGTCGACGCCGCCGACCTCGACGCCGACGTCGTGATCGCCGCGGACGGGGTCGGCAGTGCCACCCGCGAGGCCGGCGACTTCGGCGCGGGCGTGGAGCCGGGTCGCGGGCTGTTCCTGTGGTGCGGCGCCGCGTTCGCGCTCGACGACGCGGTGTTCGCGCCGGTCGACACGGAGTTCGGCACGTTCGTCACCCACGCCTACCCCTACGCCGAGGACCGCAGCACCTTCCTCGTCGAGACCGACGAGGCCACCTGGCGGGCCGCCGGCCTCGACGGCGCCGCCTCCGACGGGGGCACCTCGGACACCGCCTCGCTGGCCTACCTGTCCGAGGTGTTCGCCGGGCACCTGCGCGGCCATCCGCTGATCGGCAACGGCACGCGCTGGCAGCGCTTCCGCACCGTCACCTGCGAACGCTGGTCCGACGGCCGCGTCGTGCTCCTCGGTGACGCCGCCCACACCGCCCACTACTCCATCGGCTCGGGCACCAAGCTCGCCATGGAGGACGCGATCGCGCTGGTGGAGGCGCTGGGGGCGGAGCCGGACCGGGCCGCGGCGTTCGCGCGCTACGAGGCCGCGCGGCGTCCCTCCGTCGAGCGGCTGCAGGAACTGGCCCGGCGCAGCAGGCTGTGGTGGGAGTCCTTCGGTTCCCGGACGCACCTGCCGGTGGAGCGGCTGATGGTCTCCTACATGACCCGCGCCGGGAACGTGCCGCTCGACCGGTTCGCCGCCACGAGCCCGGACGTCGTCGGCGCGGCGCTGGGCCAGTACGCGGGCGTCGACCCGCAGGTCCCGGACGACCTGACCGGCTGGGTGCTCGACCGGTCGCGCCGCGACGCCCCGCCGGACGCGCTGGTCGTCGACGCCGTCGTGGACGATCCCTGGGGGCCGGAGGCCGACGCCGCGGTCGCCGCCGCCCGGGACACCGGGGCAGGCGCGTTCCGCGTCGTCGGACCGCCCGAGCGGCCCGCGGTACTGACCCGCCTCGACCTCGCCGAGCGCCTGCGCACCGAGGTGGGCGGGGTGGTCACCGTCGTGGGCCCGCCGGAGCTGCGCGACGACCTGGCCGCGGGGCTGGTCAGCGGGCGCGCCGACGTGGTCGGGTTCAGCTCGTGAGGGCCGACGACCCGCGGCTCGTGCCGTACCCGCCGGAGGTCGCGCGCCGCTACCGCGAGGCCGGGCTGTGGGGTACGCGGACCATCGCCGAGGAGTTCCACGCCGTCGCCGCCGCGCACCCGGACCGGCTCGCGGTGATCGGCTTCGCGGGCCGGCCGGCCCCGTCGCAGCCGGCCCCGTCACGGCCCGCCGGATTGCAGCATGGCCACCTTCACGCCACCACGTTGCATGAAGGTGGCCTTCCTGCAATCGCGCGGCTGACCTACCGCGAGCTGGACGCGGCCTCCGACCTGCTCGCCGCCGCCCTCGCCGGGCGCGGCCTGCGGCCCGGCGACCCGGTGCTGTTCCAGGTGACCAACCGGGTCGGGTCGGTCGTGGCCTGGTACGGGGTGCTCAAGGCGGGGCTGGTGCCGGTGTGCACGCTCGCCGCGCACCGCGGCCACGAGATCGGGGAGATCAGCCGCCGCGTCGGGGCGGTCGCCCATCTCGTGGAGGCGGGCACCCGCGGGTTCGACCTGGTGGCCTTCGCCGCGCAGCAGCAGTCCGGGCACCCGACGCTGCGGCACGTGCTGGTGCTCGACGAGCCCGTACCCGACGCCGACCCGACGTCCGCGCGGACGGTCGTCGAGGAGATCCAGCGCGACGTCGGCGTCGACGACGTCGCGGTGTTCCAGCTCTCCGGCGGCACGACCGGGGTGCCCAAGGTGATCCCCCGGCGGCACGCCGAGTACTGGTACAACGCGGCCGAGTACGCGCGGTCGTGGGGATGGACGCCCGGCACCCGGGTCGCGCACCTCATCCCGGTGATCCACAACGCCGGCATCGTCTGCGCGGTGCACGCCCCGCACAGCGTCGGCGCAGCCCTGGTGCTCGGCCCGGCCGACCTCGACGAGTCGCTGCCGCTGCTCGCCGCGGCCGGGGCCACGCACGTGCTGCTCGGGCACGGCCACTTCGGCGCGCCCGACCATCCCGCGTTCGACGCCGTGGCCCGCACGTTGGAGCAGGTCGTGCTGTCCGGTGCGAAGGTCCCGCCGGCGCTGTTCGACGGGCTGGAACGCCGGGGCCTGTGGTCGGCGCAGCTGTTCGGGATGGGCGAGGGCCTGTTCCTCACCACCCGTCCCGGCGCGCCCCGCCCGGCCCGCGCGACCACCGTGGGTACCCCGCTCTCCCCGCTGGACGAGGTGCGCGTCCTGGAGCCGGGCACCGAGGACGAGGTGCCCGACGGGGAGGTCGGGGAGCTGTGCTGCCGCGGGCCGTACACCCTGCGCGGCTACCTCGACGCACCCGAGCACAACGCCCGCGCGTTCACCGCCGACGGCTTCTACCGCACCGGGGACCTCGCCGCGATCCGGTGCATCGACGGCGAGCGGTACGTCGTGATCGAGGGCCGGATCAAGGACCTCTCAACCGGGGCGGCGAGAAGATCAGCGCCGAGGAGGTCGAGCTGCTGCTGCGGCGCCATCCGCGCGTGCGCGACGCGGCCGTCGTCGCGGTGCCGGACCCGCGGCTGGGCGAGCGGGCCTGCGCGTTCCTCGTCCTCGACGGGCCGCCGCTCACGCTCGCGGACGTGCAGGGCCACTTCGCGGCGCTGCAGGTGGCGAAGTTCAAGTGGCCCGAACGCGTCGAGCACCTCGCCGAGATCCCCCGCACGCTCGTCGGGAAGGTCGACAAGAAGCGCCTGCAGACGGCCGCACTACGATCCCCGGTATGACCGGCGCGGGACGCAACGGCCGGGGCACCCGCCGCGAGCTCGTCGAGAACGAGATGTACGACCACGCCGTCCGGCTGTTCGCCGAACGCGGCTTCGCCGGCACCAGCCTGCAGGACATCGCCGACGCCATGGGCGTCACCCGGCCCGCCCTCTACTACTACGTCAGGAGCAAGGACGAGCTGCTGGCCAAGCTCGCCGCCGACGTCGCGGGCGGATCGGCGGCCGAGATGGCCGAGCTCGCCGCCCGCACCGACCTCGACGCCGTCGGCAAGCTGCGCGGCATCGCGCGGCTGACGGTGTCGCGGCTGGCGCACCAGCCCGACCGGTTCCGGCTGCTGATCCGGTCGGAGGCCGAGCTGCCTCCCGAGCTCGCCGAGTCCTACGACGCGAACCGGCGTGCGGTGCTGCGCACCGTCGTCGAGGTCGTGGAGGAGGGCGTGGTGGCCGGTCAGCTGCGTCCGGTGGACGCCCGCGTGGCCGCGCTCGCGGTGATCGGGATGTGCAACTGGGTGGCGTGGTGGTTCCGGCCCGGCCGCGACGACGTCGACGCCGTCGCCGACCAGATCGCCGACATGGCGCTCGCCGCGCTGCAGCGGGCCGAGCACCGCGTCCCCGACGGCGAGGGACCCGCCGCGGCGCTGGCGATGCTCCGCCAGGACCTCGACCACCTCGAACGCATCCTCGACGTGTGATGCCCGACCGGCCACGGGCTCGCAGGTCAGGGGTCCTGCAGGAAGGCCAGCACCCGGGCCACGAACAGTTCCGGCGCGGTGAGCATCGCCACGTGACCCTGTCCCGCCATCCGTACGACCTGGGCGCCGGGCAGCGCCGCGGCGAGCGTCGCGGTCGAGGCGAGCAGATCGGGCGGGCTGTCGTCGCCGGCGAGCAGCAGGGTCGGCACGGTGAACGTGGCGAACCGCAGCGGGTCGAACCGGTAGGCCTCCTCCTCCCGGGTCTCGCGACCGATCGTGTGCGCGGCGGCCACCCGCCCCGTCCACGACGGCTGCGACTCGGCGAGCCCCACCTGCTCCGGGGACATCCCGATCAGCGCGAACACCGTCCGGACGGCGTCCTCGGGGCGGCCCTGCTCGACCAGCGCGTCGACGCGGTCGGCGAATCCCGGTGGCGTCACCGACCCGATCGGGGGATCGTAGAGCACCAGCCTGCGCACGGCGGTGGTCGATGCCGTCGCCTCGAGCGCGCACAGCGCGCCGTAGGAGTGGGCGAGCACGTCGACCGGTCGACCGGTGGCGGCCGCGATGGCGTCCACCACGGTGGCGACGTCGGCGGCCTCGGCCGCGAGCGAGTAGCCGGGCGCGTCACCGCTCGCCCCGCGTCCCCGCCGGTCCATGGCGTGGACGGTGACGTGCGGGTCCAGCAGCGGCCGCACGGTCTCCCAGCGGGACGCGTCGGCGGTGGTGCCGTGCACCAGCAGCAGCGCCGGGCCCCGACCGCTGCGCCGGTAGCCGATCGGGGTCCCGTCCGGCGAGACGGCGTGCTCCAGGACGGGGGTCGAATCGGTCATCGCGCACTCCTTCGGGCTCGGGAGCGCCCAGCCTGCACCCGCGGGTGGAGTCCTACATCGGGCGAAAACCCTATGCGCGGGCGAGCCATTTTTCGCTGTCGTCAAACTGTTGACGCAAACGTCGAAGCTGGCGTAGCGTCGAGGCCATGACGGAGTTCGACCACCCCGTGCCCGACCACCCCGTGCTCGACCATCGTGTCCAGGGCGTCGACCACGCGGCGTTCCCGACCTTCGACCCGGCAGGCACCGTCCGCTTCTACCGCGACGTGCTCGGCTTCCCGGTGGTGCACTCGATCTGCGCCGCCGGATGGGGGCCCGAGGACCACCCCGACTTCGTGCACTTCTTCTTCGACATCGGCCGCGGCGACCGGATCGCGTTCTTCTACTACTTCGGCCTCGACGCGGTGCACCCCCGGCACGGTCGCGGTGACGTCTACGCCGGGTTCGGTCCGGACGTTCCGGAGTTCTTCGTCCGGTCCCGGCACCTGGCCATCCACGTGGCGAACGAGGACGACCTGCTGGAGTACCGACGCCGGCTCGACGCCAGCGCGTGGCCGGTGGAGATGCAGATCACGCACGAGACGATCGAGTCGATCTACACCCACGACCCGAACGGCTACATGGTCGAGCTCACGCGCGCGCTGCGCCCGGTCACGCCGCAGGAGGACCTGGACGCGAACCTGACCATCGACGCGCTGCTCGACGTCGTCGGCGGGGCGGACCCGACGTTCCAGAAGTTGCTGGCGCGCAAGGCCGAGCTGATCGTGGAGCGGGCCGCGGCCTGGGAGCTCGCGGCGGCGGGTGGGCGATGACCGCGCTCTACGTCCTCGACGTCCCGGAGAACACGCCGGTGGCGAAGGTGGCGGCGCAGGACCCGGCGGTCACGGTCGGGCGGATCGGGCCGTACTTCGAGATCACCGCCGACGGGCCGATCGCCGTCGACCGCCGGGCCACCGGCTGCCGGCACGCGGTCTGGTACAGCTGCGTCGCCGGGGTGGCGCGGGACAGCCGGATCGTCCAGCACGACAAGGACGCGCTGCGGGTGGAGCCTGCGGAGTGAGCACCGCCGACGTGCTCGGTCCCGCGGAGGCGCGATGAGCACCGCCGACGTGCTCGGTCCCGCGGAGGCGCGATGAGTACCGCCGAGCGGTTGGGTGCGGGGCGGTACCTCGCGGCCGGTGCCCGCCCGGAGGCGGCCGTGACGTCGGTGCACGAGCTCACCGCGGCCGACGGGGCGACGGTCCGGGGGGTGCTCGCCACGGTGCCCGGCGCGACCGCCGTCGTCTGCCTGATGCATCCGCGTCAGGACCTGACCCACCACCCGCTGGTGCCGGTGCTGCTCGGCGCCGGCGCCGCGGTGTGGACCCAGCACACCCGCTCGGTCAACAACGACCTCTCGCTGGTGCACGAGCGGGCCCTGCTCGACGTCGCGGCGGGGATGGTGTTCGTGCGCGAGCGGGGTTTCGCCTCGGTCGTGACGCTGGGGCACTCCGGGGGCGGGCCGCTCTATGCGTTCTACCTCGAGCAGGCGGCGCTGGGCCCCGCCGACCGGATCGCGACCACCCCGGGCGGGCGGCCCACCGGTCTCGCCGAGGCGGAGCTGCCCGTGGCGGACGGCGCGGTGTTCCTCGCCCCGCACCCGGGGCAGGGGCGGCTGCTGCTGGGCTGCATCGACCCGTCGGTCGCCGACGAATCCGACCCGCTGTCGGTGGTGCCCGACCTCGACCCGTTCGACCCGGGGAACGGGTTCGCCGAGGCGCCGCAGAGCTCGTCCTACGCGGCCGACTTCCTCGCGCGCTACCGGGCCGCCCAGCACGATCGGGTCGCCCGGATCGACGCCGTCGCCCGCGAGCACCTGGCCCGCGCGGCCGAGGCCAGGGCCGCGTACCGGCGGACGGGTGCCGCGGCCGACCGCCGCCGCGCGATCGCCCCGCGGATCCTCACGGTGTTCCGCACCGACGCGGACCCGCGCACCGTCGACCTCTCGATCGACCCGAGCGAGCGGCCCTACGGTTCCCTGTTCGGCCGCCGCCCCGATCTGATCGACTACGGCCAGGTCGGGTTCGGGCGGCTCACCACCCCGGAGGCGTGGCTCTCGACGTGGTCGGGCCTGAGCTCGAACGCCGACTTCGTCCGCTGTGCCCCGGGCGTGGCCGTGCCGACCCTGTTCCTGGAACTCACCGGCGACCAGGCCGCCTTCCCCGCCGACACGGCACGGATGGTCGGGGCGCTGGGCGCGGCCGACCTGACGCACCGGGCCATCCGCGGCCTGCACTTCGGTGGCGCCGTCGCGCAGGGGGAGCCGACCGGCAACGACCTCGCCGGCGCCGAGATCGTCGGCTGGTTGGGGGAGCGGCACGAGCTGGCGCCGCCTGCCTGAGCGTCCCGCGCCGACGGGCCCTGGGTGGAGGGATCGACCGCAGCCCTACCCGCGGGTCGCCAGCACCCGGTCCAGCCAGGTCAGCAGGTCGGCCTCGACCTCGTCGCGGTTGGTCTCGTTGAAGACCTCGTGGCGTGCCTCGGGGTAGGCGCGCAGCTCGACGTCGGTGATCCCGGCGCTGCGGTAGCGGTCGACGAGGGCGTGGACGAGCGCGAGCTGTCCGTTGACCGGGTCGGCGTCGCCGACGGTGACGAGGATCGGCAGGTCGGAGCGGATGCCGGCGACGCGCGCGGGATCGGCCGCGTCGCGGGCTCCGGCGAACACCGCCTTGAGGCCCTCGACGTCGTAGCCGAAGCCGCAGAGCGGGTCCGCGACGTAGCGGTCGACCTGGGCCTCGTCGCGGGAGAGCCATTCGTAGCCGGTGCGGCCGGGTTCGTACGGTGCGTTGAACGACGAGAGGTCGAGGCCGGCGTCGAGGTCGAGGGCGGGTTCGAGCAGGTCGATCGCGGCGGTACCGGACAGCGCGACCGCGTCGATCCGGTCGCTGTGGTCGAGCAGGAACTGCTGGGTGGCGAACGACCCCATGCTGTGGCCGAGCAGGGCCAGCGACAGCCCGGGGAACTCCTCCCGGGCGTGGGCGCCCAGCACGCCGAGGTCCTCGACGGTGCGGCGCCAGCCGTCGGCGCCGATGACGCCGGGCGTCGCGCCGGGTGCGATGGTCGCGCCGTGGCCGCGGCTGTCGTGGCCGAGGACGACGTACCCGGCCGCGGTGAGGGTCTGCGCGAGGTGGTCGTAGCGGCGCAGGTGCTCGCCCACACCGTGGGTCAGCTGCACGACGCCGCGTGGCGCGCCGCCGGGCTCCCACCGGTACCCCGCGACCGACTCGCCGTCACGACCGTCGAACCGGAACTCCCGCATCGCGCTCACGCATCTCAGGTCGGGGCCGGGGAAGCGCGATACAGGGTGAGGGCGACGCTGCCGGCGAGGACGCCGCCGCCGACGGTCATGACGAGGCCGGGGCCGGGGACCCAGCCCGCGAAACCGACCAGGCCGACGAGGTGCACGACCTGCCAGAGCGGGAGGGCGAGCGCGACGACGGCCAGCACCGCCGCGTGGAGCGCAGCGAGGCGGGGGGACCGGACGGCGGCCCCGGCCAGGCCGAGCACCGCCGCGTACATCGTCCACAGTCCCGCTCCGCGCACACCCGACACGTTGCCCGCACCCGTGGCCAGCCACGGCAGGAACGCCCCGACGAGGATCAGCAGCGCCGCGAGGAGCAGGCGCCGGCTCGCGGGGTGGCGGCGGGCTCTCCCGCCTGCCTGCTGGGGGCTCGCCTGGACCATTCGGCCAACGTAGATGGCGGATGGGCGCGCCGTCCATGGTCCGTCCGTCCGTGTCCGGATTGTTGCCCGGCGTCCTCTTGATCGTCTTGACGCTGATCACGCCATCTGTTTGCCTCTTGCCGTCGTGTGAACTTGGTCATCCTGCCGGTGGACCTCTGGAGGAGAGTGTGGACACAGCACAACGAAGTGAGTATTGGCGCCGCAATCTGCGCCTGATGGGCATTCTCCTCGTGATCTGGGCGCTCGTGTCGTTCGGCGCGGGCATCGTGTTCGTCGAGCCGCTCAACCAGATCGTGATCCTCGGGTTCCCGCTCGGCTTCTGGTTCGCCCAGCAGGGCTCCATCCTGGTCTTCCTGGCCCTCATCGCCGTCTACGTCTGGCGCATGGACAAGCTCGACGCCGAGTACGGGATCGACGAGTACGAGGAGGAGGTCCACCACTCATGAGCCAGATCCAGCTCTGGACCCTCGTCTTCGTCGTCCTCACCTTCGGCGTCTACATCTACATCGCCTACGCGAGCCGGGTGTCGAGCACCGCCGGGTTCTACGTCGCCAGCGGCGGCATCCCCGCGCCGGCCAACGGGGCGGCGATCGCGGCCGACTGGATGAGCGCCGCCTCGTTCATCTCCCTGGCCGGCATCGTCGCCTTCTCCAGCAACGGCTACGCCGGATCGGTCTACCTCATGGGCTGGACCGGCGGCTATGTGCTGCTGGCCCTGCTGCTGGCGCCCTACCTGCGCAAGTTCGGCAAGTACACGATCCCCGACTTCGTCGGCGACCGGTACTCCGAGTCGGCCCGGCTGGTCGCGGTCGTCGCGGCCATCGTCGTCTCGTTCGTCTACGTCGCCGGACAGATGGCCGGTGTCGGCCTGGTGTTCCAGCGTTTCCTCGGGGTCGGCACGGTCACGGGCGTGATCATCGGAATGGTCATCGTGTTCTTCTACGCCGTGCTCGGCGGCATGAAGGGCATCACCTGGACCCAGGTGGCGCAGTACAGCGTGCTGATCGTCGCCTACCTCATCCCCGCCGTCGCGATCTCCGTCCAGCTCTCCGGGCTCCCGGTGCCGCAGATCGGGTTCGGTCAGATCCTCGCCGAGCTCGACGGGCTGCAGCGCGACCTCGGGTTCGAGGCGTACACCGAGGCGTTCACCCAGACCAGCATGCTCAACATGGTCCTGATCACCGCGGCCCTGATGTTCGGCACGGCCGGGCTCCCGCACGTGATCGTGCGCTTCTACACCGCCAAGAGCGTGCGCGCCGCCCGCTACTCGGCGCTGTGGGCGCTGTTCTTCATCGCGCTGCTCTACACCTCGGCCCCGGCCATCGGCGCGTTCAGCAAGTTCAACTTCATCAACCAGATCGCCGGAACCGGGACCGACGCCACCCCGGACTGGTTCAACTCCTGGCGCGACGTCGGTCTCATCACGGTCGACGACGCGAACGGCAACGGGGTCATCGACTACGGCCCCGACACCGGCGAGCTGGTCGTCAACAACGACATCATGGTGCTCGCGGCGCCGGAGATCGCCGGGCTCCCGGCCCCGGTGATCGGTCTGGTCGCCGCCGGTGGCCTGGCCGCGGCGCTCTCCACGGCCTCCGGTCTGCTGCTGGTCATCTCCTCCTCGGTGGCCAACGACCTGTACTACAAGCGCATCAACCCGCGGGCCACGGAGGCGCGCCAGCTGCTCGTCGGGCGGATCGCGATGGCCGCGGCGATCTTCGTGGCCGGCTACCTCGGCATCAACCCGCCCGGGTTCGTCGCCCAGGTGGTGGCTCTGGCCTTCGGCCTGGCGTGCGCGAGCTTCTTCCCGATCCTGGTACTGGGGATCTTCTGGAAGAAGACGACGGCGATGGGGGCCACGGCCGGCCTGGTGGCCGGCCTGGGCACCACGATGGCCTACATGGTGTGGACCATCGACATCTACGGCGACGGCGACGGGATCTTCGGCATCCCGGAGACCGGCTTCGGCACGGTGGGCATGCTGATCAACTTCGTGGTCACGATCGTGGTCTCGCAGTTCACCCCCAAGCCGTCCGTGGCGATGCAGGAGCTGGTCGAGGAGGTCCGCTACCCCGGCCGGAGCAAGCTCGTCGCGGCGCACGCCGAGGGGCACCTCGAGGAGGCCGCCGCCGAGGAGGGGATCGTCGACGAGCCCCCGTCGGACCGGCGCGACTGACCGCTTCGGGACAGCGAACTCACCGGCCGCCCGGCCTCGGGCGGCCGGTGAGTCGTGTGTGCGGAGCCGGGTGTCGGCCCCATCACGGAGCCGGCGCCCGGCGCCCGAACGAGGTCCACCTGGCCCAGGCGCAGGACGCGCAGGTCGGTGTGTCGACGGGGCCGATCCCGCCGCCGGATGATGCATCATCGATTGACGTCAGGCATTTAAAGCCGTAACGTGCATTGCCGTTGTGGTACCGCTCACCTCTCGCGGCGGCGCCCTGTCCTCGGCAACCTCCTGACGCGATCGGCGGCCCTCGATGACGACGACCCTGCACCCCGATCCGGACGTGTCCACGCGACCGACCCGGACCCTGCCCTGGTACGCCTTCGGCCTGGCCAACCTCGCGGTGGTCGTCGTGCTGAGCCTGGCGACCTGGTACCTGTTCCTCGACCCGCAGTGGAGCGCGCTGAGCACCTACCCCCAGCCGCTCACGGCGTGGATGTTCTGGACGATCATCGCGTTCGTCTGGGCCGGGTTCACCCTGGAGCTCTCACCGTTCGCCAGGCTCGCCCAGCCGTGGCGTGGCCTGGCCGTCGCCGTCGCGACCGGCGGGCTCGCGGCCCTCATCACCTGGCTGCTCGCCGCCGGGTGGGGTGCGGTGGACGCCAACTTCGCGGGCTCGCGCCCCGACGGCCTGGGATACGTGCTGGGCTCGCTGATCGTGCTCTACAGCTTCGTGCTGTACACGATGTCGGCGGTGAACTGGGGTCACTGGCCCTGGCCGGCCCGCGGGCTGACCCAGCCGTGGTTGGGCATCGCGTCGCTGGCCGGTCTCGCGGTGCCCGTCCTGGTCCTCTACGCGATCTTCGCGATGCCGCCCCTGGTCGACTGGGCCACGCCCGGCACCACGGTCCTCGGCGTGTTCACCCAGATCGGCTTCTTCTACTGCTTCGTGGTCTCCTCGATCCTCACCGGCGCCCTGCTGGGCAACTGGCCGTGGCGCCTGGCCGGTAGCCCCGGTCGCGTCGTGCTCGCCTCGGTCGTCGGGAACCTGGCGCTGGGCACGGTCTTCTACTTCGGGCTGGGCGGCATCGCCGCGCTGATCCTCGGCCCGGCGAACGTGGCCGCGATCGGCGAGCAGTTGCCGATCTTCGCCGCGCAGGTCGGGGTCTGCTGGGTGTTCTGGCTGGTCATGTGGCCCAACGCGTTCGGCAACAAGCCCGACGGTCCCGGCCTCGGCGCGATGGCCGCCCGCACCGCGATCACGCTCGTCCTCGCCGTCGCCACGTTCGCGCTGTACTACTGGGTGCTCGCCGGCGCGGTCTTCCACGAGCCGGCCGCCGCGCCCGGCGCCACCGTCAACGGCAGCGCGCTCATCGCGATCGACTGGCTGATCATCATCGGCCTCTGGTACGTCGTCGCGGGCGAGTCGTGGGGGCTGCCCCGGATGCGCACCACCGAGACCCCCACCACCGCGTCCGCCGCCCCCGCCGCCTGATCGGAGCAACCATGACCACCCCCGACTTCATCGTCGTCGGCTCCGGCTCGGCCGGCAGCGTGCTCGCCCGTCGCCTGCACGACGCAGGCGCCGGCACCGTGCTGGTGCTGGAGGCAGGCGGCGCGCACGAGGAGATCCACGCCGTGCACGACCCCACCCTGTGGCCGACGCTGTGGGGCACCGACGTGGACTACGGCTACCGCACCGTGCCGCAGCCGCACACCGCGGGACGGGTGCACGACTGGCAGTGAGTATGTAGGGGAGCCCCGCAGCGGTCGTCCTGACCCAACGTCTGACTGGCTGCGTGCCTTTAACGGGATCTGTCGGTCGGTCCGCTGCGGGGCTCGTTCTGCACTCACCAGACGCGCGGTGTGACCTCATAGGAGCCTGTGCCACCAGGCACCCATCACTGTCTTGTCCGCTCGCCCGGCTGGTGCGTGCTGCCCTGCCCGGTCGAAGGAAACAGGACAGCCATGCCCACGATGACACAGCCCGAACCCGTCCCACAGTCGACCGTCGAAGTGACCGGCGGGGTGGATACGCACAAGGACACCCACACCGCCGCCGCGCTCGACGCCGCCGGACGAACGCTGGGGACCGCGCAGTTCCCGACCACCCCGGCCGGCTACGCCGCGTTGCTGGCCTGGTTGCGCGGCTTCGGCTCGCTGGTGCTGGTCGGGATCGAGGGCACCGGCGTCTACGGTGCCGGGCTCGCGCTGCACCTGCATCTGGCCGGGGTGGTGATGGTGGAGATCGACCGCCCGGACCGCAAAGCGCGGCGCTGGCAGGGCAAGTCCGACCCGGTCGACGCCGAGGCCGCCGCCCGCGCCGCGCTGGCCGGGCGGCGCACCGGTGTCCCGAAGCACCGCGGCGGCCAGGTCGAGGCGCTGCGCGCGCTGCGGGTGGCGCGGCGCAGCGCGATCGCCGGGCGCGCGGATGCCCAGCGGCGGATGAAAGCGCTGGTCGTGACCGCCCCGGACACCCTGCGCAGCGCGCTGCGCGAGCTCAGCAACCGCCAACTCATCGCGGTCTGCGCCGCCCGCCGACCCGACCGGGACATCGCCGGTGACCCGGGCATCGCCACGGTGATCGCGTTGCGGTCCCTCGCCCGGCGCCACCAGCAGCTCACCGTCGAGATCGACGAGCTCGACGCCCTGATCGCCCCGCTCACCGAGGCGATCAACCCCACCCTGTGCGCGCTGCTCGGCGTCGGCCCCGACGTCGCCGGGCAGCTGCTGGTCACCGCGGGCGAGAACCCGCAACGGCTGCGCTCGGATGCCGCGTTCGCGATGCTCTGCGGAGCCGCCCCGCTACCGGCGTCCTCCGGGCGCACCCACCGCCACCGGCTCAACCGCGGCGGGGACCGCCACGCCAACTGCGCACTGCACCGGATCGTGCTGTGCCGGCTGCGCTGGGACCCCCGCACCCGCGCCTACGCCGAGAAACGCACCGCCGAGGGCATGAGCAAGAAAGAGATCATCCGCTGCCTCAAACGCTACATCGCCCGCGAGGTCTACACCGCCCTGCTCAGCCCCCGCCCTTCCTCCACCCCGGCCGTACCTTCCGCCGCGTAGGAGGAGTCCACGTGGAGCGCCCGCAGCGCAGCGAGGACGAACGACGTTGACACCGACCAGCGGCGGAAGACGATCTACCCGGGAGGGAGGCAGAACACCCGTCGCTCAACAGGAACGACCTTCATCCGCAGCTTGACATCCATAGGAGCATCCCAGCCGGACTGAAATCGACACGATCGCTCGTGCCGCGCACCGACGCGTCGACACGGCGCAGGCGGCACCCCCGGGCAATAGTTCGTGGATCGAGATCGACAGCCGTGGTCGCGCGGCGTGGTCGGTTCCTCGCCGTGGCCTTCTCGGGCAAGGTGGCCCTGTCGGGAAGGGATCGGATCGGCGGGAGTCAGCGAGCGTATGAGCGGCAAGCAGATCAAGCTGTTCCTCGTCGACGGCACACCCGGCGGCCTGACCACCGCCGAGATCCCGAACTGGACCGGGCACGTCGTGACCGCGTCGCGCTCCGACCTCGGCAAGCTGCTGTCGAGGGATGAAGCGGAGCGTACGGGCGTCTACTTCCTGCTCGGCGACGACGAGCTGAGCGAGACCCGCTGCTACATCGGCGAAGCCGATGTCGTCGGCACCCGCCTCAAGCAGCATCTGGCGGGCAAGGACTTCTGGGACAAGGTCGTCGTCGTCACCTCGAAGGACGCGAACATCACGAAGGCGCACGGCCGCTACCTGGAGTCGAGGTTGATCGCCTTGGCGAAGCAGGCCGGGCGCGTGCACCTCGAGAACGGCACGGCACCCGAGGTGCCCAAGCTGCCCGAGGCCGACGTCTCCGACATGGACGAGTTCGTGATCCAGCTGCAGATCGTGCTGCCGGTGCTCGGGATCAACGCGATCCGCGTCAAGCCGTCGCCGAAAGTGCCCGCCGAGTCCCAGGAGTCGCCGATCTTCCGGCTGGTCAACATCAAGTCCGGAGTCGACGCCCGTGCCCAGCAGATCGACGGCGAGTTCACTGTGCTGGCGGGCTCGGCGGTCGTCGCGGGGTTCCCGCCGGCCAACCCGAAGCATTCGCCCAGTACGGCGAAGCAGCACGCGGCCCGGCTCGCCGAGTATCAACGCCTGCTCGCCGATGGGGCGATCGTCATCACCGACCACGTCGGCCACGTCGCCCGGGACATCGTCTTCACCTCGCCTTCGGCGGCCGGCTCGGTCATCCAGGGACGCTCGTCGTGCAACGGGCGCACCGACTGGATCTCCGGCGACGGCCAGACCTTCGGCGCGTGGGAGAGCCGCGGCGTCCACTGAGCCAGCGGACCGCGGAGCGGCGTGACCGCAATGCCGCACGCGGTCACGCGTCGTATACGAGATGGAGAAAGCCTGGCTGGCGCAGCCAGGTCCGGCAGCTCGGACCGCGGGCCGCTCCACCGCTTCGCAGTTCCTCCACTGGCGAGTCAACGTCTGCGCTGGGAGCTGCGCCGGCCGAGCGGATGGCGCTAGCTACCCGTAGCCGCAGAGGTGGCCCAACAACCCCGAGCCGGGTCCCAAGTCACGCCGGTGAGTCCGCCGCCGAGGACGGGGTTCAGGAACTTGCCGACGAAGACGGACGCAACGTCGAAGGTGGGGTGCTCGACGCACTCTGCGACGTCGCGGGCCACTGTGGCGTATTCGGCGGCCCACCGTTCCGGACAGGCCCATTCGGTGATGGGGCCCAGTCCACGGTGATCCCGCTCAGCGTCTATCGCTCTGCCGAGAGCATCGGCGTCGACGCGCTGAGTCCGCGCAAACACGACAAGATCGACCAGGTCCCGCACTCTGCTCGACGGCATCTGCGCGGTGCCATAACGCTCGAAGGTCGCGCAGACCTTGTCCGCGATGTGATCGGCCACGGGATACAGCAGGTAAGGCGGCCCGGTCATCTGCCCACTCAGCGAGATTGCCGGCGTAGGGTGGAGCCGCTCGGGATCCGATGTGATGATGCTGCCGATGACGACGTCCACGCTGAACGGGACGACAAGACGCACGCCTGCGTATGCATCGATCTTGACTGTTGCTAGTTCACTTCCTGGTTGACCCGGACGTTCCGTGGTACGGGTTGGGACTCCGGGCCCGAACTCAAACCGGAAATGATCGTCGAGGCCGATCGCGGCGGCGACCCGCAGCTCGGCGATGGCAGCGTCGAGCGTGCCGTCGCGGTGGTAGAGGTCGATATCTCGGCTGTGGCGGGCTGAGCGGACTCGGGCGAGTAGAGCGGTGCCACCCTTAAGGACCCAATTTCCCTCGGGCGCACTGGTAAACAGTCGTGCGAGGAAACGGTCGTATACGAACTGCCGCTGCAGCTTCTGCGGCGTCGTGCCCGTCGTTTTGGCGACGCTCCTGCTCCTGGCCTGAACCGCGGCCCACATAGCTACCGCGGTGTCGTACCCGCTCGGGTGAGTCGCCATCGGTACAGGCTAGTGATCGTCCTCGGGTTGGTCCTGAGCGTCCCGCAGTGTCTGTGGTGTCTCATCGGGTCCACTGCCACTGCAAGCCGCGGACAGTTCCAGTGGCTCCGGACGCAGCGCACGACGCGACGACCGAGGCCGGACTCCAGCCAGGTCGATGACGGCCTTGATGCGCTCCATATCCGCCTGCACCGCCCGGAAGGGCGCCATCTGCGCGTCGAGCGCGTCCAGCATCTCCCGCGACGGCGCCAGCTGTGCGTTAAGCCTTTCCAGCATCGCCCGCGACGGCGCTGTCGCCTCCTGGATCGCACGGAACGGCGCCGCCTGCGCGTCGAGCGCGTCCAGCATCGCCCGCGACGGCGCCAGCTGTGCGCTGAGCGCTTCTAGCATCGCCCGCGACGGCGCCAGCTGTGCGCTGAGTGCTTCTAGCATCGCCCGCGAGGGCGCCGCCGCGTCTTGAATCGCCCGCAGGGGTGCCACATGCTCTTCCAGCGTCGATCGAGCGATCTCCGCGGCAGCGAGGACCGCAGGCATGGACATAGTTGCCGCGCGGGCTGCCTCGGCGAGAGCGTCTGCGTCGACCTGCTCGGCCACCCCTCCAAGCTCAAGCAGGTGCTGCAGCAGCGCCTCTCCGTCGTGTCGGCGAAAACCGAATCGCACGGCGAATGGTGCGAGTTGACCCCGAAGCTCATCGACATTGAGCTGCCGAGCGCGGATGGCGCCAGCTAGTACCCCTGCGACGTGCCCGCCGTCGTGACCATCGGTGAGCAGGTCCACGACAGTGCGAGCCGGGGTGGTAACCGGCAGGCCCCGGTGAACGACAACGTCATCGCTGGACAGCGCCCCTCGATGAAGCCGCAGATCTGGCCGACGAGTTTGCTTGCGAGCCGGGACCGTAAACTCGTGCCGATCAGAATCGAGGTCGCCGAAGCCGAAGAAGGCAGCGGCGGAAGCGTGAGACACCACCGGACCATCCGGGCCGTCGCTGAGCCGATTGACCGCAAGCCGTGCAGGATCGAGGGCGAGCCAAGCCGCGTAGAGCTCGATACTCTCGGCGCCCATCGCGCCACGCAGCGCATATACTCCGTGAGCAAGCCGGACAAGCAGCCCCGCGCTGCACATCCGCGATAGCTGAACGCGGCTCAGGCCGGCCGCACGCGCCTGCGGCGCGGTGACGAGACCCCACTGCCCTGCGCCCAGGTCAGAGAGCACTATCTCCGTACTCACTGCTGACATACTACGATAGTAACACCTAGGGTGAAACTATCGCAGCAGCACGATGCTCGATCTGATACTTTCGTGGCTCACAAGACGCGCCGGTCATCGCCAGCCGGCTCGGCGAGATCCTGCGCTGCACCGCGATCGAGCTCAATGCCGGCCGCGACGTACCCATCGGGATCCGTCGAGCCGTCCGCCACCTCGCCGACGCGGTTCGAGTCGAGATGCAGCCGCCCACATAGCCTCGACCATGCCGGCGCCGCGGGCGCGCCTATCGATCGTTGCTTGTGATTCGGGGCAGGGTCTCAGCGAGGCCGAACAGGTCCACGTCGCCCTGCTCGGTCAGGCCCGGAACGACGCCGATCAGAGTGTCGGCCACGCAGACCCGGTACTCCTGGCGGCCGCGACCCATCGCCGCGACGACGAGAGCGTCGGATGCCGCTTCGATCGCCTCTGCCTGCGTCGCCTCAATCCCGCCGGCCAGGGGCTGCACGTTCTCCACCCCGGTAGTGAGCACGCCGACAGTCCAGGTGATGTCCATCCGCGCAGGATCACGGGTTCGGGGCGGCAGCGTCGGCGGCCGCCCCGAGTTATCCCCAACCCCGCGCTTCACTCGTCCTCGGTGGGGTTCTCCCCTAGCAACCGGGCCGCCTGGCGCCACGCGCGCAGCATCGAGGTGTAGGCGGTCGCGTCGCACACCTCCCACGTGACCGGACCGATCTCGATCCGCAGCGTCGCTGGGACCGCCCCGCCCGCACGGGACGGCATGAACGCCCAGGTCGCGTCCGGCAGCCCGGCGAACCGGATCATCGCCCCGACTGTGGTGGGCCCGATCAGGAGCGGCCGACGCGCCGCCACCGCCGGGGCCAGCGACTGGGCTCCGACCGCTGCCCCGCTCCACCCGTCCGCGACAGCACGCGCCGTCACCCCGGCTCGCTCTGGCGACGTCGGATATTGGAACTGTCTGAATGCCCTGTCTCATGACGTGGTCCCCCGGCGGCTGGGGTCTGTCAACTATTCGGTGTAACTGGGTTGTGTGGATCTACTTCCGGCCAGCGGCGAGGCGGCCGTCGAA